>CAWHPH010000040.1:0-114270 GCA_963831135.1 uncultured Alphaproteobacteria bacterium
GTCATCGAGACCGATGCCAAGGACGGCGAGCCGGCTCACACGTTGGCGTTCGAAGTCTCGAGCCCGGGGTTTTGACCCGCTCGGGCTGGACCAAACGCTCCCTCCAGCCCGGAGATCACGCGGTGTTCCACTATGCGCCGCTGCGCGACGGCAATCCGGGCGGCTTTTTGCTCAAGGTCGATTTGCCGAATGGCCAGGCGCTCAGTTTCAGCCTGACGCCCGCCGACCAGTGACGTCATGATCGATGCCGCAATCGTCAACGAGTTCAGCAAATGGCTGGCGGCGACCCCGCTGAGCCACACGATCCAGACGACCGGCTGGATTATTCCGAACCTGCAGACGATTCATATTCTGAGCGTCGCCGTGCTTTTTTCGTCCGCGATCCTGGTCGATCTGCGGATCTGGCGGGTGCTCCAGCGCGATGCTCCATTGCCGGACGTGGCGCGTCGGTCCTTCCGCTGATCTGGCCGGTCGTGCTGATCCTCCTGGTCACTGGAAGCCTGCTGATCATCGGCGAACCGCGCCGCTCGCTGCTCAACACGACCTTCTATCTCAAAATGGCGCTGCTTGCCGCCGCGCTGGCGCTGACCGGCCTGCTGCAATGGTCGCTGTCGTCGGCGCCGGGATTTTGGGACAAGGATCGGGGCGCCGCATTGCCGGGCGTTTTGCGGCGACCGTCTCGATCCTGGCCTGGTGCGGCGTCATCTTCGCCGGCCGCTTCATCGCCTACACGCAGGCAGGATGATGCTGCAACTGCAGGGCCTGATCTCCTATCTCGAGAACAGCGCGCTGGCGGATAATATCCGCGAGAACGATCTGTTGTTTCCGCTCATTGAATCGGTGCACGTGCTCTCAATCTGCCTGGTGGTCGGGTCCATTCTCGTTGTCGACCTGAGAACTCCTTGGGCTCGCCTCGACCGATCGGCCGGTGAGCCGCGTGACGCAGGGCATTCTGCCGCTCACCTGGGGCGCGTTTGTCGTCGCCGTCGCCTCGGGCGGCCTCATGTTCATTTCCAACGCCGCCAAATATCTGGGCAATGGGTATTTCATCGCCAAGATTTTACTGATCGGCGCCGCCGGATTGAACATGGTGATCTTTCACGCGATCAACGCCCGAGACCTGCCGAAATGGGAAAACGATCCGCGGCTGCCGCTCTCGGCGCGGCTGGCCGGAGGATTATCGATCCTGTTGTGGGTCGCCGTGGTCGCCTGCGGGCGCTGGATCGGCTTTACCATGCAGCCCGGATGAGAGAGGCGGGAGGGGATGAAATGATCGCCATCCGCGTTCTGTCCGGCGTTCTGACCATGCTCGCTGCCGCTTGCGCGCTTCTCTCGCCGTCGCTCGGTGAAAATGCCGAGCCGGCGCCGTCTTTCCAGGCTCATGTCGACATGAAAACCTTCATGGAACATGTGCTCACGCCGGCCGCAAAAATCGTCTGGAGCGTCAACGCCGTGATGATCGACGAGAAGGGCGAGCACGACCTGTCCCCCAAGACGGAAGACGATTGGGAACGGATCGTCAGCGGCGCCGCGACGCTTGCCGAAGCCACCAACGCCTTGATGATTCCGCAGCGGGCGCGCGATCCGCAGTGGAAACGTCTACGTCAAGAAGTTCGCGGACGCCGCAAACAAGGCCTATCGGGCGGCCTGAAGCCGGCGATGAAAGCGACTCCGGAGGCCAGCCGATCGGCTCGACGGAATTTGCGCCGCCTGCCATCGGCATTATGGCCGGCAGGGTACATGCGAGCACGGTTCGGCGGCGGACGAAGAACACGTAACGCCGGAGGAAGAACGAAAGCGCTCGTGCATCGCCGGGGCTTGACCCAGGCGGTCCGGCCATCCACGTTTGGCCGACTGGAAACGAGACGTGGATGCCGCGACGGGCGCGGCAACTGACCATGTCAATTCCACATGACCTCAGTCACTCCGCCGCTTCCGCCGCGGCGTTCGGCGGAACTCAGCAACAGTGCAGGTTTCGTTGTCGACGATCATCGTCAGATCGAAATAGCGGATGGTCGGCAGCGAGCCGGTGCGCGCCTTGACGTTGGGAAACCATTCGGCGTCGCGACCGCGCTGCGCGGCTGCTTTCGACGGCGAGATAGAAAACGCGCCGCCGCTGCCGTCTTCGCCGACGATGTAGCGCTCGCGGACCAGCCTTTGTCGCCGCGCGAGCGCGGAATGGTGGTGGGGCACTCGAGGATTTGCTCGCGGGGGAGGCCGGGCGGGCAGTATGTGAACTGCACGAAGTCGACGATCATAGGTCAAGTCTCCCTGTCTTTTTTGCCATTGTAGCGCATTGGAGCGACGAAGGCCGCATTGCAGCCGAACGAGCCAGATGGGCCGGCGAAGAGCAGCAACGGATGAGGAGATAAAGTGCCCATCACACTGCGCAGGCGTGCATTGGGCCAGTCAGTCTGGCGAAGCCCTCATAACGCGAGCATAGTAGTGTCTAGCGCGAGGATGCCGGATCCGGCCTTGCGCCGGGGCCGGGTTCTTCCGTTAAAAGAGGGCCGGTCCCACAGAAGATTTACGCGGCCTTTACCGCGCTCCGTGATGGTGGATCCGAGGGAGACGACGGCAACGCGCCACCAGTATCAGCGCGATGGACCCGGCGGCCGATACGGCCGTGTCCGGCGCTGCCCTCATGCGGTGCGGGCTTCTTGGCGGCCTCCTGCTCCTTAGCGCCCCCTGAGGGCCGACTGGGCATTTTGGCCTGGGCACTCAGGGGTTTGACTAGGAGCCACCGCAACCCGAAGACCCCACAGAGCGCCCGCAATCCGAAACCTGTTGGCCGGGCGCCGCCGACAAGGACCTGACACTATGACCGCTCCAGCCAAACCCGAGCCGAGCATGGCCGAACCCGTGAAGTCCGAAAAGGACCGGCGTCATCATTTTCGACACCACCTTGCGCGACGGCGAGCAATGTCCCGGCGCGACCATGACGCACGAAGAAAAACTCGAAGTCGCCGCGTTGCTCGACGAGATGGGCGTCGACGTCATCGAGGCCGGCTTTCCGATCGCCTCGGAGGGCGACTTTGCCGCCGTCAACGAAATCGCCAGACGCACCAAGAACGCGGTGGTCTGCGGGCTCGCGCGCGCCGCCTTCAAGGACATCGACCGCTGCGCCGAAGCGATCCGGCCGGCGGAGCGGCGGCGCATCCACACTTTCCTGTCCACCTCGCCCGTGCACATGAAATACAAGCTGCAGAAGGAGCCGCACGAGGTCTACGAGATGGTGATCGCGCAAGTGACGCGCGCGCGCGGCCACACCGACGACGTCGAATGGTCGAGCGAGGACGGCACCCGCACCGAACGCGATTTCCTCTGCCGTTGCGTCGAAGCCGCGATCAAGGCCGGCGCCACCACCATCAACATTCCCGACACCGTCGGCTATTCCGTGCCGGAGGAATATTTCGCGCTCATCAAGATGCTGCGCGAACGGGTGCCGAATTCCGACCAGGCGCGCTTTTCCGTGCACTGCCATAACGATCTCGGCATGGCGGTGGCGAATTCGCTCGCCGGCGTGCGCGCCGGCGCGCGGCAAATCGAATGCACCATCAACGGCATCGGCGAGCGCGCCGGCAATGCCGCGCTCGAAGAGGTGGTGATGGCGATGCGGGTGCGCAACGACGTGATACCGTTCTGGACCGGCATCAATTCCAAGATGCTGACCCGCGCCTCCAAGCTCGTCGCCGCCGTCACCTCGTTCCCGGTGCAATACAACAAGGCGATCGTCGGGCGGAACGCGTTCGCGCATGAGAGCGGCATCCATCAGGACGGCATGCTCAAGCACACGCAGACCTACGAGATCATGGTGCCGGAGGATGTCGGCGTGAAGCAGACCTCGCTGGTCATGGGCAAGCATTCAGGGCGGCACGCCTTCGCGCATAAGCTCGAGGAATTGGGCTACCAGCTCGCCGGCAATCAGCTGGAAGACGCCTTCGTGCGCTTCAAGGCGCTGGCCGACCGCAAGAAGCACGTCTACGACGAGGATATCGAGGCGCTGGTCGACGAGGAAATTGCTACGGCACAAGATCACATCAAGCTCGTCTCGCTGTCGGTCATTGCCGGTACGCGCGGGCCACAGCGCGCCACCATGAAAGTCGATATCGACGGCAAGCCGGCCATCGCCGAGTGCGAAGGCAACGGCCCGGTCGACGCGGTGTTCAACTGCGTCAAGGCGATGGTGCCGCACGAAGCGGTGCTGGAGCTTTATCAGGTGCACGCCGTCACCGAAGGCACCGACGCGCAGGCCGAAGTCTCGGTGCGATTGTCGGAAAAGGCCGCACCGTGACCGCCAAGGGCGCCGATCCGGATACGCTCGTCGCCTCGGCCAAGGCCTATCTCGCCGCGCTCAATAAGCTCGTGGCGCGGCGGCTGCGCGGCGCGGGAGAAGCGGTCGCCGTTGGCGAACGCCGCATTCATTCGACCGACGTGGGGTAGGACGTGGGGTAGTTAGCTCGTCATTCCGGGCGCGGGCCGTTTGGCCCGCGAGCCCGGAATCCATAATCACGATTGGTGCAAAAAGATTCCTCGTGCCGGTCCCGGGTACCTGTGGTTATGGATTCCGGGCTCGGCCCTTTGGGCCGCCCTGGAATGACGTTGTACAGGGTTAAGTGCGTCGGGTCGCACTCGTTGGCTCGGCCCCGGAATGACGCGCGGAATTAACGTTTCACCAGCGGACAGCCGCCGTCTTGCAAGGAGCGGAATGCGCTGGCGCCAGGAATGACGGCGAGAATTTTGTAGTCGTCCCACGGCTCCTTCGATTCCGAAGGCTTCTTCACTTCCGCGAAATACATGTCGTGGACAAGCCGGCCGTCTTCGCGCAGGCGGCCGTTCTGGGCATAGAAATCGTTGACCGGAAGTTCCCGCATCTTGGCCATGACCGCCCGGGCTTCGTCCGTGCCGGCGGCGGCGACGGCTTTGAGATAGTGACGGATAGCGGAATAGACGCTCGCTTGCGCCATGGTCGGCATCCTTCCGTACCGGGCAAAGAAGCGCTTCGACCAGGCCCGGCTGTCCTCGTCGCGGTCCCAGTAGAAGGCGGTCGCGAATTTCAGCCCCTGCGCGGTCTGCAGCCCCATACTGTGCACGTCGGAAATGAAGACGAGCAGCGACACGACGGTCTGACCGCTGCGCGTCAACCCGAACTCGCCCGCTTGTTTGATGGCGTTGATCATGTCGCCGCCGCCATTGGCGAGCGCGACGACTTTCGCGCCCGAGGCTTGCGCCTGCAGCAGGTAGGAACTGAAATCGGCGGTATTGAGCGGGTGGCGGACGCTGCCCAGCACTTTTCCGCCGGCCGCAAGCACCGCGCTGGTCGCATCGGCTTCGAGCGAATGGCCGAACGCATAGTCGACGGTCAGGAAAAACCAGGTATCGCGGCCCTCGGCGACGACCGAGCGGGCGAGGCTCGTGGTCAGCGCATAGCTGTCATAGATCCACGACGCCTCGGTTGGCGTGCATGCTTTGCCGGTGAAGGCCGTGCTGCCGACGGCGCCGGCAATGGCGATCCGGTTGTGCTCGGCCGCAAGCTGCTCGACGGCGAGCGCGACCGACGAATTGTCAAAGCCGATCGCCATGTCGACTTTTTCCGCGTCGAACCAGCGCCGCGCAATCGCCGCGCCGATGTCGGCCTTGTTCTGGTGATCGGCAACGACGATCTCGACCGGCTCGCCGAGCACCGTGCCGCCAACATCTTCGACCGCCATGCGCGCGGCGACGACCGAGCCCGGGCCGCCCAGGTCGGCGTAGAGGCCGGACTGGTCGTTGAGCACGCCGATGCGGACGACGTCGTCAGAGACTTGGCAGCGTGCGCCCGAAGCGCCGACGGTCGCTGCCGCAAAGACTCCGGCCAGCGCGATTGGAAATCGCAACACGACCTCCTCCCTTACACGCACTGGCGTCGCTCAAAAACCGGTCGGCCTTGTTATTCCGGCTTGCTGACCGTAAACGTCCGTTCCGCCAGCATGCGGTCCTGGTACCAGATCTGCTCGGTCCAGACGCCCGGTACGATTTCCCAGGCGTTGTCGAAACCATAGCCGAGCAGGCAGAGCGCGCCAATTTTCATGGCGGGAAACGCGATATTGGCGGTATGCATCATGTCGCCGGTATTGGGGTTGCGGATTTCCTGCGGCGGGAACGTCAGCACCATATGCAGCGTCACGCTGTCGCCTGCCGGCTTACCGTCAATGCGGAATTCGATGCCGAACTGCGTGCCGACCTTGGCGGCGACCTCGGTCGTGTCCGAGACGAAATGCCAATTGACCGCCGTGCCGACGGTACCGGTCGGTGACAATTGGCCGGCGCGACTGGGGCCGCTGACCGATTGGGCCGTATACGTGCCGGCGTTGGTGACGGTGATGCCGGAAACGGTGGCCGATGGCGCGATGACGGTTGGAGTCTGCGCCGCGGCAGCGCTTGCCGCCGCCAGCAGAGAGACGAGGAGCATAGCCATCCGCATGTGGGCTTCCCGTGGTCGCACGAGCCGCGAATCTTTTGCTGATTTTCCCCGCTTGGAATTCCCGGCGCAATGGCCTTGGCGCAACCAGCGGCGGCCAATTGCTGTGGCAGGCCGCGGCCGGTGCCGACATCGGGTCGAGAACTCCTCGGATAAACGAGTTGTGAAGAGGCCGACCGAGTTGTGATGTGCGCTTGACCGTCCAGCAACCTACTAGCTGAAGGCGCGTAGTGAAAAGGGAGGAAAGCAAATGGTCTCACGACGTTCGATTCTGCTCGGCGCCGTTGCCGCAAGTGGCCTTGCAGGTGCCTTTGCAAGTTCCTTTGTAGGTTCCTTTGTAGGTTCCTTGGCGCTGACGCCGGCATTGGCGGCGAGCCCGACGCCTTTCGATGACAAAGCATTTGCCGCGGCGCAAAAGGAGGGAAAACCGGTCTTGATCGCCATTCACGCGTCGTGGTGTCCGACCTGCAAGGCGCAGGCGCCAATTCTCGGCGACCTCACGGCCGACCCGAAGTTCAAGGACCTTGCCTACTTCGTCATCGATTTCGACAGCCAGAAAGACTTGGTCAAGCGGTTTGGCGCTCGCATCCAGTCGACCTTGATCGCGTTTCGGGGCGACAAAGAAGAAGGCCGCTCGGTCGGCGACACCAATCGTGCGTCTATCGCTGCGCTGCTGAACAAAACGCTCTGATCTAGTCGCCGGGTCATGACGATCGGCAGCGTCTTTTTGGCTTTCGTCGCGGGCGCGCTGTCGGTTCTGTCGCCCTGCGTACTGCCGATTCTGCCGATTGTGCTCGGCGCGGCCGCGTCCGAGCATCGTTGGGGTCCGGCTGCGCTCGCCGCTGGGCTCTCGATTTCGTTCGTCGCGATTGGGCTATTTGCGGCAACGATCGGCTACTCGATCGGTCTCGACGCCGGCGTTTTTCGCGACGTGGCAGCGGCGCTTATGATCGCCATCGGGGTAATTCTGCTTGTGCCCCGCTTGCAGGCGCAACTCGCTCTTGCCGGCGGGCCGCTTGCGAATTGGAGCGGCCGGCACGTCGACGCCGCCCGCCGAGGCGGTCTTCCCGGTCAATTGCTGGTGGGGCTGCTGCTTGGCGCGGTTTGGAGCCCCTGCGTCGGCCCGACATTGGGAGCGGCGGCCCTCCTTGCGGCGCAAGGGCGCGATCTCCCGCAGGTTGGATTGGCGATGTTCGCTTTTGGCGTCGGGGCGGCGCTGCCGTTGCTGGCGCTCGGCATGTACTCTCGCCAGTCGCTTTTGCGCTGGCGCAATCAAGTGCTCTCGGCGGGATACGGGGTGAAAATGGTGCTCGGATTGCTGTTCGTGGCCGTCGGCGCTTTGGTACTTTCCGGGCTCGATAAAACGGTCGAGACTGCGCTCGTCAACGCTTCACCGCAGTGGCTGACGGATCTGACGACGCGATTCTAGGTGCACGGGCAAGCCGCGTTCCGATCTTGGAGGCGCTGCGGAAAGTGTGATGATGCCGGCAGCGCGCCCCCGCGTGTCTGGTGCTTACCCTGCTTGGTGGCGAACGAATATGTCGATGCTCAAGCTAGCGTGCCGATTTGCGCTCACCGATGGGGTTCCGCGACGCTCCCTTTATGTGGCCCTGGTCGTGGGAACGATCCTCAACCTCATCAACCAGGGGGACGCCCTGTACGGAGGCGGATCGCTCAATTGGATGAAGATGGCGCTGACTTATCTGGTGCCTTACGCGGTGAGCACCTACGGCGCCGTTTCGTACCGGCTCTCGCTACCACGGGCTGAGAGGCCGGTTAGCCGATGACAGGCGGAAGGCACTGGCCATGAAACAGACCATCGTCGGCGAATCGGTCTTGACTTGTCCCCATTGCGGCACGGCGAGCCGGGAACAGATGCCCGCTGACGCATGCCGCATATTCTACGCCTGCACCGGCTGCGGCGCGACGCTTCGGCCGAAGCCGGGAGATTGCTGCGTGTTTTGTTCGTACGGCTCGGTTCCGTGCCCGCCGGTTCAGGCAGAAAGGCTTTGACGAAGCCGGGCGGTCATGAGCCGGCGCGACTTTCGCGGTTGTCCCGCTTGGCATGGCGGCGACAATGCCCTAAATACGGCTCGCGCGAAGATCCGGGTCTTTCTTAAAGCCAGGCCGTGCCGCGGCGGGGCGTCCTCGGGACGCCGATCTGCGCCGCATCTGTGGTGGAAGTGCCTGACCTCGTGGTTAGGGCGCATAGCTCAGTTGGTAGAGCAGCTGACTCTTAATCAGCGGGTCCAAGGTTCGAAGTCCTTGTGCGCCCACCATCAATCCGCGGGCTGCAATTGCTTTTCAGCAGCGATCTTGCAACCGAGCGTTACGGTCTGCCTGGGCGGCGAGGTTTGACAACTTTCGTTCGGCGCCTGTTCACCTCGCGTCCGAATTCTTTGGCGACAGCCTGGATGCATCTGCAGCTTGATTGTCAAGACGGGCGCCGACCGCCTCCAAAGTCATAATAGAATCGTCATGAAGGCGACGGTGACGGGTCGCAAGATTGACACATGGTAGTTGTGTTTTTATTATTGCAACTTTCAGTTCAAGCCAATCCTCAGGGAGGAATGAACATGAACAAGCACCGTGCGTCGATTTCACTGTGGACGATGGCAGCAGCGATACTGGCCCTTGGCATCGCCGCTGCCCCGGCGCAGCAAGTTCCCGCAGGCTCCTATCAGAGAACCTGCTCGAACATCTCGGTCGGCGGCACAACTCTCAACGCCGACTGCAAGACGTTCAATCAGCAGTCCATCCGCACGAGCCTGCCCTACTTCGCCTCATGCGTAGGCGACATCGGCAACATCAACGGCACGCTCGCTTGTGCAGGCCCGAATTGCCTGCACCGGGAAGCCCGATCATGCGAGCGCGCATCCGGATTGGGCCGGATCGGCTCAAAAAGAACGACAATCAATGAGCCGCGCCGATCAGGTGAAGGGCTCGCCATGATCGGCGCGACGGAGTGCGGTCCCCAATTGAAGCCCGGAACTTACGACAGGAAGGCGCCGCCTACAGAGCGGTCGTGACGGCCTTCACCTCGGTGTAGTTGTTGAGGACAAACTCGCCCATCTCTCGGCCCCAACCGGACTCCTTGTAGCCGCCGAATGGAAGCGAGGCGTCGAACACGTTGTGGCAATTGATCCACACGGTGCCGGCGCGAATGCGCTTGGCGAGCTTGTTGGCCTTGGAGATATCGCGCGTCCAGACGCTGGCGGCGAGGCCGTACGTCGTATTGTTGGCCTGCTGTGCGATGGCTTCAAGATCGGCGTCCGTGATCGGCGCGGCGCATACTACCGGACCAAAGATCTCCTCACGAACAACCTTCATCTCCGGCTTGGTCTTGGTGATGAGTGTAGGCTGCACGAAATAGCCGCCGTCGTCCGAGCCCTTTTTTCCGCCGGTCACGATCTCCGCGCCTTCCTTGATGCCGGAGTCAATATAGCCGGTGACCCGCTTGAATTGCTCGTCGGAAACGAGCGGCCCCATCTGGGTATTCGGGTCGAGGCCCGGACCGAGCTTGATGCTCTTGGCCTGGTCGGCGACACCGGCGACGACCTTGTCGAATATCTTCTCGTGGATCATCAGGCGCGAGCCGGCACAGCAGCATTGACCATGATTGAAGAAGATCGCGCTCGCTGCGCCCGGGATGACGGCGTCAATGTCGGCATCATCAAGCACCACGACCGGCGACTTGCCGCCGAGTTCAAGGGATACCTTCTTTAGATTTCCCGCGGCGGCCTGGACGATGAGTTTGCCGACTTCCGTCGAGCCGGTGAAGGCAATCTTGTCCACGTGCGGATGTGCCGCGAGCGCCGCGCCCGCTGTTTCACCATAGCCCGCGAGCACGTTGACCACGCCGTTCGGAATGCCGGCCTCGGCGACGAGCTCGCCGAGACGCAGACCCGACAGCGGCGTTTGCTCGGCCACCTTGAGCACCACGGTGCATCCCGTCGCCAATGCCGGCGCAAGTTTCCACGCTGCCATCAACAAGGGGAAATTCCATGGAATGATTTGTCCGACGACGCCCACCGGTTCGCGCAGCGTGTAGGAGAGATAGTCGCCAGGGAAGGAGATCGGTATCGTCGTTCCGGTGATTTTCGTGGCCCAGCCGGCCATATAACGGAACATATCGATCGTCAGCGGCACGTCCGCGACGCGGGCGACGGTCAGGGGCTTGCCGTTGTCGAGCAATTCAAGCGTCGCGAATTCTTCAGCGTGCTTCTCGATCAGATCCGACAGCTTCCAGAGGAGCCGTCCCCGTTCGCTCGGGCTCATCCGCGACCAGGGGCCTTCATCGAACGCCTTGCGCGCCGCCTTCACCGCCTTATCGACATCGGCGGCGTCGGCTTCCGCAACCTGCACCATGACTTCTCCCGTCGACGGGTCGTACACCGGGAATGTCTTGCCGGATGCGGCATTGACCCAGGCGCCGTCGATGAAAAGTTTCCGCGGCTTCGACACGTAGCTTTTTGCGGCAGGGTTGATCGAAATTCGCTGAGCGATGTTCATGACGTTTCCTCATTGGCTCTTGATTGTGAATGCATTGCCACTTCGGGGACGGCGCGCACCGCCGACCGGGCCGATCAAATCGGCAGCGATCGCACACCCGTATGCGAGCAGCTCGCAAGCTATCGAGCGTTACCGGTCCGGAAATGCCCGATCTAAGCGCGCTCATCGGCCGTCCGCTCGTTATAGTGGAGCATATATAACGGGTGCCGCCAAGCGATCTTTGTGCGGCAAATCGAAGGCATAACCGAGTTGTGATTGCTGGCGCGGCGCAAACGAAGCGACTGTCGGCTATCTTTGTCTCTCTGCGGCCTCAGCCCTTTGGCCGTGGCCGCTCGGTTAGCCTCACGTCTGTTCAGCCAAAGGTAAATGCGTAAGCCTGAGCGCCGGGATCAAGAAACTCGATCTCGAACGTGCGATCCGAGATGCCGCCGCTTTCGCGGATGAGCTGATACAGACGATGCTCGTTGACGACCCCGCGGCCATCCGCGTCAACGTCGGCGCCATGATCCGCGCCCGGGGCCATCCCGTCGATGGTCACGCGGAATCGGATCTGCCTCCCTTCGGCCGCTGGTCCGAGAACGAGATGCAAATCGCGTGCGCGAAACCGATAGGTGATGCGGCCGCCTTGCTTGTTGAGCGTCGCTTTCTCTTGGCCGATCGTCCAATCGCCGCTGAGCGACCATTGATCGAGTCTCGGGGTTTCCGTTGCGTAAACATGGCTCTCGTCTTTCACAGCGCCGCCCGGCGAGATGAAGTTCTCCGCGCGCGAATAGCCGATATAGGTCTCGGGCGATTGGGTTTCGATCATGCTCGGTGCTGCTTCGGCACCGGATGCCTGGACCAAAACCGGCGCCGGCGAATAGTCCGTGTGGCCCGCTTCCGCGAGAAGCTGCTGGATGACCTGCTCAGATTCTTCGTAGTGGCCTTCGCCGAAATGATGGTAACGCCTGCGTCCCTGGGCATCGATGAAATAATGCGCGGGCCAATATTCATTGTCGAAGGCGCGCCAGATGGCGTACTCGCTGTCGACGGCGACCGGGTAGCCGATCTTCAAATCTGAGACCGCCGCCTGCACATTGCTGACCTTTCGCTCGAAAGCAAACTCCGGAGTGTGCACGCCGATCACGACCAATCCGTGATCCTTGTACTTCTCTGCCCATGCTTTGACATACGGAATTGAGCGCAGGCAGTTGATGCAGGAGTACGTCCAGAAGTCGATCAGGACGACTTTTCCTTTAAGTCCCTCAGCCGTCAGCGGCGGCGAGTTCAGCCATGCGACCGCACCCGACAAGGACGGGAAGCCGCCTTCGACGGCGATGTTCGGGCCGTGGGCGCTTGGGTTTGCGCTCATCATCATGGACGGACTGCCGCTCATGACGACTGACGACTGCACGGTTCCGCTCGCTTCCTTCGATACGGGACGAAACCGGTCGACGAGCCCTTGTTCAATCGCGGCGGTGTTGGAAAGCGAAACGTTGGTGAGAAAGCCGGTATCGAGCCCCGAAGCGACAGCAGCGACGGCGATCAACACCGCAATGCCCAAACCTCTCTTGACCCACTCGGCGGCGCCCAGCGAGCGCTTCATCGCGGTAAAAACCCGGCCTCCGAGGAGTAGAACGACAGCCAGCGATGTCCCGGCACCGACCGCGTAGGCAAGGAGCAAGAATGATGTTGCGACGCTCGCGCCATTGAGGGCAGCACCAGTCAAGATCAGTCCAAGGACCGGGCCCGCGCACGGCGCCCATAAGAAGCCGGTCGCAACGCCAAGCAGTAGCGACGGAAGGATCGCCGTGTTGTGCGCACCCGCATCGCGTTCGGCCGACGCAGAAAGCCTGGCGCCGACGCCTACGAGAGGCCGCATCAGGCGGTCCGCCAATTCCGGAAATACCAGGGTCAGTCCGAACGCAGCCATGAGCGCCAGCGCGGCGATCCTGCCATATTGATTGGCTTCAACGACCCATCCGCCGGCAACAGACGCGAAAGTAGCGACCACGGCGAATGTCAGCGCCATGCCCGCCAGCATCGGCAGGCCGTTTTGCACGAACGACCGATCGGCGCGCGCGAACACGAAGGGCAAAACCGGCAGGATGCAGGGGCTGATGATCGTGAGTATGCCGCCCAGAAAAGCCAACACCAGCAGCGTCATGCTCGCGCTCTCCCCGCACAAAGTCTTGCAAATCACTTGGCACCGCATTACGAAAGAGGCGCTATATTGTCACGGGAATAACGCTACGCCACACACGGATGTGATGCAGACCGTGAACACGAGCAAACATCCGTGCGGTGGGACGTAGGCGCCGGGGTATGGCCGGTCCCGGCTTCGACCTGCAAACAAAGCGTCGTGTTGCTTAGATACAGGTGCGAGCTTCGGTTGGCCGTTAACTGCGGCGACCTCAGACGTTGCGGCTCCGTTTTCTAGACTTTTGCATTCCAAGGCGGGAAACGGTTTTGCCTGGTCTAATTCGCTATCGCTACAATACGAAGGCCGCCGACACCCCCGGCGGAGAGTGGAAATGGCGCGTCATCTTGGAGAGCGCTAACGGCTTTGAAGAGATTTTGGTCAAGAGCCTTATCGTCAACGTTCCCTCGTTCAGCCGCGAAGATGACATGCCTTTGGTAGGCCGTAAGTACCACATGGCATGTTATGGTTGGCTTCGAGTGGAGAACGGAATCGGCATCATTGATGCGGTAATTTAGGACGATACAGAAATGGGACAGAGGCTCGGGAATGAGGACAGTACCTGCGGGCGCCTCGTCTTGTCAGTCAGATCGATGCCGCGATATGTTTAATAGGATATGACGCACGATCCGCCGACGCTTGATCTATCGGATTGGATCGAAAAATCCCCAGGGAGACAACGATGGACCCGAAGAAAACCGCATTGGTTCTTATCGAATATCAGAACGACTTCACGAGCGAGGGCGGCACCCTGCACCAGGCGGTCAAACCGGTGATGGAAAGCACAAATATGCTGGCCAATACCGTCGAGACCGTCGAAAAGGCGCGAGCGCTGGGCGCCACGATTGTCTTCGCTCCGATCACTTTCACTGACGACTATCACGAGCTCAGCCCGCAGCCCTATGGCATCCTCAAGGGCGTCGTCGACTCGAAGTCCTTCCGGAAGGGTACTTGGGGTGCGGAAATGGTCGATGTGCTCAAACCTCGTTCCGAGGACATTGTCGTTGAGGGTAAGCGCGGGCTCTGCGGGTTCGCCAGCACAAACCTCGATTTCGTTCTCAGGAGTCGCGGGATCACGGACATCGCGCTTGGCGGGTTCCTCACCAATTGTTGTGTCGAATCGACGATGCGCACCGGCTACGAGAAGGGCTACAACGTCGTCACCTTGACCGATTGCACGGCGGCACTGAGCGAGGAAGAGCAACGGCTCGCCGTCGGCAAGAATTATCCAATGTTTTCCCGCCCGCTATCGCATACCGAGTTCCTCGGCGAGCTTGCCGGGAAGCCGGTGGCATAGATGTGTCACGAGAACTATATCCGCGCACCTACCTAACCTAGGTATCGGCTAGACCAAGCGCTTCTTGCAAACGAGTGCCCCGAATAGCCGGACGGGCAACTGACGATGCTTGCGCGGCATTGCAGCAGTTGCTCGCATCGATCAACCACGCTCAGGACACGCCTGCAATGAAATATAAGATGCTCGGCCGCACGGGCCTTTTCGTCTCGGAGATTTGCCTCGGCACCATGACCTTCGGCGGCCGCGGAGAGCTTTGGCCGATCATCGGCCAGCTCGATCAGGCTGCGGCGACCAATCTTCTGCGCCTTTCGATCGAAGCCGGTATTAATTTCGTCGATACAGCCGACGTCTATTCCGAGGGCGAGTCGGAGCGAATTCTCGGCCGCGCCATCAAGGATCTCGGAATCTCACGGCAGGATGTGATCATCGCCACCAAGGCGAGGGGGAGAACCGGACCGGGTCCGAATGCCGTCGGTCTCTCCCGCGGGCACATCATGGATGCGGTCAAGGCCAGTCTCGATCGGCTCGGCACGGATTATATCGACCTCTATCAAGTCCACGGCGCCGATCTGGTAACGCCGCTCGACGAAACGCTGCGGGCGCTCGACGATCTCGTGCGTGCCGGCCAGGTCCGCTATATCGGCTGTTCGAACCTCATGGCCTGGCAGATCATGAAAGCGCTTGGCCTCTCGGCCAATCGCGGATGGGCGCGTTTCGAAACCGTGCAGGCCTATTATTCGATTGCCGGTCGCGACATCGAGCGCGAGATCGTTCCGCTGATGGCGGAAGAGCAGCTCGGCCTGATGGTCTGGAGCCCGCTTGCCGGCGGCTTGCTGAGCGGAAAGTTTCGGCGCGACTTCGCCGGCCCGAACGATGCGCGGCGCACGCGCTTCGATTTTCCGCCCGTCGAGCGCGAACACGCCTACAATATCGTCGATGCGATCCAGCCGATCGCCGAGCGCCACCGCGTCTCGGTGGCGCGGGTGGCGCTGGCTTGGCTTCTGCATCAGAAGAGCGTCATGAGCGTCATTGTCGGCGCCAAGACGACGGAGCAACTCGCCGACAATATCGCGGCTGCGGAGCTTACTTTGAGCGCTGACGATCTCGCGGCACTGGAGACGGCAAGTGCCCTCGCGCCCGAATATCCGCGCTGGATGGTGGATCGGCAAAATGCCGCGCGGGTGCCGCAGCCGCGCTCAAAGGCCCCGTAGCAGCCGCGTCACCGGCTTTTTGAACTTCGCCGCCTCTTCCGAGCCACCGGTCGCGTTCCCGGCACTGTAGGAATGAGCGCCGGTACCGGCGAGCTTGCCTTTGTCAACAATGAGATATTCGTCGCGGATCGGCCGGTTCTCGAACCAGCATTCGAGAATCTCCCGCGTGCCGGCGGCATAGCGCGCCTGCGCCGATAGCGAGGTGCCGGAGATATGCGGCGTCATGCTTGATGCGGACGCGCGGATGTTGCTTTTGGAAGGACGAGATCAAGAGTCCGACGACAGATGGACTCCGCCGGTTTGGGCCGCAATCTCTGATTATGGTCGAAGGTGAGAAGGTCGGAACACTCGATCTCATCACCATCTCCGGCAACTCGGCGAAGATCGAAACGCTGCAAGGCGGCTTCGACGGGCCTGTCTCGCTCGTTCAGGTGGGCGACATCGCCTACGTGCTCGACGATCCACTGCGGTATTTGTTCGATCCGGAGCTGAGCAAGAAGCCCGGACCTCCGGTCCGTGCCATTCCAGTGAAGCTGCCGGCCAGCAACTAGTTGGCGGACGTCGTCGTTTAAGTTCCGGCTTGATTAGTGCAAAGAGGTGCGTAGGCTTGGCGTGCTGGCGCTGGCACCGTTCGAACGATCGAAACGGTCAAAAATTACAGCGTGCATAGAGAACGCACCGAGGACTAGACTGTTATGTCGCCCGGCCGCGAGCGTTTGCGGCCGCAAAGGTTGAATGAACGTCGGCGCGTCGCTCAATACCCGACTGGTCAACCAAAAGCCGGGATAGAGTTCACCCTAGGGAGGAGATCGGAAGATAAATCTTCGAGCAAAATTGTCGAGGAGTGCAGCTTTGCTGCTCGCAGCTACGGCTCTGACGACGACTGCGCATGCCCAGGATCCGAAATCGTTTATGGATCCCGGAAAGGACTGGCCGACCTTCCACGGCAGCTACAAATCGTGGAACTACAGTCCGCTCGCCCAAATCAACAACCGAGAACGTCGGCAAACTGAAGGTGGCGTTTATCGAACAGGTAGGCCGCTCGACCCGCGGCCTTGAGACGACGCCGCTCGCGAAGGACGGTATCCTCTACTATTCGGGATCCTACAGCAAAGTCTTCGCCGTCAAGGGAGACACCGGCGAAATACTGTGGTCATACGTTCCCAAACTCGACGAGGATACGGTCGCCCGGCAAACGCATTCGCCCTACAACCGCGGCATGGCGATGGACGACAAAAACCTGTATGTCGGCACCGTCGATGGGCGATTGATCGCAATCGATAGGAACACCGGCAAGCCGGTGTGGGATACCAAACTGATCAATTCGCAGAAGCTCACCGTCGGATTCACTGGCGCACCGCTTTTGGTCAAGGACAAGATCATCATTGGCTCCCAAGGAGGCGAGTGGCCCTACCGGGGTCCGATCTTCGGTGTCGACGCAAAAAGCGGCAACAAGGTGTGGGAGTTCTTGACCGTCGCGGGCACGCCGGAGGCTGAGAAGACCTGGGGCAACGAATCCTGGCGGACCGGCGGTGGCGGCGGCTGGATGCCGGGCACCTATGACGCCGAGACCAATACCGTGTGGTGGGGCACCGCCAATCCGGCTCCGCTGTATGATTGGAGCGGATCGGATTGGAAGACCTCCGGCGCGCGTCCGGGTGATAATCTCTACACCACCTCGGTGATCGCGCTCGATCCCGACACCGGCAAGCTCAAATTCTATCATCAGGAGCTTCCGCACGATGCCTGGGACTTCGACAGCGCAGTCGGCGAGTTCGTCTCAATCGACCGTGACGGCAAGAAGTATTATGTTCATCCCAACAAGAGCGGGTTCATTTTCGTTTACAATCGCGCCGACGGTAAGGTCGAGAACGTTTATCCGCTGATAAAATACTTCAATTTCGTGAAGGGCATCGACCCGAAGACGGGTGAGCTACAGGGCCGTCGCGATATGACGGAGGGCTCGCAGAAGGATCTTTGCCCAGCAATCAACGGCGGTATCAGCTTCAACTCCGGCACGTACAATCCGCAGACCGGCCTCTATTATAAGATCGGCAACGAGTGGTGCATGGATCTTGAAATCGTGAAGACCCAACCGGTGACCGAGCCGGCGGCGCAGCTCAACATCGGCGCTACTTTCACGGTCAAGGACCCGCCGGGGGACAAGATATACGGCCACGTTGATGCACGCGACCCGATCACCGGCAAGCTCGCTTGGTCCGTGAACTTCCCCGAGCCACCGCTCGCAAGTTTACTCTCGACAGCGGGTGGGCTCGTGTTCGTTCCCGACGCGCGCGGCTGGCTGCATGCGCTCGATGCCAAAACCGGCAAGGATTTGTGGAAGGCCAACGACGGCAACCTCCACAACGGCGGAATTATTAGCTACGAGGCGAATGGCAAGCAATATATCGCGGTCGTAACCGGCTTCCCCAGCATGGTCAGCGAGGGTTATCCGGCTATGTTCGGTCCGCCGTACACGTATATGGAACAGAATACGGGTGCGCTGATCGTCTATACCTTGGAATAAGTGTGGTACCCGCATAGGGGCACGCACCGAAGTTTGAAGCTCGCTCGCATCGGCGCTACTGGCGCAACTTGGATGACCTGACGTGCGCCAGTAGCAGATTGTCGAAATTTCAAATTTCTGGTTTCGGCTCGGCAAGGCAGGCACGCCGGCGCCGCAAGCGGATTTAAGCGGGTCGCACCGCGCTGACCAGGAACAGTCTACGATCAGCAAACAAAGCAGTATGGCGAAGCAAAGAGTCGATGCCGTCAGCACGATTGTCTGGGTCGCGCTGTTATGCGGCTACGTAACTGAAACGCCGCAAATCAGTGCCGCGGAGACGGCATCCCCAACGACGCCGACCGACGTAGCTGTGCAGATCGCACGTGGCAGGACCCTGTTCATTAGCTATGGCTGCGGCTGGTGCCATGAGGGCGGCGGGCGCAAGGCGGGCCGCTGCCCACAATTGATGGACACCGAACGCGACGACAACTTTATAGTCAGTCGTATTGCTGCCGGCTCACCGGGAAAAATGCCGGCGTTCGGCGAAGGGCTGAGCGCGACAGACATGCAATCCCTTCTCGCTTATATCCGCAGCCTCAAACCGGAGGGCAGCCCATGACGTTCCGCCAATGCGGTTCAGGCTTTTTGATGGGCATATTTGTGGTGACAGCGTTCGCTGCCGCTGCCGCATCGTTTGCCGTCGCGCGGCCTCTCGATTCGATCAAGGCTCGCGGCAGGTTGCTGGTTTGCGCTAATCCGAACGCCCTGCCGTTTTCGAGCAAAAGCGGCGAGCGGCGTGGCTTCGAGCTCGAGCTCGGTGAGGTGCTGGCAAAGGAACTCGGCGTGGCTTTAGAGGTCGGATGGGTAATCTTTCCATTTCATGTGCCTCGAGTCGATTGCGATATCTTGTTTGACTCGATCGTCGATCGGGAGACTGCCGAGGATGCGCACCTTCGGCTCTCCAGGCCCTATACCGTCAGCGGGGTGGCGATTGCGGTGCGTCCCGGAATCGAAGGGATCAAAGGTTTCAGTGACTTAAAGGAGGCCCAGCGGATCGGCGCGATTGTGGGCTCTCTCGCGAGGATGAGACTCGGCAAAAAGGGGTTGCCAACGATTCCATTCACCTTCGAGGATGAGATGCTCGAGGCTCTCAGCAAAGGCGAGCTTGACGTTGCGCTCGCGACCCCAGCGACGATCGGGTACCACAACCTAATCCACAAGGACACTCCAGTAACCTTGGTGCAAGACTACGAGAGCATGCCTGAACTGCGCTGGGAGGTCGCGGTCGGCATGCGGAAGGCAGATGACGCGCTTGTGGCGGCCGTCAATGCCGCGCTCGACCGCATGCTGGCACAGGGAATTGTCAGCCGTATCTATGCTAGCTATGGCGTTGAGCAGAATCCGCCCACCACGCCTTAGCGGCCGGAAAGGCGATTCTTAATTACTTCAATCAAACGGCGCGTCGGTTGCTTGCCGGCCAGCGGGCGCATCCATCAAACGACGGGGGCCGTCTCGATCGGCAAAACAGAGCAACGCTTAGTCCACGCCCGTCAAGGCCCCAATCGCTGCGGGATTCCGAACGGGTTGTGTAGCCTTTGGGTCACCGGATTCGGTGTCACCGCCACTTGGTAACCCGCGCGGAGGATCAGTTTGATCGGCCGGGTCGGGGCGTCCATGCAGATCCCGAAGCGTCGATGATGCCCGGGGTGAGCATGACTTGGGTAAGACCTTGGTGCTCCCCGTTGGGCCAATACTCGTAGTTGACCTCGAGCTCCGGCCAAAAATACTCCAGGATACTGAAAGGTCGTGTTCCAGAGGATCGGACCGCCGTAATTTGTCATATTCATGCTGGGCGTGTTGCCTGGTGAAGAGAGCGCGTTGACCGGAATTTGTGCTGACCGTCATCTGGGTTGTCGAAGTCGCCCCACCCCTTGCCGAACGCGAGGGTAGGGATGGAAAGGCGCGAAGTGGCCATTGTCAGCGCGTTAGGTGCATGTCCGGGCTAAACTATCGTTGAGTCAGCGTTCATTATCTCTGCCATAGGAGCGCGACTCAGCGTATCGCGGTCGAGCGATACCGCTTTGATGACTGCATAGACACCACGTCCGGGGACCAGGGACAGGATGTCGATTGATTTTAGCGTCAGGCGCGCCGCAAGGCGCACCCCGCTGCAATCCAGCGTAATCTCCGCCAAGCCCTCGCCAATGCGTTCCACACCAATCACTCGCCCAGGAAGCACATTCAGCGCGCTGAGTGTGTCGGGCTGCGATGTTGCGATCATGACATCCCGGGCACGAATGCGAAGTCGTATCGGCGCGCCGACCGGAACTGACAACTGAGGGGCATACAGAGTTCCCGCATTACATCGGATAACCGTTAAGCCGAAGGCGTCATCATGCTCAGAGACGACTGCCTCGATGAGTGCGCCGGTCTCGGCTGCCACGCCTGCTGCCAGAAGGTCGCGCCGTCCGAGAACTTCTGTTGGCGGGCCCACTCCCACCACGTGTCCATCCTTAATCAATACGACGGTGGTGGCCAACCGAGCGACTTCAGGCAGAGAGTGTGAGACATAGACAATCGGGACCTGCGCTTCGTCGCGCAATCGCTCAATGAACGGAAGTATTTCTTCCTTTAGCAGCTCGTCTAAGGAAGCCAGCGGTTCGTCCATTAGAAGAAGGTGCGGCGAGGTGAGCAACGCCCGGCCGATCGCTACCCGTTGTTTTTCACCGCCCGAGAGCGCACCGGGGCGCCGATCTAAGAGATTTCGGATATTCAGAAGATCGAGCACTTGGTCGAGATCGATTTTGCGCTCCTGACGGGGCGTGAACCAACGCCCATACAAAAGATTTTGCCGAACTGTAAGATGAGGAAAAAGCCGCGCTTCCTGAAACACGTAGCCGACGCGCCTTCGATGTTTCGGAACGAATTTGCCGCGCTTGGTGTCGACCAAGGTCCTATCGTTTAGGACAATCGACCCACGATCGGGGCGGACAATTCCGGCGATAATGTTAAGAAGTGACGTCTTGCCCGAGCCGGAGGGGCCGAAAAATGCAGTCAGTTTTCCCTCGGACGTAAAGTGCGCCTCCAGCACAAACGATCCCAAACGATGAGTCACATCAACAGCGAGTGCCATCTAACCTGTCCTGCAGTGGCCAACCGGTCTAACACACTAGATAATTCCACAGGGTAAGCTTGATGCAAAACCCTCGCGCCCCCGAATTCTTTGGCGACACCTTCCATCTTCCGCGTGAGATTGGCGCCGCGCACGTCGTGGCGCGCCATCTCTATCGTTTCTGCCGGAGCGCATTCGCGAGGGCGCGCCGTCGAACCCGCGCTCGCGGAGGATCACGGCCACATGGTGACGCAGACCGTAGATAAAGGGCTCAAGCCGTCGGGTTCACCTCCCAAGGTCCGCCTGGATGCATCTGCAGCTTGATTGTCAAGACGGGCGCCGACCGCTTCCAAAGTCATAATAGAATCGTCATGAGGGCGACGGTGACGGGTCGCAAGATTGCCAACGGATAGGCGCTTGACGCGCAGCTCGCCCAGCTCGCCGCAGCGGAATGCGCGGAAAGACTGGATATCTTCCAAGACACGATATGTCGCGCGGCGAGAAGCGAGAGAGCGCCCCGTCAGCCGTTCAACAATTGCTCGGTTAGCCGATCGAGAATCGTCCGGACGGCTTCCACCGCAGGTTCACTCAGCAACTTGCTCGTTTCTGCGCGCCTGATTTCGGTCTGTGGCGTTCGGCAGTCAGTCCCGTCATTTCAACCACGAAAGGCCCATAAGCAGCCCGGCGCGATGTGATCTGCCGCTCGCACAACTCGCGCACCACCGCTCTCCCGCAAGAAACGGCGCCAGCCGGCTGCACCGGGAGCGCCGCGATCAGCCGCTACAGCGTGTACCAGTACGAAATAGACAATGGCTATCTGAACGATAAATCGTCTGGTGGCGAAGTCGGCGCGCCGGTATGCAACCCGCGCGCCGTGGCAAATGCGCGGATCGTCGACGCCGCCATCGTGAACTGTCTCAGCAGCCCGGTTTCAGTGACACCCGGCGCGACGAACGTCCCCGTCGCAGCGTTCGGCAGGTTCTTCCTGACGTTTCCCGTCAATGCATCGAGCGGCCAGAATCCCTACGCCGAATTTCTCGGGCTTGAAAAGCTCGGCGGCGGGGTGATCAGGGACATGGTGCAGCTTTATCGATGACCTCCGCAGCGTCCGATTCGTTTCGGTGTTTGCGGAAATTACGCGCCGCGTGGCTCGATTGCAGCGGAACGGCGCTCATCGAAGGCGCCATCGTTATTCCGATCATCTTCACGCTCGCCCTCGGCGCGCTCGAATTTTCCTGGTTCTTCTATCAAAGCCACCTGATCTCGACGGGGGTGCGCGATGCGGCGCGGTACCTCGCCAAGACCACCGATCCCACCAACGCGGCCAATCAAGCCGATGCCAAGCATCTCGCTACATCCGGGGAAATCTCCGGCGGTGCGCCACGCGTAAACGGTTGGACCGATGACGACGTCAGCATTTGCATCATGAATGCTGCCAATTCCGCCTGCGCGACCAATTGCCGGGGCAATGCTCAGCCGGTCATGAGCGCAAACCCGTGCGGACCGGGTTATTCCTGTCGCGGCTCGCCCGTCGCCGCCGTCGTGGTCTATACGCAATTTCCCGATCCATCCCTCGGATTTTTCAGCCTGGTCGGCCTGCAGCCGCCGACCTTCTGCCTGTGGCACGAGGAACGCATCCTGGTTGATGCGCCCGCGCGAAGCTGATGCGGCGAATTTTCGCAATCCTTCCCCTGGACGAAAACGGCAGCGTTCTTGTCGAAGCGGCGATTATGGCACCGATCATTTTCATGTTGGTGCTCGGATCGATGGATTTGCTGTTCGCCTTTTATGAATGGAATGCCGCCGCCAAGGCGGTGCAGGTCGGAGCTCGGATCGCGGCCGTTTCCGATCCGGTCGCGCTTGGGCTTAATGGCCTCGGTTCCGCGGCTGTCAGCCCGTCGTCCCCGCCGGGCAGCCCCATGCCCCCATTCGCGGTGACCTGCGACGGCTCGACCCAAACCTGCATCTGCAGCGGACAATGCGCGGGCGTAGTCGGCTATGATGCGAACGCCATGAGCACGATCGTGTACGGGCGTGGCAGTAGCGCTTGTAACGATAGCACATACTATTACAACGCCGGCATGTGCGACTTTCTCAGTCGCATAACTCCGGCCAACGTCGTGATCGTTTACCAGTGGACGGGCCTCGGATACGCCGGCAGGGCAGGGCCGGTCCCTACCATCACCATCTCGTTGCAGAATTTGCAGTTCCAGTTTGTCCTTCTCCGCGGCCTGTTCGGAGACATAGCGATCCCGGGATTGACCACGTCGATAACGGCCGAGGATCTCTCATCTAACGCCTTTTGAACGAATCAATCTATGGCGATCTATTTTTTGAGTGCCAATTCCGATGTCGCACGGGCGATTGAGAGGAGGATACGGCGCGCGCTGCCTGACGTGAAAAGGATAACTCGGCTGCCGGACATCGCTCTGGATCGGGGCCAGAAGCCAGGCGAGCTGGACTATGTATTATTTCCCGCGCCATCGAATGACAAATTCTACATCGATCGGCTGATCGAGCTCGCGCCAAGGTATCGCAATAATTTTTTCTTCGTGCTGATCTGCGAAGAAATTTCAGCAAGCGACTACAAGCGGCTGGTGCAGTCAGGCGGCGCCGATTGGGTCTCCGCGCGCGCCCCAGCGCAAGACCTCCTCGATACGATCCGGCGGCGGCGCGGCAGGCGCGAGGTCGCGCACAACGAACCTGAGCAACCGGTCGTGGTTTCGTTCGTTCCGAGCGCGGGCGGCGTCGGCAACAGCACGCTCGCCATTGAAACGGCGGTTCGGTTCAAATTGAACAAGACGACGCGAAGCCGCCGTGTCTGCATTATCGACCTCGATTTTCAGACCAGCCATCTCTGCGATTATCTTGACCTCGAGCCGCGGTTGAACATTCAGGAGATCGTCGGCGATCCCGAGCGATTTGACGACCAGTTGTTCGACGTGTTTGTCCGCAAGCATGCCTCCGGCGTCGATGTTCTGGCGGCCCCGCGGAGCAAGTTCAATGCCTGGGACGTCCACATCGACGCCTTAGATGCGCTATTCGAGAAGATGGCGGCGCGTTATGAATTTATCTTCGTCGACATGCCGGTCACTTGGTTCCCCTGGACGCGGCCGGTCATCTCGGCGTCAAGTGGACTCATCGTAACCGGCCAGAACACCGTGCCTGGCCTGCGGCAGATCGTCGAGACCCTGGCGGCGGTTCGAAATGTCGGCGTAGCGCATAGCGCGGTTGCTGTCGCGGTCAATCGTTGCCGGCATCGGATGCTCGGTGGCGTCGTCCACCGCCAACATATCGGCCGAATGCTCGGCTCCGAAAAGGTATTCCTGGTCCGAGACGAACCGCTCGCCATCGAAAGCGTCAACACAGGCGAGCCGTTGGTCATTGCCCACAGTCTCAGCAAACTGAACAAGGACATAGCGGCCATCGCCGAATTTTGCCGGGCTTTGAAGCCTTCACCGGCCCGACACACTAATCAGTTAAAAACTGGTTAATATTCTTTCAAAAATCCTTAATTGGCGCCAAAATCGCGCGGTTTCGGCATTCAGGATAGCGTGGTCATGGCATTCTTCGGATCGGTCAAGTCGGAATGGAATGGGGCGCCGGCTATTGCCGGCTCCGCTGCGCTGGCACCGCGCATCAAGGCCGAAAACGGCCAACCCGAAATTCTCGCGCGCGGTCCGTCGTTGCTCGACGAAAAGCTGAAAGTGCATTCGCGGATCATCGACGATTTCAATCTTGCCCTGTTGGATCGCCTGCCGCGCGAAGATTTAGCCAAGCAGGTCCGCGCCTACGTGGTCAATTACGTAAAGGCCGAAAACATTCAGCTGAACCTCCGCGAACTTGATGTTTTTGCTGACGAGATCCTTGACGAGATGACCGGCTACGGGCCGATCGAGCCGCTGCTCAAAGATCCGAGCGTCAACGACATTTTGATCAACAATTACGATCACTGCTTCGTCGAGCGCTATGGCCGCCTTTACGAAACCAAGGTGCATTTTAAGGACGAGGCGCATCTGCTGCGCATCATCAACAAGATGGTCGCGGGCGTTGGGCGCAGGGTCGATGAATCGTCGCCGATGGTCGACGCGCGTCTGCCGGACGGCTCGCGCGTAAACGTCGCCATCAGGCCGGTGGCTGTCGACGGTCCGATTGTATCAATCCGCAAATACTCGACGCGTCCCTTCACGATGGAGCGATTGATCGAACTCGGCTCCGTTCGCCCGCAGATTGTCAGCGTACTTCAAGCAGCTGTGCGCGGTCGGGTGTCCCTGGTCGTCGTCGGCGGGACCGGGAGCGGCAAGACGACGCTGCTGAATGCCCTGTCGCACTTCATCCCCGACCACGAGCGTCTTATCACCATCGAAGATGCGGCCGAGTTGCAGTTGCAGCAGCGGCATGTGTGCCGCATGGAAACGCGGCCGGCGAACATCGAGGGCAAGGGCGAAATTCGCCAGCGCGATCTGGTCAGGAATGCCTTGCGCATGCGGCCGGACCGCGTCATCGTCGGCGAATGTGGCGGCGAAGAGGCCTTCGACATGTTGCAGGCGATGAATACCGGTCACGAAGGCTCCATGACCACCATCCACGCGAACTCGCCGCGCGACGCCTTGAAGCGACTGGAGCAAATGGTCGGGATGGCGGGCATGCCCATGACCGTGGCGAGCATCCGGAGCCAGATTGCGTCCTCGATCAGGCTCATAATCCAGGTTCAGCGTCTGCCCGACGGCAAGCGCCGGGTGACCAGCGTTGCCGAGGTCACCGGGATGGAGGAAGACGCTATTCAGATGCAGGAGATTTTTTGTTTCGCCAAGGAATTCACCGACCGGGCAGGAAATCTGAACGGCAGCTTCCAAGCGACTGGGGTGCGACCGGCCTTTTTGGATGAGCTGCGGCCTTACGGAATCGAAGTGCCCGATTCCTATTTCGATCCCTCGCAGCCGTTGTGATTCCGCAGCATCGGTCGAAGACTTCCGTGAAAAGCCGGATCGAAACCCGTGAACGAGCCTTGGGTCATTTATTTCCTGGTTTTCGCCGGGGCGGTTCTGGGAGTGGAGGCGGTATACTTCTTTCTCGTTCGCCCGCACCGCTCAATAAAGGCCATTGACCGAAGACTCGCGGCCGGCGAGCAGTTGCCCATTCTTGCTCAACTTGACGACGGGGATTTGCGCCGTGAAGGCGGATTATTAGCCCGCTCGGGAAACTCGATACTGAGGAAGGTGGGCACGCGGCTGAGGCAGACCGGGTTGCAACTCAATCTAGGCTTCTTGCTTCTGTGGACCGCCGGCCTCGCTGTTTTTTTCTTTGTGTTTCTCGGATTTGCCGTGGGTTACGGCTTCGTGTCGCTGATCATAGCGGCCGTTGCAGCGATAGGCTCGGCTGTCGCTTACCTCGAATTGATCCGGTCCCGGCGCATTGCCCGATTTGAAGAACAACTGCCGGATGCGATCGATATCATCGTTCGCGGCGTTCGCGCGGGACACCCGTTCTCGAGCGCCATTGCGCTGGCGGGGCAGGAGATGCCGGTTCCGACCGGGGTCGAGTTCGCAATGGCCGCAGACGAACTCGCTTACGGACGGGACATGACGACCGCCTTGGACAACCTCCATCGGCGGGTCGGCGAGACGGACCTGGTGTTCCTGATCGTATCGCTCAGCATCCAAGAGCGGACGGGCGGTAACTTGCTGGACATTCTTTCGCGTTTGTCGGCGCTGATCCGTCGTCGCCTCCTGTTTCGCCAGAAAGTCGGGGCCCTGACCGCCGAAGGGCGGCTTTCAGCACTGGTGTTGACGCTGATGCCGTTCGTTCTGCTGGCCGTTATGGTCATCGAGGCTCCCGATTATTTGGCCACAATCCGTGGCCATCCGATCGCTATGCCCGCGGCGGTAGCCGGCCTGCTTGCATTGCTCGTCGGAAATCTCATCATCCACCGCATGGTTCGGTTCAAGATCTAGGAGTGGGCCGATGCTGGAATGGGGGCCGGCCTTCGTAGCTTTACTGACCTTCGGCGGCGTCACCGCTTCCGTGTTTGTCTTGGCCCAACGGGCCCGTACAGAAGGCAGGATCGAGCGTCGGTTGCGCGTCGCCGCCCACCCTTCGGAAATCGGAACTCAGACGCAGAGCGCATGGGCGGCCTTTCTCGCCAAATACTTCAGCGAGAAAGCAGCCGGTGGGAATTCTTCCGCCCAGGGAAAACTGCGCAAGGAACTCGTCCAGGCGGGCTATTTCAGTCCAGACGGCGCGAGCTATTATCGTTTTGCCCGCGTCGTTTCCCTCGCAATGTTTGCGGTTTTCGCTATTGCGATTGCCGGAATATTTTTGGCGAACAAGCCGCTTTGGCTCCGCTTGCTCGTCGTCGCGATTGCCGCCGGAATGGGATTCGCCGCGCCACGCGCCTATCTTGCGCGACGCAAGCGACTTTTGACGCAACGCTTCCGGCAGGTTTACCCGGACTTTCTGGACCTGTTGGTGGTGTGTGTTGACGCCGGATTGGGCGTCGAAGCGGCGCTGGAGCGGATCACGAGTGAAATCGGCAAGCAAAGCCGCGAATTCGCCGTGAACCTGACTTGGCTCGCGGCTGAGACCCGAGCCGGACGCAGTTTAACCGATGCTTTGGAGAATTTCGCCGACCGCATATCGCTCGACGAGGCCCGATCACTGGTGCTGGCGCTGCGTCAATCCGCGACGCTAGGGAGCAATCTGGCTCATGCGCTCGTCGTCTATAGCGCGGATATGCGCGAACGGCGTCTCCTGCGCGCCGAGGCGGAAGCCAATAAGCTGCCGGTGAAAATCATGGCCCCGCTTGGATTGCTTATCTTTCCCGTCATCTTGCTTGTCGTGGCGCTGCCCGCACTCGTCAGGCTGGTTCCCATTTTCCTTCGCCACTAATGAGATGCGGATGCTCTCGTAGGCAAGACACCTGGATTTAGTTCCACTTTCGCCAATTTGTCATACTCAGCGGCGCCTCTACTGTTATAGACGAGATGAGGCCCATCCCTCGTCCGGCGTCCTTATGTCATGCGCGTTTTCACGGCCGTTTTTTTTGTGTTTGCCGGGTTTGGGCTTGCCGGCTGCGAAACCCTGGGTTTTCCGGCGCCGAATTTGACGGCCGCGCCGGCCCCGCCAGTCCCGCCGCCCCCGCCAGCCTGGGTCCCTCTACCCGCTACGTCGTCGACAGTTCAGGACCCGGCAGGCGTTAAGTATTACCCATCCGATGAGCCCCTGCGCCTCGGCATCGAACATTTCAGCCGCGGGCACTATGGTCTGGCCGAGCGCTATTTCCGCGAGGCCACCGAGAGGGCGCCCAAAGATGCCTCGGCGTGGGTCGGCTTGGCCGCAACCTATGACCGCATCGGACGCTACGATCTTGCCGATCGCGCTTACGCCAACGCCATCAGCCTCGTCGGTGAAACACCAGAGATCATGAACGACCTGGGATATTCCTACATGTTGCGAAATGATTTTCCCACCGCTCGAAAGTATTTGACCCAGGCCTATGAGCGGGAGCCGAATAATCCTTACATCCTGAATAATCTCAAGCTTTTGAACGCGAGCAGCAGGTCCATCACCCGTGACCCTGACGTGCCGATAGTTCCCTTCAATCAATAAACGACAATCAACGCCAAGTCGGTTCGAGCCAATGGACTTCTCCTTTATTGCGTCCTATGTCGTCGTAGCATTCGCTGCCGCCGCGCTTATTTATGCAGCCCTCTCGGACTTGAAGAATTTCACCATCCGCAACTCGCTGGTGTTGTTGCTGGCCTTTCTTTACGTCGTGCATGCCGCCTTGACGCGCAGATGGGCCGAAGTTCCCCGTGATCTCGAATTGGCCGCCGTGATGTTTGCGATTACGCTTGTCTTCTATTGGTTAGGGCTTCTGGGTGGCGGTGACGTAAAATTGTTGACCGTTGCTTTCCTGTGGGTTGGCGGGCACGGCGCGATGGTGTTCGCGATTCTTTTAGGCGTGATTTCGTTCATTCACGTGATTGCCGGGGTGTTCGGATGGCTAAGCGTCCGTCAAGTTGGCAGGCGTCGGCAGATAGCCTTCGCTCCGTCGGTTGCGGGCGCGCTGATCGGCAGCTTTATGCTGGGTTCCGTTCAACCTTGGCCGTGGGACGTGCCACGGCAATTGGCTGGCGGCAACAAGCCTCCGCGACTGCACGTGCAGGATCTGCGAGGCCTGCAGTAGCCACACCGGTTCTGTGCGGCGGCTATTTATATGCCGGCCGCCAAGGCCCAGCAGACCGACGAGCGTGTTCAAGCCGAGCAGGCTTAAAACGCCCGATCATATGAGTGGTCCGTCCGCCTCTTAATCAGCGGGTCCAAGGTTCGACTCCTTGTGCGCCCACCGATCCCTTTGATGGCTTGGCAGGGTTCGGAATTTTCAGTCCGACAAGCCCCCGGCTGTCACTCCGACAAAACGGCTGGTGTTGTTCTACTGCGAAGCGCGGACCTTGGTCTTTCCACGGCCTTTTCAGTCGGCGACCCCGAGCAGAACACCGCCATCGATAACGATCTGGGATCCGGTGACGTATGTCGACGCCGGTGAGGCAAGGAACAATGCGAGACCCTGAATCTCGTCAGTGCTTGCGAGTCGGTGAAGCGGCGTGAATCGCGCAAACGCTGCAACGGTCGCCGGATCCCGCATATGCCCGCCGGCGATGTTGGTGATGAAGGGGCCCGGGGCGATGGCGTTGACGAGAATATTGTATTTGGCCAATTCGAGCGCCGCCTGCCGCACCAGATGCGCAGCGCCGGCTTTGGCCGGCATGTAAGGCATGCCGACAATGGCTTCGCCGCGTATCGCCGCCACCGATGTGGTGACAATGATGCGCCCACCTTTTGCATTCTTCTTCATGTGTGGCACGGCCGCTTTGATTGTGCCGTAGATCGAGGTGAGGTTCGTCTCGATAACGAGGTCCCAGCGTTCGTCCGAAACGTTCTCGAACGCTCCGGTGGGATTTCGCTTTCCATCCATACCGAGGAAGCCTGGCGGTGAATCGATGCCAACATTGGCGAATACCACGTCGAGCTTCCCGTAATGGCCGGCTACCGCGGCGATGCCGGTCCGCAATCCCGGTCGGTCGGTGACATCGAGGATCTGCCCGCGGACGTCGCCACCGCGTTCCGCAAGCCGGCGCACCGCCGCGTCGAGCGAAGACGCGTCCTTGTCCATCAAGGTCACGCGCGCGCCGTTGTCGGCCATCACCTCTGCATAAGCCAGGCCGATGCCGCTGGCCGCGCCGGTCACAATGGTGACCAACCCGCGCACGTCAAACAATTCTTCCGCTTTCATTGAATGCCTCGAAGTTCTCTTGCGACGATCCCCTTACATATCATTTCCAAATGCTGGTCCGTGACCTTGTTCAAATCAATTGGACGAATCTTGCGTGCACCGCAGCATCTTGCGCCGGGGGTGGCGTTCGTTCCATCAGCTTATACCGGCCGAGATCAGAAGGCGCCGCCGCCTGGCGGTTACGCCCGAGAAGCCGGTCGCGGCGCGCGCGCGAATCTAAACGTTCCAGCTTCGCTACGCGGCAGTTTGAAAATTGGCAAACTCAATCTCATAGCCAATACCAATTGCAGTTGCTACCCTTGCGCACAAAGTGGTCGAACGTCGGCGCGCTGTCGGCGCAATCGACACGGTTGTCCAAGGGGGGATACATTTGACCGCCTATGATTACATTGTGGTCGGAGCTGGTTCGTCCGGGTGTGCAATTGCTGCTCGGCTGTCGGAGGATCCGAACGTCGGCGTCCTGCTTTTGGAGGCCGGCGGCGCGGAGGAAGACGATCGCATTTCCATCCCGCACAGGGCTTGGGAGCTTTGGACCACCGGATTTGATTGGGGCTACACGACCGTCCCCCAGTCGGCGGCGCTGAATAGGTCTCTGTATTGGCCGCGCGGCAAAGTGCTCGGCGGATCGAGCTGTTTGAACGGAATGATCTACGTTCGCGGTGCGCCGGCGGACTATGATTACTGGGCGTATCTCGGCAACGTCGGATGGGACTATGAGAGCGTTCTGCCTTATTTCAAAAAGTCGGAAGATTTTTATGGGGGCGCCTCGCGGTATCATGGAGTCGGTGGCCCTCTAGCGGTGTCCCGCAACACGACGCCTAACCCGCTTGCCGACGTTTTCATTGAGGGCGCCGTGCGTGCCGGCCATCCGATCAACTACGATTTTTCCGGGCCCGAACTGATCGGTGTCGGCTACACCGATATGACCGTGCGGGACGGCCGACGCTGCAGCGCGGCGGCAGCTTTTCTCACGCCGGCGCACAACCGCCGCAACCTGACCATAGAAACCGGAGCGCGCAGCCATCGGCTTCTGATCGAGAATGGACGCTGCCGCGGCGTCGTGTACGAGCGCGGCGGCAAACTCAATACCGCGCGGGCGGCAAATGAGGTCGTGATCAGCGCCGGCGCCATTGGTTCACCTCAGCTTCTGCTTCTATCGGGCATCGGTCCCGCCGACGATCTCAAGAAGCTTGGCATCGCCGTGCAAGCGGATCTGCCCGGGGTCGGCCAAAATCTTCACGATCACTTGTTGACCTTTGTCATCCATGAAGCCAGCAGGGAAATTCCGGCCCCGAAAAACAACATCCTCGAAGCCCATCTTTTTGCGAAGAGCGATTCCCGTCTTCCGGTGCCCGATCATCAACCGCTGTTCATGTGCAACGCGCCGCCGCTGCCGACTCTGGACATCCCGGCAAACGCCTATGCGACGGCGCCCGGTATCATTCGACCGGCCTCGCGCGGCGAACTCAAGCTCACTGCCGCCGATGCCGCAGCGCCGCTTCACATCGATCCGCGTTATCTCAGCGAACCCGCCGATCTCAACGCTCTCGTTCATTCGCTCGAAGTGACGGTCGAAATAATGGAAAGTCCGGCGTTCGCTAAGTGGCGCAAGCGCGCGATCTGGCCACAGGCCAGGACGCGTGCGGAGCGAATTCACTGGGTGCGGCAGACCTGTGAGACTTATCACCATCAAGCAGGCACATGCAAAATGGGCATCGATGCAATGAGCGTTGTCGATCCGCAACTGCGCGTTTACGGCGTGGAAGGCCTGCGGGTCGCCGACGCCTCGATCATGCCCGCCGTGGTGAGCGGTAACACCAACGCGCCTTCGATCATGATCGGCGAAAGGGCGGCCGATCTCATTCGCGCGCGCAAATTATCGATGGCGGACGCCGCCTGAACGGAGAAATGCGATTTTTCAAATCCCCCGTTTTTTTGGGCGCAACCCGGTCTCGACGCGGAAAGCTTGTTCATTTCCGCTTTCGAGCGCGAAGCGACACGGAAACCGCGCGCCATCGACCGACTAAGCAGACTTCTTCGGCTGCAGCTTGATGACGGCATAGTGCCCGTCCCATTCCTTCGCAGCCTGATACATCTGGCGATATTGTTCCTCGACATCGGCAGTCATTTCGATGACTTCCAGCATTCCCGGTAGATTGCGGCTGGTGTCGAAATAAACGACGCGGACACCCCGCGGAGAAATATCGGAGAACGCCTCCTCATACCCCTGTGACTTGAACCGGGCCACCGTGGCATCAAAATCCCGGGCGCCAATGGCCCAATGGTGAAAGCCGTGTGCGCCGCGCGCTTTCAAAGTCTCCTGGTAAACTGACGGCGCTTGGTCATGCTGCTCGATCAGTTCGACCATGGCCTCGCCGGCAAATGCGACGGCGAGGCTGATGCTCATTTTGGTAACTGCGCCGCGATAGACGCCTTTTGTCGGCACAAATGGTCCGATCAAAAACCAGGGGCCGATGCGGAGAAGCTCTGTATAGCGGCGCATCCCCTTCTGAATATCGTCGACCGTGTAGGCGAATTGAATGACGCTATTATCGCGCGCACCAAAACTGAAAGTTGTCATCGCGTCTTCCTGGTTTGTTGTTCGGCGGGGAATGAATTGACGGCGGCGAAATGCGCAAACGGCCTCAGGCGCGGATCGCCCGCTGACGCGCAAGTTCCTTCATGACCTGCTCGGTCGCCTGCGTGAGGTCCGCCGCCAAAGCGGCCCGTGCCGCCACCGGATCGTGCCTCTCCAGTGCTCGCACCAGCAGTTGATGCGGATCGGCGCTGTCGTTCAACGCGCGCGACACCGGCACGCGTGCCAAGATGGGTCCAAGCTGCAGCCACAGCGACTCGATGATCGAGAGCATCAACGGGCTGGCGCCGATTTCATAGATTGAAAAATGCAGCTTGAGATTGAGAGTCCAGAACTGAGCGCGCCGCTCATTGCTGAGACTTTCCAACTTTTTGAGGATCGCCCGCACATTGGCGAGTTGACGCTCGGAAATCTTTTCGGCCGCCAAAGCAACAGCTTCTCCTTCGAGGAGCACGCGAACCCGGCGCAATTCGGCAAACTCATCGGCGCTCAGCACCGGAATGGCGATCGTCCGCGACGGCCGCATTTCCAATCCGCGTTCGGTGACCAGGCGGCGCATCGCATCCCGCACCGGCATGAAACTCGTGCCGAGCGCGTCGGCCACGGAGCGCAACGTGAGTTCCGATCCGGGTTTGAACGCTCCGGTCATGATCGAATTTTTAAGCTCGCGATAAACCCGATCGTTGAGCGTTTCGCGTTCGATCGGGCCGATCGACGAAGTGAGATCCTCGACGGTTCTGCTGCGCGGCATCATTAAATCCATAAGCCAATCGCGGACCCGGTCCGCGTCGGCCGGCGCCGCGGCAAATCCGGATACACATGGATCATCGTTGCCATCATAGCGCGGCCGTCGGTCATAAAGCAGAGAGAAACCGCTGCGAGAGCACCCCACTCGATCTCATGCTTTCCTTCCTGTCATGGCTACTTGCCCCTGTCATGGCCACTTGCCGCTAATCGGCCCGGCCGAGAAGCTGACCTCCATCGAGTGTGTATTGGGCGCCGGTCACAAACCGCGATGAGTTGGACGCCAGAAACAGAGCTACCCCCTCGATCTCCTCCGGCCGGCCGATGCGATGCATCGGCGAGCCGGCGGCGAAGACCGGCACCAGTTCGGGAAAGGAAATCCGGGTCTGGAAGGGTCCAGGCTGGATCGCGTTCACCGTGATGTTGTAGCGGGCAAGTTCGAGCGCCAGCTGACGGACGAGATGCGCGGCCGCGCCTTTGGTTGCGAGATAGGGCGTTCCCACCATCGGCGATGTTTTCGTGGCGGCGGTGGATGTGGTCACGATAATGCTCCCGCCGCCGCGCTGCTTGAGGTGCGGCACCGCGGCCTGAATGGTCTTGAAAACGCCGTGCAGATTGACCGCCAGCACCTGCTCCCACAGCTCATCCGGCACGTTTTCGATCGCGCCCTTCGGATCGCGGTCGCCCGAAGTGGCGAGAAATCCGGGACCGGCGGTGATGCCGGCATTGGCAAACACCACGTCAAGGCCGCCTTCGCGCTCGGATATGCGCGCAAACATGCCGCGCAAGGAATCCCCATCGGCAAGATCGGCAATCTCCGCGCGCACCTTACCGCCGCGCGCCGACAATTCCGCCACGGCCTGTTCGGCATCGGAACGGTCCCGATCGACGATCACAACATCCGCGTCATTGTCGCTCATCGCGCGCGCCATGGCGAAGCCGAGGCCATTCGCTCCGCCGGTAACAACGACGACCTTATCGGCGACCCTGTAGAGTTCTTCCGCTTTCACGTGCATCTCCTCAATCGGCTTGGCCCAGACTGCCGCCGCCGTCGATCGAAAGCTGCGCGCCGGTGACGTAGCTCGAAGCCGGTGAGGCTAGAAACAACGCCAAGCCTTTAATTTCGTCAGGTGTCGCCATCCGGCCCAGCGGATTGGCGGCTGCGAAGCGCTTTTGCACCTCTGGATCGGCCATTCGGCCGCCACCTATGCCCGTCAAGAACGAGCCCGGGGCCATTGCGTTGACGCGAATGTTGTAGCGGGCCAATTCCAACGCCACTTGCCGGACAAGATGAGCGGTGCCTGCCTTGGCGGCCAGATAGGCGGTGCACACAAAATTCTCTGTCTTCAGCGCGGCTACCGAGGTGGTAACGATGATGCTGCCGCTCTGTTGTGCGCGCATGATTGGCACGACGCTCTTGAGCGATACAAAGACCGACGTGAGGTTACCGGTGATATGGCCGTACCAGAATTTGTCCTCGAGATTCTCCACCGCGCCGGCGGGATTGCGCTTGCCGGTCATGTCGAGGAAGCCCGGTCCGCCGCCGATCCCGGCATTGATAAACGCAATGTCGAGCCGCTTGAAGCGATCGATCACATGGGCAACGGCTTTGCGCATCGAGGCCCGATCGGTGACGTCCGCCTGTTCGGCCATGACGTCCGGCGATCGGACAGCGAGCCGCTGTCTCGCCTCGTTTAGCTTGGCGGCATCGCGGTCGAGAATGCAGACCTTGGCGCCGTTGTCAGCCAGCACTTCCGCACAAGCGTAGCCGATGCCGCTGGCGCCTCCCGTGATCAGCGCAACCTGTCCGTCGACGCAGAAAAGCTCGGCTATTTTCATGCGAAGATTGCCCTTCGATCTTGACGATATGAGCCGAATTCGTGCCCGAGAGATGCACCCATGCCTTTTCCTAAAACAGGCTCCACCAACGCTCGCGGCCGCGTGCGGCAAAAGCTTCCGCGGATTCTTCGAGGATGATCCGCCCCGAGCGCAGCACGTAAATGCGCGACGCGACGCTCAGCGCTGCCGGGATATTCTGCTCGACGAGCACGACCGATACGCCCTGCGCCGCAAGCACGCGCACACGCGCCATCATCTGCTCGGCGATCGCCGGTGAGAGTCCGAGCGAAGGCTCGTCGAGAAGCAATAAAGAGGGCCTGCGTATCAGCGCCATCGCAAGGCTTACCATGCGCTGCTCGCCGCCGCTCATCGATCCCGCAAGCTGGCTCGCGCGCTCGCGCAGCACCGGGTAATCCTCGCAAGCGGCATCGATGCGTTGTGCACTCTCGGCGACGCTCAATCCGCGGGCGCCGAGTTCGCAGATTTTCCAGCACCGTCAAATCCGGGAATACAAAATGCTCAGCCGGAATCATCGCCATGCCGAGGGCGACGGCGGCGCGCGCGGAATGCCGTTCGCCAAGCGGTCGGCCCGCGTACGACATCTGTCCTTTCCACACCGGCTGCAGGCCGAACACGGCCTGCAGCAACGTCGTTTTGCCGGCGCCGTTATGGCCGAGAAGCGCAATCGCCTCGCCATGGCCGACCGCCAAGTCGACATGATCAAGAATGAGCTTCCTTCCGTAGCCGGCGTCGATGGCGGTGATGGAGAGCAGCGGTTCGAACGTGCTCGCCCGGCCGTTTGCGGCGTCAGACGGTGCCAAAATAGACCTCCGCCAAGCGCCGGTTGCTGGTCAATTCGCCGATCGTTCCCTGAGCGGTGATTCGGCCGAGTTCCATGAAGAAGACCGTATCAGCGAGGCGCTCGACCACATGAATGCTGTGCTCGACGATGCAAACCGTCTTGCCGGCTTCGCGCATGTAGGCGACGAGGCCGAGAATTTGGTCAACCCATTTGGAGTCGATCCCGGATGCCGGCTCGTCGAGCAGCATCACGTCGGCATCGGTTCCAAGAAGGCGCGCAAAGGAAATGAGCTTCTGCTGCCCGAAAGAGAGTGCGCCGGCGGGGGTGTCGGCGACGTTGGAAAGCCCCACCAGGCGAAGCCATTCCATGGCCCGTTCGCGCGTCTGCCGCTCGACGCGGCTGGCAGTCCGCGGCTGCAAAAACAGATCGACAAGATTTTCGCCACCGCGCGTCCCGTTCGGCCAGCACCACCCATCGGACGATAGCTCCCGAATCCCGAGCATCACATTTTCGAGTGCCGTCATGCGGCCGAACAGCCGCACATTCTGGAATGAGCGCACCATGCCCTTGCGCGCGATCACGTCCGGAGGAAGCCCGCGGACGTCCTCGCCGCGCAGCCGAATAGTGCCTGCGTCGGCGCGCAAGGCGCCGGTCAGGAGATTGAACACCGTCGTCTTTCCGGCGCCGTTGGGACCGACAAGTGCAGCGATCTTGCCGCGTTGTAGATCAAGGTTAAGGCCGCGGCACGCTGCAATGCCGCCGAAGCGCTTCGAGAGATCGCGCACTTGAAGGATGACGGGCGACTGCGCTGGCGGCGCGGCCGAATGCGCGCAAGGCGTCGTCTTGACCGGCATGGGGCTTACGGCGATGGCGTCGCCGACGGATTTGGCTGTGGGGCTGGATTTGGTGGGGCGTATCGCCGCGATCAAAGAAAAACCCTCAGGCAGCAGACCCTGCGGCCGCACGCGCACCAATACCGCCAGTCCCAACCCGTAGATTACGAGTTGAATCAGGAACGCCTGGCCGGGATCGATGCGCACGACCTTCTCGATCATCGGCTGCAGCAATTGCAGCACGGCAGCGCCGAAGATTGATCCGGTGAAGTTGCCGAGACCGCCGAAAATCGTCATGGCGAAGATTTTCAGCGAGACGTCCAGGCCGTAGACGCTCGTGGAGGCGATCTGATTGTAGTAGAACAGCAGTGCGCCGGCGAGGCCGGCGAAGGCCGACGTAATTCCGAAAACCACGACTTTGAACGCGAACACATTGCAGCCGAGCGCCCGCGCCGCGATTTCGTCGTCGCGGATCGCGCGCAAGACGCGGCCCCACGCCGATTCGCCCATGCGGTAGCAGACCAGATAAGTGAAGGCCGTGAAGACGATGAGAGGCAGGACCCATTGGTGCGGGAACACCAGGTCGCCGCCCGGCAAAGGCGCCAGGTTGGCGGGGTTGCTTGCGATCATACCGTAGGCGCCGCCAAGCTCGGGGACGGCGCCGACGATGGCGAGGACGATGGACGAGACCGCGATCGTCAACAGAACCAGATATTCCGGACTGAGACGGAGCGCCGGCAGGCTCATGAGCACGCCGGCAGAGCCCGCGCCGAAAGCGCCTGCCGCGAGTGCCGGCCAGAATGGCAGTCCGGTTTTGGCCGACAGATAGGCGGCGGTGTAGCCGCCGATCGCGCCGAAGCCCGCATGCGCGATAGACACCTGTCCGGTGTAGCCGACCAGAAGATTGAGCGAGATCGCGAAGATGCTGAAGATCAGCACCAGATTGAGGATGTCCCACCAATAGTCCATCGCGGCCGTCGTTCTCAGCGTCGAGGTGAGGGAGCAGCGGAGAGGGCGCCCGAGCGGAGCGCACGGAAATCAATTGGACGCAGGACCAGATAAACGAACAATACGGAGAACACGACGAGCGAGGACCATTGCGGGGAGACGAACAGTCCGCTGAGGCTCTCGACCAGGCCGATGAATAGCCCGGCGAGTCCGACCACGATCGGCCCGCTGCGCGTGCCACCCAGAAACGCCACGACGAAAGCGAACATGACCGGCCGTATGCCCATGCTTGGTTGAACGGCGAAGCGCGCCCCGTCGAGAATGCCGGCCGCGCCGCAAAGCAGCGAGCCGAGTGCAAAAACGGACAGGTAAATCGCGTCAGGATCCAGGCCCAAGATGCGTGCCAGATGCGGATTGCCGCGCGCGGCGCGGATCGAACGACCGAGATCGCTAAAGCTGAGCAATCCGCTCAACGCCGCGATGAGCAGCCAAGATACGACGACGAGTGTGGCGTCAATGCTGGTGAAGCTTACTGCGCCAAGATTCAGCGGTTGCAACGGCACAAGTTCGATCGAACGGCTGAAGGCGGTCCAGGCGAGCGTGATCAGATTAATGCCGGCGATCGTCAAGCCGAGTGAGGAGATGAAGATCGTCAGCAGCGATAACGCCCCGGATGCCCGCGCCAGGGGCCGATAAACGATATGCTCGATTGCGACGCCAAGGATTACGGCCGCGAGTAACCCGCCGGCGATCGCGAGCGGGGCTGGGAGGCCAGCTGGCGTTTCGAGAACGGAAGTAATGTAGGCAGCAAGCGTGAACACCAGCGCGAATGCATAATGGAAGCGGCCGGTAACACCGAGAATAAGGCCGAAGCCGGCACCAACGAGCGCATAAAAGCTACCGTTGATAATGCCGGCTACGGCGAGTTGCTCAACTTGTTCCAGCGACACGTGAAAACGCGTGGCCCTTATTTGGTCAGTTCGAAATCAGCGCCGCCGATGCCAAAAGAGGCCACCGGCTTCGGCTTGCCGTTGTTGGACAGGTAGACGCCGAGCGGCCGCTTGGTCACCGTATGGCTCGTGGTGTCGAGCTCAATGGTGCCGAGTTGAGCGCCGTTGCCGCCATAGACGCTCTGGAATTTGGGGTCGGCGACCAAGGCGTTTTGCAGCTCCTCGCCACTGTTCACGTTGCCGCCTTTGGCCAGGACACGGCGGATCAGATCCCAGATTGCGAACGTATCCTCGTAATAATTCGCGGCGTTGATTTCCGGCTCGAGACTGAACTCTTTCATGTAGCTTTGCAGGAACAGCTTCGACCAGGCGTTGGTGGGCTTCTCCGGATTAAACCAGTCGGTCGCGAACATGTAATTGTCGAAGGCAGGGCCCGCGACCTTGGCTGCGTCGGAGATGTATTCCGCGCCGATCACCGGCATTTTCAGCCCGGCATTGACCAATTGCTTCATAAAATAGCCGGGATCGACGCCGGTGCCGAACAGAAATATCGCGTTCGGGTTGGTTGCCTTCAACCGAGAGATGGTCGCCGAGTAATCGGTCTGGCCGATTGTCGTCAATTCGGTGCTGGCGAGCTCTTGCCCGGTTTCGGCGAGCGCCTTCTTGAAGTTGCTGATGACGATCTCGTTGGCGGGGCCCTGGTCGAAATAAACGAGCGAGATGCGCTTGATGTTCGGGGCGGTCGCTTTCCAGTATTTCAACGCGCCGACGAAATCGTCGTCCGGCTCGATCGCGCGCATGCCCCAGAAGTACGGTTTGCGCTGTCCGAAATCGCTGGTGCCGCCGCCGCCGTCGAGCGTCAGCATCTTGTACTGCGCCACGCCCGGGAACATCGCTCCGATGTCGCCGACAAAAGAGCTCAGAATGGCGGGAACACCGTCGATACCAAGCTCGCGGGTGGCGCGGGCGCCGGCCTGCGCGTCGGCGGTCTTGTGATCCTTGAACACGAGCTCGATGTCCGGTCCGCCGGCGGCCTTGATCTGCGCGACGGCGAGCTTGGCGCCATTGCCTTGGATGCGGCCGTAATATGAACCGGGGCCGGTGAGCGCCAGCACGATGCCGAGCTTGAAATGCAATCCGGTGCCGAGAGCCTTTGCGTCCTTCCCGTCGAGGCCGAGCACTTGCTTGATTTGATCGCCAGTCACGCCGCCGGTGCCCGACGGGGACGTGTCCTGCGCCATCGCCGAGCCCGAAGCGAGAGCTAAACCCAGCGCAAGACCGCCGGCTAACCTGCGAAGCTGTGATCGGCCTTTGCGAACAGATGCGGAACCATCGCGGGCCGTCGTGTCGTAGTTCATGGATTTCCTCCCTCCTAGAGCGCGAAAAGGCGTGCCCCGCTCCCGGTTTGTTTTGCTTTTCCCCAACAGGCGGGGCGGCGCCACGGGCGCGAGCTTCCGGCTTGCCACCGGTTGATCTGTGATCAAAGATCATGATATCGCGCATGGAGTCAATATGGCGTTCCGGCCGGCTTCTCCGGAATATTCGAAAATTCAGGGAGGGCGTGCATGGCCGAAAAACGGAAAACGGGGCGCCCGGCGCTGCCGGCTCGTGCCGCAGGAGGCGGGCTCGCCAAACGCAAACCCGTTCAGTCCCGGTCAGCCGGAACGACGAGCGAAGTAAGCGCCGCCACTTCGCCTGCTGCCGATGCTGCGCCAAGCGCGCCGGCCGTGGGAGAGATGACCGCCGGGCGCGCGATCGTCGAAGTTCTCAAGGCCGAAGGTGTGAAGGCTGTCTACGGCATTCCCGGCGGGCATGTGCTGCCCATCTATGACGGTCTTTATGACACACAGGAGATCAGCCATTTTCTGGTCCGCCATGAGCAAGCGGCTGCCAGCATGGCCGCCGCTTATGCACAGCTCACCGGCGAAGCAGCGGTCTGCCTCGTCACCGCCGGGCCGGGCGCGACCAATCTCGTGACCAACGTGGCGGAAGCCTTTGTGGGCGCGCTGCCCATGGTGATCCTTGCCGGCCGCGGCGCGACCGCCACGACCTTTCGCGGCGCAAGTCAAGAAGTGGACACGGAGCTGGTCTTCCGCCCGGTCACCAAATGGGCCGAGCGCATCGACCGGGCCGATCTCATTCCGGATGCCTTGCACGAGGCCTTCGCAGTCGCGCGCAATGGCAAACCCGGTCCGGTCTATCTCGATCTGCCGCGCGATATTCTGTTGGAAAAGATCAAATTCGCTCGCTACGTGCCGGCCGGCCCGCCCGCGCGCGTGCGCGGTGAGCCGGAGCGGATTCGTGCCGCGGTCGCGCTTCTTCGGCAAGCAAAGAATCCGCTGATCGTCGCCGGTGGCGGCACCATTGCGTCAGGCGCGTCGGCCGCGCTGCGTTCGCTTGCCGAAAGTTTGATGGCGCCCGTCATCACAACGCTTGCCGGCCGCGGTTCGATCGATGACGATCACCCGCTTTCGGTCGGCGGGCTCGGTGCGCATCGCAACCCGCTCTCGAAGCGGCTCCTTGCCGAAGCTGATGTGGTTCTTTCACTCGGCGCGCGTTTCGAGGAGATGGAAACCAATTGGCGGCCGGGATTCGTGCCGTCGCCTTCGGCGCGGGTGATTCAGGTCGATATCGACGCGGCCGAGATCGGACGCAGCGTCCCGGCAGAACTCGCGGTCATCGGCGACATTCGCGCGGTCGTGGAAGAAATGCTCGCCGTTCTTGGCAGCTTGGAGCCGGCGCGCGCCGGCGGTTTTCGCCCGAATGACGCAGCAAGGGGTTACGCCGCCGAACTGAAGCGGCTTGACGATGAGGTCGCGGAACTGGCGGCAAGCCGACAAAAGCCCATTCATCCGCTGCGGGTGATCCGCGCCGTGCGGAAAGCCCTGCCGCGCGAGGCGACGGTCGCAATCGATGTCGGCTGCCTGGCCCAGCACATGGTCGGCTCGCTGCCGGCCTTTCCGGTGCATCTGCCACGCAGCTTGATCGTGCCGTCGAGCTTCTACGGCATGGGCTTCGCTGGCTCGGCGCTCCCGGTGGCGCGGCAGGTTTATCCCGACCGGCCGGCCGTCGGGTTCATCGGCGACGGCTCCTTTCAGATGATGCTGCACGTGCTTGCGGTGGCTGCCGAATACCGGTTCGGCGTCACCTGGTGCGTGCTCAACGACCGCGCGCTCGGCTCGATCCGCGACATTCAGGAGTTCGGCATGGGCAACCGGATCATCGACACCGATTTCCAGGTGCAACCCGACTTCGCCAAGATCGCAGAAGCGTGCGGCTGTTACGGCGAACAGATAACCGATCCGGCGGACGTGGACCGGGCGATCGCCCGCGCGCTCGCCGCCAACGAAAAGGGCGTGCCGGCGGTGCTCGATTTCATTGTCGCGCGGGAGCGTATGCAGCAGACATACGAACACTACGCTTTTTATGGAAGAAGTTAGCGCATGCTCGAAGACTGACAAAAATGCGGGGGAGGAATTATGAAAGTCAAGATCGGCGAAACTGAAACGGAAAAGAAGGTTCTCTTCGCCATCAACGAAGACTGGCTCGCTCTGCGAAGTGAAGAAACAATCGACCCGGCAATGCCGATCATCGACCCGCACCATCATTTATGGGATCGCGGCTCACGGTACCTGCTGGAGGAGATCAAGCACGATATCGACGGCAGCGGCCACAACGTCCGCGCCACCGTATTCCTGCAGTGCGACTCCATGTACCGGGCCGACGGCGACCCGAAATTCGCTCCGATCGGCGAGACCGAGTTCGTCAACGGTGTCGCGGCGATGAGCGCGAGCGGCATCTACGGTCCGGCGCGAATTTGCGCCGGCATTGTTGGCTTTGCCGATCTCCTGCTCGGCGCGGAGGTCGATGCGGTGTTGGAGGCGCATCTGCGCGCCGCCGGTGATCGCTTCAAGGGGGTACGCTACTGCTCGGTCTGGGACGCCGACCAATCGATCAAATCAACTCCCATGGATTTCCCCAAAGGCCTCCTGCTCGATTCGAAGTTTCGCGGTGGCTTCGCCCGCCTTGCGCGTTACGGGCTCTCGTTCAATTCGTGGATCTATCACACTCAAATCCCCGAACTCGCCGATCTGGCTCGAACTTTTCCCGACACGACGATAGTGCTGGACCATATCGGTGCGCCGCTCGGAATTGGTGTTTACGCCGCGCGGCGCAACGAAGTGTTCAAGGACTGGCAGCGCAACATTCGAGAGCTCGGCAAGTGCCCGAACGCGCGTGTGAAACTGGGCGGCATGGGCATGCACGTCTTCGGTTTCGATTTCGAGAAACAGCCCGTACCACCCTCCTCGGACGACCTCGCCGAGGCATGGCGGCCCTTTGTCGAAACCTGCATTGAAGCGTTCGGCACGAAGCGCGCCATGTTCGAAAGCAATTTCCCGGTCGACAAGCGCTATTACAGCTACGGCGTTATGTGGAACGCCTTCAAGCGTCTGGCAGCGAGCTATAGCGCCGACGAAAAAACCGATCTTTTCCTCAACGCGGCACGCGAGACCTACAGACTTGCCGCCGTTGTATAGTGGCCTGCAGTGACCTGTGGCCTTTGCGAGCATGCGAGGGTTTGAGGAATGAACCTGCGATGATGCGATCAACTTCGACGACAAATCCTCTTTTCAACAATACTCCGCTCAAGCTCGGTTCCTTCTCGACCAATCTCAGCGGTGGCGGCACCATGTCGAAGATGGCCGGGCTTCTGAAAGCCGAATGGCCGGCCACGGCCGAGCTTGCGCGCCTGGCCGACGAGATGAAGTTCGAGGCCATCGTTCCGGTCGGGCGCTGGAAGGGATTCGGCGGCGAGACGAATTTCAACGGCGAAGGTTTTGAAGTATTCGCCTGGGCAGCGGGTCTTTCAGCGACGACGCGCTATTCCAGCGTGTTTGCAACCTCTCATATCCCGACCGTGCATCCGTTGTTTGCGGCCAAGCAGGCGGCCGCGATCGATCATATCGGCCACGGCCGTTTTACGCTCAACCTGGTCACCGGCTGGTACGTGCCCGAGATGGAGATGTTCGGCATTAAACTCCTCGACCACGACAGCCGCTATGAGATGGCCGAAGAATGGGTGCAGATCGCGACCAGGCTTTGGAGGGATCCCGAGCCGTTCGATTTTTCCGGCCGTTTTTATCAGTTGAAAAAAGCCGAGCTTGCGCCCAAACCGGTACAGCGGCCGCGGCCGCCGTTGATGAGCGCGGCGGGTTCCGATCGCGGCCGCCGGTTTGCCGCGCAATATTGCGACGTTTGTTTCATCGCGCCGGAAAGCCACGACGTCGCGCAGCTCAAGGCGAAGGTGGATAAATATCGCGACTATGCGCGCGACGAGTTTGGCCGCGACATTCAGGTGTGGTCGAACGCGTACATTTTTCACGGGGACGGCGAGGCGGATGCGAAGGCGTTGTGGCATCATTGCGTCGAGGAGCAGGGCGACAGGGCGGGCGTGCAAAATATGCTCGATGTGATGGGAGTAACCTCACAGCTTGTGCCGCCGCAGGTTCTCGACTTTCTCAAGAAGCACTTTATCGCCGGCTGGGCCGGCTATCCTCTGGTCGGCGGCAGCGAGCAAATTGTTGAGGGGCTCACGCTTTTGAAGAAGGCCGGCTTCGATGGCATCCTTCTCACCTGGCCGCGCTGGGTGGAAGGCATGGTGAGGTTTCGCGACGAGGTGATGCCGCTGCTGGTGCAGGTCGGATTGCGCTAAGCACAGGCCAGCCGGCGCTGATCCCTGTGGTACGTAGCCGTTAATTCGGGCAGGGTTGAATTTGGGCAGGGTTGCAACGACCCATGATCAACGCACAAAATTCGCTTGTTCGGACAACGTTCTTCAAACCAAATGGCTGCACATCCGGTTAGCATTTGAAATCGGCGACAAACGCAACAAACCTTAAGGGGGGTAACGTGACTTTCAGGTTTCGCAATCGCGTGGTGCTGGTGACTGGCGCCGGCTCTGGCATCGGAAAGGCGGCGGCGCAACTCTTTGCCGCCGAAGGCGGCCGCGTCGCAGTTGTTGATCAGAGCGAGGCCGACGCGGAGGCGACGGTGTCCGTCATCCGCGAAGCCAGCGGCGAGGCTTTCGCGATCGGTGCCGACGTAAGTCGGCAAGCGGATTGCCGCTCCATGGTTGAACGCGTGCTGGCGGCTTACGGGCAGCTGAACGTGGCGTTCAACAATGCGGGCGTCGGCGCCAGCGGATTTGCCGTCGCCGACGAGGAAGAAGTGGCTTGGAGCCGTCTCATCGACGTCAATCTAAAAGGCATCTTTCTCTCGCTGAAATACGAGATACCCGCAATGGTGGCTGCCGGCGGCGGGGCGATCGTGAATACCGCCTCGGTCGCCGGTCTGGTGGGCGAGCGCGGGATTGGCGCCTATTCAGCGAGCAAACACGGCGTTGTCGGATTAACGCGCACTGCGGCTCTCGACTATATTCAGCAGGGCATTCGCATCAATGCGGTCTGCCCAGGTGCAACGCGCACACGCATGCTGGCAAATTGGTTTCAGGATCCGAAAGTCGAATCATTCATCCTCTCGCGACATCCGATTGGACGTGTCGCCGAACCTGAGGAGATCGCCCGCGCGGTTTTGTTCCTCGCGTCCGACGATGCGTCCTTCATCGTCGGTCAAGCCTTGGCCGTGGACGGCGGCTTGACCGCGCAGTAACACTAGGCTGCTGCATTTTTCAGTGGGTCCGGATCGTCAGGTGCGGGTCCTCCCGCTACGGATCGACGTGTTCAGGGACGACGTTCAAGCGCGCTCATAGATGATGTGCTCCTCAGCAATCAGCGCGCTGCTGCCCTCGGGATCCACGAATTTCGGTTCGTCGGGGTGAACGACATCCAAGTACTGCCGCCCAAAGCACGCTTGCAAATCATCAACGCTGTCAAACCAAAGCTCCGCCAAGCCGTCGTAGCGCATCGGCGGCAACCCCGCCGCCCCATCTTCGAGACAATGCGCCTGGACGTAACGGCGCAGCGGTTTGACCATCTCGGTGGTGCCCATCACCAGCGGGGCATGCGTATCCCGCCAATATCTGTGACATTCGGGTCGGCTCATCTCGCGCCGGCGTGCCGGCATTTCGAACAGCTTGACGCCGCCGTGAATCGAGGCCGAGGTCCGCTGATAGATCGTGTGCTCCGTCACCGCGAGGATGACCGTTTGCGTGACTTCCAGAAATTTTTTTTCGTCGGGACTCACCAGCTCCTGAAACTTCGGCTCGGCAAACATCCGTTGCGCAGCTTCGATACCGTCACACCAGACTTCGGCGATCCCGTCATAGAGCGGCCCTTCGCCGGCCAGAAACGGATACCAATACGGCAGCGTGTGGGATTGAACGTATTTGGCAACGTGTCGGCGGATCTCCGTGATCGACATCACCAAGGGACCATGGACGCGGCGCCAATAATCCTGGAACTCAGCGCGGCTCATTCCGCTCTTCCGCACCAGCAGCTCGGCTATTTTAATCATCCCAAGGCTCCGCTGACACTTTGTTCGAGCCTCGCACACTTGCCGCGGCGCGCTCCGCACGGCGTTGCCGAAGTAACTGGATCAGACGGCGCACCACGCTTTGCAGATCGGCGACGACGGCGAGATCGCAAAAGCTCATGATCGGAGCGCCGGCATCCCGATTGATCGCGACGATGGTGCCCGAATTCTCCATGCCGACCCGGTGCTGCATTTGGCCGGAGATGCCGCAGGCGATATAGAGCCGCGGCTTGACGACGGTGCCGGTTTGCCCGACCTGCATGGATCGCGGCGCCCAGCCCATCTCGACGAGCGGCAGCGACACGCCAGGCACCCCACCGAGCAGGGAAGCCAGCTCGCGCACGAGCTCGAGGTTCTCGGGCCGTTCAAGGCCTCTGCCGCCCGACACGACGATTTCGGCAGCATCCAGTGCGGGACCTTCGCCGGCCGCGGGGGCGCTCGCGTCAATCAGGCGCGGCCCTGATGCCCGCTCTGGAAGATCGAGCTTGATGACGTCGACCAATGGATCAGGTCCGCCCGTCACTATCGGCTCGAGTGCATGCGGCCTGAACAGCCCAATCTTGACCGGCGACGTCCATTCGACCTCGGCAACGAACGCGTCGTTTTCGACCGGCCGCTTACCGGTCAAACGTCCGTCTTGGAGTTCAATGTCGACGAGACCGCAGCACAGACCGGCTTCGAGGCGCGTTGCCAAGCCGGCGGCGAAGTCGCACGTGAGCGCGGTGGTGGGAAACAGCACAAGCTCGACCTTGTCGCGAAGACAAATCATGGTCAGCGCGTCAATTCGCGATCCATAGGATGGTTCGGAAAATGAGGGGTGCTGCAGAATGATAGCGCGTTGCGCGCCATGGCGGCCGAGCGCCGGAAGCAACGCTTCGACGGATCCGCCGCAGACAACTGCCGTCACCGAGGCGCTCAAGCCCGCGGCCTTGGACAGGACGCCCAAGCTATCTTGATCGGCCTCGCCGGACCGTTCGTCGATGTATACGAGCACATTCATCAGAGGAGGTTTCTGGCCTCGAGAAATTCGATGATCTGCTGTGGGGCGCGGTCTTTATCGTCGATCACGATCGGTTGCCGGCGCTGCTGTTGCTTGTTCAGCTTGACCAAATGCGAGCCGCTGGTCGCAGCCGCATCGGACAGAGCCAGATCGCGCAGCCGCACTATGTCGATCGGCTTCGATTTTGCGGCGAGCTTGCTCTTGATCGTGGGATAGCGCGGTTTGTTGATGGTCTCGGTGACTTCGACCAGGCAGGGCAGGGAAGCTGCCATTGTAACGTCGCCGCCTTCATATTGACGCGTCGTCACGACTTGGCGGTCGGCGACGAAGAGGCTTCGCGCCTGGGTCAATGCCGGAAGCTTGAGGCGCTCGGCTGCCGCCACCCACAACAGGGTGCCGTCAATGTCTCCGCTCCAGGAACAGGTCAAATACAGATCCGCGCGCTCGCGAGCGAGCAGCGCAGCAAGAGCGCGGCTCGTCCCCAGTATGTCGGAGCGCGCGAGCGCCGGGTCGCTGAGGATCACGCCGCGATGAGCGCCAAGCGCGAGCGCCTCGCGCACCGCGCCCAATGTTTCCGCCGGTGCGACGGATACGGCAACGACCTCGCCGCTCCCGCTCCTCTCGACGATCCGCAATGCCTCCTCGACGGCGTGGGCGTCGAACGGCGGCAGCACGGCCACGCCGACCCTTCCGCCGCGTTCGAAGGCATCTGCAGGGCTGACCGCGGCGCCTGCAGACGTTTTCACGCAGACAACGACCTTCATAACGTCGTCACTGGTTGGCAAAAGCAGATGTTGCCGCGTGCGCGCCGGCGAGGCGGCCGAAGGTCAATGATCGCAACACCGACGTGCCGGCCGGGTATTCGTGATAGAATAGTCCGACAATTTCTCCTGCCGCATAGAGGCCCGGGATGGAGACGCCATTTGCGCTGACGACCCGAGCGTCGCAATCGGTCCGGATTCCGCCGTAGGTAAAGCAGATGGCCGAGGTCAATGGATAGGCTAGATAGGGCGGCTTCTCGATGCGGTAAGCCCAATTCGACTTTTCGGGCGCTAGACCGTTGGTGCTTTTGCCATCGCGTCGGTAGGGATCGAATTCGCCGGGGCCGACCGCCGCGTTATATTCTTCGATGGTCCGAACGAGCTGCTCCGTTTCCAGTCCGAGAAGCGCCGCGAGTTCCGGCAACGTATCGGCGGTGATCGGCGGCTTGTCGGTGTCGAACAGCACCATGATGCCCTTATGGCCGGTAATGGTCTGGTCGGCGATGAAGAATGCGGTTTGCTTCTGATTTCGCCAAACCTCGAAGGCGATGAGCTCGAACGTTTCTTCGAACGTGCCTTGGCCCTCGTCATAGAAACGCTTGCCGTCTCCATTGATGACGATACCGAAAGGATGGCCATAAATGTACGCATCCGGTCGCGAGGTGCGACGATCGACGAGTTCGCTGTGGATCATATCGAACTGGCCTGCGGTTCCGGCGCCGATCTCCATCGCCATCCTGATGCCGCCGCCTTGATTGAAGGCCAAGCCCGGCGCCAGCAACGGCAAATCGCAGGCGTTTGGCCCGAGGTAGCGGCTGAGCATCTCCTTGTTGCCTTCAAAGCCGCCGCAAGCGAGCACCACCGCGCGCGCGCTGAGCGTGCGGAGCAGGCCATCTGCTCCACGGATCACGACGCCGTTCACGCGGCCGTCCGCCGCGAGACTGAGCCGAACCGCCTCGGTTTGATAGAGGATCTGTCCGCTTCCGGATTCATCCACTGTTTTTGCCAAGGCCTCAACAATCGCGTGCCCGCCGCCGTTGGGCGTAACCTCGTGCTCGACGCCCATTGCTACGGGAGGACCGTAGTGAAGCAGGTTTACGCCGTGGCTTTCGAGAAAGCGTAACGTGGTTGGCACTTCGCGCTCCAACGCGCGGCAATACTCAAGATCGGAAAGTCCCTTCGATACTTCCTGGACTTTGCCGACGAACAGAGGGTCGAGGCTGTAATCCTCGCGGGCACGAAATCGGGCTGTGGTCCAGCGCGTGGCACCGCCGCGCTGATCTTTGGGAGCGCTCTCGAGCACGGCAACCCGCGGTGCGCGGCCTTGTTGCTTGGCGGCCTCGATGTAGCTTACCGCTGCTGACAATCCTGCTGCGCCGCACCCGACCGCGATGAGATCATAATTGTCCGCGCCGGCGCTCATCGTTTCCCTCCGCTGCCCTGCGTTGTTGTTCCGAAGACCAAGGCTGGACCGCCGGAACTGTTTACAGGTGACTTATATTGTCATATCTACATTAATACGACCATATCGGCCTTTGGGCGTCAAGGGCGGCCACACCGGGCTCTGCGAGATGACTGAACGCGCGATGACAAAGCGAAGCTTTCGTGACGCTTTGCAAACAGAACATCCGCTCATTCTGTTCGGTGCATACGATGCGCTGAGCGCGCGACTGATCGAGCAAGCAGGCTGCGCGGCGCTGTTCGTCAGCGGATTTTCGATCGTCGGTTCGCGGTTCGGCGTTCCGGACATCGGGCTTCGCGCGTTCGGCGATATCTCCGGAGCGGTCCGCGATGTCCTGCAGGCGACCAGTCTGCCTGCGCTGATCGACATCGATGACGGCTATGGCGACGTGAAAAATGCGGTGCACACGGTGCAAGCTTACGAACGCATGGGCGCAAGCGCGTTGATGATCGAAGATCAGACTTGGCCAAAACGCTGTGGCCACATGGCTGGGAAGTCAGTCGTGCCACTGTCGGAGATGGAAGCCAAAGTGCGTGCCGTCATCGGCGAGCGCATCAATCCGCGCACCTTCATCGTCGCGAGGACGGATTCGCGAACCGTGCTCGGATTGGACGAAGCCTTGCGCCGCGCAGAATGTTATTTGCGTGCCGGCGCCGATGGGCTGTTCATCGAGGCGCCGGAATCGGTCGAGGAAATGGCCGTTATCGGCCGCCACTTCGATGTGCCGCTATTGGCCAATCCGCTGGAAGGCGGCCGTTCGCCGATTCTCACACCGGAAGAATACGGAGAACTTGGCTTCGACATCATCGGTTACGGCATTACTCTTGTGCTGCGCGCCGCCGCAGCCATGCAAACGGCTATCGCGGACATCCGTGCGCGCCGCTTCGGATCCTCGCATAGCGCGATGGGGCTCGAGCAGTTCAAGGAAATCGTCGGCTTTGCCGATTGGGCTCGGATCGAGGACAAATATCGGCCGGGCTGAAGCGGCCGGGCAGAACGGCCTGGAGAGATTGTGTGGCGCTGACTTTGCTCGAAAAGCTGTGGCAACAGCATTCGATCGCCGATCTCGGCGAGGGGTTTCATCTTCTGTTTGTCGATCGGCATCTGCTCAACGATCTCGCCGGCCGCGGCTTTCTCACGCTCAATCGCCGCAAGCTTCCGGTACCGCATCCTGAACTCACCTTTGCCACCGCCGATCATACCGTTGCGACGCTATGGAACGCGCATGCCGATCCGCGCGCCGCGCACAACGACTACGTGAAGAACTTGCGAGAAAACGCCGCGCTCCATGGCTTTCGTTTCTTCGATGTGGGCGACGCCGGCCATGGCATCATTCATGTCATGGCGGCCGAGCAAGGCTTGGTGCTGCCGGGTTTGACGATCGCGTGCGGCGACAGCCATACCTGTACCCTCGGCGCGATGGGCGCGCTTGCCTGGGGCATCGGCCAGTCGGAGCTGGTGCACGTGCTCGCTACTCAGGCGAGCGTGCAGCGAAAGCCGGCAGCCATGCGGATCAATGTCGAAGGGTCTGTGCCCGAGGGCGTGACCGCGAAGGACATTATTCTCTACGCCATCGGCCGGCTCGGGGTGGCGGGAGCGGCAGGCTATGCGGTGGAGTTCGCCGGGCCCGTCATCGAGCGCATGTCTATGGAGGGACGCTTCACCATCTGTAACATGGCGGTGGAGCTCGGCGCCCGATTTGGTTTGATCGCGCCGGACGACATCACCTGCGCCTATCTCGAGGGTCGGCCGCATTCACCCCGCGGATCCCTATGGGATGCAGCGCTGCAGGATTGGCGCTCGCTGCGTTCGGATCAAGGCGCGCTCTTCGCAGCGGAGGCGATGGTCAATGTCTCGTCGATCGAGCCTCAGATCACGTGGGGAACGTCCCCTGGGCAGGTGATCGGCATAAGCGACAATGTTCCAGAGCCGAGCGCTTATGCCGGCGAAAGTGCAAGCGCAGCGCAAGCCGCCCTGGATTACATCGGATTGACCGCTGGCGCGCCGATCAGAGGGACGCCGATCGACATGGTCTTCATCGGTTCATGCGTGAACGGCCGCCTTTCCGACCTGCGCGAGGCGGCGGCGGTCGTACGCGGCCGTAAGATCGCGCCCAACGTGACGGCGTGGGTTTCCCCCGGCTCGGAACCGGTCAGACGGGCGGCGGAGGAGGAGGGGCTTGCACAGATATTTTCTGAGGCCGGTTTCCAGTGGGGCCGTCCCGGATGCTCGATGTGCGCGGGCTCGGGCGACCTCATGCGCGAGATCGCATCGCCGGGGCGGCGCGTGATTTCCACCACCAACCGCAACTTTGTCGGCCGCCAAGGACCCGGCAGCCGCACGCATCTCGCGAGTCCCGCAATGGCGGCCGCTGCGGCGCTCAAGGGCTGCATCGCCGATGTGCGTGAGCTGAGGTGACGTCATGGGGGAACGGTTCACCACGTTGATCGGCGCTGCGGTGCCGCTCGTGCGCGACAACATCGATACCGATTCGATCTCGCCTGGATCGCGCCCGCAGGCAGCCGGCGCAAAAGCCGAATTCTCGGAAAAAGGCACGTCCAAACTTGCCCAAGAACTATTTGCCAACTGGCGTTATGACGACGCCGGCAATGAACGCCGCGATTTTGTGCTCAACCAGCCGCAATACCGGAACGCCAAAATTTTGATCAGCGGTGCCAATTTTGGTTGCGGCAGCTCCCGGGAATCTGCCGTTTGGATGCTCAAGGAGTGGGGCATACGCTGCATACTGGCAGTAGGTTTCGCGGAGATCTTCTGGAATAACTGCTTCGCCAACGCGGTGCTGCCGGTGATGCTGCCGAAACGTACGATAAGCGAACTGGCGGAAGAAGCCGCTCCTGGCGCACCAAAAGCGATATTCACTGTGGATCTTTCGGCAAACAGCCTGACCGCCCCTTCGGGCCGGGTCATCGATATTTCACTGCCGGAATTTCGCCGCCGCGGCCTATTGCAGGGACTCGATGAGCTGGCGGTGACGTTGCAGGATATCGAGCGGGTGGAGAACTTTCTGGTGCGGGCGCGGCGCTCGCGGCCCTGGGCATACTAATAATCGATTTCTTTGAGACCGGCCTCGGTTTGCTTGTCTGGTCATTGTTATGTTGATACAAACCTCTCTCTGCACTGCGCACATAATAAACGAAATCTGGGAGGGTTTAATGAGAATGGTCAAGCTGATCGTCACGGCGGCATTTCTCGTGGCCGCCGTTCCGGCGTTCACGTTAGGAACGGCGTTCGCCGCGGAAGCGCCGAAGTGCGGTTTGAATAATGGCAAGCCAGCGAACGGGCAGCCAATTGAGATCGGCGCAATCGTCGGCAAAACCGGTCCGGCCGACTTCAGCGGATCAGCGCAAGCCGCGGCCGCTTACTTTGCCTGCGTCAATGCGAACGGCGGCATCAACGGTCGTCCGATCCACTACAGCGTCGAAGACGATCAGTGGAATCCGGAGACTGCCGCACAGGTCGCCGCCAAGCTGGTCAACGACAACAAGGTTGTCGGCATGGTCGGCAATTCCAGCTTCGTGGAATGCGCAGCCAACGCCAAATTCTATGAAACCAGCAACGTTCTTGTAATCGCCGGCGTAGGCGTGCCGCGCGACTGTTTCCATGCCAAGAACATCGCGCCCACCAACGGGGGCCCACGCATGAGCAACATCGGCGCTGCGCAATACCTGCACGACGATTTGCATGTTAAGCGCCTCGTCTGTCTAAGCCTCAACATTCCCAACGTCGGCGATTGGTCATGCGATGGCATTGAAGCTTACGGCAAGAAAGTCGGCATGGAAGTGAAGACCATCCTGTTTGATCCGGCTTCGATGGATGCGACCTCTTTGATCCTTCAGGCGATGGCCTTCAAGCCTGACGCAATAGACTTCAACACGCCGAAGGAGGGCGGCATTCCGCTATACGCCGCAGCCGAGCAGCAGGACTTGGGCGGCAAGGTCTACCTCACCGCGCCGACCTCGCACTACGACGAGAGTTTACCGAAGGCGATTGGTCCCTATTGGAGCCAAGGCGGGCGCGTGTTCATCGAGCTCGAGCTTGAGCCGCTCGACAAGCATGGCGGCGACATCGACAATTGGCACGCAGTGCTGGACAAATTCGGCAGGCCGAGTGACCAGCGCAACACCTTCTCGCAAGCCGGCTACTTGGCGGCCGTGGCGGCTACCCGAGCGCTCTTGAAGCTGGATCCCGCCAAGATCGACCGCGCTGCGGTCGCCGAGGCGTTCCGCAACATCAAGGACCTCAAGACCGATGTGTCTTGCAGCCCGTGGTATTTCGGCCCCGGTGACGAACACAATGCAATCCACGCCGGTTCGGTCGCCGAGATCAAAAACGGTAACTTCGTGACGCGAAAATCCTGCTTCCAGATGATCGATCCCGATCTGGCGGGCATTCTGAAAATGGAGAAAGAGCTTCACCTGGCTGATTGAGTGAGACTGCGAGTTACAGTAAGTCAGAGTGATGCCTAACCTCGGTCCTTTTGTCATCGCAGGCCTCAGCACCGGTGCGGTTTACGTCCTCGCCGGTGTTGGGCTTGTGGTTCTTTATCGCGCTTCCGGGGTGCTCAATCTCGCTCAAGGCGCGCTCGGCGCCTTGAGCGCGCTACTGGCTTGGCAAATTGCGGAGTCAGGCGCGCCGCAATGGCTTGGATGGATTGCCGCCGTTGCCGCCTCGACGGCCTTGGCGCTGTTCTACGGACGTCTCATCGCGCCGCGCCTTGCCTACAGCGATCCGATTGTGCGCGCGGTGGCGACGCTCGGCTTTGCGCTTGTCATTCTCGGCTTTTGCGAATTCATCTGGGGCGAGTGGCCGCGCAGTTTGCGCCTGCCATCTGATACCGTCAGCTTCGCCTTGCTGGGCGTGCGCGTCACCGCCACGCGCGCGATCGCCTTCGGACTGGGTCTGGCTGTCGCCGTCGGCATGATTCTGTTCCTCAATTTGAGCCGGCTTGGTCTGTCGATGCGCGCGCTAGCCAACGATCGCGAGATCAGCGGCTTGGTCGGCGTTCCCGTGCTGCGCGTCGATGCCTGGGCCTGGGTGATCTCAGGCGTGATCTCGGGCGTCAGCGGGATTTTCCTGGCCAACATGGTGCGGCTGCAGGTGATACCGTTGACCTACATGGTCATCCCGGCGGTCGCGGCCGCAATTCTTGGCCGCCTGACGTCGCTTACGGTCGTGGTGATCGGCGGGCTGGTCATTGGCGTTCTCGAGGCGGTCGCCTCGCCTTTTCCCGAGATCTCCGCTTATCGCTCCGCCACGCCTTTTATTGTCGCCGGCGTCGCGCTGCTTTGGTACCAGCGCGGCGGCCTGATGTTGAGCCGTATCGATCAATTCAGAGCCGTTCCGACAAGCCATCAGCCGCCGAGTTCGGTTTGGCAGGAGCTTCGCGTCGGCATCATTCTAGCAATCGTGGTCGCCGTTGCCGTCCCGTATCTCGCTTCGGCCTATTGGCTCAAAACCTTCACTGGCGTCATCATCATTGCGCTCTGCAGTCTCAGCGTAGCGGTGCTGTACGCGCAACTCGGCATGGTTTCGCTCTGCCAATATGCCTTGTTCGGCGTTGGTGGCTGGATCGCGCTGCGCCTCTATCACGGATTCCATATTCCATTCGAAATCGACATGCTGGCGGGCGGGATCGCGGCCTCGATATTCGGCGTGATTTTCGGCCTGCCAGGTTTGCGCATGCGCGGACTTTATTTCGCGCTCATTACGCTGATGATCGCCGCCGCCTTCCAGGTGTTCATCAACGCCATAGGTTTTCCGGATGGTGGTCCCGGCTTCACCGGCAAAGTCTATGCTGGCGCGCGGCAATACATGCCGCACCCGCCGCTCGCACCCAGCGACGCCGCATATTTCCGTTACGTGGTCGGAATCGTCGCGGCCGGTTTTGCCGCGGTCATGCTGATCCAGCGCACACGCGCCGGCCGCGCCTGGGCCTTGGTCCGTCGCAGTGAGCCCGTTGCCGTGGCCATGGGTGTGAACATCGTCGCCTATAAAGTCGTCGCGTTCGCTATCGCCGGCTTCCTTGCCGGCGTCTCGGGGGCGTTGATGGCTGCCAATATTGGTCAGCTTGATGGCCGCGCTTTTCCGGCCAGCGACTCGATCATGATGTTTGCCTTGACCGTAATCGGCGGCGCCTTTCACTGGTCGGGTCCGGTTTTTGCCGGCTTGCTGTTGCGCGCCGTGCCCGGGTTGCTGACCGATTGGCACATCGACGGCAACCTCGCGATCATGGTGTTCGGCGCCGGGCTTCTTCATGCCCTGATTACTGCGCCGCAGGGCGTTTCCGGCCAAATCGTGGCGCTCGGGCAGACGATCGGCGCCAGGCTTTCGGGCGCGATGCCTAAGATGAGGGAGCGGAAGCTGTGATCGATATCCGCAATCTCACGGTTCAGTTCGGCGGCGTCCGCGGTCTTAATGATCTCACAGCCGATATCGGGGCGAAGATCACGGGTCTTGTCGGGCCGAACGGCGCCGGGAAGACGACGCTGCTCAATGTCATGAGCGGTTTTGTCAGATGCTCGGCCGGAACGGTGATGATGGACGGCCAGGATCTCTTGCGCATCGCGATCAACCGCCGCGCCGCCTTCGGGCTGCGACGCACTTTCCAGACCGAGCAAGTGGTGGAAAACCTGACCGTCTGGAACAATGTCGCCGCTGCGCTCGATAATGTGCCGACCGGAGGCCGCGGCCGGCGTGAGCTCATCACTGAAGCTTTGGACTATGTCGGCCTCACGCGCCACGCTGGCCGGGTCGGGGCCTCGCTGAATGCCAGCGAGCGCCGGCTGGTCGAAATCGCGCGCTGCATCGTGGGCCAGCCTCGCCTGGTGATGATGGATGAGCCGGGTGCCGGCTTGAGCGAAAGCGAGGCCGATCACTTGCGTAAAGTGATCGTCGGCATTCCCGGCTTCTGCGGTGCGCAGGTCTTGCTGGTCGACCACGATGTCGATCTGATCTCGGCCACCTGTGAAGAGACGCTGGTGCTGGACTTCGGCAGCAAGATCGCTTTCGGACGCACCGCTGAGGTGCTCAAAGACCCGAAGGTCCGCGCGGCCTATCTCGGGACGATCGCGGAAGAGGCGGCATGAGCCAGGGCCTTGCAGTTGTCGGATTGGGCGTCGAGCGCGGCGGCAAGCCGGTCATCCATGGCGTCGATGTGGACATCGCGCCGGGCAAGATCACCGCGCTTCTCGGCGCCAACGGCGCCGGCAAAAGTTCGCTGGTCTTGTCGATTGCCGGCGCATTGCCGGCGGCGCGCGGCCAGATCCTGCTCGACGGCAGGCCGATCAACGGCTTACGGCCGGAGAATGTGCGCTGGCTGGGAGTGGTCGCCGTGCCCGAAGGCCACCGCGTTCTCACCGAGCTGACCGTCGAGGAAAATCTGCGGGTCGCCGGTACGCCGCTGAGCAGACGCGAACTCGACGAGGCGGTCGCGCGGGCGTTGGAGACTTTTCCGGAACTCAAGGCTCGCATCGGCGCGCGCGCCGGCACGCTCTCGGGCGGTCAGCAACAGATGCTGGTGCTTGGTCAGGCGATCGTCAGCCGGCCGCGCTATATCCTGGCCGACGAGCTTTCCTTCGGTCTTGCGCCGGTCGTCGTCGCGCGGCTCGTGCCGGTGCTGGAAGCGTTCGCCGCCAGCGGAATCGGCGTGCTGCTTATCGAGCAATTCACTCATATCGCTCTGCGCATTTCCCATCACGCCTACGTCATGGAACGTGGTCGTATTCGCTTCTCCGGCGATCCTGATGCGCTGCGGCGAAATCCTGATATCCTGCACAGCGCCTACCTCGCCGCATGATCGCGGACCTGTGATGGGCCGGCGCGTAGCTGTCCAGAAACCCAACTCTCAATCTCGGCGTCCTTCGTCGGATCTGACATGACATCCGGAAGTTCCTTGACCAAAGCTGTTCCGGTCAGCAGGCAGCTCGGCAACCCGCTTCATCAGCAGGTGTTTTTGGTATTGCGCGACCGCATTCTCTCGCGGCGTTATCAGGCAGGTGAGATGCTTCCAAGCGAGGATGAGCTCGCATGCATGTTCAACGTCTCGCGAACCACCATTCGCAATGCATTGGCATCACTGAGCATAACTGGTCTGATCGATAAGCGTCAGGGGGTGGGGACGTTCGTTCGGGAAGCGGGCACTGCCACCCCGCTTCGCACGTCGATGTCGGACATGGTTACCCATATCCATGAGATCGGGCGATCGACATCGGCTCAGGTGATCGAGTTTGGATATGAGAAGCCACCCAAGCATGTGCAGCAACTGTTTCACGCGGACGATGACGACGTATTCCAGCGGGCCATTCGTGTACGCTGGCTCAAAAAGCGCCCCATCCTCTATGTGACCAGTTACTTACCTGAGGCGATCGGCCGACATTTTGACGAAGCCGACCTGGAACACAAGCCAATCGTCGATCTGCTAAAGCACGCTGGCGTTCACTTGAAATCGGGCGAGCAGTGGGTATCCGCCACTTTGGCGGAGCCGATGGTGGCATCGCGACTGACGGTCGAGGTTGGATCGCCGCTGCTCAAGATCGAACGCATCCACTTCGACGGGAAGAAAAGGCCGGTTCAGTATGTTGAAATCCTTGCCGTGCCGCGTTTCTTCGAACTGCACATGCGGCTCGGCCGCGGAATCAGATGAGCCGTCGGAGCTACATCAGCCTAGCCGGCACTCGAGCCGCCGACGAACGCCATGGGCTTGGTCGGCACGGGCGCAATGCGCGCACGCTCCATGCTCCACGATCCAAATCGCTGGAGGTATCAATATGATGGAAACTTCATTCTCAATGACATCCCGCCTCCCAACCACGGTCTGGTTTGAACCGCTTATGTACCGTCCGTTTCGCTTGACGTGAGGTGCCCGGCCTGGGACGGGGCGCTCAGGCCCGCAATGGGCCGGGGCTGCCGTTCGTGGTCCGCAGCTGCAGGCGCTTGACCGCTTGAGGGTTTGCCGCCGCGAACGACGCCGTCGCGCACGAGCTCGATGCGCAGGCGCGCCACGGCACGCTCGACCAGGTGCGGCTTGTGTCGCTTTGCCGGCTGCAGATAGCCGAGCCTCACCAATTCCTTGATGACTTTCGCGGAGACCGCTGGACCTCGAAACTTCGTCACTTTTCCCATGCGTCGGCTCTGTCGGCGACTCAATCCTTGTATCGGATTTGGCGCTGTCATGAAACTGTCGTTCAAGATGCCCATTCCTGGCGCTCGGACGAACTGCACGTCGCCGAGTGGCGCACGCCAAAGTCGGGTTCGTCTGCTGGTCGTGACGCGCGACCGCGGAACGGATTTGTGCGGATGAGCTTCGTCACATCACTGTTGACGTCGCCTGTCACAAATTCCTTGCGGTTTCTCGGACTATGATCGGACGCAACGATCGAGCGACCGGCGGGGTTTGCACATGAGACTGCCGGCACGACTTGCCGAAGGCTATCGCACCTTCATCGACTCCCGTTTGCCGCTGGAGCGCAGCCGCTACGAGCTTCTCGCCGCAACCGGCCAGCGGCCCGATGTCATGGTCATTTGCTGCTGCAATTCGCGCGTTTCGCCCGAGGTGATTTTCGACACCCATCCCGGCGAGATTTTTGTCCTACGCAACGTTGCCAATCTCGTGCCCCCCTACAATCCGACCGGGTTTACGCACGGCGTCTCGGCGGCGCTGGAATTCGCCGTGCAGATTCTCAAAGTTCGTCACATCGTGGTCATGGGGCACTCGCATTGCGGCGGCATCCGCGCTTTCGTGGAGCATCGCGAACGGCCGACTGTGGGCGACTTTATCGATAATTGGATGTCGCTGATCGCGCCCGCGGCCAACGCGCTCGGGGCGGCGAGCGACCATTCAGATGCTGAATATCTCGGGCGGCTGGAGCGTGCCTCGATTATCGCCACTTTGGCCAATCTGATGACGTTCCCCGACATTCGCAATCGGGTGAACGAGCGGCAGCTCCACCTCCTGGGCGCCTACTTTGATGTCGGTAGCGGCGAGCTGACGATCTATGACGAGAGCGCCGGCGAATTCGCGCACACCGTGGAAACGTCGCAGTAAGTGGCGCTGCCGAGAAACTCTTCGCAATCGCTTCAGGCTGAATCGATCGGCGCGCTCACTTTTTGGTAGGGTATGATCTTTGCGGAAAACAGGTTTCCACTTTTCCGGATCATGCTCTAAAACATCGCGATCCATTTCGATGCGACGAAAATCAGCAAGCCGACGAGCCCGCCGACCAGCGTTCCGTTGATGCGGATATATTGCAGGTCCTTGCCGACTTGCAGCTCCAGCCGGTCGACCAAGGTGGCGCTGTCCCAGTTGCGGACCACCCGCTCGATATAGGCGCCGATCTCGACCCGATAGAGCAGCAAAAAGCGCTGGCTGGTGATCCGAATGCGCCGGTTGAGCCGTGCCTTGCGTTTCTCGTCCTCCTGCAGCCACGCGCCGATGCTGCCCAGCGCCTGCGCGCAAGCTAGCGCAATGGCATCCGCATGCGCCGGCAGACCGGAAGCAAGGCCGGTTTCCACTTCGGCCCAAAGCGTCTTGGCCTGCTCGATCACCAGCGGGCTTGCCAGCAATTCGGCCTTTAGGTTTTCGGCGCGCGCGCGCATCTGCGGGTCGGCGGCAAGATCCGCGATCAGCTTATCGACCGTCTTGCGCAGCTCGATCCGCCAGGGATGGGAAGCGTTGCGCATCTCGGCGAGCGTGCCGAGCATGCCGTTGAGCACCTTTTCCGCGATCATCCGATCGATCCATCTGGGGATCCAGCGCGACGATTGCTGCGATATTTTGTTGGTGAGGAGGTCTTTGTTGCTGCTGAGCCAAGCCTCGCTGTATTCGATAAACTGCGCCACCAAAGCCTGCGCTTCGCCTTGCGCCCAGATGATCGCCAGGAGCTTTGACGCCAACGGCGCGGCCGGGATCGCTTCCGCGGCTTGCAGCGCCAGCCGGCCGATCAATTCGCCAATCTGCGGCACCGGCAAGGACTTGGAAATCCGCGGCAATTGCAGCGCAATATAGTCGCCCAGCCGCTTGGCATTGGCCGGCTCGGCGATCCATTGGCCGACCGCCCCCACGACGTCGATGCGCGCCAGCCTTTCGTTCATCACCGCGGCGGTGAGGAAGTTGTTGGTGATGAAATTCCCGAGCGCCTTGCCGATCCGGTCCTTGTTGTTGGGAACGATCCCGGTATGAGGTATCGGCAGGCCGAGCGGTCGCCGGAAAAGAGCGACGATGGCGAACCAATCGGCGCAGGCGCCGACCATGCCGGCTTCGGCAAATGCGCGAAGATAGGGGATCCACGGCCATTCCAGCTTGACCGCCGTGGTGACGATGAACACAGCCGTCATCAGCACCAGCAGAAGCGTTGCAACGAGCCGCATCCGCCGCAGCCCTGCGCGCCGCGGGTCGATTTCGCGCTTTGGCGGCTGCGATGTCGTCGGTGCCCCGTGAAGCGCGCCAGCCTTCACCATGGCCAAGCGATTTACCTCGTGCTTTTCGGCCGCGCCCCGTGTGCCTGGTAGAGCTGGCGCACCACGCTCGGTCCGTACAGGCGCTCCAGCTTTCGAATGGCGAAATGGCCGCTGGCCAGGCGCTGAAAATGATTCATGAAAATGACGTTCACGGTGGCGCCGCCGACCGCGCCGAGCACCGGCAAGGCGCTGGCGGCGGATCGTTCGGTGACGACGACGCCGAACCGGGTGGCGATCTCGCTGACCAGGCTGCCCACCGCCGGCGCCGACAGATTGGCGACCCGGCGCTCGAGAAAGATGGCGGTTGCATCGGCGGCCAGGCGGCCGATCAGCGCCCGCGACGCATAGTAGCCGAAATCGGCCCGCCGCTCCGGCTCCGGCGCGCCGAGCGCAAAAACTTCCACGCAGGCCAGGCGCGCTTCCAGGGTCGACAAATCCTCGCCATGATGGCGGGCGATATCGGCGATGGCGCGCAGCATCAAGGTCGTGGTCACCGGCAGCTCGATCGGCAGCGCGGCAATCCCAAGGAAGCCGCTGACGCCGCCGCTGATGCCGGCCAGCACCGAAGCCGTGCGGCGCGCGGGCGGCCGCTTCGACTGCGGCTCGGTCCAGCGGATGGCAACGTTGAGGGAATTGAGAATGGCGGCTTCGACGACTTTGTTGATGCGGTCGGTCGCCACCTTCGGCATCAAGTGCATGGCCCGCGTGATCGGGCGGCCGGCATAGTCCGCAAGCCTGGCGGCAAAGTCCTGCTTCTCAAGGTTCGTGATGGCGCGTTGCAGCGCCTTTTGATGCGATGGCGGCAGTGCAATCGTCGGTTCGGCCTTGATCATTGGTAACGAAGGATCGGACGAATTCCGTTCACGGTTGCCAGAATGGCCGAGCCGTTGCTGATCAGCGCGGTCACCGACGGACTGATCAGACCGCTGGGCAGCGCAAGCCCGAGCGCCAGCGTATTCAATCCGGCAACAATAGCATAGTTCTGGCGGATCAGGCTGACCGCCCCGCGGGAAATCTCAACGGCTTTGACAAGCTTCCAGAGCGAATCTTCCATCAGCACGACATCGGCCAATTCGCGCGCCACCTCGGCGCCGTGCTTCATGGCGATGCCGACATCGGCGAAGCTCAAGGCCGGGGAGTCGTTGATGCCGTCCCCGACCATGGCGACGACGTTTCCTTCGCGCTGATAGCGTTGAATAACCTCGGCCTTGTCGGCCGGCAGCATGTCCGCGAATTGATGCGACAGGCCGAGCCGCTGGCACACGGCACGCGCTACCACAGCATTGTCGCCGGTCAGCATGACAGTGTTGCGGATTCCCATGGCGTGTAGCCGCTCGATCACGTCCCGGCTTTCGGGACGGATTTGATCGGTAAACGGCACCAGCCCGGCCAGTGTTCCGTCGACCGCGACATAAATGCAGGAATGACCTTGGCCGTCGAGCGCGGAGCGGTCGGCTTCCGCAACCCCGACATGGATGTCGCTCTGGCGCATGAAACGTTCATTGCCGACGTGCAGATAATAGCCGTTGACTTGGCCTTCGACGCCGAGGCCGATGCGATATTTCGTTTCCTCGCAATAAGGAATATTGGCGCCAAGCTCGTTGGCCTTGACGCGCAACGCCTCGGCGACCGGGTGCTTGAGGCGCGTCTCCGCTGCTGCGGCCAGGCCGAGCAGGTGCCGCGCGGTGATCGTGCGCTCGTAGCTGATCATATCGAGCGCGATGGGTGAGCCGTGGGTGAGCGTGCCGGTCTTGTCGAAGATCACGGTATCGACTTTGGCAAGGCGCTCCATGTGGGCGCCGCTCTTGATGATGATGCCGGCCCGCGCCGCATGGGTCATCGAGGCAAGTACGGCAGTCGGCGCTGCGACACGGATGCCGGTGCCGTAGTCGACGATCACCAGTGACAGGAAGCGGTTGAAGTCGCCGGAAACGACCGCCGTTCCGGTCGCGAGCGCCAGCGTCGGCACGACCAGGCGGTCGGCGAGCCTTTCGGCATGGTTCTGCATCCGCGTGTCGCCGATCGGCGCGGATTCGACGAGCCGCGCGATCTGGCCGGCGGTGGTGGACGCGCCGACCCGCATGGCGCGGACCGTGAGCTGGCCGTCGCGGATGACGGTCGCGGCAAAGACCGCCTCGCCCTTGGCCCGCATGATCGGCAGCCCTTCGCCGGTGATGGTCTTTTGGTCGATCATCGCGTGCCCGTCGATGATCTCGCCATCGACCGGGATGATTTCGCCGGGATAGACTACAACCTCGTCGCCGGCCACAAGCGCGGTGGCCGGGGTCGGCGTGATGACGCCATCGCGAATGACCCAGGCTGTCTTGGTCTGAAATTCGAGCAGTTCGCTGATCGCGCGGCGCGAGCCGGCCGCGGTCAAATCGCGGATCCAATCGCCGAGCTTGATCAGCCACGTGACGATTGCGCCCGCCATCGGATTGCCATGCATGAGCGAGGCCGCGATCGCCAGCGTGTCGAGGAAATCGACATTGAGGCGTCCCTCGCGACGCAATACCCTCCAGGCCCGCAGCGCGATCGGATAGGCGTTCCACAACATCAGCGGCATGTTGATGGCCTGCACCACCGGATTGAGGCTGAACGCCATCAGCAGCGATACAGTCGGAAGCGCGAGCGGGCTGCGGCGCCAGATCGATCGGCGGGCGGCCGGACTCGGTATCGGAGCAGTCCGGGGGACAAGAGCGCCTTTGTCGGGATCGACCAGCACCTGAAGCTCGTCGAGACTCATGAGCGAGAGGCGGCCGAGCGTGGCGCGCAAAACCCCCTCATAGCTCGGGTCGTATTCGATGATCAGGCTGCCGCAGACGAAGTTGAGGCGCGCGCCCTTGATGCCCTGCTGCGTTTGCAGCCAGGCCAGAGCCGCCTCGGCGAGCTTTCGCTTACGGCACAGCGACGGCAAGTGCAGGCGGATGCGCCCGGAGATAAAGTGGCGGACCGAGAATTCCATTGCGCCGATCCCTGATCCGTTCGCAGTTCAGCCTTTGACCCGGATCGGCGTCAAACTCGGAGAGCCGCTCGCATGGTTTTGCCGCAGCTGCCGCTCGTGCATTTCGATGAAATGATTGACGGTGAAAATGGCCAGCGTGACCCATACCGGAGTGGCCGAGGTCGCGCCGACTTCGAGTACCGTGAAGGCAATGATGCTAACGGCGAACAGGATTTTCAGATCGATGGTATTGCCGGTGGCGATTTTGATCTCGCGATCGATTTTCTTCACGAAATCGACGACGGCGCGCGCCGAATGTGAATGACTGGCCAGAAACTCGGCCTCCGCCTCAATGCTGCTTGCAAGCTTGTCGAGCTCGGTGTCGGCGCCGTGCAATCCGCCATTGGCGGCGCTGTGCGCCGCATAATGCTGCTGGAATGTGCCGTGGAATTCGTCGTGGCGATCGGCGTCATAGTGCAGGACGACGCTGCCGGTGGTCGGGTTGACAATGACCTCCTCAATCCCCGGGATGACGCCGAACACCTCGCTGATCTGCTTGAGGAGTTCCGGATTGCCCTTGCCGGCTGGAATTTTCATCCGCACGCGCCCCGGCACTTGATGGGCGATCTGGAGGTTCATCTTGGTCATCGTGGTGCTCGCGCCCCGGGGGAATTGACGTGCCGCCGAAAATGCTGGTCCGGGCGGTTTTGAGCTGTGACTAAAGCAAATACGCGCCGGCTAGCCTCACGATCAAGCACAGGCGGCGCGCCCGGCGTGGAAAAGAAAGCGCAGCCGCGGGAATTCGGCTTGGCCCCTCGCGTCAGCTTGCAGAACCCGCCGCCGCGGCAGGCTTGGATGCGGTTTGGCTGACATCGCCCTCGGCATGAACCTCGGCGACGATGTCATTCACCTGCTCGTGCGCCTCGGCCATCATTTCGCGAGTTTTCTGGCCGATCTTGTAGGCGCCGCGAACCGTGGATCTGAACAGCGGGTTCAGCGCGGCCCCCATCTTCGGTAGATATTTCGGGGCGGCGACCGCCGCGACGCCGAGCACGATGCCCGGCAGCAAAGCGACCTCGAAGGCTGCGGCGGCAATCCCGACCACGGCGACGGTCGCGACAGTCGCCACCATATCGCTGCGATCTTCGCCGGCAGCCTCAGCGCCTTCGGTTTCCGGCGCCTCAAGGTGTTCCGAGGTCTCCAAACTGCCATTCCCCTCGTGCTTCGCCGATTGCATTAAGCTCTCCCACTGTTCAGCCACCGCGGTGGCGGGCGGCTTCCGTGCCGGAAACAGCCCCACATCCCCGGACACGCGGCGTTCCGTGGACGGTTCCTAAGATTCCCCTTTTTGATGACAATCTGAAAACAAAGGAGATTCGGACGTTCGCAAAGGTTAAGTCTTTTCCGGGAGGCGCTTGCGGGCGACTGCGACGGTGGGGGTTAGCAGCCCTTGATAAGGCGAGCGATTTCACGCGTCGCACGGCCGTCATGTCCGCGCACCACCATTCCGGTCCGCTGGGCGCCTCCAACGGCCTCGCATGGAGCGTGTGACGATGGATACCAAGACCACCCCGACCAAGCCGCTTTCGGAAGCCCTCAATGACGAGCTCCTCGAAACCATTGATGAAGAACTTGAGCTCGAATTCGACGATCAGCGGCTGGATTCCGTCCTCGGCCCCGGCGAGGCCGCAGCGCAAAGAGGGACGCTCGACCGCCGCACTTATTTCCGGGAATTGCTGCGATTGCAACGGGAATTGATCAAATTGCAGGATTGGGTCGTCCACCAGAAGCTCAAATTGGTGGTGCTGTTCGAAGGCCGCGATGCAGCGGGCAAGGGCGGGGTCATCAAGCGCATCACCCAGCGGCTGAACCCGCGTATCTGCAGGGTCGTCGCATTGTCCGCCCCCACCGAACGCGAACGTACGCAGTGGTATTTTCAGCGTTATGTGACGCACTTGCCGGGGGCCGGAGAAATCGTGCTGTTCGACCGCAGCTGGTACAATCGTGCCGGCGTGGAGCGTGTCATGGGATTCTGCTCCGAGGCCGATTGCGAAGAGTTTTTCCGCACCGTGCCGGAATTTGAGCGGATGCTGGTGCGGTCCGGCATTATTCTGGTGAAATATTGGTTCTCGATCACCGATCAGGAGCAGAACATGCGCTTTTTGATGCGGATTCACGACCCGCTCAAGCAGTGGAAGCTCAGTCCCATGGATCTGGAATCGCGCCGGCGATGGGAGTTGTACACCAAGGCCAAGGAGGAAATGATCGAGCGCACCCACATTCCTGAATCGCGCTGGTGGGTGGTGGAGGGTGTCGACAAGAAGCGCGCCCGATTGAACTGCATGCATCATTTGCTGCAGCAGGTGCCCTATCAAGAAGTCCCCCACGACCCGATCGATTTGCCCGAGCGCGAGCACAAACCGGATTATACGCGGCATCCTGTTCCGGCGGATTTGTACGTTCCGGCAGCCTACTAGCGGGCCGGAGGATCGTTTGGGGGAACCGGCGGCCCGGGATGGGACTTCCTCTCGTCGGAATACCCCGAACGTAAAACGCCGAGGCGCGACTTGGCATCTCGACGGCGCGCCGCATCGGCGTCGCTCAGCGGAAAAGGCGGCGAGACCTCGGTGAATAAGTCGTCGGTGAATAAGTCGCGGGATCGGAAATGCCCAATTACACCTTCGAATTGTGGGATGGATACGACCCGATCGGGGACGAGGTCGGCGTGATCCTGACGGATCGGGCGGACGCTTACCAATACGCTCAGGACGTGGTTCGTGAGCTCATGATTGGTCGCGAAGCGCAAACTCGGACCTGGCGTCTAGACGTCTACGAAAACCGCGCCGAACGCGTGTTCGAAATCCCTTTCGCAAGCCTCGCTGAGACCCTCGATCGCCCTCATCCGGCGTTGCGCGTGGCCATGGAGGGATTCTGCGACCGGAGCCGTTCGCTCCGAGGGGCGGCCAATGCGGCCCAAGCCACCATGCACGAATTACGTCCCCTTGGCGCTCTCTCGCGCAGCCAGCCTTTCCTGATCACGAATTTCGGCAAGCGAACGATCAAAGGCGATTAGGCCGTCGGCACTTCATCGCTAACCCGTGATTGATGCCGTATCTGGTGCACTGGCCGAAGGTCGGCAATGCGAATTTTTTTAATTGTTGGATACGGAACCGAGTCGGCAACCGGTGCTTAATATTGAGGGCGAGCCGGCGCGAGGCGGATGTTGGCTTGCTGCGAGGGGGAGCTATGCCGACACTGGATCAGATCAACGGTCTGCTCGACAACAGCACGCACCGGCCAAATCACGGTTACGAGCCAAAATACAAGCCCCACGATGAAAATTGGTTCCTTTCCGCGCTTTCGCTGGCGGAATTTGCGGTCTTTCGCCCGCATTTGGTGATGTTCGAGATGCGGCCTGGGGACTGTCTGCATCACTTCGGGGATCGGATCGACGAAGTGGTTTTTCCCCATGCGGGTCTCGTGGCCTTGACCATGCCCTTGCGGGAGGCTTCCGGAGCCAGTGCGCTCCTGATCGGCCGCGAGGGCATCGTCGGCGGTTTTGCCGCGGCGGGATGCGCTCCGGCGACTTCCAACGCGGAAGTCCGCATCGCCGGACGGGCATCGCGAATGTCGGCGACGGCGTTTCGTTATGCTTTGGAGGAGAGCCCGGCGATCAGGCGGTTGGCGGCTCGTTTCGATAGCGGCGTCATGGCCCAGGCTCAGCAGACGGCGCTGTGCAATGCCACACATCAAGTCGAAGGCCGAATCTGTCGCTGGCTTCTTGAAGTGTACGACCGGGGCGGCAACGGCAAAATCCCGCTCACTCAGAGCACGCTCGCACAGATGCTCGGCGTTCGCCGCACGACCGTCACGCTGGTCGCCGGCCGGCTCGAACGGGACGGCGTGCTCAATTGCCGCCGCGGCTATATGCAAATCACCAACCGCGACGAACTGGAGCGCCGCAGCTGCGAATGCTACGGGCGTGGCAAAAGCTACGTCGAACTGCTGTTTGCCGCCCACCGTGACGACGGCGGCGCGCTTCGCTCGGCTGTCGCCAAGTAACCCGGCAGACGCGCTTCAGATCATTTCCTCCTGCCCCGGATCGGGGAATTGGACCCGTGTCGCCCGTATTTCATGAATGCAAAGGCGCTCCGGCGACGTTTTCCGGGGCCGGCCGCATAGTCCGCCTTGTCCTGCAGGCCCTAGTCAGCGGGGAGCGCGGATGTTATCGGCAGCTAAGGTACCGCCATCCGGCGGCTGATGAGCACGCAGGGAATGCAATCTCCGTCTATCTCGCAAGATCATCCGGCGCCGGTTCCCGGGGCTGAACTGCTCGACTTCATCTATCCAACGCCGCCGGCGCCGGGCTGCACCATCGAGGTTGCGCCCGGGATCCTGTGGGCGCGGCTTGCGCTGCCGTTTCTGCTCGACCACGTGAACATCTATTTCGTCGACGACGGCAAGGGATGGGCGCTGATCGACACCGGGCTGGGCGATGAAGCGACTTTAGCCGCCTGGCAGCCGCTGCTCGACACCGTGCTGAGGGATCGCCCGCTGACGCGCATCATCGCCACGCACTTTCATCCCGACCATGTCGGCGCGGCGGGTTTTTTGCTCAAGCGCTTCAACGTGCCGCTCTACATGTCGGCCACCGAATATCTGCAATGCCTGAATCTGCATCTCGATCCCGGTGCGCTCGAAGCCGAGCACTATCGCCGCTTCTATCTCGATCACGGGCTCGACGCGGAAACCACCCAGCGTGTGGTCACCGGCGGCCACGCCTATCTCAAGCTCCTCTCCGGATTGCCGCCGACTTATCATCGCCTTGTCGCCGGCGATACGCTGCGCATCGGCGGCCGCGAATTCGATGTTTTGACCGGCGGCGGACATTCGCCGGAGCAGATCATGCTGGTGTGCCGCGCCGACAAGCTGTTCTTTTCCGCCGACCAGGTGCTTGCCAAAATCTCGCCGAATGTCAGCGTGGCCGCCATCGATCCGGAAGGCGATCCGCTCGGGCAATATCTGCGGTCGCTCCATGCCTTGCGGAACGGCATCGACCGCAGCGTGCTGGTGCTGCCGGGGCACAATCTGCCGTTCTACGGCTTGCCGGAGCGCATCGAGGGGCTGATTGCGCATCATCATTCGCGTTGCGACCGTATCCTGCGCGCCTGCCGCGCGGAACCGCGCTCGGCGGCGGAGCTGGTGCCGTTCGTCTATACGCGAAAGCTCGATCCGCATCAGATGGGATTCGCCTTCGGCGAGGTCCTGGCGCACGTCAACTACATGCTGCGCCGCGGCTCGCTGCGGCCGATCGAGAATGCCGAGGGCACGCAACGCGTGACGGCGGCTTAACGGAGCGTGAGCGCATCGTCGCCGCAATCGGCGCGAAAGCTTCTTGGTCCGCCAAGCTCCAGATGGAGCGGGGTTGCCCACATTTACGCCAAGGACCGCGCTTCTCGGGCGGCGCGAAATCAAGTACAAATGAGCCCCTGATTTTGATTGTCCTCAGATATTTGCGCTGTGCGGGCGGTAGAAAATCGGATCATGAAAATCTATCTCGCCGGCCCCCTGTTCACGGTAGTGGAGCTCGATTTCAATCGCCGGCTAAAGGCCGTGCTCGAGGCGAGCGGTCATGCCGTGTGGCTTCCTCAGGAGCACACGCCAAAGCATGGTGACGCTCACGGCATTCTTGCTGTATTATTGGATGGGTTGCGCCATGCCGACGTTGTCGTCGCCAACATGGACGGCGCCGATCCAGACTCCGGAACGAGTTGGGAATGCGGCTATGCCTGTGCGTGCGGCGTGCCGACGATCCTTTTTCGAACTGACACTCGCGCACGGCTGGACGTCGCGCTTGGGCCTTACAATCTGATGATGTGGGCTTCCGCAACCGTACGGTTGGATGGGCCATTTGGCTCGATAGATGAACTCACTGCCGCACTGCTCTCTTCACTTGATCCTGTTCTTCTCAAAACTCAGGTTGAGCAGCAGCGATCGCGAATCCCTGCTGCACGGACGATACCTTGATGAAGCTCTGGGGGTCGCAACATGGAGTCATCGGTTGGCCGGATACTTGAAGGTATCCGTGAAATCATGGGCCTCATGGCCGGCATTTTTGCCCACACGCTTCTGGTAGAGCGTTTTGGATCGCACCTGTGGACGTTGGTGCTTGCTCTGCTCGCGGCCGCAGCGGTTTGGTTCGCTTTCCACGTCATTATCCGGCTTTTGATACACAGGCGCGAGCAAGCGTGGATAATCGAGAAGGCAAAGAGGTACCGGTTGACGGGTTGCTGGTGTTCACTGGTGAAGCCGGAGGGCAAGACCGACGCGATTGCGGTCTCCGTTCTCAACATCCAATCATCGGAAGGCGGGCTGTCCGTCAACGGCCGAACTTTCGATATCGAGCGCGATGATCAACAGAAGATCAAACAAGCGCCCGGTGGAAAGGTATTGCTCAAACCGGGCGGCACCTGGGAGAGCACACAGGCTGCATTTTCCGACAAAACGCTTCTTTATTTGTATACTAGTATGTCGGAGCGCGTCTCGGGAATGTGCTCATACTTATTCAATTGGATCGATGCATCAGCTCCACCCATAGGATACAATGGCATGTTTTATGATCTTGGCGGCGACGCCTTTAGTGTCGAAGGCGCCCGGGTAGGCGATCCGATCGATATCAACGATGTGCGTGCGGCGGAGTTAGTGGCGCAAAAACACCTTCAGTCCCGAGCGCTGAAGGGTTGGTAGCATCAGAGCTGAGTCGGCGATAGGAGCGTGTTGCATCGCATATCACGCAGCGCTATTCCGAGCGGCGCACGAAAGCGCTCCGCATGGCCCATGACGCCGACGCGATCATCGTGGGAGCCGGACTTGCCGGGCTGGTCGCGGCGGCCGAATTGATCGACGCCGGCAAGAGCATCATCATTGTCGATCAGGAGCCCGAGCAGTCGCTCGGCGGTCAGGCTTTCTGGTCGCTCGGCGGCCTGTTTCTGGTCGACTCGCCCGAGCAGCGCCGGCTGGGCATTCACGACTCGCATGCGCTGGCGCTGCAAGATTGGATGGGGACGGCCGCCTTCGACCGCGAGGAGGATTATTGGCCGCGCCGCTGGGCGGAGGCTTATGTCGCTTTCGCCGCCGGGGAGAAGAGGTCTTGGCTGCGTGAGCGGGGCTTGCGTTTCTTTCCCGTCGTGGGCTGGGCTGAACGCGGCGGCGGCAATGCGACCGGCCACGGCAATTCGGTGCCGCGCTTTCATTTGACGTGGGGAACGGGGCCGGCAGTCCTCGAACCCTTTATCCGGCGCGTCCGCGAAGGTGAAAAGCAATGCCTGGTCGCTTTCAAGTTCCGGCACCGCGTCAATGAACTGACCAGATCGGGTGCGGTCGTTGACGGTGTGCGCGGCGACATTCTGGCGCCGAGCGATGTTGAGCGCGGGCGAAAAAGCTCGCGCGACATCGTCGGCGCCTTCGAACTGAAAGCACAGGCGATCATCGTTTCGTCCGGCGGCATCGGCGCCAATCACGCGCTGGTGCGGCAGAACTGGCCGCGGCGTCTGGGTCCGGTGCCAAGGCATATGATTTCCGGCGTGCCCGATCATGTCGACGGCCGCCTGCTGGCGATCACCGAAGCCGCCGGCGGCAGCATCATCAACCGCGACCGCATGTGGCACTATGTCGAGGGGATCAAGAACTGGAATCCGATCTGGACCGACCACGCCATCCGCATTCTGCCGGGGCCGTCGTCGCTCTGGCTCGATGCGCGCGGCAGAAGGCTGCCGGTGCCGCTTTATCCCGGCTTCGATACGCTCGCCACGCTCAAACATATCATGGAGACCGGCTGCGATTATTCCTGGTTCATCCTGACGCGAAAGATCATCGAGAAGGAGTTCGCGCTGTCGGGCTCGGAGCAGAACCCGGATTTCACCGGCAAGAGCTGGCGGCTCGTGATCGAGCGCGCGCGCAAGGGCATTCCCGGCCCGGTGCAAGCCTTCATGGACAAAGGCGAGGATTTCATCGTCGAGCCCGATCTGGCGACGCTGGTGAAGCGCATGAATGCGCTCATCGGCGGTGAGCCTTTGCTCGATTTCGCGCGCGTCGAACGCGAGATTGTCGCGCGCGATCGGGAGCTCGACAACGCGTTCGGCAAGGATGCGCAGATCATGGCCATTCGCGCGGCGCGGAAATATCTCGGCGACAAGCTCGTTCGCACGGCGAAACCCCACAAACTCCTCGATCCCGCTGCCGGGCCGCTGATCGCGGTTCGGCTCAATATTTTGACGCGCAAGACGCTCGGCGGGCTGCATACGGACCTCGAGAGCCGCGTGATCGGTGCCGACGGCCAGCCGGTGCCGGGACTCTATGCGGCGGGCGAAGTCGCCGGCTTCGGCGGTGGCGGCGTTCACGGCTATGCGGCGCTGGAAGGGACCTTCCTCGGCGGCTGTATCTTCTCCGGCCGCATGGCCGGACGGGCTGCTGCGGCAAGTGTGGGCTGAGCGTTACGGCTTAGCCGCCTATCTTCAACGCCCTCTCCGCCGCTTCCGCGATGCCGATGTCGCCGGCGGCGGCGGCTTTGATCAGGCGCTCCATCTCGGCGCCGGCGTGATCGCGAAGGCGATCATGCACCAGGCGGCCGGCGGCTTGCGCGATCAGGCGGCGCATCCGCCGCTCGCGGCTTTTTTGTCGGTCGCTTGCGCGGTCGGCCAGCAATCGGTCGAGGGTGGAAGCCAACGTCTCGACGCCGGCATCCTTGATTGCCACCGTTTCGACGATCGGCACGTCGCGCTTGTCTTGCCGCAGCTTGAGCATATTGGCGAGCTGGTCGGTGGTGCGTTGCGCCAGCGGCAGATCGGCCTTGTTGACCACCAGCACGTCGGCGATTTCCAGCACGCCGGCTTTCATCGCCTGCACGTCGTCGCCCATATTGGGCGCGTTCACCACGATGCACAGATCGGCGATCTCGGCGACCTCGACTTCCGACTGCCCGGTCCCGACCGTCTCGACGATGACGACATCGCGGCCGGCTGCATCCATCACATCGACGATGCGATGAATACTCTCCGACAAGCCGCCGAGATGGCCGCGCGAGGCCACCGAGCGAATGAAGACGCCTTCGTCTTCGGCGTGGCGCCGCATACGGACGCGGTCGCCGAGAATGGCGCCGCCGAAAATCGGGCTCGACGGATCGACGGCGGCGACCGCGATGGTCGCTCCGCGTACGCGCAGCGCCGCGATATAGGCGTCGATCAATGTGGATTTGCCGGCGCCCGGCGCACCGGTGAAGCCGATCACCGCGGCGCGTCCCACCTTGGTGGCGATGCGCCGATGGATGCGGTCGGCGGCGGCGCCGCCGCTTTCCATCAGGCTAATGCAGCGCGCCAATGCCGCCGGCTCGCCGGCGCAAAGCTTGTCGACCATATCCTCGAGCGCCGGTTTGCTCGCGCCCGCCGCATCAGACAACGACAAGGGGATGTCCAAAGCCGAGCTCCTCGCGCAGGAGCCGCACGATTTCGCCGTGCGTCACGCCGACTTCGGCGGCCTCGACGATCCGCTCGTAAACGTTTTCGCGCTCGCTATTGGCGGCGCGCTTGAGCGTATCAAGCGCGCGGCTCACGTCCGTTTGGCTGCGCTGTTCCTTAAAGGCCTTGAAGCGGGCGACATGCTCGTTCATGCGGGCGAGGTCGGGACGTTCGGTCGGCCGCAGCTGGGGCGCGGAATTGTCGTCCTGATAGCAATTGACGCCGACCACCTTTTCCTCGCCGCTTTCCACTTTTTCCTGAAAGGCGAGCGCGGACTCGCCGATCATCGTTTGGATGAGGCCCGCTTCGGCCGCCTTGTACATGCCGCCGGCCTCGTCGATCTTGCCGATCAGCGCCAGCATTTCTCGCTCCATCTGGTCGGTGAGCGTCTCGACATAATAGGAGCCGCCGAGCGGGTCGATCACATCGCAGAGATGCGCCTCCTCGCGCAGGATGTTCTGGGTGGCGACTGCAATGCGCGCCGTTTCCTCGGTCGGCGTGGTGATGGCCTCGTCATAGGCGTCGGTATGCAGCGATTGCAGCCCGCTCATGATTCCGGCCATCGCCTGCACGGCGACACGCGCGATGTTGTTGAGCGGCTGCTGCTCGGTGAGATCGACGCCCGACGTCTGGCCGTGAAATTTGAAGCGCCAGGAGCCCGGGTCTTTGGCGCCGAGCCGTTCGCGCGTCAGCCGTGCCCAGATGCGCCGGCCGGCGCGGAATTTGGCGACCTCCTCGAAAAAGCTGATGGAAATGTCGAAGAAAAAGGTGAAGCGGCGGAGCACGTGATCGATGTCCAGGCCGCGTTCGACGCAGTCTTGCGCATATTGCAGCGCCGTGGAGATGGTGAAGGCCATGGTCTCCACCGGCGTCGCGCCCGCCTGCTGCATGTGCTGGCCGACCACGGACACCGGATTCCAGCCCGGCAAATGCGTGCGGCAGAACGCGATATGATCGAGCAGCACGCGCCGGGAGCCGGGCAGCGACAGCCGGTAGAACATGTGATTGGCGATGAAATGCGAAATGTAATCGCTCTGGTTCGACGTGCCGGTGATCGACGACCAGGGGATGCCGCGCCGTTTGGCGACCGCGAGCGTGAAAGCGAGCAGCGTGAACGGGGAGGGATCGTTCATCGCCGTGGAAATGCGGCCGAGCGGCACGCCGTCTAGCGCGCGATCCATGTGATCGGTCGTGTTGATCACGGTGCCGCAGGTGCCGAGCAGGAGCGGATCGACTTCGTCGCAATCGACGCCGCGGAAGCCGGAATTGCAGGGCAGGAGGCTGATCGCGGTGGCGCCGGCATCGAGAATGATGCGGACCCGCTTGTTGTAATCCTCGGGCGTGCCCAATCCGATCAGCTGCCGCTGCGTCCACGTGCGCCCGCGGTGCATGGTCGGATAGATGCCGCGCGTGTAAGGGTATTGGCCCGGGAAGCCGAGATCGTCCAGGAACGCTTCGCCGTTCCAGTCGCGCGGCGTGTAGAGCGGCTTGATCTCGATGCGCGAGCGGTTGCGGATCGCGCGGTCGGTGCCGATCTGCCGGCCGTACTCGGCGCGCCAGCAGCCGTGGGCCTGCTCGAATCCGGGAAGCGAAAGCTGCACCGCTTCTTTGCTCATTGAGCGATCTCCCGCGGGATGATTTTCGTTGTCATCCTGCTCCGGTTTTTGGTTGAGCATGATCTTCTCCGAAAACCGGTCTCCACCCCGGATCAAGTCCGGGGCGGGCTTTTGCGGGACCGTGCTCCAGCTCGGCGTTTTTCATTGCGCGGACCTTGGCGGCGAGCGCCGCGACATGGGCGATAATCTCGTCGCGCGACGTGCCTGGCCCGAGAATGGCGCTGACGCCGGCGGTGATCAGGAGCGGTCGTTCGTCTTCCGGCACGATGCCGCCGACAACCATGCCGATATGGCCGAGACCGGCCGCGCGCAGCGCATCCATCAGCTTCGGCACGATCAGATGGTCGGTGGCGAGCGAGGAGACGCCGATGACGTCGACGTCTTCTTCCAGCGCCAGCTTGACCACTGCGGGAATCGATTGCCACGGCGGCGTGTAAATGACTTCCATGCCGGCGTCGCGCAGATAAGCGGCGACGATCCGGCTGCCGCGATCGTGCCCGTCGAGGCCGATCTTGGTGACGAGGACGCGTGCCGGCGGCGAGAGCTTGCCTACCGTCATTTGCGCCTCGGCGGGGCTTTGACGCCGGCGAGAGCGCGCAAGGGGGCCAGCAATTCGCGGGCGATGGATTGCACCGACTTGCCGCCGTCCTTGTACCACACCGGCGTCCAGTTCATGGCGCCGAGCAAAGCGAGGCGGGCGATGGTGGCGTCGCGCTCACGCGGCAGTGTGATCGCGGAGAAATAACGGTTGAGACGGGCCTCGTAGCGGTCGCGTAATTCTTTCAGCTCCGCGGAAATCTCCGGCGCGTCCGACGGCAGGATGCGAATGAGAACGCGCGCATAGGCGCTGGCGTCAAGGATCGATTCCAAATGCGCGGCGACGGCCTTTTCCAGCCGCGCCCAGGGATCGCGTTCGACGGCAGCAGCTTCGACCCGATCGAGCAGGCGCTGCACGCCCTCTTCGTAAACCGCGAGCAGAAGCGCCTGTTTGCTCGGCACGTGAAAATAGATTGCGCCCGCCGTCATGGCGCTTGCCGCCGCGAGATCGCGCATGGAGGTCGCGTGATAGCCGCGCTCCGCGAATTGCGAGGCGGCGGCATCGAGCAAAGCCGGCCACCGGTTGGGCTGACGCTTCACGCTGGCGGTGGTCACGGCCGAGGCTCCGGACTCAATCACTAAACGATCGTTTAGCACTGTTGACGCGGAGAGAAAAGCTATAATGAGTATTTGGCGAGCAAATGGTGCGGTGCACCAATCGATCGTTTTGTTCAACGCCTGGCGCTCGGCGGCCCGATCGCTTCGGTCCGGGCTACCTAACGCCCGCTTTCGGCAGGCGCGGCGCAGCGATCAGGCGCCACCTTCTGGTATGATCCCATTGATCACTGGCCGCGCGGTCACAATGAAAGTCTACGAGGGAAGACGCTCCATGGACGGCCTCGTCGTCACCGTCGACGGCGCGCCGCTGCTTGAGCACTACGAAGTCAAGCAATTCACCAAGCGCGGCTTTGAGTGGACTTATGAAGGAACCAGTCCGCAGCAACTTGCGCTCGCGATCCTGTTCGATCACACGGGCGATCGCGAGCGGGCCGTGGCGCTGTCGGAACCGTTCATGAAAGACGTGATCGCCAATCTCGACAACGACTGGCGGCTGACCGGCGCCGAGGTCGATGCCTATCTGCGTAAACGCGGCGCTTAGCGGCTTTGAAGCCGTCCGTCGCGGGTGTAGAATAACGTTTATCCGGTCCGGCGACGCACAAACGAGACGGCTAAAGACAGCCGGCGAAAAACAGCGAAAAAACCGGCGGTCAGGGAGAGCAAACGATGATCAGCCAGCGCCAAATCGGCTTTCGCCAGGAATATCGTTCGCGCATTCTTGGCTGGTACGACGGCTACATCCACGTCGTGATCATCTACGCGATGGGCGCCGCGGCCTTTTATATCTATGTCGCGCACATGCACGCCATCAGCGCGCTCGAATGGCTGACCGTGCCGCTGACTTTCCTCTTTACCAATCTGTTCGAATGGGCCGTGCACAAATACGTCATGCACCGGCCGGTCAATATCAAGGGCCTGCGCGCCATCTATGAGCGGCATACGCTCAATCATCATCAGTTTTTCAGCGACGAGGAGATGCGCTTCCGCGACCACAAGGATTGGCGGGTCACGCTGTTCCCGCCTTACGCGCTCGTGGTCTTTATCCTGATGTCGATACCCGGGGCCGTCATTCTCGGGCTGATATTCACGCCGAATGTCGGCTGGCTGTTCATCTCGACGACCACCGCGATGTATCTGATCTATGAGTTCATGCATTTCTGCTGCCACGTCGACGAGAATTGGTTCGTGCGGCATTGCCCGTTCGTCAACACGTTGCGCCGGCATCACACCGCGCACCACAACGCGCGGCTGATGATGGAGGTCAACATGAACTTGACCTTTCCGATCGCCGATTGGCTGTTCGGCACTTCGGACCTCGATCGCGGCCTGCTCGGCACGCTGCTCAACGGCTACGACACGCGCTTTTTGAAGAAAACGCTGCGCGGCAAGCCGTTGCGTCCCGACGAAGCGGCGGCCGCGCCGGTCGGAGCCAACTAGAGGTTCGTTGCGGAGCCCGCGATGCCGTATGACGTCAAAGGCGTGCTCTCGGCCATTGTGCTGATCGTGGCGGCGATCCTGTCCTTTTGGAGCGGCTCGCCCATCCGCCACGATTTCTCGACCTTCGTGATGATCGTCGCCGTGCTGATGGTCGCCGCCATGTGGATCTTTCCGGAGGCGGGCGCGAAAAAGGGCGAGACGAAGCAGGCGAAGTAGCCTGTATATATCGGGAAGAACGCAGAGGCTCACGCCGCCTTGTTGCGCGCCAGTTCGGCTTTGTAGAGCGTCATTTCTTCCTGAAACGCTTTGGCGATGCTGGGCCGGGCTTGCAGAAACGCATGGTAGCTCTTGATCGCCGGATAGGGCGTCAGATCGACATGCGTCGGCACCGTCCAGTTCAGGATCGTGTAGAGGTATGCGTCGGCAACCGTAAAGCGGTCGAGCAGATATTGGCGGCCGGTGAGGTGATCGTTGAGATATTTCAGGCGCGATTCATATTTGCTCAGGGTGTGCTGCCGCGTCCCTTCCGGCGCTTTTTGATCGAACAGCGGGATAAACAGTCCTTTGTGCAATTCCGTGCCGATGAAGCACAGCCATTGCTGCAGCCGGGCGCGTTCGATCTCGTTCTTGGGCGCGAGCCCCGAGTCGGGATAGCGGGCGGCGATATATTGCAGGATCGCGGCGTTTTCACTCAGGAAAGAGCCGTCATCGAGCCGAAGCATCGGCACCAGCCCCAGAGGGTAGATGTCGCGATAGTTCGCTCCGGCCAGCGTCTGCTTGGTCTTGGGATCGACCTCGATGAATTGCGCGTCCCCGGCGCCCGCTTCGTAAAGGGTGATCCGGCTCGCCAGCGAACAGGCCATCGGTGAAAAATAAAGGTCCATCATCATCTCCCTCGGTACGTCTTCCCTTGATTCACGTCTTCCCTTGGATTTTTGTACCTTTCAGCATAAATTAGGGGCGGTCAAGGATTTTTTGCGAAATGGTACAAAAAAAATCAAAAGCCGGATCGAAGCCGCCGGAGCCTGCTGTGCTGCGAGTGCGCGGCCGGCCGCGGCAATACGATCCCGACCGCGCGCTCACTAAAGCGGCCGAGACCTTCTGGAAACACGGCTATGCCGCGACATCGCTCGACGATCTCGTCGCCGCCACCGGCATGAACCGGCCGAGCCTGTATGCGGCGTTCGGCGACAAGCGCGATCTTTATCTGAAGACGCTGGAGCGATACCGGCAACAGTCGCGCGCAATCGGCGCGCAAATCATCGCCGACGACCCGCCGCTGCGGCTTTTTCTGAAAAGGTTCTATGAAACGGCGCTCGACGTGTATCTGGCCGGCGGCGACGAAGCGCGCGGTTGTTATTCGATCTCGACCGCGCCGGCGCAGGCCGTGACCGATCCGGCGGTGCGCGACTTTCTGGCCGCCAGCATCGGCGGCACCGACGCCTTTGTCGCCAAGCAGATTGCCAAGGCGCGCGAGCGGGGCGAAGTCCCACCGAACGTGGATCCCGCCGCGCTCGCCCAACTCGCGACCGCGACAATGCACACGATTGGCGTGCGCGCGCGGGTCGGCGTCCCACGCAAGCAATTGAAAGCTGTCGCCGCAGCGGCGATAGATCTGATTTGTGGGCCACAGAAATCCTGATCGGCAGATCGTCCGGCTGGCCAACCACGCGCATTTCGATTAACAGGTCGCCATCCGACCACTGACAAGATGCCAACCGGAACTTGCTCCAAGCACAAGATACTGATGACGAAACGGATCGACGGTAAAGCGCGCGCGGATCGCCTGGTTGCCGATGTCGCGGCCGCCACTACCAAGCTGAAAGCCCAGGCGGGAATCGCACCCGGGCTTTGCGCCGTGCTGGTCGGCGAGGACCCGGCGAGCCAAGTCTATGTCCGCAACAAGGGCAAGGCGGCCATCGCCGCCGGCATTGCGAGCTTTCAGGAAACTCTGCCGGCAACCATCACGGAAGCTGAGCTCCTGGCGCTGATCGGCAGGCTCAATGCCGACGACCGCATCGATGGCATTTTGGTGCAATTGCCGCTACCCAAACATATCGATCCGCAACGCGTGATCGATGCAATCGATCCGGCAAAAGACGTGGACGGTTTCCACGCCCAGAATGTCGGCCGCTTGTGGAGCGGCGGCTTGAACCGGGCGCTGGTGCCGTGCACGCCCTATGGCTGCCTGATGTTGCTGCGCGAGGAAGTCCCGCAGCTCAGCGGCGCCGAAGCGGTCGTGCTTGGACGCTCGAACATCGTCGGCAAGCCGATGGCGGCGCTGTTGTTGGCCGAAAGCTGCACGGTCACCCTGGTTCATTCCAAAAGCCGGGATATTCCAGGTATCCTGCGACGGGCCGATATTCTGGTCGCCGCCGTCGGCCAGCCGGAAATCGTGCGCGGCTCCTGGATCAAGGAGGGCGCCGTCGTCATTGACGTCGGCATCAACCGCGTCGCCGGCGCGGACGGTAAATCGAAGCTGGTCGGGGACGTGGCTTTCGCCGAGGCTCAAGGGATCGCCGGCGCAATCACGCCGGTGCCCGGCGGGGTGGGCCCGATGACGATCGCCTGTCTCCTTCGTAACACCGTGATCGCCGCTTGCCGCCGCCGGGGCCGGGCCGAGCCGGAGATCTAAAACACCTGACCGACACGTGAAATCTCCGGCCGGATCGGCCGGGAAATCGCCGCCGCTTCGCGGGCTTTGCCCTTGTGAGCGCGCCCCGCCGCGGCCGCCCTCAGCCCGTGCCCAAAAATATCTTTTTTGGCCTGGAACCTCGCTGGAACCTTCCGAAGCCACGCACGTTCCGCGTTACGGCTCAGGAGGAGTCCGGTGAGGGGGAGATCCACGTCCGGCTTGCCGAAGGGCGGAAAGTAAAAATATCCGCGCCGACACTTCCGGGACTTGCATCGCGCCACTCGCCAATCCTCATCCGTGTCCCGCAGCCGCTCCGTTCGTCGGACGGCGCCGCCTTCCGAGTTCCGGAGAATTTGATGCCCCGCGCCTCTGACGTCGCCGCCAAGATCAAGAATGGCACAGCCGCCACGGCTGCAGCCGCGTCCCTCGCCCAAGCCCCGGGGGCTAACGGCGGCGAGAATCCGGAGCTGCGGGAGCTTCTGCACGCGCTGCAGGCGGTGCGGGTCGGCGATTTCTCGGTGCGGATGCCGGGCCACCAGGTCGGCCTCATGGGAAAGGTCGCCGACACTTTCAATGAGATCGTTGCCGCCAACCAGCGCATGGCGCGGCAGCTTGAACGCGTCGGCCAGGTAGTGGGCCGCGAAGGCAAGACCCGCCAGCGCGTGCGCTTCGGCCTGTCGGAGGGCGCCTGGGGTGAAATGGAATCGTCGGTCAACTCGCTGATCGACGATCTGCTCTGGCCGACCACCGAAGTGACGCGTGCGATCGCCGCCGTGGCGCAAGGCGACCTGCTGCAGACCGTGCAGCTCGACGTCGACGGCCGCCCGCTGAAGGGCGAGTTCCTGCGTTCGGCGCAGATCGTCAATACCATGATCAAGCAGCTCAACGTGTTCACCTCGGAGGTGACGCGCGTCGCCCGCGAGGTCGGCACCGAGGGCAAGCTCGGCGGCCAGGCGCAGGTCGGCGGCGTGACCGGCGTGTGGAAGGACCTCACCGAGAGCGTCAACTCGATGGCCTCGAACCTGACCGCTCAGGTGCGCAACATCGCCGAGGTGACGATTGCCGTGGCCAACGGCGACCTGTCGAAGAAGATCACGGTCGACGTGCGCGGCGAGATCTTGCAGCTGAAAGAAGCCATCAACACCATGGTCGATCAGCTGCGGTCATTCGCTTCCGAAGTGACCCGCGTCGCCCGCGAAGTCGGCACCGATGGCAAGCTCGGCGGCCAGGCGATCGTGCCTGGCGTCGCTGGTACCTGGAAGGATCTGACCAACTCGGTGAACGCCATGTGCGGCAACCTCACCGATCAGGTGCGCAACATCGCGCATGTGACGACGGCGGTGGCGCGCGGCGACCTCTCGCGCAAGATCACGGTCGACGTGCGCGGCGAAATTCTCGAGCTCAAAGATACTATCAATACGATGGTCGACCAGCTCAACTCTTTCGCCTCGGAAGTCACCCGCGTCGCGCGCGAGGTCGGCACCGAGGGCAAGCTCGGCGGCCAGGCGCAGGTGCCGGGCGTCGCCGGTACCTGGAAAGACCTGACCGACAGCGTCAACTTCATGGCCGGCAATCTGACCGCGCAGGTGCGCAACATCGCCGACGTTGCCACCGCCATCGCCGGCGGCGACTTGTCGAAGAAGATCACGGTCAATGTCTCGGGCGAGATCCTGCAGCTGAAGGAAACCATCAACACGATGGTGGACCAGCTCAACGCTTTTGCCGGCGAGGTGACGCGCGTGGCGCGCGAAGTCGGCACCGAAGGCCGGCTCGGCGGCCAGGCCAACGTGCTTGGCGTCGCCGGCACCTGGAAGGACCTGACCGATTCCGTGAATTCGATGGCTTCGAACCTTACGGCGCAAGTCCGCAACATTGCCGAAGTCTCCACCGCCATCGCCTCCGGCGACCTGTCGAAAAAGATCACGGTGGACGTGCGCGGCGAAATTCTCGAGCTCAAAGACACCATCAATACGATGGTCGATCAGCTCAACGCCTTCGCCGGCGAGGTGACGCGCGTTGCCCGCGAGGTCGGCACCGAAGGCAAGCTCGGCGGCCAGGCGATGGTGCGCGGCGTCGCCGGTACCTGGAAAGATCTGACCAACTCGGTCAACTCGATGGCCTCGAACCTGACCGGTCAGGTCCGCAACATCGCCGAGGTCGCCACCGCCGTGGCGCGCGGCGACCTGTCGCGCAAGATCACGGTCGACGTGCGCGGCGAAATTCTCGAGCTGAAAGACACGCTCAACACCATGGTCGATCAGCTCAACGCGTTTGCCGCCGAGGTGACGCGCGTCGCCCGCGAAGTCGGCACCGAGGGCAAGCTCGGCGGCCAGGCGCAAGTGCCCGGCGTCGGCGGCACCTGGAAGGACCTGACCGACAGCGTGAACTCGATGGCCGGCAACCTCACGGCCCAGGTGCGCAACATCGCCGAGGTGGCGACCGCGATCGCCGGCGGCGACCTGTCGCGCAAGATCACGGTCGATGTGCGCGGCGAAATCCTTCAGCTGAAGGAAACGCTCAACACCATGGTCGACCAGCTCAACCGCTTCGCCGGCGAAGTGACGCGCGTGGCCCGCGAAGTCGGCACCGAAGGCCGGCTCGGCGGCCAGGCCAACGTGCCGGGCGTCGCCGGCACCTGGAAGGATCTGACCGACTCGGTGAACTCCATGGCGGGCAATCTGACCGCCCAGGTGCGCAACATCGCCGAGGTGACCACGGCCGTCGCCCGCGGCGACCTCTCGCGCAAGATCACCGTCGACGTGAAGGGCGAAATTCTCGAACTGAAGAACACCATCAACACGATGGCGGATCAGCTCAACGCCTTTGCGTCGGAAGTCACACGCGTGGCGCGCGAAGTCGGCACCGAAGGCAAGCTCGGCGGCCAGGCGCAGGTGCCGGGCGTCGCCGGTACTTGGAAGGACCTGACCGACAACGTCAACTTCATGGCCTCGAACCTCACCGCGCAGGTGCGCAACATCGCCGAGGTGGCGACCGCGATCGCCGGCGGCGATCTGTCGAAGAAGATCACGGTGGACGTGCGCGGCGAGATGCTGCTGCTCAAGGACACGCTCAACACCATGGTCGAGCAGTTGCGCTCGTTCGCCGCCGAAGTGACGCGCGTGGCGCGCGAAGTCGGCGCCGACGGCCGGCTCGGCGGTCAGGCGGTGGTGCCTGGCGTTGCCGGCACCTGGAAGGACCTCACCGACAACGTCAATCTCTTGGCCGCGAACCTTACCACGCAAGTCCGCAACATCGCCGAGGTGACCACGGCGGTGGCGCGCGGCGACCTCTCGCGCAAGATCACGGTCGACGTGAAGGGTGAAATTCTCGAGCTGAAGAACACCATCAATACGATGGTGGACCAGCTCAACGGCTTCGCCTCGGAAGTCACCCGCGTGGCGCGCGAAGTCGGCACCGAGGGTCTGCTCGGCGGCCAGGCGCAGGTGCCGGGCGTTGCCGGCACCTGGAAGGATTTGACCGACACCGTGAACGTGATGGCCGCCAACCTGACCGAACAGGTGCGCGGCATCGTCAAGGTCGTCACCGCGGTCGCCAACGGCGATCTCAAGCAAAACCTCACGGTGAAATCGAAGGGCGAGGTGGCGGCGCTCGCCGAAACCATCAACAACATGACCGACACGCTCGCGACCTTCGCCGATCAGGTCACGACCGTGGCGCGCGAAGTCGGCGTCGAGGGCCGCCTCGGCGGCCAGGCCAACGTGCCCGGCGCCGCCGGCACCTGGAAGGATCTCACCGGCAACGTGAACCTGCTCGCCGCCAACCTCACCACCCAGGTGCGCGCCATCGCCGAGGTGGCGACCGCGGTGACCAAGGGCGACCTCACCCGCTCGATTCAGGTGGAAGCGCGCGGCGAAGTGGCCGAGCTGAAAGACAACATCAACACGATGATCGACAATCTACGGCTCACCACCGACCGCAACACCGAGCAGGATTGGCTGAAGACCAACCTCGCCAAATTCACCAACATGCTGCAGGGCCAGCGCGATCTGACCACCGTCGGCCGCCTGCTGCTCTCCGAATTGACGCCGCTGGTCAACGCCCATCAGGGCGTCATCTACCAGATGGAAAACGAGGAAACGCCCGGGCTCAAATTGCGGGCGGCCTACGCCGACGACGGCGCCGGCGGCCACGCGGCGTCGCTGCGGCTCGGCGAAGGCTTGATCGGCCAATGTGCGGTCGACAAGCGCCGCATGCTGATCACCGATATGCCGGAGAATGCGATCGCCATCAGTTCGGCGCTGTTCCGCTTGCCGCCGCGCAACACCATTGTGCTGCCGGTTCTGTTCGAGAACCAGGTCAAGGCCGTGATCGAACTGGCTTCGGTCAACGAATTCACCGCGCTGCAGACCATGTTTCTCGAGCAGCTTACGACGTCGATCGGCATCGTGCTCAATTCGATCGAGGCGACGATGCAGACCGAAGGGCTGCTCAAGCAGTCCCAGCAGCTTGCCGGAGAGTTGCAGGCGCAGCAGAAGGAGCTGCAGCAGACCAACGAGCAGCTCGAACAGAAGGCGCAGCAGCTCGCCGAGCGCAATGTCGAAGTGGAGCGCAAGAATCAGGAGATCGAGCAGGCCCGCCGCGCGCTGGAAGAGAAGGCGACCGAGCTGGCGCTGACCTCAAAATACAAATCGGAATTCCTCGCCAACATGTCGCACGAGCTGCGCACGCCGCTCAACTCGATCCTCATTCTCGGCCAGCAGCTGACCGACAACCCGGAAGGCAATTTGACGGCCAAGCAAGTCGAGTTCGCCAGAACCATCCACGGCGCCGGCACCGACCTGCTCAACCTGATCAGCGATATTTTGGATCTGTCGAAGATCGAGTCGGGCACGGTCACGGTCGACGCCGAAGAGATCTTCTTCTCGAATCTTCTCGAGATGGTGGCGCGGCCGTTCCGCCACGAGGCGGAGACGCGGCAGCTCTCGTTCGATGTTCACCTCGACCCCAACCTTGGGCGCACCATCACCACGGATTCAAAGCGTCTGCAGCAGGTGCTGAAGAATCTGCTGTCGAATGCCTTTAAGTTCACGGCACAAGGCGGTGTGCGCCTCAATGTGTCCGCGGCTCTGGGCGGCTGGACCGCCACGCATCCGGTGCTGAGCCAGGCATCCCATGTCGTTGCTTTCGAGGTTTCCGATACCGGCATCGGCATCCCGCTCGAAAAGCAGAAGATCATCTTCGAGGCGTTTCAACAGGCTGACGCGTCGACCAGCCGCAAATACGGCGGCACCGGGCTTGGGCTCGCCATCAGCCGCGAGCTTGCGACCCTGCTGGGCGGCGAAATTCATCTGCGCAGTGCGCCTGACAGCGGATCGAGCTTCACCCTCTATCTGCCGATCAAATACATGGGCACCACGACGGTGCCGCGTTCGGCGGCCCCCGGCGTCACGCCCGCGCCCGCCGTCTCGATCGAGCGCAGCGTCGAGCAGATTCCGGACGACCGCCTGGAAATCCAGCCGGGCGATGCCATCCTGCTCATCGTCGAGGACGATCCGCATTATGCGCGGATCCTGCTCGACCTCGCGCGCGACAAGGGCTTCAAGGTCCTGCTCGCCATGCGCGGCGACGATGCGCTCGATCTTGCCAAGCAATATCAGCCGACGGCAGTGTCGCTCGACGTGTTCCTGCCCGACATGCTGGGCTGGAACGTGCTGAGCCAACTCAAGCAGAACCCGCTCACCCGCCATATCCCGGTGCAGATCGTCACCTTGGACGAAGATCGTCAGCACGGGCTCGCGCGCGGCGCGTTCTCTTTCGTCACCAAGCCGACGACGCGCGAAGGCATTTCCGATGCGCTGAGCAAGATCAAGGACTTCTCGCAGTCGCGGCGCCGGCGGCTTTTGGTGGTCGAGGACAACGAGGCCGAGCAGCTGAGCATCCGCGAGCTGCTCGGTCACGACGACATCGAGATTCTCAATGCCGAAAGCGGCAAGGAGGCGCTCGATATCCTGCGCCATGGCATCTGCGATTGCGTGGTGCTCGATTTGCGCCTTCCCGATATGTCGGGATTTGAGGTGCTCGAATGCATGCGCAGCGAAGAGGCGCTGGCGGATGTGCCGGTCGTCGTGTTCACCGGACGCGAATTGTCCGCCAACGAGGATGCCCAACTGCACACAATGGCGCGCAGCATCGTGGTCAAGGGCGTCGAATCACCGGAACGGCTGCTCGATGAGACCGCGCTGTTCCTGCATCGCGTGTTCGGCGATCTTCCGGTCGAGAAGCAACGCATGCTGGAGCGGCTCAACAGCTCGGATGAGGACCTGATCGGCCGCACCGTGCTTCTGGTCGACGATGACGCGCGCAACATCTTCGCGTTGTCGAGCGTGCTCGAGCGCCGGGGCATGCATGTACTGACGGCAACCACCGGCCGCGAAGCGATCGATCTGATCGATCAGACGCCGCATCTCGCCATCGTGCTGATGGACATCATGATGCCGGAAATGGACGGCTATCAGACGATTGAAACCATCCGCGGCAACCCGGCTTATCGTCGGTTGCCGATCATTGCCTTGACGGCAAAGGCCATGAAGGGGGACCGCGAGAAATGTCTCGAGGCGGGCGCCTCCGACTATCTCGCCAAGCCGGTCAACACCGAACAGCTCCTCTCCGCGTTGCGGATGTGGCTGCATCGCTAGGCTTTTGCCATGCAAGAACTTCGCGCCGTGAACGACAAGGTCAACGTTCTGCTGGTGGACGATCAGCCCGCGAAGTTGCTCGCCAACGAGGAGATTCTTCGCGGTCTTGGGGAGAACCTTATCAAGGCGGCTTCCGCCCGCGAGGCGCTGCAGTTCCTGCTGAAGAACGAGGCCGCGGTCGTCCTGATCGATGTGTGCATGCCGGAACTCGACGGCTTCCAGCTCGCGGCCATGATCCGCGAGCATCCACGCTTTCAGCGCACAGCGATCATCTTCATCTCCGCCGTGCAGGTGGACGATGTTGACCGCTTGCGCGGCTACGAGATGGGTGCGGTCGATTACGTGCCCGTTCCGGTCGTTCCGGCGGTGCTGCGCGCCAAGGTCAAGATATTTGCCGAGCTTTACCGGAAGACGCGTCAGCTGGAGCGGCTGAATGCCGAGCTGGAAAGGCGCGTGAGCGAACGCACGGCCGAGCTCGAAGCCTCGAACATGCGGCTCACGCAAAGCGAGCAGGGCCGCAGTCTCGCGCTGGCCGCCGGGCGGATGGGATCGTGGGACTTCGATCCCGTCACGCGCGAATGCAAATGGGACGAGGGCCAGCACCACATATTCGGCGTCGATCCCGGAAGCTTCGCGGTTACCGTCGAGAACATCCGCGCCATGATCCATCCCGAAGACTGGGGCCGGCTGCAGGCGGTGGGCCGCCGGATGGTTGGGGGCGAGCGGACGCTGCAAACCGATTTTCGGGTGGTGCAGCGCGGCGGCAGCGTGCGCTGGTGCACCGGCACGGCGGCCGCGAGCTTCGACGCCGCCAACCGGTTGGTGCGCGTCAGCGGCGTCACGATCGACATCACCGAACGCAGGGAAGCGGAAGAGCGCCAGGACCTGCTGGCGCGCGAAGTGGACCACCGCGCCCGCAACGCGCTTGCGGTGGTGCAGTCGATCGTGCGGCTGACGCGGGCCAACAGCGTCGAAGACTATGTCGGCGCAGTCGAAGGGCGCATCAAGGCGCTGGCCCGCGCGCATGCGTTGTTGTCGGACGCGCGCTGGCACAGCGCCGATCTGGGCGCGCTGGTGGCCGAAGAACTGGCTCCCTACCGGGTCGGCGAAGCCGACAAGGTCGAGGTCACCGGGCCGAATGTTTCGCTGCCGCCGCACATGGCGCAGGGGCTGGCGCTGGCGGTGCATGAACTCGCCACCAACGCGGCCAAGCACGGCGCCTTGTCGTCGCTGCTCGGCAAGGTCAGCCTCAACTGGCAATTGCGCCCCGACTATCTCGTCCTGCACTGGATCGAAATCGGCGGCCCCCGCATTGCTCCGCCGTCGGCGCGCAGCTTCGGCCTGAAGGTGATCCGCGCCAGCATCGAGAATCAGCTCGGCGGCAGGGCGACATTCGAGTGGACGCCGCCAGGCATGCAATGCACCTTGGCCATCCCGCTGCGGGACGCTGCCGCGGTGGGCGAGGCGAGGCCGGTGAGCAGCGTGGCCGCCAATGCGGCAAGGCAGCCCGGTTCGCCGGCCGGCCGGCGGGTGCTGCTGGTGGAAGATGAGGCGCTCGTCGCCATGATGATTCAGGAATGCCTGACCGAGTCCGGGCATTCGGTCATCGGCCCGATCTCGCGGGCGTCCGACGCGCTGCAAGCCGCCAAGGAAATCGACTACGACGCCGCCATTCTCGACATCAATCTCGGCGACGGCATGGCCTATCCGGTCGCCGACATCCTTGCGGCGCGCGGCATTCCGTTCGTCTTTGTCACCGGATACGAAGCCGACACCGTTGACGACCGCTTCAGCCATGTGCCGATCCTGCAGAAGCCGATCGAGCGGCAAATGCTGGAGGGATTGTTTCTCTCCACCTCGAACGTCGTTGCGGTCCCCCGCAGCGAAGGCGCGCGGATGCCCAAGGCGCGGCTTGGAAGCGGTCGGCCGCGCGCCAAGCGCGCCTGAGCTTCATCGCCGTCGTAGCGGGCTCGTTGCGTATCGAGGGGACTCGCTTCGGGCGCCGCCGGATCATAGACTCGGCGCGCGAATGGGCGAGGTGAGGGAATGAGCGTGACGGCTGCCGAAAAAATCAAGACGTTGGATGTCTGCTTCGGGTCTTACCCGCACACCAAGGCGCTGAAAGACGGCCAGATCAAATCCGACCGGGTGGCGTTCGCGTTCACCGAAATCAATCCGGTCAACCGCGCGTTCATGCCAATGGCGCGGGAGCAAAAATTCGACGTCAGCGAGATGGCGATCGTCACCTATCTGCAGGCCAAGGCCTACGGCAAGCCGCTTGTGCTCATGCCGGCGACCATGATGGGCCGCTTCCAGCACGGAACCATGCTGTACAATTCTGAGCGCGGAACGTTGCGGCCCGAAGATCTCCCCGGGCGACGGGTCGGCGTGCGCGCCTTCTCGCAGACCACTGGCGTCTGGATACGCGGCATTTTGTGGAAGGACTACGGTCTCGATCTCAGCAAGGTGAAGTGGGTTACCTTCGAAGACGCGCATGTGGCCGAATATCGGGATCCGCCCGGTGTGGAGCGCGCCGCCGCCGGCAAGGACATCACCAAAATGCTGCTCGACGGCGAACTCGACGCCGCGATTTTCGGTGGCGCCATGCCGAGCGAGCCGCAGCTCAAAAGCGTCATTCCCGATCCGCAGGCGGCGGCGAAGGAATGGTACAAAAAGAACGGCGCCGTGCCGGTCAACCACATGGTGGTGCTCAAGGAAAGCCTGGCGAAGTCGGATCCTGCCGTCGTGCGCGAGGTTTACCGGATGCTGCTCGCGAGCAAGAAGGCCGCCGGCCTGCCGAAGCCCGGCGCGATCGATCTCATCCCGTTCGGCTTCGACGCGGTCCGGCCGTCACTCGAGCTGATGAGCAGCTATGCCTTCGAGATGAAGCTCACCCCGCGCCGCTATTCGGTCGAGGAATTGTTCGACGACACCACGCGCGGGCTGCAGGCTTAGTTCGGCCCAGGAGGAAGACGCAAAATCGCCTTCGTGATAAGCCAACTCCCGACGAGGAGAGCACCATGATGCAGCTTCAGTCGCTCGGCTATGTCGGGATCCGCACCGGCGACGTCGATCAATGGGCGACCTATGCCACGCGCTTTCTCGGCATGCAGATGGTCGACCGGAGCCGCGGCGCGCTGGCGTTCCGCATGGACGACCGCAAGCAGCGCGTGATCGTCAATGCGGAAGCCGGCGAGGGCGTTGGCTTCTACGGCTGGGAAGTGGCCGATGCCGCGGCGCTCAATTCGCTGGCGGCGCATTTGGAAAAATCTGGCGTCGCGATCGCGCGCGGCTCACGCGCGCTCGCCGATGAGCGCCGCGTCAAGGAGCTGATCGTATTCGGCGATCCGGCCGGCAATCGGCTGGAAGCCTTCCACGGCGCCGAGCTTGCGAACGAGCCGTTCAAGCCGGGGCGCTCGATTTCCGGTTTTCGCACCGGCCCGCTCGGCATGGGGCATGCCGTGCTGACGACCGCGCGGCTCGATCAGGTCATGCCCTTTTATACGGACATCCTGGGCTTTCGCCTGAGCGACTATATTCTGCGGCCCTTCAAAGCCTATTTCTTTCATCTCAATCCGCGTCACCACAGCTTGGCTTTCGTCGATACCGGCACGAACGGCGTCCATCACCTGATGGTCGAGCTCTGTTACCTCGACGATGTCGGACAGGCTTACGATCTGGCTTTACGCGATCCGCAAAGCATCGGCGCCACGCTCGGCCGCCACGCCAATGACGAGATAACGTCGTTCTACTCGCGCTCGCCGTCGAAATTCATGGTCGAATACGGCTGGGGCGGCCGCAGCATCGATCCGGATAACTGGACGCCGCAGGAACGGGTCGACGGCCCGAGTTTGTGGGGCCACGATCGCATGTGGCTCTCGCCGGAAAAGCGCGAGGAGGCGCGCGCCATGCGCATCGCCGTCGCCGAAGCCGGCGGGCGGGTTCCGCTCAACGTGATGGACGGCAACTATGTGCGGGCGCGCGACGTCTGCCCGTGGTGGAACGCGAACACCGCCGCGCGCAAGTCAGGATGATCGTCGGCTGAAGCGTTTTGGCTTCAGCTCACCAGCCGGCGTGGCGCGCGGCCGCCCAGTGGCCGGAACATTCGCCGCTCGAGGTGCGCCACACGCCGGCGCCGGAGTTGCCGGAAAGCCGCCCTGTGCCGCTCGCCGACCGCCCGCTTTCGGCGACGACGACGCGGATCGCTCCGCTCGGCGCCACGGCGCCGCCGACCGAATAGCCTCCGTTTTCACCGACCACCCGGCCGCCAATGATACGCACGCCGTAGCGCAGCCCGCTGCCGCAGTCACCGCGCACCGTGTTGATCACCACACTCCAACTGCCGTCGAAGTTCCCGGCCCTCGGCGCGGCGACCGCGTCGGTCGACACGGCGGCGCCGGTGGCCAGCAGGGCGACAACGGCTGTAGCAAAAATCGGGCGCAAGAATTTCCTCATCAGTTTGCTCCGGTTTTCTGAATGTGACTGGGTTGAGGCGTAGGTCCGCTCGGCGGAGGCGGCGGTGTCGCGGCGAAGGCGGTCGAGCCGTTGCCTTGATCAAAGCCGACCTGAAAAAGCGCTTTCATATAGTTCGGATCAAAAGGCCCCTTGCTCGGCGCATTGAAGCTCGCGGGGATGGTCGCGACGTTGAACTCGACGCTACTGCGCTTTGCCACGACAAAGGCGCGGTCGATCATGAGGCTGGTATCGACCGGAACGGCCATGCTGATCGACTGCGTCAGGATCGTCGGCGCGAAACGGTCGACGACTTTAAAGTCCCGCTGCAGGCCGGTGTTCACGATGATGTAAAGCTGCGTGGCCGGAAGCCGATAATCACTAGTACTGGCCATCAATGACGGCGGCGCGACAAAAAACTGTCCGCCAAGACCGCCGTCAACGTGCATCTCTTGAAAGCGCTTGCCGTCGGCTTCGACATCGATCAGCACGGGCGGGAATCCGCCGGGGATGGAGGCCGACGCCAGCAGGACGCTGCGGAATAGCTTTGCGGCATGCTCGCCGCCATGGGCGGCGATCGCGCCCATGTTCCAGACCACCGAGCGCTCCGAATCGAGGTCGCTCGTGACCACAAAAAGCCGCCGCCCGCTCCGGTGCGCAGCGGCGATATCCGTTATCAGCTCAGGCGTGATCTGTTTGTCGATGAATTCCCGCAGCGGCCAGGAATTAACGAAGCTCTCGCCGGTGCTCGTTCCGGCTTCGAAGACGTCGGCCGCCGTCACCTCGGTGTAGCACTTGCGCAGGGCCTCGTCGTAATGCTGTCCGGCGAAGGCAAACGGCGCCATCAATGCGCCGGTGCTGACGCCGGTGACGACGGCATAATCGGGCCGCTTGCCGCCCGCGGTCAGGCCATTGAGCAAGCCGGCGCCAAAGGCGCCATCCGCTCCGCCGCTGGTAAGGATGAGCCAGGGTCCTGGCGCCGATGGCAGGGCGGCTTTGAAGTCGACTTTCGGAATCACCCCAGAATCGGGCGTCCGGCATCCCCGGAATGACGGCGCGGACCGCTTCTGCGGCCGTGTATGGCACCCGAGGCGGTAATTCCGAAGATTTGGGCGCGGGCGCCGCCGGATTTTGGGTTTTTGCCGGTCCGCCCCGCTTCGCCCGCACCTGGGTGACCAATTGCGGGCGAGAAACGGCACCCGCTGCACCGAACAGGGCCTGCGCCTGGACCGGCGCCGGGGCGAAGGCCAGAGGCGCCAAGAAAGGCGCTGCGGCAACAAAGGCTGCGGCCGCGCTCAGGGTCCATCGTCGGGGTGAGGTCATAGGCATGGATCGCCGGGGATGGGTACTGTCTGTCGCGCGGCTGCGCAATTCTGACCAGATAAGGCCCGCTGGCGCGAAGTTCAATCGCGCCGGGCCCGCAGGCGGACAAACTCTTGAATTGGCCGCAATGTTTAGCGGTCCGATTTGTCCCCGGCTGTGACACAGATCACGTCGCATGAACAGGCCCTGAGGGGGAAAAATTTGGCGCAGAGCGGCGCATCGCCGGCGATGGCGACGTGCCGGTTCCGCTTTCAGCCGTTTGCGCCATCCGTTTGTGCGATGGCCGCTGACGCGGCCGTATGCAGCTGGCCCGCCGATGGGATGCCGCGGCGCTCCCTCCTTAGGAGCGCAGCAGCTCTTTGAGCGTGTTGTCGATGAATTTCACGTCGTCCGGATTGGTTCCTGGACCGCCGGCGAAATGGCCCCAGATTGAGGGAACCGGAACGAATTTCGCGTTCGGCATGTTGGCGACCTCGAACTGGCTGTCTTCCACCGGGAAATAGAGATCGGTCTGGCCGGGCATCACATAGGCTTTTGCCTTGATCGCTCCCAAAGCCTTTTTGAAATCGCCGTTATAGAGCTCGTTGTCGCTGATATCGCCGTACTGCCAAGTCCACAGCATGGTGAGGAGGTTGTTGGCGTCCTTCGGCAGGAAAAAGCCTTCCCAGAAGGCCACCAGAAAATCCTCGAGCGAGGAATAGCCCAAGCGCTCGATATCGAGCCGCTCGCGATAGAAGGCTTGTGAGAAGCCCCAGCCGGCATAGACGCGCGCCGCCGCGCGAAGGCCTTTGGCCGGCTTTTCCTTGTACCAGCCGGCGGCGAACTCACCGTCGGCCGTCAGCGCCGCCTTGACGCCTTCGAGGAAGACGAAATTGTGGCGCGAACATTTGGCCGAGCCGCAGAAAGGCGCGATGCGTTCCACCATGTCCGGATAGAGCGCGCCCCAATGGAACGCCTGCAGCGCCCCCATCGACCAGCCGGTCACGAGCGGAAGCTTGGCGATGCCGAACTTCTCGGTCACCAGCCGGTGCTGCACCCGCACGTTGTCGCAGGCCGTCACCAGCGGGAAACGCGGGCCATTGTAAGGCTCGGGCGTATTGCTCGGCGACGACGACAACCCGTTGCCCAGCATATTCGGAATGATGATGAAGTATTTGTCCGGATCGAGCGCCATGCCCGGTCCGACCAGCCATTCGTTGTCGTGATGCTGGCCGGAATACCAGGTCGGGTAAACGATCACGTTGTCCTTCGCCGCATTCAGCTTGCCGAAGGTCTTGTAGGCAAGCTTGCAGTCGCGCAGCGTTGCGCCGCGCTGCAAGCGTACGTCGCCAAGGTCGTAGATTTCATAATCTTGCGGCATGAGGGTTCTCCAGCCTGAAAGCTACTGACACGTTAAGGCGGCGGTCGCTTGGATTGCAATCGCCGCCCCATTATCGAGCAAATGGCTACGCGGCGTATTGCGTCTTCGGAGCCGTCACGCTTTGCAGCACGCCATAGACCACGCCCGCGACGATGAACGCCGCGATGGCGGTCGAGTATTCCGGCGCATACTCGCTGACAAAGAATGCAACCACCGAGCCGGCCGCCCAGGCGATGAAGGGGACAATGCGCCATTCGGCGGTCGGCTCCGAATTCACCCGCAGCAGGTATTGATCGACCAAGATGATGGCACCGATCGGCGGCACCAGGATGCCGAGCAGCGTCAGCCATTGGATGAAGAACGCCCACACATTGCCGGCGGCGACGATGATGCCGACGATCCCGAGCGCGATGGCGAGGATGCGCATGTGGCTGCCCAGGATGCGCGACCACCCGGTTGCCGCGTTGTAGAGACAATGCGAGCAAACCGAACCGAGATTGCAATAGAGGAAGATGAAGGCAAGCACCGACAGCCAGACGAGTTGCTTGTCGTTCATGTAGCCGAACATGTTATCGGCGCCGAACGGGTTGGCGTTGGGTGTCGCCAGCGCCGCCGTCATGATGCCGCCCACCAGCATGGCGACCAGATTGGCGAAAGGAAAAGCGCTGAAGGTGGAGATCAGCGAGCCTTTCAGATCCTTTGCCCAGCGGTTGAAGTCGGCCGTCACCGTGCCTGCATCGACGAACAGCGTCAGGACGATGGTCAATCCGACGCCCATCGACATGGCGCCTTTGCCGTCGGCTCCGGCATAGGACATCACCGCCGCCCAGCCGTGATTGGCGACGGAGTCGCCCGCGACCCAGACACCGAGCACGACGAAGAGCGGTACGGAGACGAGGCCGATATAGTGCAGCCCTCTGACGCCGACGAAAGTGATGGCGATGTAAAGCACGCCGGCGATGACGGTCATCAGCACGTAATTCAGATGATAGGTCGAGCTGATGAGATTGCCGGTAATGCCTGTTTGCACGGCGTACCAGCCGAGCAGCAGCGTGGAAAGCAGGCCGGACGAAAATACGTAACCCTTGCGGCCAAACACGATGCTGGCGATGAGCGCGAAATTCATTCCCTTTTTCGTGCCCAGGGCGCCCAGAGCCCCGACATAAGCGAACATGATCAAGTTGCCGATGATCATGGCGATCAGCGCCCGCTGAAAGCCCATTCCGAGCACCAGCACCGATCCCGTCATCGCGCCGGTGATGATCATCGGGAAGCCGATCCAGACCATCGTGACCGAGAACAGGCTCCGCCGCGCCGAAGGCGGCACCGGCTTGTGCTCGAATTCTTCGCCGAGCACGTGATCGATTTGTTCGACTTCAGTTTCAACAGCAGTGGTTGTAGACATCGCTCACTCCCCTCATCAGCCCGGCAGTTTGCGCAGTCTTTCGACGCAGTCCCCCGAACAGCAAAAAGCCCTCGGACGTCGCGAGACGCGGCCGAGGGCTTCGTTGCCATTTATTCCGAGCGTCTTTGCTCGAAATGAAAGAGCCGCCAGAGGGCTCATAAATTCAATCTAAAAACCGTACGATCTTTTCGACGCAGGCGCGTGCAAAAAAAATGTGATGAATGCAAAAAGAATCGTCAGCTTGTGGCGCCTAAAGACGCTCTCACATGCGCCGCTCAGCGACGAAGCGTGCGCCTTCGACCAGGATCGCGGCGCTGGCACCGAACGGCGCAAGCGCTTGTTCGGCCTCGGCGACAAGCTCCCGCAGCCGCGTCTTGGCGCCGGCCGGGCCGAGGATATCGACCATCGTTGCCTTGCCGGCTTCGGCGTCTTTGCCGGTCTGTTTGCCGACCAGCGCGGTGTCGCCTTCGAGGTCGAGCAGGTCATCGGCGATCTGGAAGGCCTGGCCGACGGCCGAGCCGTAACGTTCGAGCGCCTTGCGCTGCTGTGGCGTCGCCGATCCAAGCATGCCGCCGGCCTGGCAGGCGAAACGCAGAAGCGCACCGGTCTTCATCGCCTGCAAGGTGCGCACGCCCTCTTCGTCGAGCCGTTGCGGGCCGTTTCCGGTAAAGCGTCCTTCGGCGGCAAGATCGAGCATTTGGCCGCCGACCATGCCGCCAAGACCGGAGGCGCGGGCGAGCGCGTTGACGAGTTCGATCCGCACCGCGGGATCGGGATGGGTCTGCGTACGCGACAGAATATCGAAGGCGAGGGTCAACAGGCCGTCGCCGGCAAGGATCGCGGTCGCTTCGTCGAAGGCCTTATGCGCCGTCGGCTGACCGCGCCGCAGCTCATCGTTATCCATGGCCGGCAAATCGTCGTGCACCAGCGAGTAGCAGTGCACGCATTCCAGCGCGGCACCGGCCATCAGCGCCTGTTGTCGCGGCACTTCAAACAATGCAGCGCATTCCACCACCAGAAATGGCCGGAACCGCTTCCCGCCACCAAGGCTCGAATAACGTATGGCCTCGATCAGGCGGGCCGGCCTTGCCAGTTCGCCGGCAACCGGCGTGGCGGAGAGGAGCCGATCGAGCAGATCTTCGGTATCTTTCGCCGTCGCTTCGAGGCGGGTCAGAAAAGGGCTGATTTTGCCGTTCATTACCTTCTTGCCAAGCTCACATTGCCACGCTACCGGGCGTCCGGATCTGTCTATCCGGCTCCATAGTCGATAAAAGAGCCGGCCGCGACAGAGGCTCGCGGCCTCGGCGTCGGTGAATGGCATCCCCCCACTTCAAGGGCTATCTGTGACAAACGGGCTCATAGCGTCAATGGTACTGGCGATCTGGCTCTATCTCCTTCTGGGGCGTGGGGCCTTCTGGCTCGGCCGCGAGCGCGATGGCAAGATCGTGGCGTGGCGGGGACCGTGGCCCTCGATCATGGCCGTAATACCGGCCCGCGACGAAGCCGAATGTGTCGGCGCCACCGTCGCTTCGCTGCTGCGCCAGGATTATCCCGGCGATTTCAGGGTGATTCTTGTCGACGACCAGAGCCGTGATGGCACCGCGCAGCTGGCGCGGGACGCGGCGGCTGCGCTCGGCGCGGCCGATCGCCTGACAGTCTTGTCCGGCCGCGCGCTTGCTTCCGGATGGACCGGAAAGCTATGGGCGCAAAGCCAGGGCGTCGAAGCGGCCGAGGCGGCGGCTCAGCCGCCGGATTATCTCCTCTTTACCGACGCGGATATCGTCTACGTGTCCGACGAACTGCGCAGGCTCGTCGCGCGGGCGCGCTCCGGCGGCACTGTGCTGACCTCGCTGATGGCCAAGCTCCGTTGCGAAAGCTTCGCCGAGCGCATGTTCGTTCCGGCCTTCATCTTTTTCTTCCAGATGCTCTATCCCTTCGCCTGGGCGAACGATCCGCGCCGCAGCACCGCCGCCGCCGCCGGCGGCTGCATGCTGGTGCGCCGCCAAACGCTGCGGGAAGCAGGCGGCATGGCCTCGATCCGCAACGCCTTGATCGACGATTGCGCGCTGGCCAAGCGGCTCAAAGCCCATGGTCCGATCTGGATCGGTCTCACCGATGGCGTGCGCAGCGTTCGCGCCTATCCGGCGGTCGCAGACATCCGCAAGATGGTTTCCCGCACCGCCTATGCGCAATTGCGCTACTCGCCGCTGCTCTTGGCCGGAACCGTGCTCGGGCTGGCCGTCACTTATCTCTTTCCGGTCCTGCTCGCGGTCTTCGCCTCCGGTTTGGCGCAAATCCTCGGGCTTGCCGCATGGCTGCTGATGGCCTTGGCGTTCCAGCCGATCCTGCGCTTCTATCGTGTGTCGCCGCTCTGGGGGGTGGCGTTGCCGGCGATTGCGGCGACCTATATGGCATTCACCCTCGATTCCGCCTATCAGCATGCACGCGGCCGCGGCGGAATGTGGAAGGGCCGGGCGCAAGCCAACCTGCAGGACGCTGACCTGCGGCAAGCGAACCTGCGCAACGGCAACGTTTCGGAACCGCGATGAACGATGCGACCATGAGCGACGCGACCAACTTGCGCTCGGGAAAGGGACACCGGGATGAAAATTTTCCGGTCGCCTCGTTTCTCATTCATCCGCGCCATCGCGGTGTGATTCTGGCTTTCTACAATTTTGTGCGCACCGCCGACGATATTGCCGACCACGCGACGCTGGCGCCGGCGGAGAAGCTTCGACTGCTCGACCGGCTCGGCGCCGGTCTCCTCGGCGAGAATAGCGAAGATGCGGCGGCCGTGCGTCTGCGCACCGCGCTTGCCGAGCGAGCGCTGTCGCCCCGCCATGCGCAGGATCTGCTCGCGGCCTTCAAGCTCGACGTGACCAAGCTGCGCTATCGCGACTGGGACGATCTCATCGGCTATTGTTCGCTCTCGGCCATGCCGGTCGGCCGCTTCGTGCTCGATGTGCACGGCGAGAGCCGCAGCACCTGGCCCGCCAATGACGCGCTATGCGCGGCCTTGCAGATCATCAATCATCTGCAGGATTGCAAAGACGATTACCGCAATCTCGATCGGGTTTATATTCCGCTCGATCTTCTCGCGGCGCATGCTGTCGGCGTGGAGGCGCTCGGTGAGGCGCAGGCGTCTCCGGCGCTGTTGGCGGCACTGCACAGCCTTGCCAAACGCACCGAACAACTTCTTTCCGAGAGCGACGTATTTACGCTCCTGATCAACGACAGGCGGCTCGCGCTCGAAGTCTCCGTCATCAACACGCTGGCGCATCGGATCGCGCGACTGCTGACGGCGCGCGATCCGCTGTGCGACCGTGTGCATCTGTCCGTACCCGCCGTCGCCGGCCTCACGTTGGCCGGCATCGTCGGCGGTGCGTTCCGGCGGCTCGGCCGGCGTTCCGCCGCCGCGACGCAAAAGCCGCGGGGTGCGTGAGTGAGCAAGCCTTCCCTCGCGGCCGAGCGCGCCTCCCGTAGCTCGTTCTACCGGGGCATGCGCATCCTGCCGCGCGCCCAGCGCGAGGCGATGTTCGAAATTTATTCGTTCTGCCGCGCCGTCGACGATATCGCGGACGATCCAGGCCCGCGCGATACCCGCCGGGCGCAGTTGGGGCAATGGCGCGCGGATATCGACGCCGTTTATCGCGGGGCGCCGCCGCCGGAGCTTGCCGGCCTGGCGCTGGCCGTGCGCACCTTCGACCTTCGGCGCGAGGACTTCATCGCCATCATCGACGGCATGGAAATGGATGTCGTCGCCGATATCCGTGCCCCCGACCGGCCGACGCTCGATCTCTATTGCGATCGCGTCGCTTGCGCGGTCGGGCGGCTTTCGGTGCGCGTGTTCGGCATCCAGCGCGACGCCGGCATCGCGCTGGCGCATCATCTCGGCCGCGCGCTGCAACTGACCAACATTCTGCGCGACCTCGACGAAGACGCTTCTCTGGGCCGCCTGTATCTGCCGCGCGATGCGCTGCAAGCGGCGGACATCACGTCGACCGAGCCGCACGACGTCGTGGCAAGTCCGGCGATCGGCAAAGCCTGCGCTCCGATTGTCGAGCTGGCCGAGAGCGAATTTCGTGCGGCGCGGGCGATCATGGCGAAAAATCCGCGCCGGGTCGTGCGCGCGCCACGCATCATGGGCGAGGCCTATCACATTATACTCGAGAAGCTGATCGCGCGCGGCTTTGCCTCGCCGCGCGCGCCGGTGAAACTGCCGAAGGCAAAGCTCCTCCTCATTGTGTTGCGTAATCTCGTGTGATGAGCGGAACGGTCCACATTATCGGCGCCGGTCTCGCCGGCCTCTCCGCCGCCGTGCGCCTCACGGCGCGCGGACGCAATGTCGTGGTGCATGAGGCGACCGCCTTTGCCGGCGGCCGCTGCCGCTCCTATTACGACGCATCGGTCGGCATGACGATCGACAACGGCAATCATCTGCTTCTGTCCGGCAATCACGCCGCGCTCGGATACCTGCGCAGCATTGGCGCGGAGCATCGGCTGATCGGCCCGGCGGGGGCCGAGTTTTCCTTCGCCGATCTGGCGAGCGGCGCGCGCTGGACGCTGCGCTTCAATGATGGCCCGATCCCGTTCTGGGTTTTCGATCCCGCCCGCCGGGTGCCGGGAACGCGGGTCCTCGATTATCTGCCGCTGGCACGGCTTCTCTGGACGCCGACTGGCAAGTCGGTGGGCGAAGTCATCGCCTGCAAAGGCACGCTCTACGAGCGGCTGGTCGAGCCGCTGCTGGTCGCGGCGCTCAACATCGAGGCGCCGGACGGCGCGGCGCGGCTTGCCGGCGCGATCATTCGCGAGACGCTCGCCGTCGGCGGCCGCGCCTGCCGGCCACTGATTGCGCGCGAGGGTTTAGGCACGACGCTGATCGAACCGGCGCTCGCCCATTTGCAGCAACGCGGCGCCGCCGTGCGCATGGAGCACCAGTTGCGCGCGCTGCGCTTTGCCGCCGAGCGGGTGGAAACGCTCGATTTCGGCGGCGAGACTGTTCCGCTTGCGGCCGGCGACGCGGTCATTCTCGCGGTGCCGCCCTACATCGCCGCCTCGTTGGTGCGCGACCTTCAAGTGCCGACCGAATTCCGCGCCATCGTCAATGCGCATTTCCGCATCGAGCCTCCGCCCGCGCAGCCGCCGATTCTGGGCGTGCTTAACGGCACCGTGCAATGGTTGTTCGCCTTCCCGGGCCGCCTGTCTGTCACCGTCAGTGCCGGCGACCGGCTCATCGATGCGCCCCGTGAGGAGCTTGCGAAAACGATCTGGGGCGAGGTCGCACGCTTGACCGGACTGCCGGCCGCGCTGCCGAGTGGTGGGCCACCTCCTTGGCAGATCGTGCGCGAGCGCCGCGCCACCTTCGCGGCGACGCCCGCGCAAGATGCCAAGCGTCCCGGCGCCGCCACCCCATGGCGCAATCTCGTGCTGGCCGGCGATTGGACAGACACCGGCCTGCCCGCTACCATTGAAGGTGCGATCCGATCCGGCAACCGCGCCGCCGACACCATCGCGAACCAATCATGATCAACGACACGCTTGAACTGCGCACGCCCGCCGCGAAATTAACCGACGCCGCGCGCCTCCCCGACGATGCGCTCGAACAACGCATTCAAAAAGGGACGCAGGCGCTGTTGGCGCAGCAGCGTCCGGACGGCCACTGGGTGTTCGAGCTCGAGGCCGATGCCACTATTCCAGCCGAATATGTGCTGCTGCGGCACTATCTCGGCGAACCGGTCGATGCCGAGCTGGAAAGAAAGATCGCGGTCTATCTGCGCCGCATTCAGGGCGACCACGGCGGCTGGCCGCTGTTCCGCGACGGCGCGCTCGACATCAGCGCGACGGTGAAAGCTTATTTCGCGCTGAAGATGATCGGTGATCCGATCGATGCGGATCATATGCGGCGGGCGCGCGAGGCGGTGCTCGCCCGCGGCGGCGCCGAGCGCGCCAACGTGTTCACCCGCATCATGCTCGCGCTGTTCGGGTTCATTCCCTGGCGCGCCGTGCCGGTGATCCCGGTCGAGGTGATGCTGCTGCCGAAATGGTTTCCCTTTCACATCGACAAGATCTCCTATTGGAGCCGAACCGTCATCGTTCCCCTGCTCGTGCTGACGGTGAAGAAGCCGCACGCACGCAACGCCAAGGGCGTGCGCATCGACGAATTGTTTGTCGCGCCGCCGCAGAGCATCGGGCCGACGCCGAAGGCGCCGCAGCAGAAAGCATCGTGGTTCTGGTTCTTCCGCGGTGTCGACAACGTGCTGCGCTTCGCCGAGCCATTTTTTCCGAAGCCCACACGGCAACGCGCCATCGACGGCGCCGTCGCCTGGACAATCGAGCACCTCAACGGCGAGGAGGGGCTGGGCGCGATTTTCCCGGCTATGGCCAATAGCGTGATGATGTTCGCCGTGCTCGGCTATCCGGAAGATCATCCGCACCGCGCCATCGCCCGCAAGTCGGTCGAAAAGCTGTTGGTGGTGCATGAGGACGAAGCCTATTGCCAGCCGTGCGTCTCCCCGGTCTGGGACACCGGGCTCGCCTGTCATGTTTTGCTGGAAGTCGGCGGCGAGCGAACGGTCGCGCAGGTCAAACGCGGGCTCGATTGGCTTGTGCCCAAGCAGGTGCTTGATGTGCGCGGCGATTGGATCGCGCGGCGGCCCGACATCCGCCCGGGCGGCTGGGCATTTCAATACGCGAACCCACACTATCCCGATGTGGACGACACCGCCGTTGTCGCCATGGCAATGGACCGCGTGCAGAACCTCTCCGGGTCCAAGGACTACGAATCGAGCCTGGCGCGCGCGCGCGAGTGGATTATCGGCATGCAAAGCGAGAACGGCGCCTGGGGCGCGTTCGATGCCGACAACGAATATCATTATCTCAACAATATCCCCTTCGCCGATCATGGCGCGCTGCTCGATCCGCCGACCGAGGACGTGACGGCGCGCTGTCTGTCGATGCTCGCTCAGTTCGGTGAGACGACGGTAAGCAGCGCTGCGGTGGCGCGCGGCGTCGATTATCTGCGGCGCACGCAACTGGCCGACGGCAGCTGGTACGGCCGCTGGGGCATGAACTACATCTACGGCACCTGGTCGGTGCTGTGCGCGCTCAATGCCGTTGGCGTCGATCATGCCGCGCCGGAAATGCGCAAGGCGGTCGACTGGCTCGCCGCTATCCAGAACGATGATGGCGGCTGGGGCGAGGACGGCGCAAGCTATAAGCTCGATTATCGCGGCTATGAGCGCGCGCTGTCGACCGCATCACAGACGGCCTGGGCGCTGCTCGGCCTGATGGCCGCGGGCGAGATCGACCATCCCGCGGTCGCGCGTGGCGTCAAATATCTCGCCGACACGCAAGGCGCCGACGGCTTCTGGAATGAGCCGCGTTACACCGCCACCGGTTTCCCGCGCGTGTTTTATTTGCGCTATCACGGCTACTCGAAATTCTTCCCGGTATGGGCGATGGCGCGCTACCGCAATCTCAAGCGCGGCAATACGCGGGCGGTGGCCTACGGGATGTAGGCGTCATTCCGAGCACGGGCGCCAGCCCGTGAGTCCGGAATCCATAGCCACCGCCGACACGGTTTCCCGCCGGCCGAATTCAAATCGTTGCGATTGTGATTATGGATTCCGGGCTCGGCCCTTTCGGGCCGCCCCGGAATGACGGCCTTACGCCGCGCTTGCCGACGTCTTAGCCGCCGCCTTGGCAGCCTTCTCGCGCGCTTCGTTGGCGCGGATCTCCGAGAGCCGCAGCTGCACCTGGCTGTCGAATACGTATTTCGCCGGCCGTTGATCGGCGAGCGAAATTTCCGGCGCCATCGGGCCTTCGGTCTTGACGCCGCCGAGCGCGATCGCCAGTGCCTTGAGCGGGTGCTTCAAGGTCGCGTTGGCTGCCGTCGGCTCGTAGCCGCAATGCGCCATGCAGTTCGCGCATTTTTCATAGCGGCCGGTGCCGTAGGCATCCCAATCCGTGGTCTCCATCAGCTCCTTGAAGGTCTTGGCATAGCCTTCGCCGAGCAGGTAGCAGGGCTTCTGCCAGCCGAAAACGTTGCGCGTTGGCATGCCCCAAGGTGTGCAGTGGAATTCCTGATTGCCGGCAAGGAAGTCGAGGAACATGCCGGAATGGGTCAGATTCCACTTCTTGCCCTTGCCGAGCGCGAACACTTTGCGGAACAGCTCCTTGGTCTTGCGCCGCGCGAGAAAGTGCTGCTGGTCGGGAGCGCGCTCATAGGCGTAGCCGGGCGAGATCGACACGCCGACGCCGAGCTCCTGCGTCAGATCGAGGAATTTGGCGATGTCCTCGGCCGGATGGCCGTCAAAGATCGTGCAGTTGACGTTGACGGCAAAGCCCTTGGCCTTCGCGGCTTTGATCGCCGATATGGCCTTGTCGAACACGCCCTCCAGGCACACCGATTTGTCGTGGTGGGCTTTGAGGCCGTCGAGATGCACGGAGAAGAACAGATACGGCGAAGGCTCGAACAGATCGAGCTTCTTTTCGAGCAGCAGCGCATTCGTGCACAGCGACACGAACTTCTTGCGTGCCACGATGCCTTTGACGATCTCACCGATCTCTTTGTGGATCAGCGGCTCGCCGCCCGGAATGGCGACCATCGGCGCGCCGCATTCGTCGACCGCATCGAGACATTCCTGCACCGACAAGCGCTTATTGAGGATCGCATCCGGATAATCGATCTTGCCGCAGCCGAAACAAGTAAGGTTGCAACGGAACAGCGGTTCCAGCATGAGAACCAGCGGGTAGCGCTTACGTCCGGCGAGGCGCTGCTTCAACACGTAACTGCCGACGGCCACCGTCTGTCGAAGTGATACTGCCACTATTATCCCTCTTTTTCTTGATGCATGTGTTGCCGCGGCATCCCCATGGCGGCTTCACATTTCAGACTTTCTGATCAAACTTTCGCGGTCGCGCGTTCCGCGGCCCGGCTTTCGGTCAGTTCGGGCGGCAGCCGAAACTCGATGGTTTCCTGCCGGCCCGTCAGTTCGGAAACATCGACCGGTCCCAACCGCCGCAGAGCGTCGATGACATCCTCGACCAGTACTTCCGGCGCCGACGCACCGGCGGTGATGCCGACCGTCTGCGCGCCATTGAACCATTCAGGCTGTACCTCGCTGCCATCGGCAATGAGATAACAGGGAATGCCGGCCTCGTTGCCGATCTCGCGCAAGCGGTTGGAGTTGGAGCTGTTTTTGGCGCCGACCACGAGGATGACATCGACCAGTGTCGAGAGCTCGCGCACCGCGGTCTGGCGGTTTTGCGTGGCGTAACAGATGTCCCGCGTCTCCGGGCCGACGATGTCGGTGAATTTGCGATGCAGCGCCGCAATGATGCCGCGCGTGTCGTCGACACTCAGCGTTGTTTGCGTGACGTAGGCGACCGGCGTGTCGTGCGGAATGTCGAGGGTGTCGACATCGCGCTCCGTTTGCACAAGTGTCACCGGCTCGGAGATCTGGCCCATCGTGCCTTCGACCTCCGGGTGCCCGGCGTGGCCGATGAGAATAAGCTGGCGGCCTTGCGCGACATAGCGCTTACCCTGGTTGTGCACCTTGGTGACGAGCGGGCAGGTCGCGTTCAGTACGGGAAGTTCACGCTGCGCCGCTTCTTCCTCGACGCTCCTGGCGACGCCATGCGCGCTGAAGATGGTGACCGCATGCGGGGGAACCTCGGAGAGATCCTCGACAAAGCGTGCCCCTTTGGCCTTCAGGCTCTCGACGACATGCTTGTTGTGCACAATCTCATGGCGGACATAGACCGGCGGACCATATTTCTGCAGAGCGCGTTCCACGATCTCGATCGCACGCACCACGCCGGCGCAAAAACCGCGAGGCTGAGCGAGGATAACCTTCATGAATAACCTCCGGGGGCGAGAGGCTGCGGCGTTGCGCCGCAACATAGACCATCCGTTGCCTTCCACGACCAATACTTTGGTCACAACGCCGTGGCAATCAACTTGGCCACGGTGGTGTGACAATCAAGGCTATTCAGCCCTTCAACCAAGGGGAATACGTCATGCCAGCATCCCTGCGACCAACTTTTGAGCATAATTTCGCCAGTTGTCCAGCGCGTCGGATTGCGCCCCGCTGGGACCTGGGCCGCGCTTGCGGTCTCGGACCGCGCCTGGCCCAGAAATTAGGAAAAAATGCCGATTTCACTTTTGAACCGTTTCAGGGCATCTAGGGCCGCCGCCGGGTCGGCGCTGGGAGACTTCATGTACGACCAGACTGCCGTTGCGTCCTCTTTCGCTGCGCGGGCCCGCCCACAGGGAGTGGCTTATTCGAGCACTGCCCGTGCCGCCATTTTGCCGTTGTCTTAACGCCTCAAACGCCGGTTTCCCACCATTCGAGTCCCATGAAAACGATCACCTCATTCGTTGTTCGCACCATCGGTTTTTGCATTCACTATCCGTGGTCGGTCACCGCCGCCGCGATCATTATTGCCATTGCCTCCGTCTGGTATACCGCCGGGCATTTCTCCGTAAACACGGATATCAACCAGCTCCTTTCCGCCAACAGCCCCGGCCGCCAGCGCGAAATGGCCTTTGAAAAGGCTTTCCCGCAGTTCGACCTGACCATTGCCGTGGTCGAGGCGCCGACGCCCGAGCTGGTTCAGGAAGCGAGCTCGGCGCTGGTGGCGAAATTAAAGCCGGAGAAGAATTTCTTCGTCTCCGTGGACGAGCCGCAGGGCGGACCGTTTTTTGCTCAGAACGGCCTTTTGTTCGAGACCGCCGAACAGCTCGTGCCGCAGACGGAGATGTTGTCGCAAGCGCAGCGGCTTGTGCAGGTGCTGGCCGGCGATCCAAGCTTGCGTGGGGTCATTCGCGCCTTGCAGTTCGGGCTGCTCGGCGTGCAGTCGGGCAAGCTGACACTCGACAATATGGTCTGGCCGCTGACGCAAGCGGCCAACACTCTCGATCAGGTCAATGCGAACAAGCCGGCAAACTTTTCCTGGCAGGTGCTGGTTCAGGGGCAGCCGGCCAAATCCTCCGACCTGATCCGCTTCGTTAAAATCCAGCCGGTGCTGGACTATTCGGAGCTGCAGCCGGGAATGCGGGCGAGCAACGCCATTCGCCAAGCCGTGGCCGATCTCGATCTGGCTTCCAAGTATCAAGCGCGTGTGCGCCTGACCGGCCCAGTGCCGATGAACGACGACCAGTTCGCCACGATCAAGGAGAATGCCGGGCTTAATGCCGTGGTGACCATTGCTGTCGTGCTCTTCATCATGTGGTTGGCGCTGCGGTGGTGGCAGATCATCCTGGCGGTTTTCATCAGTCTTGCGGTTGGATTGTCGGTAACGGCGGCGCTGGGCATCCTGATGGTCGGCGCCCTCAACCTGATCTCGGTCTATTTCGCCGTCCTGTTCGTCGGGCTTGGGGTGGATTTTGGCATTCAGTACAGCGTCCGCTATCGCGCGGAACGCCACGAGGTTGACGGGCTATACGAGGCGCTGCTCCACGCCGGGCGCCGCGCCGGCGCGCCGCTGACGCTTGCGGCGCTCGCGACCGCCGCCGGCTTCCTCTCCTTCCTGCCGACTGCCTATCGCGGGCTTTCCGAGCTTGGCCTGATCGCCGGTGTCGGCATGCTGATTGCCTTCATCACCAGCATCACGCTCCTGCCGGCTCTGCTAAGCAGGCTCAAGCCGCGCAGCGAGCCGCACGAATTGGGTTACAAATTCCTCGCGCCGGTCGACGAATTTCTCGAGCGCCATCGCACGCCGATTCTGATCGTTACCGTGCTTTTGATCGTCGGCGCCTCGCCGCTGCTCTACTGGCTGAAGTTCGATTTCAATCCGATGAATCTGCGCAATCGCAACGTCGAATCGGTTGCGACCTATCTCGAGCTGCAAGGCGCGCCGGATAACGCCGCCAACGACATCGTCGCGCTGGAGCCGTCGCTGGCGGCGGCCGATCAAGTCGCCGCCAAGCTGCGGGCCATGCCGCAGGTGGCGCGGGTGACGACGCTCTCGACCTTCATCCCCGACCACCAGGACCAGAAACTGCCGCTGATCCAGAGCACAGCCGAAACGCTTAATCCGGCGTTGTCGCCGGCCTCGGTCAGCCCGCCGCCAACCGACGCCGAAACGATTGCCATTATCAACAGCACGATAACCGCGCTCAACAAATACGCCGGCGAAGCACCGGCGGGCCCGGGCGCCGATGCCGCCAAGCGCCTGGCCGCGGCGTTGGATACGCTTGCCAAGGGCGATCAGGCCGGCCGCCAGCGCGCCGAAGTGGCGTTCGTGCAGCCGCTGAAAACGTCGCTCAACAATTTGCGCGAGTTGCTAAAAGCGCAACCCGTAACGCGGGAGAATCTTCCGCCCGACCTGGTGAGCCAATGGATCACCAAGGACGGGCAGGCGCGCATCGAGGTGGCGCCGAGCGGCAACGAAAACGACAACGTGACGTTGCGCGCCTTCGCGCGCGACGTGCAAAAAGTCGAGCCCAATGCCACCGAAGGCCCGGTCTCGATTCTGGAAGCGCGCCGCACCGTCATCACCGCCTTCCTTGAAGCCGGCGCTTGGGCTTTGCTGTCCATCGCCGTGCTCTTGTGGATCACCTTGCGGCGCCTGGGCGACGTGCTGCTGACGCTCATTCCGTTGCTGGTCGCCGGCGTGGTCACGCTGGAAATCTGCGTCTTGATCGACATGCCGCTCAACTTCGCCAACATCATTGCGCTGCCCCTGTTGCTGGGCGTCGGCGTGGCATTCAAGATTTACTACATTATGGCCTGGCGCGAGGGGCAAACTCGGTTGCTGCAATCGGTGCTCACGCGTGCGGTTACATTCAGCGCCTGCGCGACGGCGACCGCCTTCGGCAGCCTGTACTTCTCCAGCGATCCGGGCACGTCCAGCATGGGCAAGCTGCTCGCCATCTCGCTGCTGACGACCATGACCGCGGCCGCGTTCTTTCAGCCGGTTCTCATGGGCAAGCCGCGCGAGAAGCAATTGCAGCAGCACGACCGGCTCAAGCGGATGGCCGCGGTATCGGATTGATCGGCGCGTCCGGGCGCCATCGCTTCCAAACGATTGGCGCTTTGGTTTTCTGCCAGAGCGGACCGTTGGTGCAAGAGCAGGAGCGCCCCCGATCGAGTCGAGGACAGCGGCAGCGGATCAGGTGCGCTCTAGACGGCCAATCGCTATGCGCCCAATCGCTTCGGGGCCAATCGTTTCAGAGCGAATGATTGGCGCGCTGACTTTTTGGCGAAGCGGGCTCTATATTTCGGAAAACCGGCGTCCACTTTCCGGATCGCGCTCTAGCGTCGTGTCCGGATCATGCTCTAGTGTCGCGCCGCGTTGTCCGGCTTGGCCCCCGCCTTGCGCGCCGTGGCCGGCGGCGGGTTGGGATTGAACCGCGGATCGATCTCGTTGAAAGCAGTGTCCGGCAGCCGCGTCCAGTATTGATTTTTGCCGAGCAGCGAAATGCCGAGATAGCCGCGCACCACGAGCGTTTGGCCGTCCGGCGTCAGCGTCATCTGGGCGCTATAGATGTTGCCGTCGCGGGGATCGAGAATGGTCCCATCGGTATATTTCATCCCGTCCCGCTTCATGCCGCGGATGATCTCGAGTCCCATCCATGGCTTGTTGCGGCGGTCGTCGGCGCATTTGTCGCACTGCACATTCGGATCCTCGCCCGGCTTGAGAAACATCCGAACGATCGCTCCGGTATAGATGCCGCCGCCGCCATCACGGATGAGAAACCAGGCGTTGGGTTGATGGGTATCGTCGTCAACCGCTTGCCAAAGCCCCGAGGCGCTCGGCTCTGTGCCAACCGCATAACTGCTACTGATAAGCGACAAAAAAGCAGCCGCGACCGCCAAGAACTTTGCTCGCATCTTGCGTTCTCCGAAGCTCAAATCGCTTTCGTGCTCGACCTTTTAATCAACGGCCGCGAACTTAGAGCACCCAACGCTCATCCGGCAAGCGGAGTCTCCGCTTGGTTGCGGCCGAAAAAGGACCGAGCGCGGACAATATAGCGTTGCCACGAAAGCCCATCCAGGCGGCAAAATTTTGGTTTCAATGTGTAGTTGTGATGCCTTGCCGGCGGAATTTGGCCGCCTTCCCGGCGCGGCGCCGAGAGCCTGCGCCGAGAGCCTGCGCGCAGTGGAGAATTGCGCTGCTGCGCGATAATAGTGGCCGGCCCGGCGAAGCCGGGATATGAAAACCGCGCTGGGCAGGGGATGCGTTTCGTTATCCGCCGCAATGCTCCAAGAGGGAGAGGAACGTCGATGGCCAACAAGATCATCATCAGCTGTGCGATCACCGGCTCGATCCACACGCCGACCATGTCGGACGCGTTGCCGATCACGCCCGATCAGATCGCCACGCAGGCGATCGACGCCGCCGAGGCCGGCGCGGCGATCCTGCATCTGCACGCCCGCGATCCCAAGGACGGGCGGCCGTCGCCGGACCCGAACGTCTTCATGCAATTTCTGCCGCGCATCAAGCAGGCGACCGACGCGGTGGTCAACATCACGACCGGCGGCGCCGTGACCATGACGGTTGAACAGCGCATCTCCGCGGCGCTGCAGCTTTCGCCGGAGATGTGCTCGCTCAATATGGGATCGATGAACTTCGCGCTCTACCCAATGGCGAAGCGCTACAAGAACTGGAAATACGATTGGGAGGAGAGCTATCTCACCAATTCCGACGCCTACATCTTTCCCAACACGTTTCGCGACATCGAGAAAATCTCCAGCCTCCTTGGCGAGGAACACGGCATCAAATTCGAGCACGAATGCTACGACACCGGCCACCTCTATAACCTGGCCCATTGCATCGATCGCGGCATGTTCAAGCCGCCGGTCTTCGTGCAGCTGATCTTCGGCATCCTCGGCGGCATCGGCCCCGAACTCGATAATCTTCTGTTTATGAAGCGCACTGCCGATCGGCTGTTCGGCGATCAATATTACTGGTCGGTGCTGGCCGGCGGCCGCCACCAAATGAACTTCGGCACCAATGCCGCCATGATGGGCGGCAACATCCGCGTCGGTCTCGAGGATTCGCTCTATATCGGACCCGGCAAGCTCGCCAAGAGCAATGCCGAGCAGGTGGCGAAGATCCGCCGCATCGTCGAGGAACTAGGCTTTGAGATTGCCTCCCCGGCCGAAGCGCGCGCGACGCTCGGGCTCAAGGGTGCCGATCGCGTGAAATTTTAACGACGCCTCGTCATTTCCGGATCGCCATCGAACTCAGGTGCTCCTGAGTTCGGCTGATAAGCACCAAGTCGGCAACAGCCGACTTGCATGGCGGCGAGTCCGGAATCCATATCCACAGACGGTGATTATGGATTCCGGGCTCCTCGCTTCCGCTCGGCCCCGGAATGACGTGGGGATAGAGCGGCCTTGACCCTAACGTCAGCCGAACGTAAATCGGACTATTCTGTAGGGCGGTTAGCTCAGCGGGAGAGCACATCCTTGACATGGATGGGGTCACAGGTTCAATCCCTGTACCGCCCACCATCCGCTCGCGATCGTGGCGAAGCATGCTGCGCCGAAGCGCAGCCGGCGAAGGCCGGTTAAATTTCCGCGGTAGCCTCAAGTTTCATAAAACCGCGCCGCGCCATACCGCGACCGTACAGATATTTCTCTGCGGGTCTGATCGTCCGCGTCCGGAGACGATGGCTGAAGCCGTTACATCCCCTCGGCTTTTTTGCGTTTGTTGCACGCGCTCCAGAATTGCGGCCACTTCTGGCCGGCGGGCACGTTGCCTTCGGCCTTGGCGGTCTTCCATTCGGCGCCACAGGCCCGCATCCGGGCCACCATGGCTGCCCGCCCGCCGGACGGCTTCGCGCCCGGTTCCGCGGCCGGCGGCGGCGCAGCGGCCTCGGGCTTCGGCGGCGGCGGGGCCTCGGCGGCCGGCGCTTCCCCGGACATGCATTGCTTGCTGAAGTCCCGATATTTCATGCCGCCGGTCTGGTTCGCCGCCTTCATCTCCTGCCATTGGGCGGCGCATTCCTTCATGGTCTTGGCTTGCGCAGGAGCGGAAATAACGGCGGAAGCGAGTGCTGCGAGAAGAACCCCCGAGGCGATCAACAAAGCTGATTTCATGACGGCAATTCTCCTGTGCAAAGACCAATGGCGTGAAGCGCGAAAGCAAAACCTTTAGCTGGCGGTTGCGTCCGAGATGCACTTTTTCGTGAAGCTCGTCTGCGCGGCGCCGTGCAGTTTCTGCGCTGCGGCCTGGTCGTTGCAGCATTTCTTGGCAAAGCTTGTCAGTGCGGCGCCGTGCAAACTCTTGCCGGTCGCCTGCATCTTGCAGCTGTCATCCGCCAGCGCGGCGGTGGCGACGAGACACAACGTAGCGGCAACGATTGCGCAGATTTTCATTGTCGATCTCCCTGGTCAGGACAATCACGAGGAAAAAACTTTACGCGCGCTGTTACGCTGTTTTGAGCACACCGTTCGGTGACGCCTTGTCGACGATCTCGGGCAGATATTGCGCCATGACTTTGAGCGCCTGATCGACCGGCAGCCCGAGATGGCGGGCAAAATCCTGCACCTGCGTGTTGCCGAGCACCGCTTTCAACTGCTCCTCGGTGATCGGCAGATTGGCGCCCGGGCCGAGCCAGGATTTTACCTGTGCATCGAGGCCGCCCTTCTGCAATGCGGCGACGAGGCCGTTGAGATCGCCATATTGGGTCTTCGCCAGCACGGCATTGATCAACGCCGGCAAAGCGGTCGACTGGGCCTGCCCCAACAGACCCTTGAGCAAGTCGCCAAGTCCAAGATTGTCCAACAAGCCCATAGCGGCCTCCATGCACAGATGTGACAGGCTGCGCCGAAGTCGTCTCACGAAGGCCGATAGTTTAGTCGAAGCCTGTAGCGCCGACCAGAGGCAAGCGGCCGACTCCGGAAAATTGCCTGTTCATTTGTACCAGAGACCGGCTGATTTGTAGCTATTTTCGCAATTCGTCGGGCACCTTGCCGCCGTTTTCCGCGAGCTTTTGCATGACCTGCTTGTGCAGCCAGATATTCATGGCCGCCGAATTGTTCTTATCGCCGGTATAATGCAACTCGTCGGCAAGCTCTTTGCGCGCCGCAAGGCTCGAGTTGAGATTGAGAAGTTTCATCAGATCGACGATCGATCGCTGCCAGTCGAGCTTTTCTTTGTTGCTGGCCGCGAGCTTGTTGAGGATGGCGGCGACGTCCACCGGCGCGCCGGGCTTGCCCGGTGCGGCGGATGGCGCCGGCGCCGATGAAGTGGGGGCCGCCGGCGCGCCCGGCGCGGCTGTGCCCGGGGCCGGCGATGCGCTGGCATGCCCGAAAATGGCAGATACGATTCGTCCAAGAACGCTCATGAGCCTCTCCCTTCGTCCGCCTGTCGAGGTTCGCTGGAAAGCGAGCCCCTGGTTGTCCGCTCTGGCTATGCAGCGCGGCCGAAATTGAAACGATAGCGGGCGGAGCCGACAATTCTTTGACACGCAAAGCGCGCGTCAGATCGCCTCTTTGCGGCTCAAACCGAACACCGCAATCGCCGCCAATGCCAGCGAGATCAAAACGTTATAGCCGGCGAGCGAAAGGCCGAGAAAACGCCAGGCCGCTTCGTCGCAGCGCACCACGTGGACCGTTTGCAATTGGTTGAGCAGCGGTCCCTTCGCCGTGAAATCGGTAATCGGGCCCGAACAATCGGTCGGGCCCGGCCACCAGCGCCATTCCACCCCGGCGTGATAGGCGCCAAGGGCTGCGCTCACCAGCATCGCCGCCACGATCGCCAGGAAGCCGACGACGATCAGCGCGCGCGGCGCCCGCACCATTGCGGCAATCGCCAGGAGCAGCGAGAGCGGAATGACGATGTGATAGGGCAGGCGCTCTTCCAGGCAGAGCGGGCAGGGCGGGAGCTTCAGCACATATTGGAAATACCAGGCGCCGAGAATGGTTGCTGCGCTTCCCAGAAACACGGCCAACGCTGCCGCGGCGGCCGGCTCCCGAAGAAGCTGCTCGCTCCATGTCGCCTTCATCGCCATGTCCTTCATCGCCATGTCCGTCATGGCTGCACATCCTGCTATGGCGCTGCCGCCGCAATGTGCCGATCCTGCGCCCGGATGCAAGGCCGGTACGTTCACAATAGCGGCACGGTCCGATCATGCTTCATCGTGAACCGCTCACGCCGCGAAAGTGGATGCAGACCATGAACATCGTGGCTCACTGCTTGAGTTTACCCCGAACTCGATCGGGGGCGGGGACCGGCGAATTTCTTTTGCCGCCCGCGCCGCGACGATATAGATAGCCCCCGTTGCCCGTGTGGCGGAACTGGTAGACGCGCACGACTCAAAATCGTGTTCCGCAAGGAGTGGGGGT
>CAWHPH010000041.1:0-65747 GCA_963831135.1 uncultured Alphaproteobacteria bacterium
GAGCTCCTCGACGCGCGCTTTCCCGTGTATGCGGCCGGCCGCGGCGGGCAGTTCACCTATCACGGTCCCGGCCAGCGCGTCGGCTATGTCATGCTCGATCTCAAGCGCCGCGCGCCCGACGTGCGCCGCTTCGTTGCTACGATCGAGGAATGGATCATCCGCACGCTCGCCGAGTTTGGCGTGCATGGCGTGCGGCGCGAGGATCGCGTCGGGGTGTGGGTCGCGCGTCCCGAGAAAGGCGAAGGGGCTGAGGACAAGATCGCCGCCATCGGCATCCGCATTCAGCGATGGGTCACGCTGCACGGCGTTTCGCTCAATGTCGCGCCGGACCTGTCGCATTTCACCGGCATCGTTCCGTGCGGCGTCTCGGAACGGAAATTCGGCGTCACGTCGCTGAGCGACCTGGGCCGGGCGGCTTCAATGCAGGATGTTGACCGAGCGCTCCGGGCCACCTTCGAGCCGCTGTTCGGCGCAACCGTCGACGCTCAAAACGTGGCCAGCACGGAAAACAAATCGCCGGGACGCCGGAGCGCCAAATCGGCGGAATCGGCCTCGCGCTGATCGATCGCTGTCACCTGCGCGCCGGGCGGCCCGTCGCGGCACAGCTCGATCATGGTGAGAACCGCTTCCTCCGAGCCGGCAAACACCGCCTCGACGGCGCCGTCGCGGCAGTTGCGTATCCAACCTTGCACGCCGAGCTCAAGCGCGGTGACCTCGGCCCAGACGCGATAGCCGACGCCCTGGACCCGGCCGCGGATCACGACCCCAAAGATCACGTCCATCTGAACGCCCTGCGCATGTGGGGACGCCGCCGCGCCCAGCTTCGCAATTCCTCAATGTAGGGCACCGGCAATTGCCACTCCAGCGCAGCTGCGATCACAACGTCCATATAGCCCGCCTGCGGTGGTGCTTCCTTTTGCGAGCGCGCGAGGTAGACCAGTGCGAAGCGCCGCCGGCCGTCCTGGCGCACCGGCAAGCTTTCCGCGCGATAAAGCGCGCCTGCAATATTCTCCCACACAGCAAGTGTCACGCAGTCGCGCGGCGTCAGCCGCCACAGCACGCCGTAGACCGTCTTGGCTCGAAGCGGCGCGACCGAGGCATGACCGTGCGTCGTGATCAGGAAGCGATAGTTGGCCAGTGTGGCGACGCCCACGGCTTCGGCCCCCGGGGCATGCCTGCGCATGACCGCACGGCTCATGTTGGAGCCGTAGGCGAAGTGAAAGATCACGCGGCAGGCCCTTCCGCGCTTGGCCTGGTTGCCGCCCACACGGTGGTCACGATCGCCAGCACGATCGGCAGATAAGCGAGCAGCAACAAGATCGCGACGATCAGCGAAGCCAAATCGTCGTGCGGCGTGCCGGCCAGCATCGCGATGATCGACACAAAAAGGATCAAGCCCAACGCGCTTGCGGCGTTCGCGTCCGTGCCCTGCCCGGCTAGAGGAGCATAAAATGCAACTGCCAGAATGATCAGAAGCGCGACGGAGAGCGCGTAGAGGACGCTCGCGGCGGCGGCGAGCCCAGCCGGCTTTCCGCCATCGCGAAGCCGCTTAGCGTGCAACGTGTACCAGACCCAAATGAGCACGATCTGAGCGGCAAGGAAGGGCCAAAGCCCGGCGCGCGCGATGACGTCCGGGAAGGTCAGCAGATGGGACGCGAGGCCGGCCAAATAAACCAGACCGACGGCGACGACAAAGGTCTGCGGCGGCAGACGCCCCGAAGGGGAAAAGAGTAGGCGAAGGCCTTGCATGCGCCGACATCATGCCCGATTCGGCGTTCCGATTGCCGCCGTCCGTCAGGCAAACTCCATGATCACCGCATCCACGGCAACGCTGTCGCCCTGCTTGACGCGGATCTTCTTGATCGTGCCGTCGCGCTCCGCGCGCAAGATGTTCTCCATCTTCATCGCCTCGACCACCACCAGCGTCTCGCCCGCCTTCACCTCCTGCCCTTCTGCCACCGCCACCGAAACGACGAGCCCCGGCATCGGGCAGCGCACGGATTTTTCGCTGTCGGAGAGCTTCTTCGCCGGCATCAGCCGCGCATAGCGCGCTTCACGCTCGGTATAGACAAAGGCCTTCACCTCGATGCCGCGATAGGCGAGTTCAAATCCGTTCGGGATCATCCGGACGTGCACGGCAATGGGGGCTCGATCAAGCGTGCCGAACCATACCGGCATACCCGGAATCCATTTCGAGGAGAGACTATGGCTGTTACCGTCTTCGAACAGCACCGTGATCGCATCGCCCTCATGGGCGACGTCGGCCTGGAGCTCCTCTCCGCTCAGCCAGATCGCCCGCCGTCGTTCGCGGGTGACGGCGCTGTTGAGCTGTCCGGAAATGCGGCGTTTGCGTTCCCCCATGACGTGATCGATAGCGGCAGCGACCCCGGCGATGGTGCGCGCCACCGCCCCGGTCGGCGTGGTCCGCTCGAACCCCTTGGGAAACTCCTCGGCGATAAAGGCGGTCGACAGCTTGCCGGAGCGCCAGCGCGGATGCTGCATGATCGCGGCAAGAAACGGGATGTTGTGGCGGATGCCTTCGATGGTGAAGGCGTCGAGCGCATCGGCCTGCGCATCGATCGCAGCGGCGCGGGTGCTCGCGTGGGTGACGAGCTTGGCGATCATCGGATCATAGTAAAGCGAGATCTCACCGCCCTCGGCGACGCCGGTATCGTTGCGCACCGTTACGCCGCCGTACTCGCCCTCCGGGGGCGGGCGGTAGCGCACAAGCCGGCCGATCGAGGGCGCGAAATTGCGGTAGGGATCTTCGGCATAGATGCGGCTTTCGACCGCCCAGCCGTTGAGCTTGATATCGCTTTGCTTGAACGCGAGCTTCTCGCCGGCGGCGACGCGGATCATCTGTTCGACCAGATCGATACCGGTGACAAGCTCCGTCACCGGATGCTCGACCTGAAGCCGCGTGTTCATCTCGAGAAAAAAGAAGCTGCGGTCTTGTGCGGCGACGAATTCGACCGTGCCGGCGCTGTCGTAGCCGACGGCTTTGGCGAGCGCGACCGCCTGCTCGCCCATCTTCGCGCGCGTCGCGGCATCGAGCAGCGGGCTCGGCGCCTCCTCGATGACCTTTTGATTGCGCCGCTGAATCGAGCATTCCCGCTCGCCGAGATAGATGACGTTGCCGTGCTTGTCGCCCAAGACCTGGATTTCGACGTGGCGCGGATCGGTGATGAACTTCTCGATGAAAACGCGATCGTCGCCGAAGCTCGATTTCGCTTCCGAGCGAGCGCGCACGAAATTCTCGGCCACTTCAGCCTTGCTGCGGGCGATGCGCATGCCCTTGCCGCCACCGCCCGCGGAGGCCTTGATCATGACCGGGTAGCCGATTTGCTCGGCGATAACGATCGCCTCATCATGATCGGCGATCACGCCGAGGTGGCCGGGAACCGTCGAGACCTTGGCGCGGGCGGCGGCCTTTTTCAATTCGATCTTGTCGCCCATGGCGGCGATGGCGGTCGGGTTTGGCCCGATGAAAACGACGCCCGCCTTGGCGAGCGCCTCGGCGAAGGCCGCCCGTTCGGAGAGGAAGCCATAGCCCGGATGCACCGCTTCCGCGCCGCTTTCCTTGCAAGCTGCGATAATCTTCTCGATGACCAGGTAGCTTTGCGCAGCCGGCGGCGGGCCGATGGCGATCGCCGTATCGGCCATTTCGACGTGCAAGGCGTCGCGATCCGCGTCGGAATAGACCGCGACGGTTTCAATCCCCATGCGGCGCGCGGATTTGATGATCCGGCAGGCGATCTCGCCGCGATTGGCAATCAGGATTCGCTTGAACATTTGCGGAATTAAAACTCGCAAACCGACTTGACTGCCTTTGCGGTGTCAGCGCGAAAATGTCAATCGCGGCAGCCCTATAGCGCGGAGGCCGAACCGGGCCACGGCAGGCGTCACATTCGGGTCACCCGGCCCAGCCAAAACCGCGCTTGCGCTGCCGGATCATGGATCAACTTGGAGTGTTGCGAATGCGCCGATCCCTTCTTGCCACGGCTCTGGTATTGCTTGCGGCCATCGCAGCATCCTCGGAGGCGATTGCGCAAACGGCTGCGAACCGGCCGCATAACGTGGTTCTCTTCGTGGCGGACGGCTTGCGTTCGCGTATGGTCGACGACACGACCGCACCAACCATGGCCGCGATCGCGCGCGAAGGCGTAAGCCTGCGCAACAGTCACGCGCTGTTTCCGACCTTCACCACCGCCAACGCTTCGGCAATGGCCACCGGCCACATGCTCGGCGACACCGGAGATTTCTCCAATACCATCTATGCCGGGTTCAAGGTGCCGAACGCCCGCAATAGCCCCACGCCGTTTTTGGAAAGCGACCCCGTCCTTGCCGACGTCGACGAGCATTTCTCCGGCAACTATCTCGATGAAGCGACCATCCTGAAGCTTGCGCGCGACAAGGGCTACAGCACCGCATCGGTGGGCAAGATCGGGCCGGCCTTGATCTTCGATCACACCGAACGCACCGGCACGCAGACAATTCTGGTCGACGACGCAACCGGCAGCGGCAAAGGCATCCCGCTGTCCGATGAGATGAGCGAGCGTCTCAAGGCGGCGAACCTGCCGCTCATTTGTCCCTCGCGGGGCGCCAACCGAAATTTCGGCACCATGAACACGCCCGGCACGCTGACGCCCAACACCGCGCAACAGGACTATTTTGTGGACGTGAGCACGAAGGCGATCCTGCCGCTCTTCAAGGAACGCGACAAACCTTTCGTCCTGGTATTCTGGTCGCGGGATCCCGATGGAACGCAGCATTATCAGGGCGACAGCCTCAACACCCTCATTCCCGGCATCAACGGCCCCACGTCGCTCGCGGCAATTCGCAACGCCGACGACAATCTCGCCCGCGTCCGCGCGGCGCTGGTGCAACTCGGGCTGCTGGATACAACCGACATCATCGTCATCGCCGATCACGGCTTCTCCACCATCTCCAAGGAAAGCCAGACAAGCTCGACCGTGAAGACCAAATTCGCCGACACGCCCGAAGGTCATTTGCCGCTCGGCTTTGTCGCGCTTGATCTCGCTCACGCCCTGGACCTGCCGCTGCTCGATCCCGACGATAACGACGCGCCCGTTGCGCCGGGCCAACACACCAGGCACGGCAACGGTCTGATCGGCGGCGACAAAGCCGGCCCCAAAGTCGTCGTGGCCGCGAATGGCGGGTCGGATTTGATCTATCTGCCGGATGGCGACCAGGCCGCGGCCAAGCGGGTCATCGACACACTGCTGTCCGAAGATTACGTGAGCGGCATTTTTGTCGATAGAAAGCTCGGGACATTCGCCGGCACGCTGTCGCTCAACGACATCGCGCTCGAAGGTGCGGCGATCACGCCGCATCCGGCGATCGCGATCAGCTTCCGCTCCTTCGACACTGTATGCGGCGAGCCAGTGCGCTGCACGGTCGAAGTCGCCGATACCATCCTGCAGGAAGGTCAAGGCATGCACGGCTCGTTCAGCCGTGCCGACACCTGGAATTTCATGGCCATGCAAGGACCGGATTTCAAATCGCATTTTGTCGATCCGGCGCCCGCCAGCAACGCCGATATCGGCCGGACCATTGCACAATTGCTGCAGCTCGCCGCCAGCGACAATGGCCATCTTGTCGGCCGGGTGCTGTCGGAAGCGTTGCCGAACGGCGCCCTGCCCGACGTGGCGAGCCGGGTGTTGATCTCCGACCCGGCGCCAAACGGGCTCGCCACCGTCATCAACACGCAGACGGTCGGAACGACTCGTTACTTCGACGCCGGAGGTTTTCCGGGAAGGACCGTCGGCTTGTCCGCTACCCCACTGCCAAGCCCGCCGCGCTAAATCGCGAGGATTGAGCAACCGCTAGCCGGCGCCCAGCGCCAACTACATCAGGCTGAGGCTGCGGCGCATGCGTCGCGCCTCGGCCGCGAGCCAATTGAGGATAGCCACATCGACCTCCTCAAAACCCGCCGGAAGGAGCGTTACGGGCGGCAACACGATGATCGGCGAACGCGCAATCGCGGCGACGAGCGCTTCCACGCCAACGGGATCTTGATCCATCGAAAACTTCATTGCCGCCTCCGGCTCGCCCTGCCAACTTTAGCGCCAGAAGTGTTACCGCCTTCGGCCGATCTGCGAATCGACCACGAATCAAACCGCGCGCAATCTGGAACGCGAGGCAGGCCGTCCAAGGGCGAGGATGCGGCAAACTTTGGGCATCTACTGTGACCCAAATCACGTGTTGCGCTGGCTGGGACCGCCGATTTGCGGCAGCGGGTCAGTCGTGCTCAATCCAATAGCGCTTTGAAGATACGGCGGAAGTTTATTCCACGCGCGCGACGCGCGGCGCTTCAATTCTTCTTAGATTTCGGGTGAATTCGACCATTCAATCCTAAGCATAAAGCCTAGTATTCAAGCCGGCCGAACGTTATGTAATCGGCGCATTATTTCCGGACATTCCCAAATCAGGGCACACACGACGGAGGTTTGTCATGGCGCTCCAAATCGGCGACACCGCCCCGGATTTCGAAGCTGAAACGACTGAAGGCAAAATCCGCTTCCACGATTGGATCGGCAACAATTGGGTTGTGCTGTTCTCCCATCCCAAGGACTTTACGCCGGTCTGCACGACCGAACTCGGCACCATGGCGCGGCTGAAGCCTGAGTTCGACAAGCGTGGCGTGAAAATCATCGGGCTGTCCGTCGATCCCGTCGACAACCACACCAAGTGGTCGCAGGACATCAAGGACGTTTCCGGCTTTGCGCCGAATTATCCGATGATCGGCGACACCGATCTCAAGGTCTCTAAGCTCTACGGCATGCTGCCGGCGAGCACGTCCGGCACCTCCGAGGGCCGTACGCCGGCCGACAATCAGACGGTGCGCAACGTTTTCGTCATTGGCCCGGACAAGAAGGTCAAACTGGTGCTCGTCTACCCGATGACGACCGGCCGCAACTTCGACGAGGTGCTGCGAGTGGTCGACTCGCTGCAGTTGACGGCCAAGCATCGGGTCGCGACGCCGGCGAACTGGAAACAGGGCGAGGAGGTCATCATTACCGGTGGCGTCAGCGACGAAGAAGCGAAAAAGCTCTACCCGGAGGGCTGGAAGACGCCGAAACCTTACATCCGCATCGTACCTCAGCCGCGCTGACGCACGGTTGCAGTGGAGAGTGTACAGCGCGGCTTCAGCCGCGCTCTTTTTTGACCCTACCCACCGGCGTTGGCGCGATTTACGGCACGAGGAGCACCTTCCCGATGTTTTTGCGGTCCTGGATAAAGTGATGGGCCTGGGCCGCTTCGTCGAACGGGAAAGTGCGCGCAATTTTCGGCTTGATGGCGCCTTGCCGCCACAAATCCAATAGTTGATCCGCCCAGCCGCGCAGCCGCTCGGCTTCACCCCACATGTGCCCGAGATTGACCCCGAACACGCCCTTGTTGGCATTCATGAGCGACAGCGGATTGAACTGAAGCCACGGTGTACCCGCGAGCAGGACCAGCATGCCAAACATGCTGCGCTCCTTGCCGCTCGCTGCCGCTGAAATGCCGAACGCGCCAAGCCGCCCGGTCGGGGCGAGAATGCGATAGCCCTTCTTCCACGAATCGCCGCCGATGGCGTCGAGAATGAGCTCCACCCCGCGGCCGTTGGTCATTTCGCGCGCGCGCGCTTCGAAATCCTCGGTCCGATAATCGATCAGATGATCGACCCCGAGCGCGCGCATTTCGGCGTGCTTTGCGGCGGACGCCGTGCCGATGACGGTTGCGCCGATATGCTTCGCGATCTGGGTTGCTGCTATCCCCACGCCCCCGCCGACTGAATGCACGAGAACGGTCTCGCCGCGTTTCAAACTGCCCATGACGACACAAAGCTGCCAAGCCGTGAAATAGTTGACCGGGATCGCAGCCGCTTCCAGGGCGGACAAGCCAGCCGGACGGTCGAATACCTGACCCACTGGGACACAAACCACGTCCGCATAACCGCCGAAGCGCGTCAACGCGAAAACATCGCGCCCAACCCAACTTGCATCAACGCCTGCGCCGACTGAGTCAACGCGGCCGCTGATCTCGTAGCCTGGAACGACCGGGATCGGCGGCAGGTCCGGATAGATCCCAAGCCGGCCCAGGATGTCGGCAAAATTGACGCCGCTCGCCTCGACCCGGATGCGGACTTCTCCCGATTTTGGTTCTGGATCGAGTGCCTCTCTGACTTGGAGAACCTCGGGCGTGCCGGCTTTTGTGATCCAAATCTGCCGCATGGCTTAGCTCCAATTTTGCGCAAGAGGCGCCGTCGCAGTTTAAATGCGGGCATCATATAGGAGTGGGCTTACTTCCGCGCTCTTGCTTTTAGGCCGTGCGCATGCAGACGTTGGTCCTTCACCGAGAAGACATTGCGACGAACGAGGAACATGATGGATGTGCGCGCCGCCGTTGCTTTCGCCCCCGGCAAGCCGCTGGAAGTGACGACCGTAAAGCTCGATGGTCCGCGCGCGGGCGAGGTGCTGGTCGAAATCAAGGCGACCGGCATTTGTCACACCGATGAGTTCACGCGGTCGGGCGCCGATCCGGAAGGACTTTTTCCAGCAATCCTCGGCCATGAGGGCGCCGGCATCGTCGTCGACATCGGCGCGGGCGTTACCTCGGTGAAAAAAGGCGATCATGTCATTCCGCTTTACACGCCGGAATGCCGGCAATGCCCGTCCTGCTTGTCCCGCAAGACCAATCTTTGCACCGCCATTCGCGCGACGCAGGGCCAGGGCGTGATGCCCGACGGCACCTCGCGCTTCTCGATCGGCAATGAGAAAATCCATCACTATATGGGCTGCTCGACCTTCAGCAATTTCACCGTACTGCCGGAAATTGCGGTGGCGAAAATCCGCGAGGACGCCCCTTTCGACAAGGTCTGCTACATCGGTTGCGGCGTCACCACGGGCATCGGCGCGGTGATCAACACCGCCAAAGTCGAGCCCGGCGCGAAATGCGTCGTGTTCGGGCTCGGCGGCATCGGGCTTAACGTCATCCAAGGCCTGCGCCTTGTCGGCGCCGATATGATCATCGGCGTCGATCTCAATCCGGAGAAGAAAGCCTGGGGCGAACGCTTCGGCATGACGCATTTCGTCAATCCGAAGGAGGTAGGGGGCGACCTCGTCGCGCATCTCGTCAACATGACCAAGAGGGGCGCCGATCAGATCGGCGGCGCCGACTACACTTTCGAGTGCGTGGGCAACGTCAATCTTATGCGGATGGCGTTGGAAAGCTGCCATCGCGGCTGGGGCCAGAGCATCATTATCGGCGTCGCCGGCTCCGGTCAGGAGATCGCGACCCGGCCCTTTCAGCTCGTCACCGGCCGGGTTTGGCGCGGCTCCGCATTCGGCGGCGCGCGCGGCCGCTCGGATGTGCCGAAAATCGTCGATTGGTACATGCAGGGAAAAATTGAAATCGATCCGATGATCACCCACACGATGGCGCTTTCCGACATCAACAAAGGGTTCGACCTGATGCATGAAGGAAAAAGCATCCGCAGCGTCGTCCTGTATTAGCCCCCGGAGCCGCCATGACCGACCCAGCGAATTTTCAGGCGCCTTTCGCCGATTTTCTCGGCATCAAGCTCACGCATATCTCGCCAGAGCGCGTGGAGGCCGAACTCACGGCGCGCAAGGAGTTGGCGACCGTCCCGGACATCCTTCACGGCGGTGCGATCATGGCGCTCGCCGACAATCTCGGCGGGGTCGCCACGATGGTCAATTTGCCGAAAGGAGCGCGCACGGCGACGATTGAAAGCAAGACCAATTTCTTCGCCGCCATCCCGATCGGCGAAACGGCGCGCGCCGAATGCACCGCTTTGCATCGCGGCCGCACCACCATGGTCTGGCAAACGAAGATCACCCGTAAGGACGGCAGGCTCGCCGCGCTGGTCATACAAACGCAGATCGTCATTCCGGCGGAGAAAAGTTAGCGCCGGAAGGAATTATTCGCCGACCAGCTGCTCCGAGGCGGCACCGAGCCGAAGCGCAAGACGCGGATCCAGCCGCTCGGCCAAGGCGTCATGCGCTTCCCGCCAGACCGGAATCGCCGCTTCCAGGCGGCGGGCGCCTTCCTCCGTGAGCCATACCGCGCGCCGGCGCTGATCGTCCTCGGCAATGGCGATTTCGACCAAACCCGCGGCTTCCAATCCGCGCAGATTGCGCGACAGCGTCGATTGATCGAGCCCCGTGCGCTCCGCCAGCGCACCGAGCGTATCGTCGGGTGCGGCGGCGATTTGCGTCATCAACCCAAACTGGGCGAGGCGTAGCCCGCTGTCCTGGATGCGCTCCTCGAGGAAATTGGTGATGCGCCGGGCGGCGAGCCGGCTGGCCCAGCCGGCGCATGCGGCAACCGCGGCCTGCGCATCGCGGACAAGGGTCTTTCTCGGGACTTGCGGTCGTTTGGCCATAGTTGTATGTATCTACATCATTTGTATCTGCAAGGAAATAAGCAATGCTTACGGCGCCTTCATTCACGTACGGCGTGGCGAAGCCCGCCGATATTGCCGACATGAGCGGCCGGGAAATGCTGCAAGCCATGATCGAGGGCAAAATCCCGGCGCCGCCGATCGCGCAAACGCTCAACTTCTGGCTCGTCGAGGTCGGCGAGGGCCATTGCGTATTCGAAGCCGATACCGGCCCCCATCTGCTCAACCCGCTCGGCGGCGTTCATGGCGGCTGGGCGCTGACATTGATCGACAGCGCCACCGGATGCGCCGCCCACACGCTACTGCCGACCGGCGTCGGTTACACCACCGTGGAGACCAAAGCCAATTTCACGCGACCGATCAAACATGACACCGGCCGCGTGCGGGCTGAAGGACGCGTCGTCGGCCGCGGCCGGCAGATCATGTCGGCGGAAGGGCGCCTTCTCGATTCCACCGGCCGCATTCTCGCCCATGGCACTTCGACGCTCATGGTGCTCGGCAATGGTGCTGCGGGCAGATCGGGCTCGTGATCGCGACCAGACCATCGGAAAAGACGACGACCCGCAGCTTTCGGGTCAAGCGGATTTATGAGCCGGCGTCCGCGGATGACGGCTTTCGCGTGCTGGTCGATCGGCTATGGCCGCGCGGGATCAGCAAACAGAAAGCGCGCATCGATGCGTGGCTCAAGGAGATCTCGCCCAGCGACGCCCTGCGCCGCCGCTTTCACGGCCACCCGGAAAATTGGGACGAATTCGTCGCAGCCTATCACCGCGAACTGGCGCAAGAGCCGGCGAAGACCGCAGCCGCGGAACTCCGCAAGAAAGTGAAACATGAGCCCGTCACCCTGCTCTACGCTGCCCGAGACGAGACCCACAATAACGCGATCGCGCTGAGAGAGTGTCTGGAACGTCCTGATTAGAAAGCGAAGCACTCGCTCACAGCACTTCGAAAAATTTGAGCTTCACCGCAGCGGGCTGCCGTTCGCCGGTGCAAACGGTGATGTACTTGGTGAGCCAGGCATAACGGGTGTCGCTGGTCTCAAAAAACGTCGCGCCGCGGAAATAGTAGCTCGCCGGATCGACCGGACGCCCTGCCGCCAGTGCGGTCATGATCTCGGGTGGGCCGTGGCGCAGCGCATGATTGCGAACGTAGATCAATGCGCCATCATCGGTGCGAAGCGTATAGCGGGCTTCGAGCTCCGCAACGCCGTCGTTGCGCAGGACTTGCCAGTCGGCACCGCCCGGCAAGACTTTGCCGTGCAGCTGCGGCCCGGAAAAATCGCCGCCGGTGATGGGGATGATCCGCCGCCCACCCTTGCCCACATCGCCGAGGTCAAGCGCGGGATCAACGGTGACATGGGCCGCGAAGATGAATTCGATTTTCGGAGCAGAAACCGCGTCGGTCATGACCGGGAACGATTGCTTATTGCCGAGAGGATTTCCCATAATCGCCAGCCGTTCTTCACCGTCAAGACGGCCGCTCGCCGGGGGCCCGCCATGACAACCAGCCGCGTGACGCCGCTTTTCCCGACCACCATCGCCGGCAGTTTGCCGAAGCCGTCGTGGCTCGCCGCACCGAACCGGCTCTGGGCGCCCTGGCGCTTGGAAGGCGATGAACTCGCAGCCGCCAAGAACGACGCCACATTGCTCGCGCTTAAACTGCAAGAAGACGCCGGCATCGACATCGTCTGCGACGGCGAGCAGGCGCGTCAGCATTTCGTGCACGGATTTCTGGAAGCGGTCGAAGGCATCGACTTCGACCGGCGGGTCGAGATGGGCATTCGTAACGATCGTTACAAGGCGATATGCCCTACCGTCGTCGGTGAATTGCGCCTGCGCTCCCGTGTGCATGCGCGCGAAGCGCGGCTTGCGCGCGCCCATACCGCGCGAAAACTGAAATTCACCCTCCCAGGCCCGATGACCATCGTCGACACCATTGCCGACGCCCATTACGGCGATCGCGCGAAGATGGCCATGGCGTTCGCGGCGCTGCTCAATGAGGAAGCGCGCGGCCTCGCGGCCGACGGCGTCGACGTCATCCAGTTCGACGAGCCGGCTTTCAATGTCTACATGGACGACGCCGCGGGCTGGGGCATCGAGGCGCTGCATCGCGCCATCGACGGTGTCGCCGCAACCAGCGCCGTGCATATCTGTTACGGCTACGGCATTCCCGCCAACATCGAGTGGAAGGCGACGCTCGGCAATGAATGGCGGCAATACGAGAAATTCTTCCCGGCGCTCGCCAAGAGCCGCATCGATCAGGTTTCACTCGAATGCATCCACTCGCACGTGCCGTTGAGCATGCTTGAGTTGCTTGAGGGCAAGGATGTGCTTCTCGGCGTTATTGATGTCGCGACTGAGGAGATCGAGACGCCGGAGGAAGTCGCCGCCGTGATCCTGCAGGCGACTGACCACGTGCCGAAGGAGAAAATCGTCGCCTGCACCAATTGCGGCATGGCCCCGATGCGCCGCGACACCGCCGAGAAAAAGCTGGAAGCGCTGGTGCAGGGCGCGGCGCTGGCGCGCGCACGGCTCAGCTAAGCATCCAAAACTTTACCGGTCGCTGCGCGAAAGAACGTCGATCAATTCACCGACCTTGCGGCGCTGTTCGCCTTTGTTGCCGGAGGCGATCGCGTGCTCCACGCAATGGGCCACATGGTCGGCGAGGATTTCGTCTTCGGCGCGTCGCAGCGCGGCGCGCACCGCCGACAGCTGCGTGACGATGTCGATGCAATAGCGGTCGTCCTCGACCATGCGCGCGAGCCCGCGCACCTGGCCCTCGATTCGCCTCAGCCGTTTGAGCACCGACGCCTTGGCATTTGCCTGCATGATCGGTATATACCCCTACCGGGTACCCGTTTCAAGCAGGTTTCGCACATGACACATTCGGCTTGCTGCTCGCACGATGCCGGCGGCACGGTTATCGATCCCGTATGCGGGATGAAGGTCGATCCGGCCAAGACGTCGCAGCGGCATAGCCATGAAGGTCGTGCGTATTTCTTCTGCTCTGCCGGCTGCCGCAGCAAGTTCATCGCCGATCCCGCGAAATATCTGCATAGGGAGGCCGCCGAAGCGGGCGCCGCCGGTGCCCGCAGGCACGATCTATACCTGTCCGATGCACCCGGAAATCCGGCAGGTCGGCCCAGGCTCCTGCCCGATCTGCGGCATGGCGCTGGAACCGCTCAGCGCCACAGCGGAAACCGGCCCGAGCGACGAATTGATCAACATGCGGCGGCGCTTCTGGATCGGCGTGGCGCTGGCGGTGCCGCTCGTCATCCTCGAAATGGGCGCGCACGTTCCGGACCTCGACCTTCATCGCTACATTTTTCCGCAAGCGGCTGTGTGGGTTCAATTTCTGCTCGCGACGCCAGTGGTTCTATGGGCCGGCTGGCCGTTCTTCGTGCGGGGCTGGGCTTCGGTCCGCAATCGCTCGCTCAACATGTTCAGCCTGATCGCGCTGGGAGTAGGCGCGGCCTATGTCTACAGCCTTGCCGCCATCTTCGCGCCCGGCCTCTTTCCGGAGAGCTTGCGGACGGACGGCGTGGTCGCGGTCTATTTCGAAGCGGCGGCCGTCATCACCGTGCTTGCCCTCCTCGGACAAGTGCTTGAGCTGCGCGCACGTGAACAGACCGGCGGCGCCATTCGCGCCCTGCTCAATCTCGCGCCGAAAACGGCGCGGCGGATCGGCGACGACGGCAACGACCAAGAGATTCCGCTGGAGCAGGTCCAGATCGGGAACCGCCTGCGCGTGCGTCCCGGCGATAGCGTCCCTGTTGACGGGATCGTTGTCGAGGGCCGAAGCGCGGTCGATGAATTGATGGTGACCGGCGAATCCCTGCCGGTCGAGAAAGAACAAGGCGCCAGCGTGATCGGCGGCACCATCAACGGGACCGGGAGCCTCGTCATGCGCGCCGAGAAGATCGGCGCGGACACGATGCTTGCGCGCATCGTCCAGATGGTGGCGGAAGCGCAGCGCAGTCGCGCGCCGATTCAGCGGCTCGCCGATAGTGTTTCGGCCTGGTTCGTTCCCGCCGTCATTTTGGTGGCGGTCATGGCGTTCGTTGCCTGGATGATTTGGGGACCACCACCCGCCTTCGCCTATGCGCTGGTGGCGGCAGTCTCGGTCGTCATCATCGCCTGCCCCTGCGCGCTCGGTTTAGCGACGCCCATGTCGATCATGGTGGGCGTCGGCAAGGGCGCAACTGCGGGCGTTCTGATCAAGAATGCGGAAGCTCTGGAGCGCTTCGAGAAAATCGATACGCTGGTCGTCGATAAGACCGGCACGCTGACCGAAGGAAAGCCGCGCGTGGTCGCGGTACTCGCCGCCCAGGGCTTTGACGAAGCTACGGTGTTGTCGCTTGGCGCCAGTCTCGAGCGATCGAGCGAGCATCCGCTCGCCGCCGCGATCGTTGCGTCCGCAAAGGAGCGCAGCACCGACCTGAAAGACGTAACGAATTTTAGCTCGGTCACGGGCAAGGGCGTCACCGGCACGATCGGCGGCCGGAAAGTCGCGATCGGAAATACCAAACTTCTGCAAGATCTCGGCGTCGCGAGCGCCGATCTGGATCGCCAAGCCGAGGAATTGCGGCGCGACGGCGCGACAGCCATGTTTGTTGCCGTCGACGGACAGCCGGCCGGCATCATTGCCGTGGCCGATCCGATCAAGGCGACGACACCGGCGGCGCTCGCTAGCCTGCGGGCGGACGGGGTCCGCATCGTGATGTTGACGGGCGACAACCGCACTACCGCGCAGGCCGTGGCGGACAAGCTCGGGATTGCCGACATCGAGGCCGAGGTCCTGCCCGAACAGAAAAATGCGATCGTGCGGCGCTTGCGGAGCGAAGGGCGCGCGGTCGCGATGGCCGGCGATGGCGTCAACGATGCGCCTGCGCTCGCTGAAGCCGATGTCGGCGTGGCCATGGGCACGGGCACGGATGTCGCCATGCAAAGCGCCGGCGTCACGCTGGTCAAAGGCGACCTCGCCGGCATCGCGCGGGCGCGCGCGCTCAGCCGCGCCACCATGCGCAACATCAGGCAGAATCTCGTGCTGGCCTTCGTCTACAACGCGCTCGGAATTCCGCTCGCGGCCGGCGTTCTCTATCCCGCCTTCGGTCTGTTGCTGAGTCCGATCGTCGCGGCAGCAGCTATGAGCTTCAGTTCGGTCTCGGTCATTGCCAATTCTCTGCGCCTGCGCTTTGCACGGCTATAGCCGCCGACGCGGTCATGGCGCTACCCCCAGCTGCGGCGCACGCGCGCGCCGATATCGACCGGCGCCCGCGGCGTTTTGGTTGCCGGCTGCGCGGCGGCGGCGCGCGGCCACGCGCAACGCTCGAACTTGTCGAGCAACGCTTCCGGAATGAAGCGCGTGCGCGAGGCGTAGAGGTGGCGGTCGCCATTGCTTCGCTGCCCGTGAACAAAGAAGCGCTGCGGCACGATCAGGTGCAGATGATCCTTGGCGCGCGTCATGGCGACATAGAGAAGCCGCCGCTCTTCCTCGATCTCGGCCTTCGTCCCGGTGGAGAGATCCGATGGCAGACAGCCATCGACGACATTGAGAATGTGGACCGACTTCCACTCCTGGCCTTTCGCCGAATGGATGGTCGAAAGGATCAGATAGTCCTCGTCGAGCAGCGGCTCGCCGGCGCGATCGCTGGTGGCCTCGGGCGGATCGAGCGTCAGCTCGGTTAGAAACCGCTCGCGGCTCGGATAGGTCGAAGCGATCTGCACGAGCTGCAGGAGGTCGGCCTGCCGCAACATCGCATCGTCATGAATGCGCTGCAGGTGCGGTTCGTACCAACGCCGCACGAGATCGAGCTCGGACGGCCAGCCGGCCGCGCGGCCGCGAACAATGCGAACCGTTTCGACAAAATCCGGCCAATGCTCGGCCGCGGCCGCCGGCGGCTTGATATCGTGCAGGGCCGCAACCGCATCGGCTCGCTCGGTCAGATGGTCCAACACCTTCGCGGCCGTGGCGGGACCCGCACCGGGCAGCAATTGCACGACACGGAAACCGGCGACCCGATCGCGCGGGTTTTCCGCCCAGCGCAGGAAGGAGAGCAGATCTTTGATATGCGCCGCCTCCAGGAATTTCAGACCGCCGAATTTCACGAAGGGAATGTTGCGGCGGGTCAATTCCACTTCCAGCGGTCCGGAATGATGCGAGGCGCGGAACAGAACCGCCTGCGCCTTGAGTGCGAGCCCCTGCTCGCGGCTTTCGAGCACCTTCTCCACCACGCAGCGCGCCTGATCGGCCTCATCGCGCACGCTGACCAGATACGGTCGCTCGATCGATTTTCGATCCGACCACAAATTCTTTGTGAAGCGCTCCTCGGCCAATTCGATCACCGCATTGGCCGCGGCCAGGATCGGCTGGGTCGAGCGATAATTCTGCTCGAGCGTCACGACATCGGCGCGCGGCGTGAAATGGCCGGGAAAGTCCAGGATGTTGCGTACCGTTGCGGCACGAAACGAGTAGATCGATTGCGCGTCGTCGCCGACGACGGTGAGCCCCTTGCCGTTCGGCCGCAATGCCAGCAGCACCGAAGCCTGCAGTCTGTTGGTGTCCTGGTATTCGTCCACCAGAACGTGATCGAAGCGCGCGCCGATTTCCTCGGCAAGCGCGGCCTCCTGCATCATGTGCGCCCAATAAAGCAGGAGGTCGTCGTAATCGAGCACATGCTGCTGCTGCTTGATCTCGACATAGCGCGCGAACAGCGCCTGCAACTCCGCCTGCCACATCTCGCACCAGGGAAAGTAAGAGCCCAGAACCTCCTCAAGCGGCTGCTCGCTGTTCACGGCGCGCGAATAGATGGCGAGGCAGGTGCCTTTGGCCGGAAAGCGCTTGTCTGTTTTCGAGAAGCCCAGGTCGTGGCGGACAAGATTTATCAAGTCGGCCGAATCCTCACGGTCATGGATGGTGAAACCGGGCACGAGCCCGATCGTTTCGGCATATTCCCGCAAAAGACGCGCGCCGATGGCATGGAAGGTGCCGGCCCAAGCCATGGCATCAACAATGGCGCCTCCCCTCTCCCGCGCCACGCCCGCGAGAATGCGCCCCACCCGCCTGGTCATTTCCGCCGCCGCCCGTCGCGAGAATGTCAGCAACATGATGCGGCGCGGATCGGCGCCTTGCTCGATCAGATAGGCGACCCGATGAGCGAGCGTCGACGTTTTGCCCGAGCCTGCGCCGGCGATGATGAGGAGAGGCCCGGCCGCGCCAGGCATCGGGCCGCCATGCTCGATTGCGCGCCGTTGCTGCGGGTTGAGATTTTCCAGGTGCGCCCCCCGCCATGGGCTCGAATGGCTTGCAATCGAGCGACCGCAAGCGCCGAGGCTCGAATCAGTGAGGACCGAAATTGAACTGAATCACGATTCCGCTTTCGTTCGCAACCGGACCCGCCGTTGGACGGCATTTATTGCCGCAGCCGAGCCGGCCTGTCATAAATCCTGAGAGAAAGCGCCTTAGTTTGGCCTTTCTCACAAAGGGGCCCGCTTAAGCGGTTCGCAATATCGGAGGGGCTAATGAAGAAATTTGTTCTGGCGTCACTTTTCGTTGTGGCCGCTACAGCCTTGCAGCCGGCGTTTGCCGGCGGTCCGCAGATCTGCGCCAAAGGCATGAAGGTTTGTGCATGCGGGAAGCTTCCCGCAGCCATGTGGAACTGCTGCAACGCCAGGGCAAAGTGCGATTGTTCGGGCGGCCTCCCCGACTGTAAACATTAAGAAAGGCAGCCGCGCCGAGGACGGCCGTCAATTTTCGGGCAGCGGAATGAACTCCTTCTCGTCGCCCGGGATCAGCGCGAATTTGCCGGTTTTCCACTCCTGTTTCGCCTGCTCGATACGCTCCTTGCGCGAGGAGACGAAATTCCACCACAGGTAGCGTGGGCCTTCGAGTGCCGCCCCGCCTAGAAACATCAGGCGTGACGGCTGCGTGGCCGTCACGGTGATGCGGTCGCCGGGCCGGAAGATCAGGAGCCGCGGCGCCTCGAACTTGTCGCCGGCAATTTCGATCTCGCCCTCGGTCACATAGATCGCCCGCTCCTCGTGGTCGGCGTCGAGCGGGGCGCTCACGCCGGCATCCAGCAGCACTTCGGCGTAAAACCATTCCGAGACCATGCCGACCGGAGATTTTCGCCCAAAAGACGAGCCGGCGATCACGCGCGCACGCAGGCCACGATCCTCGACGGTCGGCAAGCTCGAGGCATCGAAATGCTCAAAGCCGGGTGCCATCTCTTCGTATTGTTGCGGCAACGCGATCCAGCTCTGGATGCCGAACATGCCGCCGCCGGTCGTGCGCACACTGCCGGGCGTCCGTTCGGAGTGCGAGATGCCCCGCCCGGCGGTCATGAGATTCATGGCGCCGGGCGTGATGTCCATGTCGTTACCTTCGCTGTCGCGATGGGTCACGCGGCCCTCGAACAGGTAAGTGACGGTGGCGAGCCCGATATGCGGATGCGGGCGTACGTCCATCCCGCGCCCGGCCATGAGCTGCACCGGCCCCATTTGATCGAAGAAGATGAAGGGACCGACCATCTGGCGTCTGCCATGCGGCAGCGCGCGGCGCACGGAAAAGCCGTCGCCGAGATCGCGCACGCGCGGAATGACGACCAATTCAAGCGCATCGCAGGAATATTGATCGCCGAGTACCGGATCTTTATCGGGTAGCCAGCTCATCGCCCTTCTCCCATATCGGCCTCTTCGAGTGTCGCCCTTTTCAAGGCCTGTCCGAAAAGGTGTTTTGGCCGCCGCGGCGGCGCAGGGTCCTTTCGCCCTATCAGCCTATCTATGATAGGTCCAATCAAGCTGCCATGACCGGATTGTATCGAGGCCCGATCTGTCGATGATTTCAGCACCTTCACTGACCGGCGCGGGACTGCTGATCGGGTTGAGCTTGTTTCTCGGCTTCGCCTACGAGGACTTTTTCGCCCACAGCAACATCCGGCGTCCGGGCGGCATCCGCACCTTTCCTATCCTCGCCTCTGCCGGCGGCGTTCTTTACCTCTTCGATCCGACGCACTTTCTTCCGTTTACCGCCGGGCTGCTCGTGCTCGGCGCGTGGCTCGCGATCTTCTATCGCCAACATGTCGGCGAGCGGGACGACGAAGGCGAGCCGAATGTCGGTCTGGTCGTACCGGCGCTCAACGTACACGCCTATATACTTGGCGCCATCGCGTTCGCGCTGCCGCCTTGGTTTGCCGTAGCCTACACGGTCATCGCCGTTCTTCTGCTGACCGGGCGCGAGAAGCTTCACGCGCTGGCGCGGCGCGTAGACGTTGGCGAAGTCATCACCGCCGGCCAATTTCTGATCCTGACCGGAATCGTCTTGCCGTTATTGCCGAACGAGCCGGTGACGACACTGACGACGATCACGCCGCGTCAGGCGTGGCTGGCGTTGGTCGTCGTCTGCAGTCTTTCTTATGCGAGTTATCTGGCGCAACGCTATTGGGCGGCGGCGGCGCACGGCTTGTGGATGGCGGCGCTGGGCGGCCTTTATTCATCGACGGCAACAACCGTCGTGTTGGCGCGGCAGGCAAAATCCGATGCCGCCATGCGTACCAACGCGCAGGCCGGCATCACTCTGGCCACGGCCATCATGTATCTGCGCATTCTGGCGATCGTGGCATTCTTCAATCTGGCGCTGGCGCGGCAATTGGCGCCGTCGCTTTTCTGCCTGTCGCTGGCCGGCCTTGTGGTCTGCGCGTTGCAATACCGTTTCGCAAAGCCGGCGGCGGAAGCGAAGGCGCGAGAATCAGGGCTGCCGCCGACAGGCGGAAATCCGCTTGAGCTCGGTCCCGCCGCATTGTTTGCAATTCTGTTTGTTGTGGTGTCGCTGGTGTCCAATTGGGCGAAAGCAGAATTCGGCACCTCCGGCATCTATACCTTGGCGGCCATTGTCGGCGTGACGGATATCGATCCTTTCGTGCTCAACTTGGCGCAAGGCGGCACCTCGGGCATGTCGAACAATGCGCTCGCTGCCGCCATCCTGATCGCCGCTTCGTCCAACAATATTCTCAAGGCCCTTTATGCCGCCGTTTTTGCGGGCGGGCGCGCGACCGTCGCCAGCGCGGCCGTGCTCGTATTGCTCGCGGTGGCGGGCGTCGTCATCGCGATGACGACGGGCGGCCCGTAGCAGCTGCCGCAGCGATGCCGATGCTTTGTCTGTTATTTCGCTGCTACCTGGCTGTGGCCGAATTCCTCGATCATCTTCTTGTTGAAGCCGGCAAATCGTCCGGCTCCGGGAGGTGACGGGACCGGCGTCGCTGACGACCCGCGCGTCGACCCAGTTCGCGCCGGCGTTCGTATGATTGCGAGCGTACCTTTGAATTCGCAGATCACATGAGAGTATTCCCTCACGACCTGCGAGCTTCGCAATGGGAACTCTCTTGTCAGCGGATTCCCTGATCGCTCTGAAAGACCGGCGCAGCGGCAGGCCCAGCCGGCGCGGTATAGGCGGCAGGACTTGGCGACGCAGGACTTGGCGACGCAGGACTTGGCGATGCCGGCGACGGCGCAGCGGCCGGCGGCGGCAGATCGCATTTCTTCTCGGCGGCCGCGCGCCGCAACACCTTCTCCTCGCCGAGGGCGTTCTCGTAATCCGCGCGATAGCTCAGGCTTCCGATCAGAACGCCGCCGCCGCTCTCGCTCGCTCTATTCATCAGGTTGGACAATTCCAGTTCGCGCGCCTGCAAAGCTTTCAGCCGCGTTGCCAGACCGTCACAGTGATAGACCGAATAATGAGCCGGATCGATCAGGAACGTACCGACCCCGTCGTTCGTCGAGCAGCCGGTCAGAAGCACTGCAACAAGCGCGCAAACCACGCCGATGGCCGCCGGTTCCCGGCGTCCGCGACGGACCAATACGCGAGCGCCGTCACGCCAGATCATCGACCTATCCAACGAATCATCGCTGCTCGAGCGCCTTCGAATGGCTGCCTTGTTCCCCACGGCATTCGGTACCCGGCTTCTTGCGCCGAAATAAGGCGGCATCGCAGAGCGCGATTGTGGCACGACGCACGCGGCCTCTGTTTGGAGCCGGCAAAGCAGCGAGGCAAAGAGCGACGGGTGCGACCGCAAACGTTTTTTTACCATGTATACTAAGTTTTGCAGAGATAGGCGCCGCCCCTTCGTCGAAAGCCGGCTGGCTCGAGGGTGCCTGCCACCCAGGAAATACGTTGGCGATGCCGGGATCGTAGCTAACAATGGAAGCAAACATGCAGTTCGAACGCGCCATTCTGGAAATCGACGGGTCGGTCGCGATCCTGCGCATGAACGATCCCGAGGTCTTGAACGCGCTGTCGGCGGACATGATCAAGGGCATGACTGAAGCGCTCGACTTCCTTGCCGCCGCCGAGACGCCGGCACGCTGCCTGGTGCTGACCGGAACGGGCCGCGCTTTCTCGACCGGCGCCAACCTGCAAGGGCGCGGCAAGGAGGGGATAACGCGCGGCGCCGGGCAGGCGTTGGAAACCGTGTTTCATCCCTTCATCCGGCGCCTGCGCGATCTGCCCTGCCCGATCGTGACGGCGGTCAACGGACCCGCCGCCGGCGCCGGTATGAGTCTGGCTTTGATGGGCGATCTCGTCCTCTGCGCGCGCTCCGCCTATTTCCTGCAGGCCTTCCGGCGCATCGGACTGGTGCCCGATTGCGGCTCGACCTGGCTATTGCCGCGGCTCATCGGTAGGGCGCGCGCGATCGAATTGTCGCTTCTCGGCGAACGCCTGCCGGTGGACACGGCGCTGGCCTGGGGGCTCGTCAATCGCGTCTTCGATGACGAGGCGCTCATGGGTGAAGCGCAGCGCCTTGCACAGGAACTTGCGAACGGACCGACGGTGGCGCTGGCCCTCATTCGCCGGCTTTATTGGGAAAGTCCGGAAAACTCCTACGAGCAGCAACTCGATCTTGAATGCCGCATGCAGCGTATGGCGGGCGCCTCGGAAGATTTTCGCGAGGGCGTGACCGCGTTCCTCGAGAAGCGCCCGGCCAAATTCATCGGCAGCTAATCGCCAAGGCTTGCCCGCACGCTCCGGGAACTCCGGCGTAGCCGTTGGCGTTTTGTGACGGTATCATTACATGCGGATAAACGTTCAGTAACGGGTGCAGGTAAGTGATGCGGCTCGACTGGCTGGCCTTGTCCAATCCGCTAGCGATCTGGTGGAGCTTTCTGATCCTGGTGAGCGCCGGTAATCTTGCGCTCCTTTTCGCTCTCCATTCTCGATATCGCAAAATAAGCCTGCCGAGACGCGCCCGCACGCTCGCGCTGGAGCCGCTCCTGCTGCTGTGTGCGGCCTACGTCATTGGCTGCGCGTTCCGCTCGCTCCTGCCGCGCGCCGATGTGCAGCGGATTTGCCTGTTCGATACCTGGCTTTCGAGCGTCTTCGTCGGCAGATCCGTCGCCACTGTGGCGGAGATGTGTTTCATCATTCAGTGGGCGATCGTCTTGCGTGCGTCGGCCCGGGTGGCGCACGCTGACACTGCAAGCAATATCGCAAAAACGATCGTGCCGGTCGTTGCCGCCGCGGAAGCGTGCTCGTGGTATGCGGTAATCACCACCAACTATCTGGGCAACGTGCTGGAAAACTCGCTGTGGACGGCGGCCTTCCTGCTGATCGCGATCGCACTTCTGGATTTGCTGAACAGATATCGCGGAGTGGTCAAGGGAGCGATCGCCGCCGCCGCCCTTGGCATTGCCGGTTATGTGGCGTTCATGTGCACCGTCGACGTGCCGATGTATTTCGAGCGCTGGCGCGCGGACCTCGCCGCGCACCGTGAATTTCTGGGCCTGTTTACCGGCCTGCACGATGTCGCCACCCGCTGGGTGGTCACCCACGACATCGCGCGCTGGGACGGCGAGATCGCCTGGATGTCGCTTTATTTCAGCGCCGCAGTCTGGACGAGCCTCCTGCTCGCGGGCTTCGGATTGATGAAGCATCTGCTGCCGCGCTACCGCGCCGGCCGTCCGGCGCCGAGGCTCGCACGGCGACCTGTGGTCATTCCGCTCCGTCAGCGGCGATGGATTAGCTAGCCATTCCATCCCATGAAACCCCGACGGTCCATGGCGGCGGGAAGCGGCGCAGTGCGGGCATGCGCGAGGATGGCATAGCCGCACGTTGCAAAATTGCGCCAGATGAAAAGACCGCTGGGTAGTTCCCGGCGGTCTAAACTTTTGGATCGAGCATCGCGGCGCGAGTGGGTCAGCCCGGCTATTTCCTATGTCTACCGTCTACCTGCCCACGGGTACGGTCGCCGCTCCAGCCGCGTTACCCGTGATGTTGATATTTTGGGTGCCCGGAGCCTGATCAGCACCCGGCTTGCGAGGATCTATGCACTTGTACGGCCAAGGTCCACAGTTAAATGACACCAACACTCCGCCGCCTTGAAAACCACCGGCTCCCAGTTGACTCACGGGAGGGCCAAAAAAAACGTTGACCACATTCGGGGGAAACTCACCCGATTCTGGTGGTGACAACAGCACGGCGACGCTTAGAGCGCCGATTTGCCGGCCATCTACAGCGTAAAAAAAGACATTCGATTGACCGAGTGCCGCTGCGATGATGTGGATTCGCCGGCGCGTTAGAGGGACGGCTTTCACGATACTTGGGTCCGACACCAGCACCTCTTTCAGGTCCGTCGTAAAGTCTACGACCGTCGACGTGCTCACCCCGAGTGCCAAGAAGCGGGGGGCCGCGTTGCCGCCAGCCACGTGCATTTCGTCCGCGTGAGCGCCAGCGACGACCGCAGCAATTGCCGCACCAAGCACCGCGATAGGGATCAGCCGTCGACGCTTCGCCATGTGGGTTCCTCAAACCGAAACCGTGACTAATTCGTATAAAAGACTGCTTTATAGTGTGTTAACCGGGAACGAACGTGAGGCCGACGGGGGCGCCTAGGCCGCATCTGAGCGTATCTTCGACGATGGCATCGAAGACCTCTGGACACCGCCGGTGACGAACGACGAATTGCCACCCAAGCCCAGGGCCCGCGCATGCGGACACAGTGCCGACATGAGCATTCGACGCGGCCGCTCGCAAAAGGCTGTGGCCAGATAAGTCATTGATTCCATGGTGCGGACGGCCGATGTGCCGTAATCGCGCATTTTCAACGGCTTATTCCCGCAGTGCGACAATTCGGGCCCTTTGACGCGAAAATGGAATTTTCAGCGCGTGTCGCACCGTAAGCCTCCGGTGAGGGCCACCTTGCGCGACTGAGCGTTTGGGTGAAGTCCTAGGAGTAATCCTAGGTGGATCAAATCTAACATTTGAATCCGAAGAGGGATTCCCAGCGGACTCGTCGCGTGCGAGTCTGGCGCATGCGAACCGGAATTTCCATCACTCTCAAGCCCAGTGACCGCCGCCGTCTGGCGGCGCTCGCGCGGGATCGCAACGCCCCGCATAAGCATGTCTGGCGCGCCGAGATCGTTCTGTTGAGCGCGGACGGCATTGGCACCCATGAGATCATGCGGCGGACTGGAAAGTCGAAGACCTGCGTGTGGCGCTGGCAGGAACGCTTCATGCAGGCCGGTTATGACGGCCTCCTGCGCGATAAGACGCGACCCTCGCGTATTCCACCACTCGGCTCGGATATAGCCGAGCGTGTGGTCGCGCTCACCCGCACCGATCCGCCCGTCGAGGCGACCCACTGGACTGCCTCGATGATGGCGAAAGCCGTCGGCATTAGCGCGAGTTCCGTTCAACGCATCTGGCACGCGCATGGTCTCCAGCCACACCGGGTTCAGCAGTTCAAGCTCTCCAACGACCCGAAGTTCATCGACAAGCTGCGCGACGTGGTCGGGCTTTATGTCGATCCGCCCGCCCATGCCATCGTCCTCTCGGTCGACGAAAAGGCGCAAATCCAGGCGCTCGACCGCACTCAGCCCGGCCTGCCGATGAAGAAGGGCCGCGCCGGCACGATGACCCACGACTACAAACGACATGGCACAACGACGCTGTTCGCCGCTCTCGATGTCCTTGAAGGCAAGGTCATTGGCCGCTGCATGCAGCGCCATCGTCACCAAGAGTTTATCCGCTTCCTCAACGCCATCGAGGCGCAGGTGCCGGACAGAAAAATCGTGCACGTGATCCTCGACAACTACGCCGCCCACAAGCATCCGAAAGTGCGGCAATGGCTCGACCGACACCCGCGCTTCACCTTCCACTTCACGCCGACCTCCTGCTCGTGGCTCAACGCCGTCGAGGGCTTCTTCGCCAAACTCGCGAAACGGCGACTAAAGCGCGGTGTCTTTCGATGCGTTGTCGATCTCCAAGCCACTATCAACCGCTTCGTCGCCGAGACCAACCTTGATCCCAAACCCTTCACCTGGACCGCAGATCCAGACAAGATCATCGCCGCCGTCAGACGAGGGCACCAAGCGTTAGATTCCATCCACAGTCGGAGAAATGCCATGAAGGCTAGTGCGGGCATTTTTTCGCATCCCGGTGTACGACAGAATAGAAAGGATGCCCTTTATGACTTCTGCGATCGGATTCCCTCTTTTAGCTACTGTTACGTTCGTAGGGCTCGGCTTCATGGTGCCTGCACAAGCGCAACAAAGTACTATGTCATTCTTCGTCAGTGGCGTGGGTAAGGGCAATGGCGCCGATCTCGGAAGACTGGCCGGGGCAGATTCACATTGCCAGGCACTCGCTAAAGCCGCTGGGTCAACGGAAGCCAACTGGCGTGCCTACCTCAGTACGACTGAACCGGGGGGTGCTGCTGGCATCAACGCACGTGACCGCATTGGGAAAGGCCCTTGGCAGAACGCCAAGGGCGTGGTTGTGGCAAAAAACTTGGAGGACCTCCACTCAGACTCCAACAATATCAATAAGCAAACAGCCCTAACTGAGAAGGGCGAGACTGTTAGCGGCCGCGGCGATGCAGTTAACATGCACGACATACTAACGGGGTCGGATCCACAGGGGCTTTATTCCACGGCCGGTGGCGATACCACCTGTGGAAACTGGACAAAGAGCGGTGGCGATGGATCAGCCATTGTTGGCCACCATGACCGTACTGGCCTAAAGGATACAAGGCATATGAATTCCTGGAATTCTTCACATGGCTCGCGCGGCTGCAGCCAGGAGGCCCTGAAGAGTACCGGCGGTGCGGGCTTGATCTATTGTTTCGTGGCGAATTGACTTGGCCAGCGCCCGATTCTTACCGTCCTCGTGGCCCGCGCTGACCGCGCGATCGAAATAGCTCATGTTCAGTGCTTACGAACCCGGAGACGGCAAAATGAAAGCGATTCGAGTTCATGAATTTGGCGGCCCTGAGGTCCTGAAGCTTGAGGAAGTAGCTACACCAAAGCCGTCGACCGGCGAAGTGCTGGTTCGCATTCATGCGGCCGGGGTCAATCCCTATGACACCTATATGCGCGCCGGCACTTATGCCTTGAAGCCAAAGCTCCCGTATACGCCTGGATCAGATGGGGCTGGAGTTGTTGAAGCGGTTGGCGCGGGCGTCAAAAAAGTGAAGCGAGACGATCGTGTATATACAGCGCGAACCCTCACAGGTGCGTATGCGGAACACCCTCTCGCTCTCGAAGAGCAGGTGCATCCGCTTCCTGCGAACATTGATTTCAAGCAAGGCGCAGGGATCTGGGTACCCTACGGAACCGCATATCATGCGCTATATCACTCAGCGAAAGCGCGAGCTTCTGAAACCGCACTGGTGCACGGCGCAAGTGGCGGTGTGGGCATTGCGGCACTCCAAATCGCGCGCGCTATGGGTATGCGGGTTCTGGGTACTGCGGGGACGCCGAGAGGCCTCGAATTGGCCAAACGGGAGGGGGCGCATCAAGTTTTCGATCACCGCAAACCTGGATATCAGGAAGAAATTCTACAAACGACGGGCAACCGCGGCGCGGACATCATTTTGGAGATGCTTGCCAACGTAAATCTCTCCCACGACACTAAGCTTTTGGCCAATAATGGCCGTGTCATCGTGATCGGCAGTCGCGGTGATGTTACCATCAATCCTCGTGAGTTGATGGGGCGCCGCGCGTCGATTCGTGCATTCACACTCTGGGGCATTACTCCGGAGGAAGAGGCGGACATCCACGCTGGGCTCTTTGCAGGCCTCGAAAATGGGACTCTGCGTCCCATTGTTGGCAAGGAATTGCCACTCGCCGAAGCAGCCCGCGCGCACAAGGAGATCCTCGAGACCGTATCAGCTGGCAAGATCGTGCTCATTTGCTGATCGACGGGGGGTAGTCCACTCGATAGCGCCAAAAATCCACAATAATCAGAGGCTGTGGAAGCGGTACCAGTGCGGCAACAAAGAGGGACCGAAATCGTGTTTCGGCTAAGCCGCGACGGCGGTAAGGAAGCTTTCGACTGCCGCACGCAGTTTGCCGGTCGCGTCTTCCACATCAGCGGAAGCGGCGAGCACCATCCGAGCTGAAGTCTGTGTTTGCGTCACGCCGGTCGCGACATCACCAAGAGCAGCGACCACCGTCTTGCTCTCGGCGGCAGCGCTAGCGACGTTGTGCGAAATCTCGCCTGTTGCCAACTCCTGCCGTGCGATCGCGCCGACGATTTCCGAGGTATGCGAGTTGATATCTTGCATCTGCTGCGTAATGGCGCGGATCGCGTTTACGGCCCCCCTTGTTGACTCTTGAATAGACAAAATCTCCTTGGTGATTTCTCCAGTTGCTTTTGCCGTCTGCACGGAGAGCGACTTTACTTCTGTCGCTACAACGGCGAAGCCGCGCCCCGCTTCGCCGGCCCTTGCCGCCTCGATCGTAGCGTTCAGTGCTAGCAAGTTGGTCTGCTCGGCAATATCCTGAATAAGCTTTATTACGTCTCCGATCCGCTGAGCCACCAGAACGAGCGCCGCCATATCGTCGTTTGTCGCCGTGGCCTCTACTGCAGCGTAGCGAACAATTTCACCTGCCCGCCCAAGACGGCTGCTTATCTCCTTGATCGAAACAGCCATTTCCTCTGCGGCTTCAGCAGCTGTTTCGACGTTTGCAGATGCTTCGTTAGACCCTCGTAACGCGCCTTCTGTTTGCTGCAGCGAGCTATCTGACGCCGCCAGCAGTGTCTTGGCAGCGGCGTTCATTTGCGCCGCGCGTGCCCCGACCATCGTGAGCATATTCTCTACCTCCGCGCGAAACGCGGTGATCGCTGCATCCATTGCGGCGCGACGTTCTTCGCGCTGACGCAGCAAGTCTCGCTCTCGTTCTGTCCCGCGTTGCTCGGAAATATCCATATGGGTTGATACCCAGCCCCCGTCCGCCAACGGGCGTGAGATTAATGAGACAGTGCGACCGTCCTCTAGTTCAAAGTTTTGCGCTATTGTGCGGCCCTCGGCAGCCATTTTGAGAGCATTAGCGACATACTTATCTGGGTCGCCGGCGAAACTGCCTTTCCGTGCGCGATTCGCAAGAATGTCACGCAGTGGCGTACCTTCCTTGAAAACCTCAGACGGAAGCTGAGACATTTCCACATAGCGTCTATTGCAGAGCACTAGCCTAGCAGCCCCATCAAACATGCCCAGACCCAAGGTCATGTTGTCGAGCGCTACTCTTGCCGACCGGTTTTGCCTGCGTTGCTCAATCGCGGTAAAGGCGGCGACGAGTGCAGCAGCACCGAGCATGACGATCAATGCTAGAGTCAAATCGGGATAATTGGCCAGTACGCCACGCACTCCGTCGGAGCGAAGCAGATAAATTGCGGCGAACGTCGATCCGGTACCGATGGCGAGCACTGAAATGGCGAGCCCCCACCGCCGGATTGGTCTTGCCAAGGCATGGTGTTCAAACATAGGCGAGCCCATCGGAGGCTGGGTATTGTTTCGCTGAATTGTTGTTTTGCCGTTAATAAGGGCCGACCCGTGACTTAAACGCGCCTCATGAATTGCCAGTCCTGCGTCATTTTCAGGTTGCAAAGCTGCTGCTGATTGGGCCATATCCCAATCGCCCCCTTCATCCAGATTTCCATGTTCCATAACGGCACCCGCCCGAAGTCCGCCTTCATCGCGCCATGCCTGCCCCGACCGGCGAAGGAACCGCCCCCCGGTCCCGGCTGGATTCATGAAATCAAGCATGACGGCTTTCGCATCCTCGGGCGACGGGATGCCCAAGGCATCCGGCTGTTCACTCGCAACGGCTATGACTTCACGACGCGCTTTCCCAAGATCGCCGAGGCGATGTGTCGGCTTTCGGTCGGGTCGTGCCTCATCGATGGCGAGGCCATCGTGGTCGACGCGAACGGACTGTCGGTATTCGACGCCCTCCGTTATCGGCTCCGCGACCATGCCGCCGTGCTCTGCGCCTTCGATCTGATCGAATTAGACGGCAAGGACTTGCGCCGGAGGCCGCTTGAAGCCCGCAAGCAGGCGTTGGCAGAAATGCTGCGAGGGACGCGGGACGGTATCGCGTACAACACGCACTACGCCACTGACGGCGTGACAGTCTATAAGCACGCCTGCACGCTTGGTTGTGAAGGCATTGTGTCGAAACGAACTCGGCTCCCCGTATCGCTCCGGCCGGGTCGATCATTGGCTCAAGATCAAGAATCCGGCGTCACCGGCGGTGCGGCGCGAAGCGGAAGAGGATTGGGGTCGCAAACGGCGTATTCGGGTGAGGCCGCACCGGGTCGAGGAAGAGCCGAGTTGGCGAATGGTGGAGGGTCGCTAACAATGAGAACTGAAAGAGCGAACCCAAAAATCGAGGAAGAGCGTAAGGCCGCAGGGAACGCCAAAGCAATCCTTGGCTGGTTGACGCCCTCCAACGCTCGCACTGACCGCCTCATTTTCGTCCTGCGCAACGCTGCGAACGTTGCGACGACCGCCACGTTAACCCGCCTTGAGAGTAAGAAAGCTCTCGATGCGCTACGCGATGAAGCGGCAAATTCGCTCAATGCGGTGTGCGGCTTGTTGGACAGGGGGGCTCTCACGCGAGAGGTGATCGATCAAGCTAACCGCGCGGTTTCATTGTGGGTGGATGCGCTGCCCGTCGGGCGACGGCAATCTCCTGATGAGAGACGAGGCCCGGCGCATCGCCGCCAACATCGCCAAGCTGCCGGAGCTACTAAAGCGTGATTGATTAAGCCGTCTTGCTGGAGCCGGGCGATTCTTTCTTGTTATCGTCGTCGTATTTTTTGAGCTTGGCTTCTTCTTCGCGAAGCAACTTCTCGAACACCCCGCGCCGCTCAAGATCAGTCGTGATATCGAGCAATGCCCGGTAGTGCTCAATGTTTTGCTTTATGACGAAACGCTCCACAAAAAGCCTCCGAAAGGCGCAGCTGCCGTCCCATTGACGATTGCGCTAGATCAAAACCTCTTTGCGTAATTTGTATGATATCAGTTTGGAAGCCGATTGCCACGGCGCCGGCAGAGGTTGATCTGGAGCTAAGCATCTACGATGAAGGGGAATATCATGCGTTGGTGTTTCCCTGCCGACGCGACGGCTCAGGGTGGCGCGACGTGAGCGCCAACCGTAACATGTCGCTTCAGCCGACCCATTGGCGGCTGTGGGACCGTCGGCAAGTAAGTTTTACGAACTGAGATACTCTGACGACTACTCATACGCCCCCGCGGGGGCAGAGTTCGCCGGCAGCGGAACGCTTGAAATTTCACAGTCGAGAAAGACCCCGCATTTAGCGACTTGTGAAGAAATTGCTATTTCTTCACCAGTTGAGCCAACTGATGAAAAATAGCGACTTTAGTGACTGGTGATAAAAAGCGACAACGTGCGAGCTCCAAATGAGGTCATTGCTCGCTGCAAATCACTTCCGCCATCTCGAGATAACGGCAGAACGCATTGATGAGCTGCATATGCCTGGGCGTGCGGCATTCGGCCTCAAAGACCCGCAGCGAGGCAACGATCACGCAGACGCACCGCGCTCGGGAAGTCGCGACATTGAGGCGGTTAGCGCTATAGAGGAACTCCATGCCGCGCGGTGCATCGGCATGGCTCGATGTTGTCATCGAGTAGATAACAAAGGGCGCCTCCTGCCCCTGGAATTTGTCGACCCAGAGGAAGGCGCGGTGTGCCCTCCAACCTTAGGTAGGTGTGGGTTGCGAGATTGAGTATCGTGATCTCGTGCCTGGTGCGGTGGAAGATTGTAGCGGACTTGCCTGGCCCATCGGCACGCGCGAGACGTTCGCTCGCCAACCATCGTCGGCGCTGAATGATCTTTGGCTGATGCGGCCACGTGATTTGGTAGCTAATATCTATGTCGCGCGTTGGTAACTCGTGCGGCGGCTGCTCCTGGGCGCTCAACGGTGCTCCGACCAGCAGCACTGCCAGAGCGATAGTCGGCGGCAAGCTGCGCAGAATGTTCATCTGCAACGCCTTCCGTGATTTGGCATCCCCACCGCGGACCAGGTGACCACCGGAATAATGATCCGCCTCGCAGTTCGTTCAATTTACATGTTCGCTTTGGAGTGCAATTAGACAAACACGGGCGCTTCGACTACGCGACAAGCAGGCTGCCTCTTAAGTGCAGCTAGTGCTGGCGCAGGTAAGCAACCGTATTGTGCTTGCGCACCCTCTAATGCACGCTAAGGTCAGGCCCCACATCGTGTCAGGGGCGCAGCGTTCGGGCGGTCTAGTTTATCAGCACACACACCGCCGTTTGTTGCTCCCCATTGCTGAACCCGCGCCAATACGGCACGGCCGACGAGAGGGGGAAAATCTGCCTCGTTTCAGTTTCTTGCCACGCCGCCGTTCGCCCGCGTTATGGAAGTCAGGAACCAGGTAAAATGTGGCGATCAACGGCCGTAAGTCGCCGTCAAGCTTGCCTTACCTAGTGTATGGAAGTGCAGGTCGAAGCCAACTAGCGCGGCCGAGGCATTGTGGTCCTGCGCATCGGGTAGCTTGTCCGCGTCTACCGCAAACACCGTAAAGTGGTAGTGATGCGGTTTGTCGCCTTTAGGCGGACACGGGCCGCCATAACCGTCGGTGCCGAAATCGGTGCGGCTCTGGATAGCGCCTTCAGGCATAAGCTTTGCGCTCACGTCGCCAGCGTTCTTTGGCACCGACGTGGTCGATGCCGGAATGTTGAAGACTACCCAGTGCCACCAACCGCTGCCGGTCGGCGCGTCTGGATCGTAGACGGTGATGGCGAAACTTTTGGTCCCCTTTGGTGCCCCACTCCAACTCAGCGACGGAGAAGTGTTATCGCCGGTACAGCCGAAGCCCTTGAACACCTGTTCGTTCTTGATGGTCGCGCCCTTGTGGATTTCAGCGCTGGTTACTTCCATGCTTTGCGCGCCTGACGCGCTCAACGCGCCGACAACTACCGCCCCTAATGCCATTCGGTGCATCGTTTCCTCCCTTGGTTCGGGGGCACCAAAGCTAACAGAAGGATACAAATTCGCCTACTCACCAAACGTTTTAGTCTAATCACGGTAGACCACACAGAGCATGTGCATCGTGCCACCTTCAAATGCCGGTGAAATACAATAGTGATCGTTGCATCCGCCGCCCATATTGAGACAACACGGGCACGGGAATATAGATTTCCGGGAGGGAGAACGTGGGGCTGACGTAAAGCTACGGAGGCTCGAATGGCGTCCGAATGGACCTACACTTGCGGAAACCACATGTACTTTGTGGTCGAGCGGTACGGGCACTTGATCGTGCAGAGGCAGGATTGGTTGGGCAGAACTTTCGTGGGTTACGCCCGAAATCTCGTGGATGCGACCGCGTTAATTAGATCGGACGCCAGATCGAGCAGGCTCACGGCGGCGTAGCATTGGGAGCGCACAGGGCTTGCGACCCCGAGCCACCCTCAAACCTTCTTCTACGCTGATCGTGCGCTCGCTACATCATTCGGTGCGCGTGCAGGGTGGTTCTGGTGGGCGTGCCAGCCCGGCTTTCTGCCAGGAGGCCTGCCGATTGGCCCATTTGCCACCAGCTATGCCGCGTATCGCAATTTCGCGACGCGCTCGACAACGCGGTAGCTTTGAACAGGCTCTAAATGATGTTTGTTGTTGCGCTCACTATTTGCCATCTAGCGCACGCTGCGGAGCCGATTTGCGTGCAAGAAAATGTTAAAGAACCCATTCCCTGTGTGTCAGCGGAGACGGGCATCCATGAATGGATGCGATCTCACCCTAAACCCCGAGGGACGTGGATATTACAGTATACATGCTTGGAGAAGCGGCCATAAAAATCTATCTCGCTAGCCCATGCGGGGTTTTCTGACGCGCTCGACAATGCCGGCAGCTTTAAAGACCCCTCGACAAGGCTGCTAATGCCGAGCGAGAGAGCCGCTCGACCCTGTCGTTTCTTCGCTCCGGAACTCAGCATCATAGTTCATGATTTCCCGCATCAACTGTTCGATCAGTTGTTGTCGGATCGTGCCGTCTTGATGGCTAGTTAGCTCCGCGACCGTCTTTGCGATGGCATCAATCACTTCATCCGCTTCCCCGGTATCGACTTTATCCGATCCGCTGGTCGTCGCGGGATAGTCGGCAAAGAAATCATCGATCATTTCGACCATCATGCAATGGAGGCAGGGTCTTTCTTGGTCTTCTCGCGTTTCTGACATCACGTCCAATCCCTTCTCTGCGGTCTGAGCGCCAGTTAGCGCACAAAATCAACGGTCTTCGGCATCGACGAACAAGCGGTCTATCGACACGTTTAGCGCCTCCGCCAGAGAGTAAAGCGTTGAAAGCGAGGGCGAAATCGTACCATGCTCGACTTTTGAGAGCATGCCCGCGCTTATTCCAGACGTCATCGATAATTGCGTGATAGTCAGCTTGAGACACTTACGACGGCTACGTACCCTCGCACCAATTTTTTTTCGGATGTTTGCCACTTGAGCGTTAGTTGTCGGCTGGACATCAAGAGGACGCGGCATGTTCAAGTGGGCGCTACGATTGAGCGAATTCCATCCCGTTTTCTTTTGTGCAACAAATTGTTGTGTCATGAGGTTTCCTCACCCTTGGCTTATGACAGGCGCATCAATGTTCTCGTTGGTGAAGCGGCCGGCATAAATAATGATCCATCCACGATGTCCCCTCCGCATATATTGCGGCATGGGTCGGAAAGTCTTCAGCGATCGAGACGAACGAGCGCTACGCTTAGGCAGCAAGTAGGTTCTGGCTCCTTCAAATGGCGAGATAACGCTTGGCGACGCTCGGATCTGCGATTTCGTCCCTGCCGACTTGAGCCACCACCGTCCCCTTGTCCATGACAATGCAACGGTCAGCTACGGCTTGAATGAGGGTGAGATTTTGCTCGACGATAATGACCGTCAATCCCTGCTCGTCTCGCAGCCGGCGAATGATTTCGGCGATGCGCTGCACGATATTGGGCTGGATACCTTCCGAAGGTTCGTCGAGCAGAATGAGACGGGGGTTGCCGACGAGGATTCGGCCAATGGCCAATTGCTGCTGCTGGCCACCACTCATTGAGCCGGCGCGCTGCTGAAGTCTCTCTCGCAGGATTGGGAAGAAGCGGTACACCCGCTCAAAATTGGGTTGGCGCTGACCTCGGCCGATGGCTTTGCCGAGAATGAGATTATCCGCCACCGACATGCGAGAAAAGATGCCGCGACCCTGCGGCACGAACCCGATGCCAAGCCGCGCGCGCTGCGCCGAGCCAAGCTTGGCGACGTCATGCCCACCAAATTCGATGCGGCCGTCCATAAGCTGGATGCCCCCGATCAAGGTCTTCATTAGCGTTGTTTTCCCGACTCCGTTCCGGCCGATGATCGCGAGAATTTCTCCCGTATCGACTCCAAAGGAGACGCCGTTCACAATGCGGACGCGGCCGTATCCGGAGGTCGCATTGACGACATTGAGCAGCATGGTCCCTGCCTCTATGAGCCGATCCCTCCCGGGTCCTACAGGGCACCGAGATATATGCGCCTGACGTCCTCATTTGCTTCGATTGCCGCGAAGGAGTTCCTGCGCGAACAATCGCCCGAGATGAAGCACACTAGTCACAGAGTCGAGGTTGCGGACGAATTCCATGTCGTGTTCGATAACTACGACGGTTATGCCACGGTCCCTTAAATTGCGAATGATGTTGGCGGTCTCTGCTGTTTCTTCCACGGACAAGCCGGCTGTCGGTTCGTCCAGTAGTAGCACTTCAGGATCGACGGCGAGCGACATGCCGATCGATAGCCATTGTTGTTGGCCATGCGACAAGTTGCGTACCAACGTATCCTCGGTCCCCTCTAGATTGATGCGGGCAAGCAGTTGTGCGACCTGGTCCTGAATATCAGCCGGTCGGTGGTGACGCCGCGCTGGAATGAAAAGGTTCTGAAAGACCGTCAGGTCTTGGTAGACGCGGATGTTCTGAAACTTTATGGTAAGCCCAAGGCGGGCGCGCCGGAATGGTGGCAAGGCGGTGATGTCCTGGCCTCGGTAAAAAACGCGCCCCGAAGTCGGCCGCTCGATGCCCATGAGCAGCTTAAAAAGAGTACTTTTGCCAGCGCCGTTCGGTCCTATGATGCAGTGAATCTCGTTTCGGCCTATTGTCATGGTGAGGCCGTTCAGCGCGCGAACGCCACCGTAGTCCTTGTGGAGATCTTGCACTTCGACGATGGTGCTGCTGAGGGTTGGTTCGCCGGTCATTGAATATCAGCCGGTACGTTGGTGGTCTTGCTGATGCGTGACGCAAGCCGGACCAGAGAGGTAACTATGCCATCCGGTGCGACCAGCATAACCAGCACAAGTATCGTGCCCTGTATAAACAGCGAGAACTCACCCATTGCGGTCAATCGGACCGATAACCACGACAATCCGATTGCGCCTAAGATAGCCGCCGCAGGATCCTTTCGGCCGCCGACCGCGACCCAGATCACCACAAGAATGTTAGGCGCGGCGGCAAACCCGTCCGGATGTATGTATGTCCCCCATGCCGCGTAGAGCGTCCCTGCCAGCCCAGCAATCCCCGCCGAAATGCAGAAGACGCTGACCTGGATCAATCGCACGTCGTAACCGAACGTTTCCGTTCGCTCGAGGTCTTCCCGGCACCCGATCAACAAATAGCCATAGGTCGAGTTCACAAGCCAGCGAAAGCCCAAATAGACCAAAACCAGCAACGCAAGCGTGTAGTAATAAAACTCGATGCCGCGGCCGTCGATTTCCACAACGTGACCGCCGACACCAAAGATCAAACTCGGCAACAGCGGATCGTCGGGAGAGGCAGGACGCAAACCGTTCATCCCGCCGAGATAGGCGGCGCCGATCGTGTAAGAAGGATCAGCGGTCTGGCGCATGAAGGTGCCGAGCAAGAGCGAAACGACTAGGGTCAAGATCGCGATATACACGCCCTGAAGCCGTGCAAAAAACATGATGCCGCCAAGGACGGCGGCGAACGCCATCGGCACAAATATTCCGGCAAGGAACGCTACGTCCGTGTTACCTTGCGATTTGAGAAGATTGAGGGCGACGATTCCGTACGCGTAGCCGCCGATGCTATAAAAGGCCGCCTGGCCGAGACTTAGTATACCGCAATAGCCCCAGATCAGGCACAGGCTCAGGGCCAGTAGTCCCGATATCATGAAGCTGCTGAAGGTGATGACCTGATATCGCGATAAAAACTGTGGCAGCAGAGCCAGCGCCAATATGAATGCAAGAGAACCGATCCAGTAGGCGACCCCACGACCGGTGGTCTGAGGTCCGTTAAGCCGACCTAGCCAGCGATCGAGCGGGTGGCGGATTGCGTCACGCATTGTCGACCTGATCTAATGCCAGCGCGCGTCCTTTGAGGGCACGCATCTTGCGGCGCTCGAAATATTCCGAGATGCCACTGGGAAGCACTAGCAGGATAATAAAGGCCGCCCCCATCATCAAAACGTAGCCGAAATATTGGTTGAAAATGTTGGTGGCAGCCGTCTGCACTCCGGCTAGGTACAATGCGCTCAGAAGCAGCCCGGTGATCACGTTGGCACTGCCGCCTATGACCACCGTGATGAATGCGAGCGGTGTGTAGTTGATGCCGAAAAAGGGAGAAATCGCCGCGGTGAGTGCGAACATTCCGCCGGCAATGCCGCCAAGTGCGGCACCGAGACCAAACGTCAGCGAATAGACCCGGCGTGTTTCTATGCCTAGGGCTTCCGCCATCTCGGGGTTCTCCATGGTGGCGCGAGCATGGGCGCCAAACGCAGTAAAGGAAAACAGCGCCCAGACGAGCGCGACAAGCCCAAGCGAAACGGCGAACAGTACGAGGCGGTAAATGCCGAAACTGAGGTTACCCACGGTGAAACCACCGAACGGCGTTGGAACGTTGAGGACTGAGGGGCCAAAGATGAGCAGAAATCCCTGGCTGAGCATTAGGCTTAGGCCCCAGGTGACCACCAAAGAAGACAGCAGTTGATTGTAAAAATGGCGAACGATCAAACGCTCTAGAACAATTCCAACGAGGCCGGCGCCAATCCCGGCCAGCAGAATCGCTATCGGCGCTGGAACCCCTGCATGGTAAGCGAAGGCGGTTATGTAGGCACCGATCATCATCAGCTCGCCATGAGCCATGTTGATCACACCCATCATCCCAAAGATGAGTATCAGCCCGACCGACGCGAGGATCAGGAATCCTATATTGTCAAAGTATTGATAGATGTAGGTGAACGCGTCAGCGAAATTGGGCATAGGTGCGCGCTGGTCAAACTTCCTGGCCACTCCGCAAATGGCTATTGGCCTTGCTGCGGTCCCTTCTGCCGTCGGCTCCCCTCGGCCATCGGCCGGGGGAGTTCGACTGCTTGCATTCGGTCCTAGTTATTTCTTGAAGAACTGAGCCCAAGCCGGGTTGTCGGGCGGCAGGAACTGTCGGTTAGGCGCACTCTTGCGCATATCGACACCCGCCTGTTTGAGGAAGCTCGGCTCAGTCATTCCGAGCTTGGCTATCAAGGTAAGTGAGTGATCGTCGTTTACCTTGAACAGGTAGGAAGGCATAGCAGCGTGATGCTGGTCACCCCGCATGATCCAGTCTCCGCCCGGAGCCTCGGGGACCTCGACACCGGACTCGAGCGCCTTAATTACGTCTTCGGTGTTCACCGTACCCGCCTTGGCCCAGGCGATGGCCATAGCTTTCACTGCGACGTAACCAAAGCCAGCGTGTTCGTTGACGTAGATCACGTTGGGAAACATGTCGCGGATATGGGCCGTGAATTTTTTGCTGTTGTCGCCAGGCACGTCTTCGATGAAGCCAGGAGTAACATACATGTTAGCAAGCGAAGGCGGCGCGAACCTCTTGTGTTCGTAACCGTCGGCAATCGTCACGTTCGACCACGTCGGGATCTTTAGCCCAGCCGCCTGCGCCTGCGGATAAAATTGCACCTGTTCGCCGCCGACCAAGCAGTGCACCTGGAAATCCGGCTTGATTTTCTGTATCTTGTCAATCGTGGCCTGCCACTGAGATACGCCGAAGGGAAAATACTCCTCCATCTCGATGTTGCCGCCGTTGAGTCCGGCGGCGACACGGGTCCACATGCCGATCGCTCGGCAGAAATTGTAATCTGCGCCAATATAAATCAAGCGCTTGCCGAAGTGCTCAATCATCCATTTGATCGACGGCATAAGTTGCTGTTCTGGCGTTGGACCGGAGAAAAACGAGTAGTGGTCGGCGATGCCGCCCTCACCCTGATTGTTGTGCCAGAAGATCACTTTGTTACGCACTACCTCGCGCCTTGCCGCTTCGCGTTCGGCACCGGTATAGGCTGCCATGACAACGTCGGCGCTATCATCGAAAATGCATTTCTGAGCAAGTTCCTGATACTTCTTGATATCGGATTGGCCGTCATAAGTAACAAGCTTGATCTTCTTTTTGGCGCCGTCGACCATGACGCCGCCGGCGTCATTCACCTCCTTGACCGCCAGCTGATAGCCGTAGGTCTTGGGGGTCGACATGATAGAAAAGTCTCCAGACAGATCATCGATTGTGCAAAGCACGATGCTGTCTTTAGCTTGCGCGGCAGTCGACATGATATCGGCCGCAGCAAGCGGAGTTAAAAGCGCAATTATCGCCAGACCGGCCTTTATAACGTTAGTTCGGTTCCAACAGCGGAACATGCTCGTCCTCCTCAAGGTCTCGTCACCGCGGTCGTACAACCGATCCGCATCATCACGGCCGTAAGCCGCGGCGATGCGAAATGGCAACCGCTCCGTCTCCAGCCTGAGAGGTTAGGGCATCTCGGTGCCGTATGTCAGTTCCCCAATTAGGTAGGTAGCGGTGTAGGTATCTTGGAATAACTCTCGCTCCGACGAAGCGACGTCATCCGCCGCGATCACACGGTTCCAGAGCTAATGTGTTGTAAGCCAATGTCGGTCAATAACTTCTGCTAGTAGTGCTGCAGCAGGCCGAGCTGGGTCGCTTTGGCGATCGCATGCGCACGGGTGTGAGCGTTCAGCTTGTTCATTGCATTTTTCACGTGAAGCCGCACGGTTTCCACCGAGCGATTGACGATAATTGCGATTTCCGGGGAGGTTTTTCCCACCGCCGCCCAGCGCAAGCACTCCTGCTCGCGCGGGCTGAGTTTAATCGGCAATGCAACGACTATTTGATCCTCGAAGCCTTTCTGATGGATAACGTTGTAGAATTTATGCGTGAGATAAAACATCGTGTCGCGTGATTGATCAAATATAAAATCCCAGTTGGCGGCGGTCCTGTCGAGGATGGCGCTGACTACGGCAAAGCGTCCGCCCGGCAGGTGTATGGGAATGGTCATCCCGCGACCAAGACCCAAATCCGCAAGATAATGCCAAGCCTCGCGCTCCGCCGGCCGAAGTGCTTCATGGCTTTGCACAGTCCGCCAATCGAAGGGAAGCGTTCCGTTGAAACAAGCGTGATAATAAGGATCGTGTGTCTCGAAGCGGGTCCAGCCTTCCTGCCAGCCGTGCGGAAAATTGCGCACATTAAGCTTCAGAGGCACCCACTGACCATCGGGAAGTCGAGGCGTTATCGGCTGGTAGGCATAGAGGACTTGGGTAAAACCCAAGCTCTGGGTCAGTTCGAGAAGTATGTCCAGACCGTGATCGAAGCTTTCGGACTTTTCAAGCTCCGCGCCGAGATGATAGAGCACCTCCGCCTCCTTCAGGTGCCTCCGTTGTAAGCCCGGCGCCTCCAACGGCGGGATTGATCCATCAGGTACTACGCCACCAATCTGATTTTCCTGTGGAGAAAAATAGCTGATTATTGTCGCCAGTGCAATATCCCAACGACTTTCGGCGATTTCAATCGCCCGTTCTATCACTACCCGTTTGGGTAGATTCCCCTACTATTGTGATCGCGTCATGCCGCTCGGCGTCAAAATCGGGCTCGATGCGGTAAATCGTCTTGATGCAAAGCCACGTGAGCTACAAGTCCTTCATTATGACAGCGTTTCCGCGCCCGCGCATGTTTTGCTGACGGTATTGTCATCGCTACTACCGCTTCCGTTGGACAGCTTTCGCTGATTATCGCACCGGAGAAAGCACCGCCGGGTGCCCGCCGCGGTCATTGTCATACGTCCGCGCAAGGGGGGCGCAGCTTCAAATATGCAATTCCTAAGGCGGCGCTTGCTAAACTTGGTGAAATGAACAAGTCGCGCGATCCGCGCGGCCGTTACGATGCTGTCATGGCAACCGACGGGCTATTCTACGTCGAGGCTGCTCCCTAGCATCCCATTTTATCTGCGAGAGCAGTGGCCGCCGCCCCCCTACACCATGCATCCCTTTATCTACCCGTTTGGATAGCTACTCGTTCGGCATTTTGTGACCAATAATCAATCGAGCGGTTTTTGCAGGCCGAATTGACGAGCCGGTATTCGACAGCACGATGGGACGAGAGCGCGCCCTTGGCGTGCGGAGCGGGAGAATTAGGGAGCATACCAGATGCATTTGACCATTCGCGAGGAGGAGCGCATTCAAATTTGGGCCGCGGCAGAAATGGCGCGCCGTCGCCTCGATCGGGGCATGCAGCTCAACTATCCAGAAGCGGTAGCCGTCATTTGCGACGAAATTCTTGAGCGCGCTCGTGAGGGCAGCATACCAATGTTGACCGACATGATGGAATACGGCGCCACGATACTGAAACGCGAACACGTGATGACGGGTGTGCCCGAAATGATGAAGATCATTCAGGTCGAGGCGCTCTTCCCCGACGGAACCAAGCTAGTCACCGTCATGAACCCCGTTCGCGAATAATCGTCAGGCAGGGAGACAAGGCCATGGATGCTCGAAAGAAATGGGCGCTGCCGCCCATTCCGAAATCGGTTGTGCCGAGTGAGGCATTCAATGTCGGCGAACCGGATAAATGCGGCTATATCGATTTCGGGCACGGTGACATCGAGATCAATGCAGGACGCCACACTCTTGAGATCGTGATGATCAACACCGGCGATCGGCCGATACAGATAGGCGCGCACTACCATCTTGCGGAATGTAATCGGGCGATGGCGTTCGACCGCGAAGCGGCTTTCGGCATGCGGCTTGACATACCAAGCGGCACAGCAGTTCGCTTTGAGCCGGGGCAAAGCCGCAAGGTACAGATTACGACGTATGCTGGTCGCCAGGTAGCCTACGGCATGAACAACATGACGAACGGCTCGGTGCGATCGGACCTTACCAAGGCGCGCTCCATTCGGCGGTTGCGTGAAGACGGTTACTGCTTCGAGGGCGATCGTTATTCAATCAAGCCTTCGGCCGACAGCAAATATTCCCCAAAGGAAAAGAAAAAATAACAACCGGAAACGATTGGTTGGGACAGGAGTACTGGCATGAGCATGAAAATCAAGAGGCCGGACTATGCGGCCCAATATGGTCCTACAAAAGGGGACAAAATTCATCTTGCCGATACTGGCCTCGTGGCGGAGATCGAGGAAGACTACACGGTCTATGGAGACGAACTGGTCTTCGGCGGCGGCAAAACCATCCGCGACGGAATGGGGCAGGCCTCCAAATGGAAGCAGAGTGACGGCGGGCTTGACCTGGTCGTCACGAACGCTGTGATCATCGATCCTATACTGGGTATCATCAAAGCCGACATCGGCATCCTTGACGGCAAAATCGTGGGGATCGGCAAGGCTGGCAATCCGGACACCATGAACATCACGCCCGGGCTGATCGTATCGCCGAATACCGACATTCTGTCGGTCGAAGGAATGATCTGCACGCCGGGCTTTATTGACATCCACCCTCATTTCGACTCCGTGCAGCAATTGTACGAGTATCAAAATTCGGGTTTCACCACTGTAATTGGCGGCGGTTCGGGGCCGAAGACGGTAGGTATCGAATGTCCGGGCGTATTCAATCTGCAGCGCATGCTCGAGGCGATGGCCGATATCCCGCTTAATTTCGGGAACTTTGGCAAGGGTAACGCAGCGACAACTGGCTCGCTACGCGAGCAGATACTAGCCGGCGCCACCGGTCTTAAGATCCACGAAGACTGGTCGTCCTCGCCCGCGGCGATCGAAGCCTGCATGGAGCTTGCGGATGAGCTCGATTTCCAGGTCCAGATCCACGCCGATACGCTGAACGAAACTGGCTATTACGAGGATACGCTAGCCGCCATCAATGGACGCGTCATGCATATCTATCATTGCGAAGGCGCCGGTGGCGGCAACGCTCCCGATATCATGCGATGTACCGGCGAACCGCACCTGCTGCCGAGTTCGACCAATCCGACGAATCCGTTTTCGATCAACACGTACGACGAAGAAATCGACATGTTGATAACCTGCCATAACCTGAACAAAAGTGTGCCTACGGACGTAGCTTTTATTCAAGGGCGCGCGCGTGCTGAGACTATGCGAGCTGAGGACGTTCTCCACGATCGGGGCGCGATCAGTATGATTGGCTCCGACAGCCAGGGAGTTGGGAGGGCCGCCGAAAGCGCGCAACGTTCGTTCCAATTGGCGGCCGTCAACAAAGTTCGTTTCGGGTCACTCCCTGAGGATGTGTCGGACAACGACAATTTCCGCATCCGGCGCTATCTTGCAAAAGTGACAATCAACCCAGCGATCTGCTTCGGTGTGAGCGACTATGTCGGGTCCATCACTCCAGGAAAGCTAGCTGACTTGGTGTTCTGGCGTCCATATTTCTTTATTGCCAAGCCTGAAGTCACCGTGAAGGGTGGTTTTATCTCTCACGCCGTCATGGGTGATCCTAACGGCTCGCTGATGACCGGGCAGCCGTTGAAATATCGACCGCAATACGGCTCATTCGGGGCCAACCCGTCGCGGCTCAGCTATTCCTTCGTCACCAAGGCCGCGATCGAAAACGGTCTCGAAAGTAAGCTCCGCAGCCATCAGACGCTCATGCCGGTTCGCCGGACACGAACGATTTCAAAGCGAGATCTGGTCCTTAACGACTACATGCCGAACATCGAAATCGATCCGGAAACCTATAATGTCTACATCGACGGCGAACGGATCACGGTCAAACCGGCAAAGACATTGCCCCTCGGCCAGCTTTTCTATTTCCGATGATTGGGTGCGAATAGGGGAAATGGAATGGGGGTCGTCACCAGAGTATTAGGCACTGCCAACAGTTTGAAAGGGCGATTCCAACACGAAGATTCGCTCCTCCTCGGTTCTGACGAGCGGGCAAGCCCGCATCTGGTTGGCAACACCGTCGCCGGCCGTAGCATTCGCATCTCCCTGCCGCGAGAGTCGGAGCTCAATGACGGCGACGTTCTGGCGCTCGACGGCGATGTGGCGGTTATCGTGCGGGCGGCGCCTGAAGAACTCTTTATTGTTCGGCCCAGCGGGGCCCTTCAGTGGGGTATCGCCGGGTTTCAACTCGGCAATCTTCATCGCCCGGTCCGTTTCACCGACGAGGCAATGCTGACCCCCGTCGACCCGTTGGTGGGCGAGTTGCTCAAGCGCTTGGATATACCTTTCGAACGGCGCACGATGCCGTTCGTCGGTCGTCGCTACGGCTCTTTTTCCGGTCATGCGCACGGTCACGGTAGTGACCATCATCACGAACACCATCATCATGGATCCTGACGCATCCACAGAGTTTCTGTATCTGCTTCAGGTCACGAATTCCTCTTTTCCGACCGGAGCCTTCAATCATTCTTTTGGTTTCGAGACCTGGATCGACCTCGGCGAAGTCGGCAATGCTAGGGAACTCGAAATCCAGTGTCGCGACTGGCTGGAGCACTCGGTGACGCATGGCGATGCCGCCATCGTCGCGCAAGCACGCCGAGCGGTGGTGGCAGGCGACGCCAAGATGCTTGTGAGGCTCGATCGGATTTGTGCTGCCATAAAGCTCAGCCGGGAGGCGCGTGAGGCATCCGAGAAGACCGGGCATGCCCTGCAGCGGGCGCTGCGCGATGTGTTCGACTGGGATGGAGCGCAGGGCTACATTAGAGCCGTTAGCGAGGGCGAATGTGAAGGGCACTACCCTGTTGTCTTTGGTGCATTCGCCGGCGGTTTCGGGGTCGCCGAAAGTTCAACCGTTCTCGCCTACCTGTTTTCGTTAGTCTCGAATCTGGTAGGTGTCGCGGCGCGCCTCATTCCGCTGGGACAGGTCGAAAGCCAGCGTATCGTTCGTGACGCATGGCCCGCCCTGCGTGTAGCAGCGGATGCCGCGTGCCGCACGGACCTGGATATGATCGGGACGGCTACGCCCGGACTCGATATTGCCAGCATGCGGCACGAACGACTGCACACTCGGCTTTGTATGTCGTAAGTTGGAACGACAACGGAAAGGCATATAGCAAAGCATGCGCAAGCCAGTGAGAATTGGCATTGGTGGTCCGGTCGGCTCGGGTAAAACAGACTCTGCTCGTGGCGCTTTGCCGTGAGATGAGCAAGGAATACTCGGTGGCGGCAATTACTAACGACATCTTCACAAAGGAGGACGCAGAATTCGTTATCAGAAGCGGAGCCATTTCGCCGGATCGTGTGATGGGCGTAGAGACGGGCGGCTGTCCACACACCGCCATCCGCGAGGATGTATCGATGAACACCCACGCCATCGAAGAGATGGTAAAACGTCATCCTGGTCTGGACATCATCTTTGTTGAAAGCGGTGGCGATAACCTGGCCGCAACGTTCAGTCCCGAGCTGGTCGACAGCCACATCTACGTAATCGACGTGGCGGAAGGCGACAAGATTCCGCGCAAAGGCGGTCCCGGTATCACCAAATCGCCCTTGCTCATCATAAATAAGATTGATCTCGCTCCCTATGTCGGCGCCGATCTAGGGGTTATGGATAGCGATTCTCGTAATATGCGTGGGGCCAAGCCATTTTTCTTCACCAATTTACGCGATGGCAAGGGATTGAGTGACGTAATTTCCTGGATCAAGCGCGACGTGCTTTTTGTCGAAGACGCCACAGCTGCGTGACATGGGAATGGATTCGACCTGGGTCTCGCCCGATCCGGACTGGATCGTCGGCAAATACGCGTTGCTCAACGTAGAGGGTCGACTAGTCGATGGACGCACAGCTCTCCAGCCAAAAAGCTGGCGGATTCCTTTCCAGTGGCAAGGATATCATTACCAGGATCACGACGACGAACCCTTCTTGCCGCTCGTCAACAGTGGCGGCGGATTTGTTGAGGGTGATGTTTCGCATTTTCGCGCCGTGTTGGCTGCAAATACCCGCACTTTGATCACTACGACGTCCGCCAGCAAATTCTACAAATCGCTTGAAGGTGGCGTATCGCGAGAAATCGTTGAGATAAGGCTCGGCTCCGGTGCCTTACTGGAATACTACCCCGACGAGGCGATCCCATTCGAGCACAGCCGGGTGAACCGAATGACGCGGATTGCCATTGATCCGACTTCCCGGCTGTTCGTCACTGACATGATCTCGGCGGGTCGGGTGCACTACGGAAGCGGCGAGACTTTCAGGTTCGACAGTCTGGTCTCGTCATTCGAAGTCTGCTTCGAGGATCGGCCATTAGCTCTGGATCGCCTCATCGTGTCAACTCCTTCGGCGATTGGCGCCCTGCCGCGACTTTGGCGGGGCGCACTACATCTCGGGACGGTGTTCGCTTACGCACCGGACCTGCCGGCCAGAACAGAGGATGCAGTCCACGCGCTGTCCGCATCCGTTGAAGGAACCGAACTCGGCGTAAGTCGAATTGGCAATCTTATTGCGGTGCGGGTACTCAGTGCTGAGACGTGGCAAGCGCATCAGGCGATCTTCAGCGTGTGGCAAGCTTTGCGTCCCGCCATCGCGGGCAAACCTGCACGCCCAATTCGCAAGTGTTGAAATCCGCTTTGGAGGCAGTCCAAGCTGTTGCCATTCATCGTCCAGTTACACAACACATTCCATTCGAAGGAACCGCTTTGACAGGACCGGTTGCTCGAGCTGTTCGACGATGGTACTGCGAGTGAACGGCGGAAGTTATCCGGCATGTATGCGTTGCTGATTGGCTTCAGCATTCTGGCGTGGGCATGGGCGTTCGTTGAGTTCGCTGGTCGGCCGCCGCTGCTCGGCACGGCGCTCCTCGCTTATATATTTGGGCTAAGGCACGCGGTCGATGCCGACCATATTGCAGCGATTGACAACGTCGTGCGAAAGCTGATGCAGGAGGACAAGCGACCATTGGCAGTCGGCCTATTTTTTTCGCTTGGTCATTCCACGTTGGTAGCGCTGGCAACGATCGTCGTCGCTTTTGGTGCGGCAACGCTGCAAAGCCGTTTCGGACCGTTCCGCGATGCCAGTAGTACGATTGGAACCAGCGTATCCGCGGTATTCTTGCTCGCAATTGCGATCGTGAATATCGCGATATTGCGCAACGTGTGGTCGAATTTCCAGCGCCTCCGGCGCAGCGGGCACTTAGGGACGGATCACCACGAGATTTTTTTTGCAGGGTCGGGTCTGTTGGCGCGCCTGTTTCACCCGCTATTCCGGATCATTGAAAAAAGCTGGCATATGTATCCGCTCGGTCTGCTCTTTGCCCTCAGCTTCGATACCGCGACGGAAATAGGATTGCTCGGCATTTCCGCCTCGCAGGTTTCGCAGGGCATGTCGCCATTCCTGATTCTAATTTTTCCGGCGTTGTTTACCGCCGGCATGACTTTAATCGATACCACAGACGGCGTGTTCATGGTCGGTGTCTACGGATGGGCATTTGTCAACCCGGCCCGCAGGCTATGGTACAATTTGACCATTACAGCGGTGTCGATCCTTGTTGCCGGCTTGATAGGCGGTATCGAAACGCTCGGCCTATTGGCTACAAGATTTAACCTCGCAGGCACGTTCTGGAACGCGGTGATAGCCCTGAACGATGATTCCGCCACGCTCGGCTGCGTTGTTATTGGGCTGTTTGTGGTCAGCTGGATATCATCGGCATTGATTTATCATTGGAAATGACTGGGCGATTTGGTGGAAGGCAGCAAAGCCGACCGCCTAGCTCGCCACGCCGATCGCCCCGCCTCCTCTCAGGCGGGGCTTGTTCGCAGCCGCGGTCTCTCGAAACCCGCACTTGCTTTGCGAAGCTTGACTCCAAGTCACAATCAGCACGCCAAGCCGCCGATTGGGGGATAATGGCCATGCTGAAAGTTGAGATGGCGCCCATAGCAATTTCGCTGTTGCTGATAGCTACGCCCACGGTCGCCGACGGCACCGGCGAGCTAGCGCGCTGTGAACTGGAGGCGGAGCGGTTAAATCCGGCTCCGCTCAACAAGGGTATCCAGAATTGGCCAGAACGGGCAGCCAATCTACAGAAACGCGCCGAGAATATCGAAACGTGCATGCGGGCGGCTGGCTATAGTCTCACTGCAGAATGTTCTGCTCCCCTCAAGACCTATGAAAGCTGTATGAAGATCGCTGACGAGATCATGCGCGGCCCAAGTCGTAGCCAGTATCATGACGCTGATTGGAACAAAATTTGCCTGGATAATGAATGGGACGTGCGAACCCAGGAACGGTTATCAGCGAGCTGCTATCAGTCCAGAAGCTGGTGGCGCCGCTGGCTCGGTCAGTGAATAGATGTCGAAGGTCAGAATTTGACTGTTGCTGCGATGCCGAAAATGATCCTACCAGCAGAAGCGGTCATGGAAATCATCGAAAAGTCTCCTACTCCCACTGAGGCCACCAAATAACGGAGCACTCGCTGCTTATTCAGGTCGAATGCAGCGGGAGTCAACGCGCGCGAGGCGCCAGCCGGCCCGCCCCGCGTAACGCAATCTGCCGTGCGCACAACTTCATCAAGCTGAAAGCGGGAATTGCGCTGATACTACAAACATTTACTCCTGGCCCGAGCCGTGAAATTTATCCAATAATATTCCCCGCACCAGTAGCACTGCTTCTTGCAAAAGTGAGCGGCGCAAATGGCACTTTTTTCAGGAAGCCGACACTTACCATGCCGTCACGTTTGTGTGCTATGGAGCGGGCGATCGCCCAGACTGTTCGACCGCCCGCCCCGTTGCGCGCGCGTCTGGTCACCGCGCGGTACCGACCGCAGGGGTGCCGGTTGTGAAACACCCCGCGGCCGGATCGGAATTGTGTGGGCACGGACGTTTTCATGCCGACCGTGCCCACGGTGTGGCTCGCCTGGAAAAGAGCGCCAGCGGCGCCTCCTGGAGGGCACCGCTGGCCGTGAACCCCATCGCGCCACTGCCGCTGGAGTAAGCGGCTCTTTGGTCCGCAAAAACGATTGGCTCGCGGCCGAGCGCGACCCTAGGTTTAAGCGTCCTTACACCGAACTCTCATATCAGCCGATGATCGAGCTGCTCGCCTATCTGCGCACCGGCGCGCTCGCCACGAGATCGACGACGACCTCGCCGGGTAGGTATGCCGGGATGGATAACGGCTGGGCGCTTTCGCTAATCCAACCGATGATCATACCCTGCTTGCATAGAATTTTTGTAAATGTCGCGGGCCGCTCCTTTCCTAAGCTGGCCCGGTTTACCGCCTGGACGATATTGAGAAGGCTGCAACCGGAATTCCATTCGGGAATTTTTCGATCCTGCTATCGCACACGCCCGAGGTCTATCAGCGAGCGTCTCCGATTTCAGCTTGCTCCTCTGCGGGCACGCCCATGGTGGGCGAATTTGCCTTCCGGGCCGGATTCCAATCACTTTGGACGTTACTTTCGCCCATTACTCATAAGCGGTCATCGTAATCGGCGACCGATCTCGGGCACGATGGTTCCACTCCCGACCAATGGCTATTCCGGTGGGTCTGGTTCCCGGAGCGATGTGAAAGTCACAGTCACGCGCTCACCCTCGCCCACCGTTATCCTTGGGTGATGGCACTATTTCTTGGCGCTGTGTTGCTCTCTCCGCGTTGACCACGCGCGCTCGGTTTCCCGTGCGCGCGCGGCGGGAGCTCGCCGGCGAATCTGGCCGGCGCGGTGGAGCGGGCCGGCGGCGATTTCTATTTTGGTGATCGGTGGTGGCGGCGGCGGTCGCCGCTTCGGCGGTGGCTACCGGTAGGTACCGGGTAGCCTTGGGCAACAGCCCGATCGACAGAGGGTCTGAACCCGCGGCGGCGAAAGCGATCGAGGCGCAGGAGATCGAACCTGATGCGCTCAACTCGGCAAAAGGCTAAGCTGGTGGTGGCTTGGGGGGGCTTTAGGGAGTACCCCAATGTGTGACTACAGCCTTCACAATGTCAAATCTCGGCCAGCTAAGGTCGGCGACAAGCTAACCACCCGCGATTTCGGTACCGGTACGCGAGGTTTCTCTGCATCCAAGGATAAGCACGTTGCAGTTTGCCTACTGCCTGGGACGGAGCTGTCCTTTAAAGAGGAAGTTCGACGTGTGTGCCTGTGGCCGTGGGGTGAAAGTGTTATCAAACACAAGACCGCAATCTTTCGGCAGATCAACCGAAACGTCCCGATGACCCATCACGATGCGCTGGAATTCCCGGACGGACAAATCGTTCTGCTAACATTGTTGAAAAAACATCAGCGAGCCACGGTTCTTCAACTACCGGCAACAGCCACTAGTGCCAAGGTCTCACGACGACGAGTGGTGCACGTTTAACCGCTGTCGCGCCCAACAAATGGCCTCGATCATTCCGCCCGATCGAGGCCATGCTGTTAGTCTCGACTGGCCGATCAGTCGCCGATAGGTGCGAGTCGAGTGGCTCACACCGAACGTCCGCGCGATCTCAACCAAAGGCTCCCCCACAGCCCTTCGGGCCAAAGCTTCGCGCCGTTGATAAGCGGTGAGCGCAAGCTTCCTGCCAAACTTGACGCCTCTCGCCTTCGCCCGCTTCCTTCCCTCATCCGTCCTCGCGCGGATTAGTTCCCGCTCAAACTCCGCCAGCCCACCCAGCACCGTCAGCATCAACCGCCCGTGCGGCGTCGTGGATCGGCCCAGGTATCAGCCAGCGACCTGAAGCCAGCTCCCGCTTTGGCGACAGCATCTAACACTACTTTGGCAGATTTATTCACGCCGCTGCTGCGTGTCGATCCAGGTTCGGCAGTACGGACATCGCCGAGGGATTGATCGCATGATGAGATCGACGATGGCGTGCCGGACGGCCGGCAACGTCGGTTGAGGTGGCGGTCCGTTGATTCTTTTTCCCCGCCTCACTTTTGTGAGCCGGCGATGTTGGAGGAATGCATAAGCGATCATGGTCCTGAGCGCATGACGATGAAGACCATGCCACGACCTTCCCTCGAAGTGGTCGAGGCCGAGCTCCTCCTTCAGTTGTTGGTGGTCACAGATCCATCTCGCCTTGATCGTGGCAGCCAAGCTGCCCGAGCCAGATCGATCGCGTGGATGAACGCGGCCTCTTCAGCATCGTCAGGGCTAAGCGGAGCCGCTGCCAGCGCTTGCGATTCGGCGATCTGGCGATCGAGATCGTCGGCGCTCAAACCGACGAGCTTGAAGGGATCGAACACGAAGCTCTCGTAAAAGCCGGCTTTCAGCAGCGCAAAGCGGGCGCGCGGCGCATCGGGTGCCGCGGGCGAAAGCCGAAGCGCTTCCTCGAGCGTGGCGCGCGGCAGCCGGTAGCGGCCGATCGTGTCGTCGAAGGGAGGCGACAGATTGCGCTGAGGAGCGACTTCTGTAGCAAATCGCCATTGAAGCTGAGCCGTCCGCTATGGGCGGCGAGATCGCGGTTGAGAATGTCGGTCGTCTCCGCCTGCACCAAGCCGAGCACGAGCTTCGCCTCTCCTTCCGTCGCCGAACCGGCGGCGTTCTTGGCGCGCGCATCTGCTGCGTCGACGGCGGCGAGCGCCGCCCTCACCTGCTCCGCGTCGATGACCTCGTGCGCGCTTGGCGCGCGCGGACACAGCGAAAAGAAGGCGAGCAAACACAGGAAAGCTCTGGCGGCGTGGCCCGACAATTTCCACGCCGCGGCGGCGTGCGAAGCGCCGGCGGGACGGCCGTCAGTCATTCGGTATCTCTCCGCCGGCGAAAAAAGCGCGTGCGCCGCGATGTGCAGGCACGACGCCTTTCGGCGCGGTGGCGGCGGCAGGAAGCGCTTCGGCGTGGGCGGAGAGCGTCTGCGCCAACAGGTAAGCGTGCCGGGCCTTGAAATCTGGACGGCAGACGAAAACGTAGCTGCCGAACGAGACGATGATGCGCAGCGGCGCCTCATGGATGTCGGCGAACGGCGGCTTGGCGAGGAAGAGCGCCTCGGCGCTGTCGGCCAGCATAATCGCGACGTCCTGCTGATTGGTCGCGATGAGAACGCCGATGCGCCGCGCGTCCGCGGCACTGACGAGTTGAGGACGAGACGCGGGCAAATGGCGCGACAGCACATCGACCACGGCCGTGGTGAGCGCGCCGTTCCGCTCATCGTCGCGCTGACTGACGATCAAGAGATGATAGCGCCGATAGACCGGCCACATGCGGTCGGGGTTGAGGTCGGCCAGCGCCGGCCGCCGCGCGGCGAGCACACACGCTGCCCCCGCCGCTCCCGCACTCAACCTTAACAACGCACGCCGATTCATGCGCACCAGGATCAAGCGCGGCGGCGATCGCGGCCGCGCCTCCGCGTCCCCTTACGGCTTGAAGATGTCGCGGTTGAGGATCGCCGTGACACCCAGGTTCGGTATGTCGACCAATTGCGCGATGTTGAGATCGACCGCCACGCTCACCACCGTATAGGCCTGTTCACGGCTCAAGCCTTTCTCCTTGACCAGGAAGTCGATCATGTTGAGCGTGGCGTTGCGTGCGGCGAGGCTCACGTCCTCGGAGAGGTTGGCGAGCGGCGCGATCTTCTGGCCACCCAGATAGGTGTCGAACACCGGCACCTCGCCTTCCGGCTTCAGCGGCAGACCGGAGACCGCGTAGAAGCTCGCCGGCGCCAGGTGCTTGAGCTGGGAGCCGCCTTCAAAATGCATGGTCGATAACAGCGAAGCCATGCCTGGCATGATCTTGGCGCGCATCGTCACCTTGGCGCCCATCTCGATGGCGGTGCCGCAGACCTCGCCGCCGCCCTGCGCGTAGTGGACATCGCCGGCGAACAATCCGCAGCCGTCGACAAAGCAAGGGAAGAGCAAGGTGGTGCCGACCACCGTTTCCTTGGTGTCGAGATTGCCGCCGTTCTCGCGCGGCGGAACCGTGCGCACGCATTCATCCTTGGCCGTGCCGTTGGTGCCGCAGAGATCAGACGGCAGCGCATCGACCGGCTGCGGCGTGAGAGCCGCGCCGCCCGCATCGGCCAGCGCCTTTTCCCGCTTGAGCCATTTTTCGAGTTCCGGCTTGCCCGGCAACACGCCGACCGTTCCCATGAACGCATTCATGGGGACGGCGATGCCCGGCAGATCCTTCGAGCGCGCTTCGAGCCGGTTCAGCTCCCAGTGGATGATGAAGGGATCGCGGAACACGTCGCGTAGGAAGCCGAAACCCGGCACGATCGTCGTGTAGCCGAAATCATCGGGCGCGATATCCACGATGGTGACCGCGATGGCATCCCCGCGCTTCGCTCCATCGACATAGACCGGCCCGGTGAGCGGATGCACCAGGTTGAGATTCACCGCCGCAACATCCTGCGGCTTGGAATCGAAGGTCAGATCGGAATCGAGCGCGTCGCGCGTCTCAAGCACGAAAAGCTGCCCCGGAGCGACATGGGCGGCAGGCTTGATGGCGTAATGATATCGGTTAAAGCAGTGAGGATCGTCTTTGCAGTGCTTGCCGGTTTTCGCAACAATCACTGGAGCCGGCAACTTAACATCGCTGGTATCGGCCCACGCGCTTCCCCAGCAGCCAACAAGAAATAGGGTCGCCGCATGCATTGTCCAAGCAAATTTGGATTTCATCATATGCCCTCCCCCTGAAAGACATCCACGACGCAGTGGACCGAACTGACATCACTAGCTCTTGGAATTTCATTTGCCGCATACAGAATGTTCCATGGAAATCGCGCCGGCCCGTAGGAAATTAGCACGTCTCCAGAACCAGCGGAAGTCTTTATCACTCCACCTCCCCATGGCGGCTTTTGCGCCTCTCATCGGCAAGAACCTTGGGATCGCGCTCCTCACGTTGCCAGTGGCGTCCGCTTTGGCGCCGCTGTTGAAGCATGGTCGGACATTTCGATGCACGCCTGCAAGCTAGGACCAAAGTCGCCGAGCATCAAAAACGAAATGGCAAGACCTGCGCGCAAGCAGGTTTTCGGGCGCGACGCAAAGCAATACTCAAGACCATCGCCACGCAAACGAACGCGAAGAGGCTGCGCATCGAGGCCGGGTTGTCAATTGTGGCTCATACAGAACAATGCCGCCGATCACGACCGACAGCCACGTGCTTGCGAAGCAAGGATGCTTCCGAACTTGAGACCAAATTAAAACGATTGCCGCGAGATAGAAGAAGACCGCGTGCGGCGAAAACTGCTCGCCACCAAACACGAATAGAAATCGCCATGATGAGCGCAAAAGGCGAAGCGGCTCGCGCCGGCACTGCTTCATTGTCGGCGCGCATTTCCCAACGAATCGCCAGATTGAACATCTTGCGAATGGCGCAGCCGACCCGATTTGCCCCAACGAGTTTTTAGATTGGGCTCGGACGCGTTGGCCCAAGTTTCGAGCCTGCGAAATGTGATAGGTCTCTAATGACTTGGCGCCCCCGGCAGGCGCACTCAAGGATTGCTGAGCAAGCTTTTGCTGATCAGCGCGGCCGCACCGCGATTCCAGGAATAATCCACGCCGATGCGAAGATCGCTTTGCTGTGCGAGAACGAGGGCCCCGGTGTGCGCGTCGTGGATCTGGAATCGCACTGCGTATTCCGTCCGGCTGATTCGCGTCACGACGCCGACAAAGGATTGATCGGCGCCAAGCTTTAGCGCGATGGCGGCCTCGCAGCCGTTGCATTGCCGCAGCGAACGCCCTTTCACGGCATCGCCCTCGGCGCTGGAGACGTCGACGAGACTATAGCGCCCGGACGCTGCGATGAGCCGGCGCGCCTCGCTTGTGGCTCGATCCAGTTGCGTAAGGTCAGCGGCATTGTCGCCCGCGATCCCGGCGCTGGCGCTGAAATCGTCGAGCTCGAAATCGAACACCGCGATTTTAATCGGCGATGGATCGGCGCTTGCAGGGAACGCCGAAGGCGGGCCGCCCCATAACAGGGCGAGGGCGCAAGCGGCGAGCAACCGGCGGCGGCGCAAGAAAGATCCGTTTCTCATTGCTGGCTCCACTTTTGTACCGCCCGCGTCCCTTACGAGGGCCGAAGGGCTGTGAGTTCGTCAAAGATGAAGGCTTCGGCCTGGCGCCAGGCTTCGTCCGTGTCGCCGCGAAAGCTGAAGAGCTTGTCGAGCACGATCCGCCCCGTCCTGGCGTCGATCGCCTCAATCTTCGCCCATTGCACGAGCGTGCTCATCTTGTGGACGCCACCGATGAGCAGAATGTCCGCTCTGGCTTCGCGGGCCGCGGCCAGGAGATCGCTGACCGTAGAGTCCACCAGCGAGCATGGATCAGGGTGGCATGTCGGCGTGACGAGGCGGAATTTGGCGGCCTGCCCGAGATCGCCCTTGAGGTCGCTCATGAAGGCGCCCACCCGCGCTTCATGCTCCTTGCGTTGATCGCGCTCTTCGCCCGAGGTGTCGACGTAGTCGAAGTCGATCACGGCGATCGCGACGCCTTGCGCCTCGCCGCGGTCCTCGGCCTTACCGCAAGACGGCGCCAACCACAGGCACGCCGCCAGTATTGCAAGAAGGAGATAATGCATGTCGTAAAACCCGTTGTTTCGAGGCCAGATTGCGCGGATCTTCCGGCGGCCGGAAAGCGAACGCATCCCGGCGATGGCCGGGCAAATTGCCCGATCTTTCAGACGGCACTTCAAAGAGGCCGGCTCTGCCTCTAAGTTGCGCGTCGCGCCCGCCGTTGAGCGCAACCCCTTAGCAAAAGTGTTCGCCCATGCCAGCGTCCAGACTTGATCTGAAGCTTCGGCTCGCCCTGCGCGTCACTGCTCTGGCGGCATTCTGTTTCGCCGCCGCCACGGCTTACGTTCTGTTTGAGACCGACCGCTCCGCGCAGGCGCGGGCGGATTGGATCGCCGAGGTGGTCGCCAAGGACCTCGCCCTGCAACAGGACCAGGTCCACTGGATCAGGGGCGGGCTCAATCGGTTTCCTGATTTGGAAAGGATCGCGACGGCGATCATGGTGCCCGGCCTTTGCATCGCCTATCGCGCGCAGAATGGCGAAGTTCTGCAGCGGCTGTGCAGCGGCGCCGCGCCCGGCGATGCCAGCGCGCCGCAGCTCTTCGCTGACCTCTATCAGCGCCTTTTCGGTAGCGGCCGCGAGTCGGCGCGTCCTGTCATTTTCCGCGATCAGGTGCAGGGCGAGGCCGTGGCGTCGATCGATCGCCAAAGCCTCATCGGACAAAGTTGGCGCGAGACGAGCCGCCTCGTCGCCGTCATGGCCGTCGCTCTTCTTGGCCTTTGCATTCTGGTTTACGCGGCGCTCGCAGACGCCTTGCGGCCGACCCAGGTGATTCGCGCTGGTCTTGAGCGCCTTGCCGCCGGCGATCTCTCGGCGCGTCTGCCGCCCTTCGATCTCGCCGAGCTATCGGCAGTCGGCAATGTGTTCAATCATCTTGCCGGCAGCCTTGAGACGACGCTCGCGGAGCGCAACGCGCTGACGCAACGGCTCATCGCGGTCCAGGACGAGGAACGGCAGCATCTCGCGCGGGAGCTGCATGACGAATTTGGGCAGTGCCTTGCCGCGATCAGCGCGGTCGCTGTCTCCGCCAGTCAGACCGCGCGGCAGGAATGTCCGGCCCTCATATCGGAGTGCCAGAGCATCGCCCGAACTGCCGCCCATATGATGCACGCGCTGCGCGGCGCACTTTTGCGGCTGCGGCCGCCGGATGTCGATGAGCTTGGCCTTGCCGCAAGCCTTGAAGGCCTTGTTGCCGGATGGAACACACGCTGCGGCGGCCGCACGCGTTTTTCAATCGAGCTGTCCGGCGAATTCGATGCGCTGTCGCGGAATTTTGCGGCGAGCCTTTATAGGGTCGCGCAGGAAGCCATAACCAATGCAGCGAAACATGCACAGGCGTCGCGAGTCACTCTTCGTCTTCGCGTGCAAGCGGCCGCCGGCGCGGATCAGCGCGCCCAGATAGAGCTCGCTATCGATGACGACGGCAAGGCCGGGGCCGATGTCACGGTCAAATCCGGCATGGGGCTGCTTGGCATGCGCGAGCGCATCGCCGCGCTCGGTGGCAGATTGAGCATAGAAACCTCGCGCCCGAGCGGCCTTGTTCTTCGCGCGCTAATTCCCGTCCCGCCAGCCGCGACGCGCCCGAGTGAAACACAGGATGCGGCGTGACGGACGGCGCCACAATAATGCTCGTCGACGATCACGCGATCGTTCGCGAAGGATATCGCTCGCTGTTGCAGAAACAGCCGCGGTTGAAGGTTGTGGCTGAGGCGAGCGACGGCGCCGAGGCCTACCGGCTGTTCAAGGAAACGAGGCCTGACCTCGTCATTATGGATCTGACCATGCCGGGCTTCGGCGGCATTGAAGCCATAAGGCGCATTCGGCAATGGGATTCCGCCGCCCGCATTCTGGTCCTCACCATGCATCAGAACGCCGCCTACGCCGTGCAGGCGATCCGGGCCGGGGCCAGGGGCTATGTCACAAAAAGCAGTCCGCCGGAAGCACTGGTGCGCGCCGCATTCGACGTGCTGCAAGGTCGGATCGCGCTCAGCGCCGACATTGATCATGAGCTGGCGCTGAGCCGTGTCGGCGACACGCCGGCCGCAACAGATGCGCTGACGCCGCGGGAGTTCGAGATTTTGCGCTTGCTGCTCGCGGAAAAGTCGACCGAGGACATCGCCGACATTCTTCACGTCAGCCCGAAGACGGTGGCGAATACGCGCTACCTCATCAAAGCGAAGCTTGGCGTCGCCTCCGATATCGAGCTCGTTCTTGCGGCGCTCCAGCAGGGAATTTTGGCCGAGAGCTATGGCATGGAAGAGGACGCGAGTGGCCCTTGAGCTGAATTGAGAGGAAGGTGGCTTGAGGGCGCCAATGTGAAAAGCGGCGCAATTGACGGGCGGAACTTGGAAAGGTGACCCCTTGCGGGCTGCGTGTCCCCCTTGAAGTGGTCCTCCCTGTTTTATGGTTCTTAAACAGATTGAGGTGGTCGGGCGTTGTGGCTTAGATCGATCTCGAAATCCCGCCGATGTTGCTCGCGCTCGCCGACAAAGTGATCGAGTGAGGGTTGCTGAATGTCGCATATGGGTCATCAGCGACGTTTTGAGCACGCGCCTGGCACTTCCACTTTGCCCCCGATCCCAGACGTATTGCTGTCTCGCAGCAAGGGCGCCGGCGGCTTCATACGCGCGAACGACACAATAATGGTGCGGCTTTCCGGATCGCCGCCTCTGGGGCATCAGCGTCCGGGCAAGCAGACGGAGTATAAGCGGCTCGGCACGATCATATCCGACGCTCGGCTCGCCGGCATGGTTGATTGGGGCATGGTGGAAGATCGCGCCCGGCACCTCCGCGACATAAGCAAGTGGGACTCGCCAGTCGAGATCATCGAGGCTGTCGCGCAGCAATACCGCGAGGACATCTGGCGCACTCAGCGATGGCGCCCGGAGGTATGGATCGAGAAGGATGCGCTGAGTGGCGTGATCGAGCGACCATGCCACGACTTGCGCGTGCCCTACTTTTGCCTGTCGCGGCTACAGTTCGCAGAGCGCGCAATACGAGGCCGGCCAACGCTTCCGCCGCTGGCGCGAAGAAGGGCAGGCGCCAATCGTGTTTCACCTCGGCGACCACGACCCGAGCGGGCTCGACATGACCCGCGACAACAGCGACCGCTTGACCATGTTCGCCCGCTTCGACGTGCGCATCGAGCGACTGGCGTTGAACATGGACCAGGTTGAGCGGTACGCGCCGCCGCCAAATCCAGCGAAGGAAGCGGATAGTCGTGCAAGCGACTACATACTGCGCTACGGCCGCAAGTCGTGGGAGCTTGATGCGTTAGAGCCGACCGTGATCGTGCAGTTGATCCGCGACGCCATCGAGCCGCTGATTAACCGGCGCAAGTGGGACGCGGCGCTTAAGGCGGAGACCGATGGTCGCGACGGCCTCAAGGCTGTGAGCGACCGATGGGACGACGTGCGCGAGTTCGTCGGATGAATAGTCGGTGCGGTCGCCACGCTGGGCCGGCCGCACTGACGCGCCTCGGCTCCAACGTGCTATTGCACTTCATGGCCTTCCATCCGAGTGGAAGCTGATGATCCACACCGCCGCAGACGCTGCGCATTGCTCGGCGGATCGGCATGAACGCGACATTCAAGCCCGGTAGCCTCGCAGAGGTTCAATCGTTCCTAATCGAGCAACTGAAGCTGAATTTGGCGCGGCCGGTTCAGCTAGGTTCCACCATCGGAGGCCACGTTTGCGAATTCATGCCGTTAGGTGGCGTGCAGGACTTCGGTCGGCCTACGCAGCAGAGGTGGCCAGTTCGATTGGCTCGATGATCAAGGGATCGTCGTTTTCCGGCTTGTTGAACCGAGTCGATATCGGCCACATTTGCATTGGGGTCGCCGGAAACGGACGCATTAAGTCGCGAGGATCGGGTTCATCGCTCAACCAGCGCGCATAATCACTGGGCGCAAGGATCAGCGGCATGCGATCGTGGATTTCGGCCACCAATTCGTTGGCATCCGTGGTGATCACCGCGAAAGTGCGAATCCATTCTCCGGAAGCCGGGTCTTTCCAATTTTCCCACAGTCCACCAAGGCCAAAGGGGCTGCCGTCCTTCATGGCGATTGCGTACGGTCGCTATCGGAAAATCTGGCACAGACCGCTTTTGGGGCGTTTGTGGCCGGACTAATAGCGTGGCTCGTCGTCCTGTGCTGGGGCCGCTCCGTTTGATTGTTAAAGGTCACCGCGACCGCGCGAACACGAATAGACGAGGCCGCCAACTGAGGCGGCCTATGTCTTTGGCGGGCTTCCCGGGAGCGCGCGATCAAGCGGCTGTGGTCCCAAATTTCTAAAGCGTAACCATTCATTGTTTGCATCGCCTTCTCAATAGCCTCTTTGTCGTCGGCGCATTCAATAAATTCGGAATTGTTTGAAAAATTGCCGTCATCGCGGATGGTATAAACGCGATATGCGGGCATACTCACCCTTGTCTGTTGGGTTGGTCCACGGTCCAAGCTTGCACCTGGGTCCCGGTGTTCGGGCAGCGGTAGAGAAATGGAACCATCGCGCACGGTGGCGGTGTTTGGATTCCTGGCTTTGATAAATCTCAAAACGAGGCCCGGCGAGACGGTGCATATTTTATTCTATGGGTAAATTCGATGCACAGATTGGATGGCTCCACGCGCAAAAGGCGCATACGGAAGAGGCGCTTGCTGACCTTAATAGCGGCCGTCACAGCATCGAAATCAACGGGGAGGACGAGACTCAAGAGTGGCTCAAGACCTACCGAAACCTGATTGCCAAGTATCAAAGTCTGATCCTGGCCTATAAGGCGCACAATGATTATAATAGTTGGACTCATAAACGCGCCTCAGTATCCCAGGTACTGGGCGGGAGTTCGGGTCCAGGGATCGCCGTTGCGGGTGTGGACCCACGCCGCCCGAGTCATCTTGTCGTCGGTAAACGCGCCCACTACGGCGGTGTTGCCGTCGGCGGACAGCGCAACCGAGCGACCTTGTCTGGCGGTTGCTTATACCTTTTGGGTCGCTTTAGCATCCCAATGTGGTCGTTGCCTTTCCAGGTGGAAAGGGAACTGCACCTCTTCCAGCCGCGGCAAATGAAGAAATTCAAGTGCATTACTTAGGCATCAAGCCATCACCCAGGCTACGACTCTCGCCTTTATGCCTTGAGCCAGATCAATGTTCGCGTTGGACGAAGGAAGCACTCATAGGCTTCCTCTTAACGACCGCGGACCGCGGCCCTGTGGGCGTCGGCAAGAATAACACCAGCCAGGCAGGAAGCAGACCATGGGCATTGCGATCACTCTCGCGCAGTATCTCGTCAATGACGGTATTGAATATGACCTGGTGCCGCATCCGCACACTGAGATAGCTTCGGCAAGTGCCGCAGCGAGTCAGGTGCCCGCAGACAGCGTCGCCAAAGCGGTCGTACTCAAGGGTAGAGATGGCTTCATGCTCGCGGTCCTTCCCGCCTCGCGCCACATCCAATTTGACGAGCTCCAGCGATTGCTTGGCGGCGAGGTGGGTTATGGCCAATGAAGAGCAGATCGAGACGCTCTTTATCGATTGCGAACCGGGTTCAGTGCCTGCGCTTGGCGCCGCGTATGGTCTCAATGTCGTTGTCGATGACAGTTTGGCACAACAGCCTGATATCTACTTCGAGGGGGGTGACCACGCTAATTTGGTCCATGTCAGCGGGACAAGTTTTCAGAAGCTGATGGCGGATTCCAAACGCGGGCGGTTCACCGGACGCGCCTGAATTGTGGTGGCGCCGACTGACAATCACGGCCCGGGGCTTTTGAACTAAAGCTAGACACGACTCATCAGGGGCCCTCAGATGGATCTCACAACGAGTCCACTGCTCACCGATCTCTATCAGTTCAACATGATCCAGGCCTATCTGGAACATGGCGAGACCAAGACTGCAGTGTTCGAATTCTTCGTACGCAAGTTGCCCGCTCAGCGCGGATTTCCTGGTTGCGGCCGGGATCGAGCAAGCACTCGAGTTCCTCGAAAACCTGCGCTTCTCGGCTGAAGAACTCGAATGGCTGGCAAGCGAGGGTCGGTTTGGAGCAGGACTTCTCGACTATCTCGCAGGTTTTCGTTTCAACGGCGACGTCCATGCGATGCGCGAGGGCACCGTATTCTTCGCCAACGAGCCGATTCTCCGCGTGACGGCGCCCCTGCCCGAAGCTCAGCTCGTCGAAACACGCCTCATCAATATTCTGCATTTCCAGTCGCTGATCGCGGCGAAAGCGGCGCGCATGGTGCTCCTCGCACCGAATAAGCTCCTCATCGATTTCGGCATGCGGCGTGCGCACGGGGCGGACGCTGGTCTGATGGCCGCTCGCGCAAGCTACATCGCCGGTTTTGCGGGCACCGCGACTGTCTTGGCCAAAAAGGAATTTGGCATCCCGATCTACGGCACCATGGCGCATTCCTTTGTGCAGGCCTTTGATGATGAAACAGCCGCTTTCGAGAACTTCGCGCGAGCCCGGCCCGACAACCTCGTGCTGCTGATCGACACGTACGATACCGAAGCGGCGGCCAACAAGGTTGTGGCTCTGGCACCGCGACTGAAGGCCGCCGGTATCACGGTCCGCGGCGTCCGTCTTGACAGCGGGGACTTAGTTGCACTTTCGAGGAGCGTGCGGCACATCCTCGATGATGGCGGGCTCGCCGATGTGACTATCTTCGCGAGCGGCGGGATCGAGGAGGAGGTGCTCACTGCGTTTGCGCGAGAGCAGGCACCCATTGACGGTGTTGGCATCGGTACGAGCCTGACCACGTCATCCGACGCGCCGGCGCTCGATTGCGCCTACAAGCTGCAGGAATATGCCGGACTGCCGCGCCGCAAACGCTCTGTCGGCAAGGCGACCTGGCCGGGCCGCAAGCAGGTGTGGCGGCGCTACGGAGCGGATGGTCGGATGGCCGGTGACGTCCTGTCCACCGAGGATGACGATCAGTCCGGCGCGACGTTACTGCAACCGGTGATGAGAGCCGGGCAGCGAATTCAGCCGCAGCCGACGCTCGCCGAGATCCGGGCACACGCAGCCCGCGAGCTGGAGTGCTTGCCCGAGCCTTTGCGACGGTTGGAACCGCGATCTTATCCGGTGGAGGTTGCGGATGCTCTGGTGGGGCTCGCGGGCGAGGTCGATGCCCGGGTTGCGCGACAGGAGGCTGCGCAATGAGCGACGGCACGACTGGCTCGGTGGCTTTTCGGCGGTCGCACGACATGCGAGTCCGTTTTGCTTTATGACGAAACGTTCCACAAAAAGCCTTCGAAAGCCGCAGCCGCCCTCCCGTTGACAATTGCGCTAGATCAAAACCTCTTTGCTAATTTGTATGATTATTTTTGAATGGAAGCGGATTGCCACGGCGCCGGCAGAGGTCGATCTGGAGCTAAGCGTCTACGCAAGGGGAATATCGTGCGTTGGTGTTTCCCTGCCGACGCGATGGCTCAGGCTGGCGCGACGTGAGCGCCAACCGTAAGATGCCGCTTCAGCCGACCCATTGGCGGCTGTGGCAACACAAACGGTGAGGATTCCTGCTCCGCAATTGTCGTGGAACTCGATGCCGACGATGTCCGGGAATGACGAAGCCGTCATACGGGCGGGACGCCGTTAACCCGTGCTCACGGTTGTCGTCGGCACGTACGTTTCCGGCGCTCATTCAGGAGTCTCTTCTGCGCCTTCGGCATTCTCCATATCGTGGACCCCGACAAAGCGATCGCTCGCGTAAGATCTCGTGGTGACGAAAAGCGCCCGTTGAATTTACCGCAACTCGGAGCATCCAAATGAGGGTTGAAGATTTCATGACTCGTCGGGTCATCACCGTTGCTCCCGACGCCTCTATTGTCGAGGCAGCCAAGCTAATGCTGGAGCACAAGATTAGTGGCTTACCCGTCATCGATGCGGCGCATCACGTTGTCGGCATCGTCAGCGAACATGATCTCCTGGGTCGGCGCCAAGGCGACGAACGTAAGCAGGGATCACATTGGCTGCAGTTGATGATCGAAAGAGCGGAACTGGCCAGCGAATCCGCCCGATTTCAAGACCGAAAAGTCAACGCGGTTATGACACCAGATCCCGTAACCGTCGCCGCTAATTCATCGCTTGGGGAGGCGTGCCGCCTCATAGTGGATCGCGGCATCAAGCGATTGCCAGTTGTCCAGAATGGCGAACTCATCGGCATCATTGCCCGCGCCGACCTCGTGCGGACGCTCGCTCAGGACATCGAATGCGCCGCCGCTGCGACGACACCGGATGTCAGCGTTGATGAGCGGCTACGCGAGCTGGAGCGGCAAAACTTGCGCAACCGCGCGCGTGGGCGCACGTCAAAGCCATATTGAGACTGAATTGGAACCTCGATCGTCCGCGGTTCATCTTGCAGCAGAACCTGACCCAGTTTCAAACGCGCCCTTTATGAGGACTTGGACAAAGATCACCTCGACTTTGCAGTCTTTCATCTTCTCGGCCCCGGCCACTGTTCGAGGATTCCTGTCCTGGATGGAAGCTGGAGCGCGTGGTGACCAAGAGGCGGGCTTGCGATCCCCATCTTGGCTCGCAGCCATCGGCGGGATGCGTCTGAGTTCGTCCGCCGTCGAAACCTCGGACCGGGCAAAGTTGACGGATCATTCGCGTACGTCGTCTTTGGTGAGGCGGCTTGTCGGCGATCGGGTCTCAGGTGAGCCCCGGCGAATGAGAATTGCCCGTTCTATTTTCGATGGCGGCGCGCTTCTGGGCTTGGCATCGTCTAAGTGCCAAAAGGTCGTTGCTCTCTCTACAGCTTTGCAGGTTAGTGGACAATTTGGCGCCGGTGATTGCCCGGACCTGTTTCGGTAGGAAGCCGAAATAAGAACGGGGGTGAGAACGCAGATAGGAGGTGCAGACGATGACCTACCATTTCTCCACAACAGTCGACATGAGCTTTGACGATGCCGTGGCTTCCACAAAGGAAGCCCTCAAACGACACAATATTCGCGTGCTTACAGAAATCAATATGAAGGACAATTTAAAGGAAGGCCTCGACGTTGATTTCCGTCCGTATCTCATCCTCGGAGTATGCAATCCAGAACTGACCTATCGGGCGCTTGAGGCTGAAGATAAGCTCGGGGCTCTGCTACCCTGCAATGTTATCGTGCAACGGCAAGAGAACGGGAATGTCGAAGTCTCCGCTGTCGATCCTGTTGTTTCCATGCAGGCGATCGATCACGTTGTAGTCGCGCAAGTCGCGCAAGAGATACGCTCTCATTTGCGGCAAGTGGTCGACGAAGTCGGCGGAAATGAGACGGAGCCCGCTCGGCACTAATTGGAAAAGGTTTTTGTTCGGCAGCAGCCAAATCGTGCGGTTGGTGAACAAACCAACGGCGGCGGCGCTTGCTTACGGGCTTGATCGCCTCAGTCAGGAATTACGGATTGTTGTCATCGATTTCGGTGGAGGCACGCTCGACGTCACAATCATGGAGTTCGGCAAAGGCGTCTTCGAAGTCAGGCGACGAGTGGCAACACTCAGCTCGGTGGGACCGATATGGACAAGCTCGTCTTTGAGCTTGCCGATCATTTCCGCCCAGCAGAAGGCCGTCGATGTGCGGGACGATCGAATGGCGGCGGCGAGACTTAGGGAAGGCCGGTGAAATTGCCAAGATCGAATTGTCCACTAGCACGACAAGCCATATCACTCTTCCTTTTCTCGCTGCCGGGCCATCGGGACCGATCCACTTCGACTATGTCCTGACGCGCGCGGAACTCGAGCGTGAGGCTGCGCGCAACGTTGAGGTGATGTGGCTGACGGGCCGGCTTGTCCCCGATCACAAGACGATTGCCGACTTCCGCAAGGACAATGGCACTGCCATCCGCAAGGTGTGCGCACGCTTCATTGCGCTGTGCCGCATGATTGGCCTACTCACGCATCCCCAGCGTCGCGATCGACGGCAGCAAGTTCAAGGCGGTGAACAACCGCGACAAGAACTTCACCCGCGCCAAGATGGAGCGGCGGATGACCACGCCGGGTTGCCCGAGCACTCGCGTTGGCGTGCTCGACCATATTGCCTTCCGCTATCTCTACACGAGCAGCTCGATCAGTTGGTCCCACCCGCCCGAGCAACGGGGTAGGCTTGGACAACATCCCGATCGCCGCAGCATTGCGTCTGCTCGCGTTTGTTTCCTGGCGCCAGCGATTTCCGCTTTTGCTTCGTAATCAGTCTTCATTCAAGCATCTCACAATGTCGCAGAAGGGGCCAGGAGCGGAAATCGCTGCCAGTGAGAAAAGTGTGAGCGCTCGGCAAAGAAGACCTGCCGTCAATCTGGCTCGAACGCACACGCCTGCATGCCGGGCTCCGTCTGCGCTCGGATTACCCAAGGAGCCAAGGCGCTGGACTTTACGATGCATGTCTTGGGACGAATGATCTCC
>CAWHPH010000042.1:0-33170 GCA_963831135.1 uncultured Alphaproteobacteria bacterium
GGCTTTGGGCCACCGCTCGACCGGCACAATGACCGGTCTCCGCGGAGCGCGGTAGACTCGAGACAGGTTCGAAGCGGGTAACGCCCGCAAGCCTTTTTGGCTGGCGTATGATCTTTCGGAAAACCGGCTTCCACTTTTCCGGATCATACGCTCGACCGGGTCTCAGGAAACGCGGGAACTGGAGCTGAGCCAACGGCGGATGCGTTCGCCCTGGCGAGAGCCGCATGCGGAGCGCCGGAAGGCGAGCGCGCCCCGAAAGTGCGCGCTGCCGCGCCTGAAGCATTAACGAACGGCAACGTTTGTTGGTGTGGCGCGGAAATGGTTGGATGCGCCTCTCGGCGCTCCGCTCCCTCTTTGGGAGAAACTAATTTGTAGCCCGGGTTGAGCAACGCGAAACCCGGGAGCTGAATGCGAGCTTCACCATCGTTCCCGGATTTCACTTTGCGCAATCCGGGCTACGCATCAACTCGGACGCCAACGCGCCGCGAGAACGCCTTTGCTCATCCTCCCCCGCTTCGCCGGGCAGGATGAAAAATTCAATCCAGCACGTGGCTGACCATGCCGTCGGCGAGTTTCGGTTCGAACCAGGTGGATTTGGGCGGCATGATCGCGCCCACATCGGCCACCGCCATCAGGTCGCTCATTTGCGTAGGATAGAGCGCGAACGCCACCGCCATCTGCCCCGACGCAACCAGGCGCTCGAGCTCGGAAAGCCCGCGGCCGCCGCCGACAAAGTCGATGCGCTTGTCGCGGCGCGGATCGGTGACATTGAAAATCGGCTCGATGATGTAGCGGGCAAGAAGCGTCACCGGAAGCCGCGCCACCGGATCGTGCCCCGCCTCTTTGATAAGCTCCGGCCGCAGCGTGAGCCGGTACCAGCGGCCGCCGAGCACCATGCCGACCTCGCCGGCGCTCGCCGGCCGCACCGGCTGATCGCTCGGCGCGATGCTGTAGCGCTGCCTGATCTCGGCGAGCAGCGCATCCGGGCTGCGGCCGTTCAAGTCGCGCAGCACGCGATTGTAATCGAGGATGGTCATCTCGTTCTGCGGCAGCAGCACAGCGAGGAAATAATTGTGCGAGCCTTCGCCGCGGCGGCTTTTGGCGATGCGCTCGGCCGCCGCCGAACGGTGATGACCGTCGGCGATATAGAGCGCAGGCAGCGCGTCGACCGCGCGCGTGAGCGCCGCGATCGTCGCGTCGTCGGTGACGACCCAGAGCTGATGGCGCACGCCGTCATCGGCGGTGACATCGACCGCTGGCGCGCCGGCGGCGGCGCGCGCCAGCATGGCGTCGACCTCCGGCGCCGTCGGGTAAGCGAGCATGACCGGGCCGGTTTGCGCATTCACCGCTTCGATCTGGCGGACGCGATCGTCCTCCTTGGCGATCGTGGTGAGCTCGTGCTTGCGGATGCGGTTCTCGGCATAAGCCGCAACCGACGCCGCGGCCGCAAAACCGGTCTCCACATGACCGCGCCAGGTCAGCCGGTAGACATAGTAGCAGGGCTTGTCGTCGCGCCGGAGCAGGCCCGCCCCGATCATGCGCTGCAAATTCTCCGCCGCCTTGGCATAGACCGCCGGGCTATAGGGATCGATCGCCGGAGCAAGGTCGATCTCCGCCTTCGACACGTGCAGAAAGCTCCAGGGCTTTCCCTTGACGCGTTCGCGCGCCTCGGCGCTCGACAATACGTCATAAGGCGGCGCGAGAATTTCGGCGGCCCGTTCCGGCGCCGGCCGCAACGCGCGAAAGGGCTTTATCAGGGTCAAAAGCGAAACTCCGTTACGGGAAATTCAACTCCACCACGTCGCCGGGGTGCAATTTGTCAACCGCTGTGACAACCAAAGCTTGATGAGTGCGTATCCTTGGCCAATTCGTGGTCGGCAATATCAGAATGGCGAGCCGATTTCCTGAGATATTTTGTTGATAACGGAGATTTCGGTCGGTGGTGACGAACGCGTCAAATTGGGCCTCCGCAGCGTGCAGGAGAGCGCCGTTGCTGAGTTGCGCCCATGACATTTCATATGCTGTCAGTACAGTATGATTAGTCAGCGCGAGACGGAGCGGCGCGGGTGTTCCCTGATCAAACAATATTCTCATGCCTACGCCGCGCGGAATTTACGGCTTCACGCAACTTTTAGGCTTTGTTCGGCATGCTGGAGCACAAGCTCGACTTGTTCGCGGGTCACGCCCGGAAACCACTCCAGAAAATCGTCGATGCGCGCGCCTCCCTCGATGTTCTCGAACAAGGCCCTGACGGGGACGCGGGTGTCCTTAAACAGCCATTCCCCGCTGACCTTTTCAGGCGAGCGCTCCACGGCTGGGCATTGGCTCCAATCGAGCATGGGATAATCCTAGGGGCGGCAAGTGTAGCCTGCAAGACGCCGTTTTCGGGATGTTAATTCGCGTAAAACCGCATTACGTCAAGGCCGTGAGCGAACCCGAGATCATCCTGATTGCCGGTCCGACGGCGAGCGGCAAATCGGCGCTGGCGCTGGAGCTGGCCGAAAAGCTGCGCGGCGTCGTCATCAACGCCGATTCCATGCAGGTTTATCGCGACCTGCGCATCATCACGGCGCGGCCGACGGCCAAGGACGAGGCGCGGGTGCCGCACCGGCTCTATGGCCGGATCGACGCGGCGGAGAATTATTCCGTGGGGCGCTGGCGCACCGATGCGGCGGCGACGCTCGAAACGACCAAACGCTACGGTCGCGCCGCCATCGTCGTCGGCGGCACCGGACTTTATTTCAATGCGCTCACGCGCGGGCTTGCCGCCGTGCCGCCGATCCCCGACGAGATCCGCGAGGCGGTGCGCGCGCGGCTTGAAAGCGAGGGCATCAACAAGCTGCACACCGAGCTGATGCAACGCGATCCGGCCGCGGCGGCGCGGCTGATGCCCGGCGATCGCGCCCGCATCACGCGTGCGCTCGAAGTGGTGCTGGCGACAGGCCGCTCGCTGCTGGCTTGGCACGAGGAAGGCAACGCCGCGAGCCTCGATGCCGCGCGTGCGGCAAAAATCTTTCTCACGCCCGACCGTGACGCGCTCATGCAGCGGATCGATGTGCGCTTCGACGAAATGATCGCATCCGGCGCGATCGAGGAAGTACAGGCGCTCACAGCCCGCGGGCTTGATCCGAACTTGCCGGCGATGAAGGCGCACGGCGTGCCGTGGCTCATCCGTCACCTCCGCGGGGAAATCGGCCTGGAGGAAGCGGTGGAAGGCGCCAAGCGCGATACCCGCCAATACACCAAACGGCAGGCGACATGGTTCCGCAATCAACTGCCGGAATTTGTCTGGGTCGAGCCGGAGAAGGCGTCGGCCGCGGTGGAAGAGCAGTTGCGCGGCTTGGCCGGCGGCGAACTGAAGTCGTCGGTCACATCATGAGCATGGAGATGTGGTAGAGGCTTCCCGTCTTTACTAATCGTACATTTCGATGGCAGATACACGGCGTCGCGCAACTGGAGGAATCGACATGCGTTATCTTGTGATTGCGGCAATCATGGCGGTGGGAGTGGGCTTGATCGGAATGGGCGGCGCTTCAGCCGCTCCGGCGAACGGCCAGGCGATCTCGCAGAGCGCCGAACAGGCGAGCAGCGTTACCAAGGTGTGGGGCGGCTGCGGCCGCGGCTGGCACCGCAACCGTTGGGGACGTTGCGTTCCATGACGCAGCGGCTCTTTTAAAGTAAGATTTTCGGCCTAAGTCCCGCCCACTCCTGCGCAAGCGTGAGTGGGCGGTTTTTATTTTTGAACAGGTTTTGCTTTGGACACGTGCGCGGCGGCTTAATCGACCGCGGCACATGGCAGCACATGGCCGCACATGGCCGCACGTGGCCACATGGCTGCTCGTGGCTGCTCTGGGCCGCGCCAGGCGAGCCGCTTCACCCGCGCGACGTTGCGCCGACATTAAACTGCAATACGGCACCGCTAGCGTCCGCCAACCATCGGAAATGACGATCAAGCGCCGTCTTGGATCGTCGTTACCGATAGATAGGGGTTGGCGCAAAGGGGTGGCGATATGTCGGCGCGTGGGGCGCATTTTCATTTTCCTGTCCGGGCTCGGCGGCTCGCGCTCGTCGCCGCGCTTGGGTTCGGTCTTGCCGGCGCGAACCCGGCGCTGGCCGAGCCAGCGGCGATCCGCATCGGCATGATTCCCGATGCGGGCGCGACGCAAGTCTCAATTGAACAGAAGGCGCCGTTGCGCGCCTATCTGGAGAGGGCGCTTGGCCGATCGGTTCAGCTCATCATTCCGACCAACTACAACGCCACGGTCGAAGGCCTTGGCAACGGCTCGCTCGATATCGCCTATCTCGGCGGGCTCACCTTCGTGAAGGCGCACGAGCGCTACGGCGCCGTTCCGCTCGTTCAGCGCGAGACCGACCGCGAATTTCACGCACTCTTTATTACGCAGGCCGACTCGCCGATCAAAAGCCTCACCGATCTGAAGGACAAGAGCTTCGCTTTCGGCGACATCAACTCGACCAGCGGTCACCTCATGCCCTATCGCGCGATGCTGAAGGTCGGCATCGATGCCGACAAGGATATCAAGTTCCGCTACACCGGTAGTCACGCCGCAACGATCAAGGCGGTCGAATCTGGCGCGGTCGACGCCGGCGCCTGCGACGAGACCGTGTTCCGGCAAATGACCAAGGACGGCAAGGCCGATGGCGGCAAGCTGCGCGTCTTCTACACCACCGAGCCTTTCGTCGATTATGTGTGGGCGGCGCGATCGGACCTCGATGCGCCGACGCAAGAGGCGGTCGTCAAAGCCTTCGTCAGCCTGCGGCCCGGCAAGGACGATGAGATCCTGACCATCCTGCGCGGCGAAAAATTCGTCGCCGCCGACAATGCGGAATACGACGCGATCCGCGCGACGGCCAAACAGCTCAAGCTGTTCTGAGCCGCCGGGCCGTTGCGATGCAAAAGCCGCTATTGCGCGTCGACAATCTCCGTGTGGTGCCGCCGGGTTCGGCGGCGCCCGCTTGTCTTGGCGTGTCGTTCACGCTGGCGCGCGGCGAGCGCGCGGCTCTGGTCGGTCCGAGCGGCGCCGGCAAGACGACCTTGCTGCGCGCGATCAACGGCAGCATGCCGGCGCAATCGGGCTCCGTCGTGCTCGACGGCCGCGCGCTCGATGTCCGCCGGCGGCGCAATCTGCGCGCGTTGCGCCGAAATATTGCGGTGATTCCGCAGAAGCACGATCTGGTCGAAGGCCTGCGCGTCTATCACAATGTGATGGCCGGCGCGCTCGGCCGCTGGTCGGATTGGCATGCCTTGCGCTTTCTGTTTTGGCCGCTGGCGGCCGAGCTCGGGGAGGCGCGGAGCGCGCTCGAGCGCGTCGCGCTTGCCGAGAAGCTGCGCGCCCGCGCCGGAACGCTCTCCGGGGGCCAGCAGCAGCGCGTGGCCATCGCCCGCGCGCTTGTGCAGCAGCCCTTGCTGATCCTTGCCGACGAGCCGATCGCTTCGCTCGATCCGAGCATGGCGCGCCAGGTCCTCGACCTGTTGTGCCGCTTGGCCGAAGACGACGGCGTGGCGCTCCTTTGCACGCTGCATCAGCACGATCTCGCGGCTCAATATTTCCCGCGCGTGCTCGAAATGAACGCCGGGCGCTTGTTCGAGGGCCGTCGTCCTTCCGCAGAAGCGACGGCTGCACCGGCGCCGCCGCAATACGCCGGGCAGCGGCAGGCGGTCGGCGCCTAGGTGATCGCCATGGACGCGCTGGCAAGCTCATTGTCGCTGCTCCGCACCTTCGTGCCGCCGGATCTGTCGTTGCATTATTTGATCGCGCTGATCGGCCCGGTGATGGAATCGATCGGCATGACGGCGGCCGCCATGCTGCTCGCCTATCTGATCAGCCTGCCGCTCGGCCTCGCTATCGGCTTGCGCGCGCCCGGCAGCCGCGCGGTGCAGGCGGCGCTGTCCGGCATACGCGCCATCCCCGATCTGACGCTCGCGATCTTCTGCGTGATCTTTGTCGGCGTCGGTCCCGCCGCCGGCATGATTGCGATGGCGATCTTCTATACGGCGGCGGTGGCGAAAATCTTCGGCGATCTGTTTCGCACCGCGCCCGCCGCTCCGCTCGAGTCCTTGCGCGCGACCGGAGCGTCGCCGCTGCAGGTGGCGCTATTCGGCTTGCTGCCGCTCAAGCTGCGCGATCTCCTCACCTACGGTACCTATGAATTCGAGAGCGCCATCCGCGCCTCGGTGATTGTCGGCGCCGTCGGCGGCGGCGGTCTCGGCTCCGAGCTTGTCGGCACCCTGAGCGCTTTTGATTTTCAGCGCACCACTACGATCTTACTTGTGCTCGTGCTGATGGTCGCGGCGATCGATCAGGTCACGGTGCGGCTGCGCCGCAACGCGCTTTCGCTTCTCCTTCTGCTGCCGCCGGCGGTTTATGCCTTGTGGCGCTACCTGCCGGATCATGCCTTTCTTGCGCATGCCGCGCGCACCGTGGCCGCGATGTTTCCGCCGGAGCTTTCGGTCGACGCCTGGACCAAGGTGCCGCATCTCCTGGCCGAGACGGCCGCGATGGCGCTGTTCGGCACGGCACTCGGCGTCCTGCTGGCGCTGCTGCTGGGTTTGCTGTCCGCCCGCAATGTCGCGCCGTACTTTATTGCGGTGCCGGTGCGGCGCTTTCTCGAAGCTCTGCGCGCGGTGCCCGAAGTGGTCTGGGGCCTGGTGCTGGTCGCGGTGGCGGGTGTTGGTCCCACCGCCGGCATTCTCGCGCTCGGCCTGCATTCGGCCGGTTGCTTGGGGCGGTTATTCGCCGAGTCGTTTGAAAACGTCCGGCCCGAGCCGGTGCTCGCGGTGGCGGCGACCGGCGCGTCGCCGCTGGCGGTGGCGAGCTATGCGACCATTCCGCTCGCGCTTGGGCCGATCGGCATTCATTCGCTGTTTCGGCTGGAATGGAATGTGCGGCAGGCGACGGTGGTCGGCATGATTGGCGCCGGCGGCATCGGCCAGGCGCTGTATGAAGCGCAGCAATTGTTCTTCTACCGCCAGATGGTGGCTTATCTGCTGATCACCTGGGTCATCGTGCTCGCCGTTGATCGCGCCAGCGAATGGACGCGCCAGCGGATCGGCTGGACGGAGCTACCTCCGGAGGAAGCCATCGCATGAGCGCGACCATCCTCGTCACGCACAGGATCTTCCCCGAAACGGCGGCATTGCTGCGCCCGCTCGGCGACGTCCGCGTCCCGGACGTGGAGCGCTTCGACGAGGGCGGGCTGCGCGCATTGCTGCCGTCGGCGCGCGCGGCCATGATTTTCATGCCCGACCGCGTGGACGCGCGATTTCTACAAGCCGCGCCACAATTGTCGATCGTGGCGGCGGCGCTCAAGGGCTTCGATAATATCGATGTCGACGCCTGCGCGGATCGCGGCGTCTGGGTGAGCATCGTGCCCGATCTCTTGACCGCGCCGACGGCGGAACTCGCGATTGGTTTGATGATCGGGCTCGCGCGCCACCTGCGCGCCGCCGACAGCTATGTGCGCAGCGGCAATTTTTGCGGCTGGACGCCGCGCTTCTACGGCGCCTCGATCGAGAACAGCACGGTCGGCATCGTCGGCATGGGAGCGGTCGGTCATGCCGTCGCCAAACGCCTTGGCGGCTTCGATTGCCGCATCCTGTTTTGCGATCCGCGCGCCGACGCCGCGCGCGCGGCCGCGCTGCCAGCCGAGCCGCGCTCGCTCGAAGCGCTGCTGGCGGAATCCGACATTGTGGTGCTTTGCTTGCCGCTCTCCGCCGCCACCGTGCATCTACTCGACGCCGGCCGGCTCGCCCTGATGAAGCCGGGCGCGTTGTTGGTCAATCCGGCGCGCGGCTCGCTGGTGGACGAAGCCGCGGTCGCCGATGTGCTGAGGGACGGCCGGCTTGGCGGCTACGCTGCCGACGCGTTCGCGCTCGAAGACCTGTCGCGCCCGGATCGGCCGCGCGCGATACCGCCGGCGCTGCTCGCGCATCCGTGCACGTTTTTTGGCGCCCATATCGGATCGGCGACAATCGCGGCGCGCAAGGCGATCGAGGCGTGCGCGGCTGCGAACATCGTCGATGCGCTGTCGGGCCGCGTACCGCGCGACGCCATCAACCCGATCGCGAAGCAGCCGTCATGAGCCGCGAACGCCTCGATCTCGGTCACCTCGAAACGCTGCTGGCGCTGGTGGAGAGCGGCAATTTCGGCAAAGCGGCCGCCCGCGTCGGGCTGGCGCAGTCCACCGTCTCGCAGCACTTGCGGCACCTCGAAGAGTCGCTCGGCACGGCGCTGATTGTCCGCGCCCGGCGCGGTTGCAGACCGACCGCCGCCGCCTTGCAGCTCCTGCCCTATGCGAGAAGCTTGCTGCAGCTGGAGCAGCGCGTGGTCGAAGCCGCCGGCGGACGTGCGTTGCGCCTGGGCGCGTGCAGCAATATCGGCGTCTATGTGCTGCCGCGCCTGCTCCGCGATTTCGCGGCCGCGGGCGGCAAATCGCCCGAGATCGTCATCGGCTCCAATCCGCAGACGGTTCGCCATCTCGAGACCGCCGAAGTCGACGCCGCGCTTCTGGAATGGTGGGACGAACGCGAAGGTTTTTGCTGGCAGCCCTGGTGCAACGAGCCGATGGTCGTGATCGTCGCGCCCGGTCATCCGCTCGGCGCCGCGCCGGCCTTGTCACGCGTCGACCTCGCGCGATTGCCGCTGATCGGCGGTGAGGATGGAACGGGAACCGGCCGTCTGCTGCGCGACTATCTCGGCAACGGCCCGCTGCCGAATGTTTCGATGCGGCTCGGTAGCACGGAAGCCGTCAAGCGGGCGGTGGCTGCGGGCTTGGGCGCTTCTCTGGTCCTGGCCTGCACGATCGAAGAGGAAGTGCGCGACGGCCGGCTCCGAGCCATTCCGCTGCGCGACGAGCCGCTGCGGAAATCGCTGCGGCTGGTTTGGCGCGATGATCTTCCCGGCGAAGACCCCTTGCTGCGCTATCTCGCGGACTTTTCGTGGAATTCCGCGCGCGCGGTTCCCGTGGCGGCGATTTGATCCGCGCCACGTGCGCGGGCCGCTAATGTGAAATATATTGCAGGCCGGCCGAGTAAGCGGCGCCGCCGATCACGCAGGGAATGCCGAGTTCGACCTGTCCGGTCGCCGCGGCGACGACGCAGCCCATCGACAATGTGCCCTGGCCGACTTGGCCCCAGCCGCTGAGTTCGCGCTTGAAGTTCGGCCCTTTCTGCTTGAGCTCTTCGATCGCGGCGAGCGATTCCTTGCGCATGCGCACGGTGTCGACCGTCTCGGCCGTATCGATCACGTCGGTGAGGATCTTGGCGGTATCGTCCGGCTGGCCCTTGACCGCGCGCTTGAGCATGGCGAGCAGATGCAGGTCGCGCACGGCATTGCTGGCGAGCGTAAACTTCGCGGCGCTGCCGGTGGTGAGGCTGTCCACATTGTCCTTGTCGTTGGCCAGCGGCAACAGCTTGATGATGCGCCCGATCGGCTGGTAGGAGCCGGTCGCCAGATAATAGCCCCAGAGCACGTCGATCAGTTCCGGGTTCGGATCGAGCGCCACGGGTTTCCTGGGCGCTTCGCCGAAGCTGAAGGCACCTTTGATCTTGTCGATCATGCCGGGCTTGGCGTTCTGATAGGAAATCTGATCGAGCGTCGGCAATTTGCCGTCCACGTATTTATCGATCATGCCGCTGCGGGTGCGCATGCGGTCGGCGTATTTGACGAGCAGCACCTTCCAGTTCGGCAGGCCGGAATAGGCGATCGCGCGCACCAGCACCCAATGATCGGCCGGCTGAATGCTGAGCATCCTTTCGATCAGCGTCGCTGCGCGGTCTGGGTTGGCGCCGAGCACACCGGCGATGAAGCCGATATAGGCGCTGCAGCTTTCCGGATCCTTGAAGGATTGCATGTCGCTCAAGCCGCGCACCAGCACCGGCAGCGCATCAGGCTCGGGCTTGCCGCGATAGGCGTTGATCCATTTGAGCATCGCATCGGTCGAATTGAGCGCGGCGTTGGCTGGCGTCGCGGCGGCGGCCGGCGCGGCCAGGACGCCGTAGAGTGCGGCGGCTACGAGAACAGCGCCGGCGGCCCGCCGCCAAAACTCACGATGCCCAGATTGCATGCGGATCAATGCGCTAGGCGCGAGCAAGTCCTCGGCCATTAGGATGCCCTCCGGCGGAGCGGCCGCGATGCGAACCAGTCGCAGATCCGCCGCCCCTTCGCTAAGAAAGCAGCATCCTCCGGCTATTTGCTGGCTGCTCCCGCGCGAAATCGCGGCCGGGTTGTGGCATGCGACGAGGGTTAACATTTGCGTTTTTCCGCGCCGCGTCGATTTCAAACGCATGTTTGAAGCGCCGTCTGCGAGTCTGCGTCCAATTCTGGCCGCATTTGGCTTGACCCGAATTGCCACAATGCTTATAAGAGACGCCCTAAGCAGGAAGGGCACCGCTCGTGCGGCATCTCGTGACGACGCTCATTCTCGTAGGTAGGCGCATCGCCGGGGGTGGATAATCCACCTGCGAGACGTGGCGGTGCGCGAAAACAGGGGCTCTTGAGCCCCTTTTTTATTTCCTAAAACCTCAACATGCGATGACGGCGGAAGATAGTGGAGCAAGCCATGACGGAAATGACCGGCGCGGAAATGGTGATCGCGGCACTGGCCGATCAGGGCGTCGAGCATCTGTTCGGCTATCCGGGCGGCGCCGTGCTGCCGATCTACGACGCTTTGTTTCAGCAGGACAAAGTCAATCATATCCTGGTGCGGCATGAGCAGGGCGCCGTGCATGCGGCCGAAGGCTACGCGCGCTCCACCGGCAAGGTCGGCACCGTTCTGGTCACCTCCGGCCCGGGCGCGACCAACGCCGTGACCGGGTTGACGGATGCGCTTTGTGATTCGATCCCGCTGGTCGTCATCACCGGGCAGGTGCCGACTCATCTCATCGGCAACGATGCTTTCCAGGAATGCGACACGGTCGGGATTACCCGCCCCTGCACCAAATACAATTATCTGGTGAAGACCATCGCCGATCTGCCGCGCGCGCTGCATGAGGCCTTCCATATCGCCGCCAGCGGCCGGCCGGGCCCGGTGGTGATCGATATCCCGAAGGATATCCAGTTCGCCAAGGGCGCCTATTCAAAGCCGAAGGAATTCCAGCACCGCGGCTACCAGCCGAAGGTCAAGGGCGATCTCGACAAGATCAAGCAAGCCGTCGACATGATGGCGGCGGCCAAGCGGCCGCTGTTCTATAGCGGCGGCGGCGTGGTCAATTCCGGCCGCGCCGCGTCCGATCTCCTGCGCGAACTGGTGAAGCTCACCGACTTTCCCATCACCTCGACTTTGATGGGGCTCGGCGCCTTTCCCGCGGCCGACCGGCACTGGCTCGGCATGCTCGGCATGCACGGCACCTGGGAAGCCAATTGGTCGATGCACGACTGCGATCTGATGATCGCCGTCGGCTCGCGGTTCGATGACCGCATTACCGGCCGGCTCGACGCTTTCTCGCCCGGCTCGAAGAAAATCCACATCGATATCGATCCGTCCTCGATCAACAAGAACGTCAAGGTCGATCTGGCGATCGTCGGCGATTGCGCGCACGTGCTCGAAGACATGGTGCGGCTGTGGCGTGCGAGCGCAGTCGTTCCCGACAAGAAGGCGCTGGCGGCGTGGTGGGAGCAGATCGGCACCTGGCGGGCGAAGAACTCGCTCGCCTTCCGCAACTCGAACGAGATCATCAAGCCGCAATACGCCATCCAGCGGCTCTACGAGCTGACCAAGGACCGCGACACCTACATCACGACCGAAGTCGGCCAGCATCAGATGTGGGCCGCGCAATTCTATCATTTCCAGGAGCCGAACCGCTGGATGACCTCGGGCGGGCTCGGCACCATGGGCTACGGACTGCCGGCGTCGGTCGGCGTGCAGCTCGCGCATCCGAATTCGCTCGTCGTCGATATCGCCGGCGAGGCTTCGGTGCTGATGACCATGCAGGAGATTTCGACGGCGGTGCAGTACGACCTGCCGGTCAAGATCTTCATCCTCAACAATCAATATATGGGCATGGTGCGCCAGTGGCAGGAATTGCTGCACGGCGGGCGCTATTCGCATTCCTACACCGAGGCATTGCCGGATTTCGTCAAGCTCGCCGAGGCCTATCATGCGCACGGCATCCGCTGCACGCATCCGGGCGAGCTCGACGAGAAGATCCGCGAGATGATCGACGTCAAGAAGCCGGTGCTGTTCGACTGCGTGGTCGATCCCACCGAAAACTGCTTCCCGATGATTCCGTCCGGCCGCGCGCACAACGAGATGCTGCTCGGCGATGCCTCGACCCGCGTCGAGGACGCGATCACCGAGGAAGGCAAGGTGATGGTGTGAAGGAAGCGAAGTCGAGCCTCGTCATTGCGGGGAGCGTAAGCGACGAAGCGATCCAGCCTTGCGAAACCAACTGGATTGCTTCGCGGAGCTTGTCATCGGGCCGGCCACTTTGGGCCGGATCCGTTGGCTCGCAATGAAGAGTGAACATGACCCGATAAGGAACAAGCGACGTGAACACCGCAGCAACATCGCACTATCCCGCCAGCACGACCGCCGAGCAGGTCGAAAGCCGCACCCTCTGCGTGCTGGTCGACAATGAGCCCGGCGTGCTGGCGCGCGTCATCGGCCTGTTCGCCGGCCGCGGCTACAACATCGACTCGCTCACCGTCTCGGAGACCGAGCACGAGAAGCATCTCTCGCGCATCACCGTCGTCACCCGCGGCACGCCGATGGTCATCGAGCAGATCAAGAATCAGCTCGATCGGCTGGTGCCGGTGCATCGCGTCGTCGATCTCACGACGGCAGGACCGGCGCTGCAGCGCGAGCTCGCCATGGTGAAGGTGCGCGGCAAGGGCGAGCAGCGCATGGAGGCGTTGCGGCTTGCCGACGCCTTCCGCGCCCGCGTGATCGACGCCACCAATGAAAGCTTCGTGTTCGAGATCACCGGCGCTTCCGACAAGATCGAAAGCTTCATCAATCTGATGCTGCCGCTCGGCCTGGTCGAAGTCTCGCGCACCGGCGTGGTCGCCATCTCGCGCGGGCCGGAGGGGATGTGAGAAACCACCGCGTCATCCTGAGGTGCCCCCGCGCGCAGCGCGGGCCTCGAAGGATGTTGTACCGCCCGGGCCGTCGCCCTTCGAGGCTCGCTTCGCTCGCGCCTCAGGGTGACGGAGCGAATTACTACGCCGCCGAAAGCAGCGCCCTCTAGTTAAAATCAATAACCGACGCTAAATAGGTGACTGGGCACCAACATGCGAGGCACAGTCATGAAACCAAACCACGTCCATTTGCCTTCGGACTGCCGGGCGGTGAGCGACGTGCTCGCCCGCGTCGGCGACAAGTGGTCGGTCCTGGTCGTCACCCGGCTGGGCAACGGGCCGCTGCGCTTCAACGAATTGCGCCGCGCGATCGGCGGCATCTCCCAGCGCATGCTGACTTTGACGCTGCGCGGCCTGGAACGCGACGGCCTGATCACGCGCACGGCCTATCCGACCATTCCGCCGCGGGTGGACTATGCGCTCACGGCGCTGGGCCGCGATCTTCTCAATCCGGTGTCTGCGCTCGGCGCCTGGGCGATCCGCAACCAGCCGAAGATCGCCAGCGCGCGCCAGCAGTTCGACAACGTGTGCAAAGCCAATGGCAAATCGCCGCCGCGGCGGGAACGTTCGCGCAACGGGCTTGTCGCGACCGCTCGCACGCCATAGAAGCAGCGGCGGAAAACAAGCGGCCAATGACTGGGCCCGACCGGGCCAAAGTAGGGGTGAGATCAATGCGTGTTTACTACGACCGTGATGCCGACCTGAACCTGATCAAAGGCAAGAAGGTCGCCGTCATCGGCTATGGCAGCCAGGGCCATGCCCACGCGCTCAATCTGCGCGATTCCGGGGTCAAGGACGTTGCGGTGGCGTTGCGCAAGAACTCGCAAGGGGTGAAGAAAGCCGAGGGCGAGAAGTTCAAGGTGCTGGAGGTGGCCGACGCGGCAAAATGGGCCGACGTGATGATGATGCTCACTCCCGACGAATTGCAGGGCGACATCTACAACAATCATCTGCACGCCAATATGAAAGAGGGCGCGGCGCTGATGTTTGCGCACGGCCTCAACGTGCATTTCAACCTGATCGAGCCGCGGCCCGACCTCGACGTGCTGATGATCGCGCCCAAGGGGCCCGGCCATACCGTGCGTTCGGAATATCAGCGCGGCGCCGGCGTGCCGTGCCTGCTCGCGATCCACAAGGACGCATCCGGCAACGCCCACGATCTCGGCCTTTCTTATGCGTCCGCCATCGGCGGCGGCCGCGCCGGCATCATCGAGACGACATTCAAGGAAGAATGCGAGACCGACCTGTTCGGCGAGCAGACCGTGCTGTGCGGCGGCCTCGTCGAATTGATCAAGGCCGGATACGAAACCTTGTGCGAAGCCGGCTATGCGCCGGAAATGGCCTATTTCGAATGCCTGCACGAGGTGAAGCTGATCGTCGACCTGATCTACGAGGGCGGCATCGCCAATATGAACTACTCGATCTCCAACACGGCCGAATACGGTGAATACGTTTCCGGTCCGCGCATCATCACGGCCGAGACCAAGGCGGAGATGAAGCGGGTGCTGGCCGACATCCAGTCCGGACGCTTCACCCGCGATTGGATGCTGGAGAACAAGGTCAACCAGACCTCGTTCAAGGCGACGCGCGCCAAGCTTGCCGAGCATTCGATCGAGCAGGTCGGCGCCAAGCTGCGCGCCATGATGCCGTGGATCAAGCAAAGAGCCCTGGTGGACCGCAGCCGGAACTGATCCACGGCATGTTTGATTGACGGGCGTCGCTGACGCTCGCCCTATGGGGCCAAGCAGAGAGCCTGGTGGACCGCAGCCGGAACTGATCCACGGCATGTTTGAGTGACGGGCGTCGCTGACGCTCGCCCTATGGGATCAAGCACAGAGAGCCCTGGTGGACCGCCGCCGCAATCGATTTCGCAGCGCGTGTTCTCCGGAGTTTTCTTCCACCAACTCCTTCACTCGGTTGCCGGCCCGACTCGTTGGACGGCAGCCGATCGCGATGAAAGTCTGGAAAACAACATTTCGTTTTCCCGAAAATAAATTTGCTCTCGGTTTCGCGCCAATTTTGCCAAATCGCGCTGCACCAAAAAATTTCGCAAAGCAAAAAGATCGACTCTCAGCTGAGTTTGCTTGACGCCGTGCGGGAGCGTCTGCGTAGTATAGGACCGCGCCCACATGTGGGCCGTTTCTCCCACGCGCGGGCCGGGACTGGGTTTAGCGAAAGCAAATACGGCAACGACACGTCGCGCACCGCGATGGCGGCAGCGAAAAGGCGTGCTCCAAGGGAGGACGACCATGAAGACCCTGGCATGGGCCGTCGGGTTGGCGATGCTATTTGCGCCAGCCGCGATGGCACAGACGAACGATGAATTGGTGAAGGGCGCGTCCGACACCAACAACGTTCTCAACTACGGAATGGGCTACAATCTGCAGCGTTTCTCGACGCTCAAGCAGATCAACAAAGACACCGTCAAACGCCTGATTCCGGTCTGGAATTACAGCTTCGACGACAATCGCAGCGAGGAATCGCAGCCGCTGGTCTACAAGGGCGTGCTGTACGTCACCACCAACAGCGCCACCATGGCGATCGATGCCAAGACCGGCAAGCAAATCTGGAAGACCAAAGTCGAATATCCGCCGGAGACGCCGCGCATCGTCTGCTGCGGAATCATCAACCGCGGCGCCGCCATCTATGACGGCAAGATCTTCCGCACCACGCTCGATGCCAATGTCATCGCGCTCGACGCCCAGACCGGCAAGGAGCTGTGGCGGAAGAATGCGATCGACTTCAAGACCGGTTATTCGATGACGGTCGCGCCGCTGGTTGCCGACGGCGTGGTGATCACCGGCATTTCCGGCGCCGAATTCGGCACCCGCGATTTCATCGACGGCTGGGATCCGAAGACCGGCGAGCATCTCTGGCGCACATATACGGTGCCAGGCGCCGGCGAGCCCGGCAACGATACCTGGCAGGGCGACACCTGGAAGCTCGGCGGCGGCTCGACGTGGATCACCGGCTCGTTCGATCCCGAACTGCACACGGTCTATTGGGGGATCGGCAATCCAGGCCCGTTCAACGCCGCGGTGCGGCCGGGCGATAATCTTTATACCTGTTCGGTGCTGGCGCTTGAGCCGAAGACCGGGAAAATCAAGTGGCACTTCCAGTTCTCGCCGAACAACCCGTTCGACTATGATGCGGTGGCCGAGATGGTGCTCGCCACGCTCAACATCGACGGCAAGCCGACGCCGGTCCTGATGGACGCCAACCGCAACGGCTTCTTCTACGTGCTGGATCGGACCAACGGCAAACTTCTGGCCGCCAATCCTTATGTGAAAGTGAACTGGGCCTCCGGCATCGATATGAAGACCGGCCGGCCGATCGAGACCGATATCTCCGCCAAGGCGCGCGCCGGTGAGAAAGTGGTGGTGTGGCCCTCGATCCTGGGCGGCAAGAACTGGGAGCCGATGTCGTTCAACCCGCAGAACAATACCGCCTACGCCAACACGCTCAATTTCGGCGGTCATTACAAAGCGGTGGCGGCGGATTACAAGGCCGGCGAATGGTATGTCGGCATGGATCTGAGCGACCTTTGGGAGTGGCCGCAAGGACCGCGCGGTTATCTCAAGGCGATCGATCCGCTCACCGGCAAGACCAAATGGGAAGACGGCAGCGACATTCCGCGCTTCTCCGGCGTGCTCTCGACCGGCGGCGGCCTGGTCTTTTCCGGGCGCTTGACCGGCGAGTTTGAAGCCTTTGATGCCGATACCGGCAAGAAGCTGTGGCAGTTCCAGACTGGCTCCGGCATTGAAGGTCAGCCGGTCACCTGGGAGCAGGACGGCGTGCAGTATATCGCTGTGGCCAGCGGCTATGGCGGCGTCTACTCGCTTTTCTCCGGCGACGCGCGGCTGGCTTCGGTGCCGGCCGGCGGATCGCTTTGGGTGTTCGCCCTCGCTCCGCAGTGAAACATGACGAACGAGGCCGCCGTCGCTGACGGCGGCCTCGCTCGATTGTGCAATCGCAGCAGCCAATGAAAATCCGCATCGCACTGAGCGCGGCAGCGCTTGCCGCCGTCATCGCATCATCCGTGTCCGCCGAGGAAGCCGCGCGCATGGCCACGACTGAGCCATCCGAGGCTGACATGGCCGAGAAAGGCAAGGCGCTTTATGCGCACCATTGCTCGCATTGCCACGGCTTCAACATGGTCAATGCCGGCACCATCGCCTACGACCTGCGGCAATTCCCCCACAACGACAAGGCGCGCTTCGTGCATTCAGTCACCGAAGGCAAGAATGGCCGCATGCCGCAATGGGGCGATTTGTTGAAGCCGCAGGAGATCGACGAAATCTGGGCCTATGTGCTGACAGGAGGGACGCAGTGAAAGCCGGCTTGTTGTTGGTCACGGCTTCGCTTGTTCTTCTCACCGGCGCATCGTTGCGCGCGGAAGATGACAACGGCACGCCGCTCCGCATCTGCCTGAATGAAGAGCTTCCGCCCTTTTCCGTCCACACCAAACAAGGCGGCGCGGGGTTCGATTTCTTGACCGCGCAAGCCTTGGCCAAGCGGCTCGCGCGGCCGCTCGCCGTGCAATGGTATGAGAGTAAGCTCGACGAAGATGCCAGCTCAACGATCGAGGCCAACGCGCTCCTGTCCGACGGCCGCTGCGAACTGGTCGCCGGCTATCCGCTGGTGAAGGATGCGCTGGGCAAGCCCGGTCTCGAGACGGCGCGGCTGCCGGATTTCGCCGGGGCGCGGCCGGCGGATCGGCGGCGGCGGGTGGCGCTGGGCGCATTGACGCCTACAACGCCTTACCACTTTGCCGGCTTGACCGTGGTGCTCGGCGGCAAGGCGAAAGATGTGCACGTCGCGGGTCTTGCCGATCTGGAAGGCCTCGATCTCGTGATCGAAGCCGGCACGCTCGGCGATGCCATTCTCATGACCTTCGATCACGGCCGCTTCGTTTCGAAAATCTCGCATGTGGTGCCCGGGCGGGGCGAACTGTTCCCGCGCTTGGAGAGCGGCGAGGCCGCTGCCACGCTCATCCCGGTTCACCGCTTCGACGCTTATCGGATCGAGCACCCCGACACCAAGCTCACGCCGTCCGGCTACTATCTTCCGATCGGATTCAATATGGGCTTTGTCGGTCTGGCGGGCGCGTCGCCGCTGATCGAACAAGCAAACGCGGCGATTGAGGTCATGCTCAAGGAAGGCGAGCTTGCCGCGCTCGCCCCGCTCGCGCACATGACCTATTTGCCGCCGCGCCAGCCTTACATTCTCGATCAGCTGACGATGAGCGATCTCACCAGATAGAGGCGGCGAGCAAATGTTTGTTTCCCGACACACCTGCCCGCAGAGCGGGACAGTCTGTCCCTGTTGTCGAACCGAACAAAAAGGCTAAAACGCGACGTTCAGTTTAGAATTTGTCTTGCTAACAACTGCCGGCTTGCTAGCATGACAACCAAGAGCAGTGCGCCGGGACTTTATTTTGCACTGCGGTAAGTGCACTGCAGCAACAGCCGAACGACGTGGCCGCAAATGGCGGCGCGCGTCAATCGGCCGCCGAAAATCGGCGACGTCACGGAGCTGTGGCGGCAATCCGTGACTTTAAGAAAACCGCCATCGGAGGGAGTATGGTCACCCTGAACATCAATGGGCATGACCATTCGGTCGACGTACCGAATGACACGCCCCTTTTGTGGGTCGTCCGCGAGCATTTGCAGATGACCGGCACGAAATTCGGCTGCGGCGCCGGTTTGTGCGGCGCCTGCACGGTCCACCTCAACGGTGAGGCGGTGCGCTCCTGTCAGACGGCGGTATCGCAAGCCTCTGGCAAAAAGATCACCACCATCGAAGGCCTCGATCCCAAGGGCGAGCATCCGCTGCAGCGCGCCTGGATCGCCGAGCAAGTTCCGCAATGCGGCTACTGCCAGTCCGGGCAGATCATGCAGGCGGCTTCGCTGCTCGCCAAAAACACCGATCCCAGCAAAGCCGAAGTCGTCGCGCACATGGACGGCAACCTCTGCCGCTGCATGAGCTACGTACGAATCCAGCGCGCGATCCTGCGCGCGGCGGCCGAAATGCGGGGAGTGTAAGTCATGACAAAGCATCAGAAGATCGACGCGCTGCCGCATATCGACCGGCGCACCTTCATCGTCGGAACCGCTGCAACCGGTCTCGTGATCGGCTATGCGGCGCCGAAGATCGGCGAATCGCTTGCCGCTGCGGCCGCCAACGCCGAGCCGAGCATCTGGGCGTCGATCAGTCCGGACGGCAAGGTCTGGGTCACGGTCGGCAAGGCCGACATGGGCCAGCACATCGCCAGCACCATGGCGCAGCTCGTCGCGGAAGAGCTTGAGGCGTCCTGGAAAGACATGAACGTCGTGCTCGCCTCCAACGACCCGAAATACAACGATCCGATCCTGGGAGCCCAGGTGACCGGCGGCAGCTGGTCGACCGGCATGAACTTTGACGCGATGTGCCGCGCCGGCGCCGCCGGTCGGCTCACGCTGATCAAAGCGGCCTCCGAGATCATGGGCGTGCCGGAGAACGAGCTGCGCGCCCGCGAATCGCGTGTCCATCACGCCAAATCGAAGAAGAGCCTGACCTATGCGCAAATCGTGCAGAGCGGAAAGGCCAACAAGACCTGGTCGCCGGACGAGCTGAAGGCGATCGCGCTCAAGACGCCCGACCAATACACCAAGATCGGGCAGTCCTTGCCGCAGCTCGACATTCCGTCGAAGACCAACGGCACCTGCAAGTACGGCATCGACGCGCATATGCCGGGCATGCTCTACGGCAAGCTCGCGATTCCGCCGGTGCGCTACGGCGCGACGGTGAAGTCGGTCGATGACAGCGAAGCCAAGAAAATCCCGGGTTTCGTCAAAGCGGTCGTGGTCGAAGACAAGACCGGCACGACGTCGGGCTGGGTGGTCGCGGTGGCGTCGAGCTACGAGGCCGCCAAGAAGGCCGCGGCGGCGTTGAAAGTCGATTGGGACAAGGGGCCCTACGCCAATGTCTCCGATCAGACGATCATCGACGAGTCACGCCGGCTGCAAAAAGACGGCACCGAAGGCTTCCTGTTCGTCAAGGACGGCGATTCCGCCGCCGCGATGGAAAAGGCCGCCAAGGTGATCGAGGGCGAATACCTCACCAGCCTCAACATCCATGCCCCGCTCGAGCCGATGAACGCGCTGGCCATGGAGGAGAACGGCACCTGGCACATCTATACCGGCAACCAGTTCAACACCCGCACCACGTTGATTGCGGCTGCGGTGGCCGGCGTGGATGCCAAGAACATCGTCATCCATCAGCATTATCTGGGCGGCGGCTTCGGGCGCCGGCTGGAGTCGGACATGACGGTTCCGGCGGTGGCGGCGGCCAAGGCCGTCGGCAAGCCGGTGAAGCTGATCTATGCCCGCGAAGACGACATGCAGATGGATTTCACCCGGCCGCTGACCTACCAAAAAGTCAAGGTCGGGCTCGATGCCGAAGGGCATGCCATCGCCATGGAGCACGACGTGATCGGCGCCTGGCCGACCGCGCGTTGGGGCATTCCGGCGTTCCTGACGCCGGCCGTGGACAAGAAAGGCCCGCACGACAGCTTCACCGTCAACGGCGCCGATTATTGGTACACGATCCCCAACCACACCGTGCGCAACTTCGAGAACAAGCTGGCGCAGAACGCGACGCCGTCCGGCCAGCTCCGCTCGGTCGCGCCCGGCTGGACCTTCTGGGCGGTCGAAAGCACGATGGACGACATCGCGCACGCGACCGGTCAGGACCCCGTCGAGATGCGGCTCAAGCTGCTTGACGGTGCCGGCGCGAATGCCGGCGGCGACAAGCCGCAGAATGTCGGCGGCGCCAAGCGTCTCGCCAACGTGCTGCGCACGGCCGTCGGCCGTTCCGGCTATGGCGCGATCAAGCTCGGCGAGAACGAAGGCATCGGCGTTGCCTGCGTCTCCTCGCAGGAGCGCGCCTCGCCGACATGGACGGCCTGCGTCGCTCATGTGAAGGTCGACCCGAAGAGCGGCGACGTGACCGTGAAGAAGCTCACGGTCGCCATGGACGTCGGCACCGTCGTCAATCCCGACGGCGTGCGCGCCCAGATCGAGGGCTCGACACTGTGGGGCGCTTCGATCGCCATGCTCGAGAAAGCCACCATGAAGAATGGCGGCATCCAGCAGACCAACTTCGACGGCTATACGCCGATGCGGTTGAGCCAGGTGCCCGAGCTCGACATCAGCATCGTCGGCAACGGCGAGCCGGCGGTCGGCTGCGGCGAGCCGGCAGTGACGGTGGTGGCGCCGGCGATCGGCAACGCCATCTTCAATGCGGTCGGCGCCCGGGTGCGCTCGCTGCCGATCACCGCCGAAGCGGTGAAAGCGGCGATGAAGGCCTGACCGGGCTTCATCGTTCTTGCGAAAAACGGAGAGCGGCACCGCGCGTGCCGCTCTTTTTATTTTTGCGCACTCGCCTTGTTTGCTGACGCGGCGCGGGGCGGGTCGCTTGGCCGCGCTACCCCGGCGCCGACACGTGACAGCGCGACGAGACAATGCTTAATGCGGCGCGATGTCATTGCGCCCGCCGGAGATCGAGATCAGCCGGATCGACCGCGTCGAAATCGCTGTCGAGCCGTGGCAATGGGAATTCGCGCGCGCACGGGCGGAGGAGATTGCGCGCCACTTCGCCGCGCGCCGGCGCGAGCGGCCGGCATTGTGGAACGGGCGCGTGCTTCTTCTGCATCGCTGCACCATCGAGAAGGGCGTGCTGCGCGGCTCCAGCTTCGAGACCGACTATGCGAGCTTTCTCGCCTGGCGGGATTGGGGATGCCCCGACGCCGGCGTCTTTAATGTCTTCGCTGCGGCCGCACTCCGCTCCGCCGACGGCGCCTATCTGGTGGGCCGCATGGCGCCGTCCACCTCGGTGGCGGGCCAATGGCTTTTTCCCTGCGGCACGCCCGATCCCGACGATATCAGCGCGGCGGGAATGCTTGATCTGGCGGGCAGCGCACGCCGCGAGCTCTTCGAAGAGACCGGTCTCGATATCGGCACGCTCAAGGCCGAGCCGGGATGGACCCTGGTGCGCGACGGCGGCTATCTGGGATTGATGAAGCGGCTCACGGCCGGCGAAAGCGCCGACGTCTTGCGCGCGCGCATCATGCACTATTTGGCAAGCGAAACGCAGCCGGAATTTTCCGAGATCCGCATTGTGCGGAGCCTTGCGGATCTGGATGCGGGCATGCCGCGTTTTCTGACGGCGTATCTTGAAAAGGTCTGGCGGCAATAAAACGAGCGCGTCCAGCGAGGCGACGATGAAGCTTGCAAAAATTCTCAAAGCCTGCCGGATCGACAAGCCGCGGCATTTCCGGCTCGCCGATCACGATCCCGCGGAGACATTCGGCCTCTCGACCGATATCGATCAGGTGAGGCCGATCCTTGCCGACGGCATCGGCCGGCTCGCCGACATGCAGCAGCGGCTTTACGCGAACGGCCGCTGGGCCGTGCTCGTGGTGCTGCAGGGCATGGATGCCGCCGGCAAAGACGGCGTCATCAAGCACGTCATGTCCGGCATCAATCCGCAAGGCTGCGAAGTTCACGCCTTCAAGGCTCCGAGCAGCGAGGAACTCGAGCACGACTTTCTCTGGCGGGCCGGCAAGTTCCTGCCGGAACGCGGACGCATCGGCATCTTCAATCGCTCGCACTATGAAGAAGTGCTGGTGGTCCGCGTGCATCCGCAGATGCTGGAGCGCCAGAAGCTGCCGCCCAGCCTCACCGGCAAGGACATCTGGAAGAACCGTTTCAAGGAGATCAATGCCTTTGAGCGCCACGTTGCCTGCAACGGAACGCTGATCCTGAAATTCCATCTGCGCCTCTCCGAGGAGGAGCAGCGCAAACGCTTCCTGGCGCGGCTCGAAGAGCCGGTCAAACGCTGGAAGTTCTCGATGGCCGACGTCACCGAGCGCCGGCGGTGGGACGAATACATGGCGGCCTATGAAGACCTGATCCGCGGCACTTCGACCGTGGACGCACCCTGGTATGTCGTGCCGGCCGATCACAAGCACATCGCGTGGGTCGTCGTCTGCGCGGCCATCGTCGAGGCGCTGGAGGAGCTCAAGCTCGACTACCCGAAGATCGAGGGCAAAGCGCTCGAGAATCTGAAGGCGGTGGAGCGCGCGCTCAAGGCGGAGAAGCCGGGCCGAGCCGATAAAGCCAAGGCAAAGAAATAGCGGACCGCGATGTGGCGCCGCCCGCGAGCGCCGCGGCATCCGGTGGAAATTCCGTGATGCGGCCGGTCCGCTGTCACTGCAATTGCGTAATTGCCTGATTACTTATTTGCATATCGGCCATGCCGATAAGCAAATCACTGTCTTTCGCTGTGGCGCGGCGATTTTCGTTTTCGCCGGCTGCTCATGAACGGCTTCGCACGTGGCGAAATTCAGACTACAACTTGCCGCATAAAAAAGGACGAGCTGGCCAGGTGAAGACCGTCGTGAAGAATTTGGCGATGCTTTGTATTGCGGTGGCGCTGATCGGGATGTGCTGCGCTTCTCGCGCCCTTGCCGCGCCGTCCGATTTTGACGGGGTGTGGATCCCGGACGTCAAAGACCAGCACCGCCAGGAGACCGAGAATGTCCCGCCGTGGAAGCCGGAGATTCTGCCGCAGATTCAGCGTCTGATCGCCGAGGAAAAAGCCGGCCGGCCCTTTCTGGTGCTCAGCCATTGTCTGCCGCACGGCATGCCGACCTGGATGCTGATCACGCATAATGCGTTTGAATGGCTGACGACGCCTGGCCGCGTCACCATGCTGGGCGAGGTCGACGGCAACCGCATGCGCCGGATTTACACGGACGGCCGTCCGCATCCGGAAGATCCCGATTTGACGCTGCACGGCTACTCGATCGGCCATTGGGAGGGCGACGTCTTGGTCGTCGACACCACCGCCATCGCGCCGCAAGCCTATATCGCCACCAGTGAAGCGGTCGGCATTCCGAACAATGGCGACATGCATATCGTCGAACGGCTTTATCTCGCCAAGCCGAATGTCCTTTACGATGAACTTGAAATCACCGCGCCGAAGGTCCTGAGCGCGCCCTGGAAAACGACACGCATTTTCCGACGTTATCCCGATCGTCACTATGAGATCATCGAAGGCGAATGCGAGCAGGAAGATCTCGTCCCCGGCAAGGACGAATACGGCAACGATATCTTCGTTTCCCACCCGCAAAGGCCGGACGGATCGGTCAATACCGTGAAATAAGGATGAAATAACGCGATGGTGTCGCCTAGGATTGCACTCGTTACCGCAGGCTTGCTCTTGAGTTTTGGTGGCGTCGCGGCAGCGCACCATTCGGGCGCGGCGTACGACATGGAACATCTGCGCACCACGGAAGGTACCGTCAAGACGGTCAACTGGACCAACCCCCACATCACTTTTGTCATCGAGACCGATGCCAAGGACGGCGAGCCGGCTCACACGTTGGCGTTCGAAGTCTCGAGCCCGGGGGTTTTGACCCGCTCGGGCTGGACCAAACGCTCCCTCCAGCCCGGAGATCACGCGGTGTTCCACTATGCGCCGCTGCGCGACGGCAATCCGGGCGGCTTTTTGCTCAAGGTCGATTTGCCGAATGGCCAGGCGCTCAGTTTCAGCCTGACGCCCGCCGACCAGTGACGTTATGATCGATGCCGCCATCGTCAACGAGTTCAGCAAATGGCTGGCGGCGACCCCGCTGAGCCACACGATCCAGACGACCGGCTGGATTATTCCGACCCTGCAGACGATTCATATTCTGAGCGTCGCCGTGCTTTTTTCGTCCGCGATCCTGGTCGATCTGCGGATCTGGCGGGTGCTCCAGCGCGATGCTCCATTGCCGGACGTGGCGCGTCGGTTCCTTCCGCTGATCTGGCCGGTCGTGCTGATCCTCCTGGTCACTGGAAGCCTGCTGATCATCGGCGAACCGCGCCGCTCGCTGCTCAACACGACCTTCTATCTCAAAATGGCGCTGCTTGCCGCCGCGCTGGCGCTGACCGGCCTGCTGCAATGGTCGCTGTCGTCGGCGCCGGGATTTTGGGACAAGGATCGGGGGCGCCGCATTGCCGGGCGGTGTGCGGCGACCGTCTCGATCCTGGTTTGGTGCGGCGTCATCTTCGGCGGCCGCTTCATCGCCTACACGCAGGCAGGATGATGCTGCAACTGCAGGGCCTGATCTCCTATCTCGAGAACAGCGCGCTGGCGGATAATATCCGCGAGAACGATCTGTTGTTTCCGCTCATTGAATCGGTGCACGTGCTCTCAATCTGCCTGGTGGTCGGGTCCATTCTCGTTGTCGACCTGAGACTCCTTGGGCTCGCCTCGACCGATCGGCCGGTGAGCCGCGTGACGCAGGGCATTCTGCCGCTCACCTGGGGCGCGTTTGTCGTCGCCGTCGCCTCGGGCGGCCTCATGTTCATTTCCAACGCCGCCAAATATCTGGGCAATGGCTATTTCATCGCCAAGATTTTACTGATCGGCGCCGCCGGATTGAACATGGTGATCTTTCACGCGATCAACGCCCGAGACCTGCCGAAATGGGAAAACGATCCGCGGCTGCCGCTCTCGGCGCGGCTGGCCGGAGGATTATCGATCCTGTTGTGGGTCGCCGTGGTCGCCTGCGGGCGCTGGATCGGCTTTACCATGCAGCCCGGATGAGAGGCGGGAGGGGATGAAATGATCGCCATCCGCGTTCTGTCCGGCGTTCTGACCATGCTCGCTGCCGCTTGCGCGCTTCTCTCGCCGTCGCTCGGTGAAAATGCCGAGCCGGCGCCGTCTTTCCAGGCTCATGTCGACATGAAAACCTTCATGGAACATGTGCTCACGCCGGCCGCAAAAATCGTCTGGAGCGTCAACGCCGTGATGATCGACGAGAAGGGCGAGCACGACCTGTCCCCCAAGACGCAAGACGATTGGGAACGGATCGTCAGCGGCGCCGCGACGCTTGCCGAAGCCACCAACGCCTTGATGATTCCGCAGCGGGCGCGCGATCCGCAGTGGAACGTCTACGCCAAAAAGTTGGCGGACGCCGCAAACAAGGCCTATCGGGCGGCTGAAGCCCGCGATCTGAAAGCGATCTCGGAGGTCAGCGATCGGCTCGACGGAATTTGCGCCGCCTGCCACCGGCATTATGGCCTGGAGTAGGGTTGCGAGACGGTTCTGTGCTGGACGACAACAGCGTAACCCGGACTAAAACGAAGCGCTCGTCATCGCCGGGCTTGACCCAGGCTTGTCCCGGCCATCCACGTCTTTGGCCGACTGGAAACGAGACGTGGATGCCCGCGACGAGCGCGGGCATGACAATGTCAATTCCACATGACCTCAGTCACTCCGCCGCTTCCGCTGCGGCGTTCGGCGGAAACTCAGTAACAGTGCAGGTTTCGTTGTCGACGATCATCGTCAGATCGAAATAGCGGATGGTCGGCACCGAGCCGGTGCGCGCCTTGATGTTGGCAAACCATTCGGCGTTGTGACCGCGCTGCGCGGCCGCTTTCGACGGCCAGATATAAAACGCGCCGCCGCTGCCGTCTTCGCCGACGATGTAGTGCTTGCGGATCAGCTCTTTGTTGCCGCGCCAGCGCGGAATGGTGGTGCGGGCATCTTCGAGGATTTGCTCGCGGGTGAGGCCGGGCGGGTATGTGAACTGCACGAATTCGACGATCATAGGTCAGTCTCCCTGTCTTTTTTGCCATTGTAGCGCATTGGAGCGACGAAGGCCGCAATCCAGCCGAACAGCCAGATCGGGCCGGCGAAGAGCAGCAACGGGGTGAGGAGATAAAGGCCCATCACACTGCGCAGGCGTGCATTGGGCCAGTCAGTCTGCGAAGCCCTCATAACGCGAGCATAATAGTGTCTCCAGCGCCGAGGATGCCGGATCCGGCCTTGCGCCGGGGCCGGGTCTTCCGTTAAAAGAGGGCCGGTCCCACATAGGATTTACGCGGCCTTTACCGCGCTCCGTGATGGTGGATCCGAGGGAAGATGATGGCAACGCGCCACCAGATCAGCGCGATGGACCCGGCGGCCGATACGGCCGTGTCCGGCGCTGCCCTCATGCTGTGCGGGCTTCTTGGCGGCCTCCTGCTCCTTAGCGCCCCCTGAGGGCCGACTGGGCATTTTGGCCTGGGCACTCAGGGGTTTGACTTAGAGCCACCGCAACCCAACGACCCCACAGAGCGCCCGCAATCCGAAACCTGGTTGGCCGGGCGCCGCCGACAAGGACCTGACACTATGACCGCTCCAGCCAAACCCGAGCCGAGCATGGCCGAACCCGTGAAGTCCGAAAAGGACCGCGTCATCATTTTCGACACCACCTTGCGCGACGGCGAGCAATGTCCCGGCGCGACCATGACGCACGAAGAAAAACTCGAAGTCGCCGCGTTGCTCGACGAGATGGGCGTCGACGTCATCGAGGCCGGCTTTCCGATCGCCTCGGAGGGCGACTTTGCCGCTGTCAACGAAATCGCCAGACGCACCAAGAACGCGGTGGTCTGCGGGCTCGCGCGCGCCGCCTTCAAGGACATCGACCGCTGCGCCGAAGCGATCCGGCCGGCGGAGCGGCGGCGCATCCACACTTTCCTGTCCACCTCGCCCGTGCACATGAAATACAAGCTGCAGAAGGAGCCGCACGAGGTCTACGAGATGGTGATCGCGCAAGTGACGCGCGCGCGCGGCCACACCGACGACGTCGAATGGTCGAGCGAGGACGGCACCCGCACCGAACGCGATTTCCTCTGCCGTTGCGTCGAAGCCGCGATCAAGGCCGGCGCCACCACCATCAACATTCCCGACACCGTCGGCTATTCCGTGCCGGAGGAATATTTCGCGCTCATCAAGATGCTGCGCGAACGGGTGCCGAATTCCGACCAGGCGCGCTTTTCCGTGCACTGCCATAACGATCTCGGCATGGCGGTGGCGAATTCGCTCGCCGGCGTGCGCGCCGGCGCGCGGCAAATCGAATGCACCATCAACGGCATCGGCGAGCGCGCCGGCAATGCCGCGCTCGAAGAGGTGGTGATGGCGATGCGGGTGCGCAACGACGTGATACCGTTCTGGACCGGCATCAATTCCAAGATGCTGACCCGCGCCTCCAAGCTCGTCGCCGCCGTCACCTCGTTCCCGGTGCAATACAACAAGGCGATCGTCGGGCGGAACGCGTTCGCGCATGAGAGCGGCATCCATCAGGACGGCATGCTCAAGCACACGCAGACCTACGAGATCATGGTGCCGGAGGATGTCGGCGTGAAGCAGACCTCGCTGGTCATGGGCAAGCATTCAGGGCGGCACGCCTTCGCGCATAAGCTCGAGGAATTGGGCTACCAGCTCGCCGGCAATCAGCTGGAAGACGCCTTCGTGCGCTTCAAGGCGCTGGCCGACCGCAAGAAGCACGTCTACGACGAGGATATCGAGGCGCTGGTCGACGAGGAAATTGCTACGGCACAAGATCACATCAAGCTCGTCTCGCTGTCGGTCATTGCCGGTACGCGCGGGCCACAGCGCGCCACCATGAAAGTCGATATCGACGGCAAGCCGGCCATCGCCGAGTGCGAGGGCAACGGCCCGGTCGACGCGGTGTTCAACTGCGTCAAGGCGATGGTGCCGCACGAAGCGGTGCTGGAGCTTTATCAGGTGCACGCCGTCACCGAAGGCACCGACGCGCAGGCCGAAGTCTCGGTGCGATTGTCGGAAAAAGGCCGCACCGTGACCGCCAAGGGCGCCGATCCGGATACGCTCGTCGCCTCGGCCAAGGCCTATCTCGCCGCGCTCAATAAGCTCGTGGCGCGGCGGCTGCGCGGCGCGGGAGAAGCGGTCGCCGTTGGCGAACGCCGCATTCATTCGACCGACGTGGGGTAGGACGTGGGGTAGTTAGCTCGTCATTCCGGGCGCGGGCCGTTTGGCCCGCGAGCCCGGAATCCATAATCACGATTGGTGCAAAAAGATTCCTCGTGCCGGTCCCGGGTACCTGTGGTTATGGATTCCGGGCTCGGCCCTTTGGGCCGCCCCGGAATGACGTTGTACAGGGTTAAGTGCGTCGGGTCGCACCCGTTGGCTCGGCCCTGGAATGACGCGCGGAATTAACGTTTCACCAGCGGACAGCCGCCGTCTTGCAAGGAGCGGAATGCGCTGGCGCCAGGAATGACGGCGAGAATTTTGTAGTCGTCCCACGGCTCCTTCGATTCCGAAGGCTTCTTCACTTCCGCGAAATACATGTCGTGGACAAGCCGGCCGTCTTCGCGCAGGCGGCCGTTCTGGGCATAGAAATCGTTGACCGGAAGCTCCCGCATCTTGGCCATGACCGCCCGGGCTTCGTCCGTGCCGGCGGCGGCGACGGCTTTGAGATAGTGACGGATAGCGGAATAGACGCTCGCTTGCGCCATGGTCGGCATCCTTCCGTGCCGGGCAAAGAAGCGCTTCGACCAGGCCCGGCTGTCCTCGTCGCGGTCCCAGTAGAAGGCGGTCGCGAATTTCAGCCCCTGCGCGGTCTGCAGCCCCATACTGTGCACGTCGGAAATGAAGACGAGCAGCGACACGACGGTCTGACCGCTGCGCGTCAACCCGAACTCGCCCGCTTGTTTGATGGCGTTGATCATGTCGCCGCCGCCATTGGCGAGCGCGACGACTTTCGCGCCCGAGGCTTGCGCCTGCAGCAGGTAGGAACTGAAATCGGCGGTATTGAGCGGGTGGCGGACGCTGCCGAGCACTTTTCCGCCGGCCGCAAGCACCGCGCTGGTCGCATCGGCTTCGAGCGAATGGCCGAACGCATAGTCGACGGTCAGGAAAAACCAGGTATTGCGGCCCTCGGCGACGACCGAGCGGGCGAGGCTCGTGGTCAGCGCATAGCTGTCATAGATCCACGACGCCTCGGTTGGCGTGCATGCTTTGCCGGTGAAGGCCGTGCTGCCGACGGCGCCGGCAATGGCGATCCGGTTGTGCTCGGCCGCAAGCTGCTCGACGGCGAGCGCGACCGACGAATTGTCAAAGCCGATCGCCATGTCGACTTTTTCCGCGTCGAACCAGCGCCGCGCAATCGCCGCGCCGATGTCGGCCTTGTTCTGGTGATCGGCAACGACGATCTCGACCGGCTCGCCGAGCACCGTGCCGCCAACATCTTCGACCGCCATGCGCGCGGCGACGACCGAGCCCGGGCCGCCCAGGTCGGCGTAGAGGCCGGACTGGTCGTTGAGCACGCCGATGCGGACGACGTCGTCAGAGACTTGGCAGCGTGCGCCCGAAGCGCCGACGGTCGCTGCCGCAAAGACTCCGGCCAGCGCGATTGGAAATCGCAACACGACCTCCTCCCTTACACGCACTGGCGTCGCTCAAAAACCGGTCGGCCTTGTTATTCCGGCTTGCTGACCGTAAACGTCCGTTCCGCCAGCATGCGGTCCTGGTACCAGATCTGCTCGGTCCAGACGCCCGGTACGATTTCCCAGGCGTTGTCGAAACCATAGCCGAGCAGGCAGAGCGCGCCAATTTTCATGGCGGGAAACGCGATATTGGCGGTATGCATCATGTCGCCGGTATTGGGGTTGCGGATTCCCTGCGGCGGGAACGTCAGCACCATATGCAGCGTCACGCTGTCGCCTGCCGGCTTACCGTCAATGCGGAATTCGATGCCGAACTGCGTGCCGACCTTGGCGGCGACCTCGGTCGTGTCCGAGACGAAATGCCAATTGACCGCCGTGCCGACGGTACCGGTCGGTGACAATTGGCCGGCGCGACTGGGGCCGCTGACCGATTGGGCCGTATACGTGCCGGCGTTGGTGACGGTGATGCCGGAAACGGTGGCCGATGGCGCGATGACGGTTGGAGTTTGCGCCGCAGCAGCGCTTGCCGCCGCCAGCAGAGAGACGAGGAGCATAGCCATCCGCATGTGGGCTTCCCGTGGTCGCACGAGCCGCGAATCTTTTGCTGATTTTCCCCGCTTGGAATTCCCGGCGCAATGGCCTTGGCGCAACCGGCGGCGGCCAATTGCTGTGGCAGGCCGCGGCCGGTGCCGGCGCCGGATCGAGAACTCCCTGGATAAACGAGTTGTGAAGAGGCCGACCGAGTTGTGATGTGCGCTTGACCGTCCAGCAACCTACTAGCTGAAGGCGCGTAGTGAAAAGGGAGGAAAGCAAATGGTCTCACGACGTTCGATTCTGCTCGGCGCCGTTGCCGCAAGTGGCCTTGCAGGTGCCTTTGCAAGTTCCTTTGTAGGTTCCTTTGTAGGTTCCTTGGCGCTGACGCCGGCATTGGCGGCGAGCCCGACGCCTTTCGATGACAAAGCATTTGCCGCGGCGCAAAAGGAGGGAAAACCGGTCTTGATCGCCATTCACGCGTCGTGGTGTCCGACCTGCAAGGCGCAGGCGCCAATTCTCGGCGACCTCACGGCCGACCCGAAGTTCAAGGACCTTGCCTACTTCGTTATCGATTTCGACAGCCAGAAAGACTTGGTCAAGCGGTTTGGCGCTCGCATCCAGTCGACCTTGATCGCGTTTCGGGGCGACAAAGAAGAAGGCCGCTCGGTCGGCGACACCAATCGTGCGTCTATCGCTGCGCTGCTGAACAAAACGCTCTGATCTAGTCGCCGGGTCATGACGATCGGCAGCGTCTTTTTGGCTTTCGTCGCGGGCGCGCTGTCGGTTCTGTCGCCCTGCGTACTGCCGATTCTGCCGATTGTGCTCGGCGCGGCCGCGTCCGAGCATCGTTGGGGCCCGGCTGCGCTCGCCGCTGGGCTCTCGATTTCGTTCGTCGCGATTGGGCTATTTGCGGCAACGATCGGCTACTCGATCGGTCTCGACGCCGGCGTTTTTCGCGACGTGGCAGCGGCGCTTATGATCGCCATCGGGGTAATTCTGCTTGTGCCCCGCTTGCAGGCGCAACTCGCTCTTGCCGGCGGGCCGCTTGCGAATTGGAGCGGCCGGCACGTCGACGCCGCCCGCCGAGGCGGTCTTCCCGGTCAATTGCTGGTGGGGCTGCTGCTTGGCGCGGTTTGGAGCCCCTGCGTCGGCCCGACATTGGGAGCGGCGGCCCTCCTTGCGGCGCAAGGGCGCGATCTCCCGCAGGTTGGATTGGCGATGTTCGCTTTTGGCGTCGGGGCGGCGCTGCCGTTGCTGGCGCTCGGCATGTACTCTCGCCAGTCGCTTTTGCGCTGGCGCAATCAAGTGCTCTCGGCGGGATACGGGGTGAAAATGCTGCTCGGATTGCTGTTCGTGGCCGTCGGCGCTTTGGTACTTTCCGGGCTCGATAAAACGGTCGAGACTGCGCTCGTCAACGCTTCACCGCAGTGGCTGACGGATCTGACGACGCGATTCTAGGTGCACGGGCAAGCCGCGTTCCGATCTTGGAGGCGCTGCGGAAAGTGTGATGATGCCGGCAGCGCGCCCCCGCGTGTCTGGTGCTTACCCTGCTTGGTGGCGAACGAATATGTCGATGCTCAAGCTAGCGTGCCGATTTGCGCTCACCGATGGGGTTCCGCGACGCTCCCTTTATGTGGCCCTGGTCGTGGGAACGATCCTCAACCTCATCAACCAGGGGGACGCCCTGTACGGAGGCGGATCGCTCAATTGGATGAAGATGGCGCTGACTTATCTGGTGCCTTACGCGGTGAGCACCTACGGCGCCGTTTCGTACCGGCTCTCGCTACCACGGGCTGAGAGGCCGGTTAGCCGATGACAGGCGGAAGGCACTGGCCATGAAACAGACCATCGTCGGCGAATTGGTCTTGACTTGTCCCCATTGCGGCACGGCGAGCCGGGAACAGATGCCCGCTGACGCATGCCGGATATTCTACGCCTGCACCGGCTGCGGCGCGACGCTTCGGCCGAAGCCGGGAGATTGCTGCGTGTTTTGTTCGTACGGCTCGGTTCCGTGCCCGCCGGTTCAGGCAGAAAGGCTTTGACGAAGCCGGGCGGTCATGAGCCGGCGCGACTTTCGCGGTTGTCCCGCTTGGCATGGCGGCGACAATGCCCTAAATACGGCTCGCGCGAAGATCCGGGTCTTTCTTAAAGCCAGGCCGTGCCGCGGCGGGGCGTCCTCGGGACGCCGATCTGCGCCGCATCTGTGGTGGAAGTGCCTGACCTCGTGGTTAGGGCGCATAGCTCAGTTGGTAGAGCAGCT
>CAWHPH010000043.1:0-65682 GCA_963831135.1 uncultured Alphaproteobacteria bacterium
ACCCGATCGTTCCAAGGAAAATGCCTACTGCAAACCTCGCGATTACTCGCTCTCATTAGCGGACTGGCTCTTGCCTCAGGGCTAGTGGATGACGTCAAGTTTCACTTTCGCAACGCCCTGATCGATCATTCCTATCCGTTCAGCGGCCGAAGACGAGACATCGACTGTGCGCCCACGAACGAACGGACCGCGGTCATTGACACGAACAATGACAGAACGGCCGTTAGCAACGTTAGTGACGCGCAGCCGCGTACCGAATGGCAATGTTGGATGAGCGGCAGTCAATTCGTTGGGATTGAATTTTTCGCCGCTCGCAGTCTCCGAATCCTCCCCATAGAAGCTGGCAAGCGCGTACGATGCACCCTTTCTTCTGGCCGTCCGTGTCTGCGTAGTGAAATGCCTGTGCGCATGGGCGAACGCTACAGACTTTTGCCGATTGGCTCCTTGTAAGGCCGTTTGGTTCGTGACTAGAGAGGACTGAGCGCACGCCGTCAGGCCTGCTGCCAACATGATGGCAACAAGCAATCGCCCCGCCGCCCGCAAATGGACTGATAAGTGCGAAGCGCTCGGTTGCCTGCTAAGGCGCACATTCGCATGATTGATAGAACACATGTTGCCCCCCGACGGTTACAATCGGAGGGGCCAAAGCAGGCTGAAGCGTGGCCGAGCAAATATCTACCACCTCACGGGCGTGATTTGTTTTGAGTGTTGCTATTTTATCACAAGATGGTCGGGCACCGCACGCGCGACGTCCATTTTGTTGATCTCAGCGAAGCACTCCTGTCTCCACGATGCGACGACTGTGATCCATTTTGCTTTTCTCGATGGTTTTCCGCTTTTCCAGATTAGGCGAATTGTATTTTGTACTGAGTAAAAAGCTTCGTCGCTCAAACGGACTGAAGGCGCACTGAATAGCGGAATAAGGGAGGGAGCCTTAGGTGAGGATAGGAGTCGATTTAGGAGGAACAAAAATCGAGATAATCACGCTCGACGATGACGGCGCAACTTTGCTTAGGCGGCGCGTACAAACGCCAGTAGGGGACTATGCCGGCATCGTGCGAACCATTGCCGAGCTCGTCAGCAGCGCGCAGTCGCAGATTGGCGCTTCAGCCACCGTCGGGATAGCCACCCCCGGCGCCTTGTCGCCGCAAAGCGGTTTGCTGCGCAATTCAAATAGCGTTGTGCTTAATGGCAAGCCATTGGACCGGGATGTTGCCAATGCCCTAGGGCAGCCGGTTCGGCTCGAAAACGATGCGAACTGTCTTGCCATCTCTGAGGCTGTGGATGGCGCTGGCGCCGGTTGTCCGGTGGTGTTCGGGGCCATTTTGGGAACCGGCGTCGGTGGCGGGATTGTCATCGAAAGGCGGATCCTCACTGGACTTAATCGCATTGGCGGAGAGTGGGGACATAATCCGCTTCCGTGGGCTACAAAAAGCGAGCTCCCGGGACACAAGTGTTACTGCGGAAAATTGGGTTGCGTAGAAACCTTCCTTTCGGGGGCGGGTCTGGCACGAGAGTATTTTTCGGTTTCCCAAAAAGAGCTTCGGGCTGAGGAAATTGCGTCCGCTGAGCAATCCGGCGAGCCCGACGCGGTTCAATCGCTTGCCACGTACAAGCACCGGCTCGCACGAAGTTTGGCGGCACTAGTAAATGTATTGGATCCCGATGTAATCATTCTAGGTGGCGGCATCTCCAACATAGAGACCTTATACCTCGGGCTTCCCGAGCTGATCGCCCGGTACGCATTTTCCGACGGGATTAGAACAAGGGTCGTTCGGGCTGCTCACAGGGACTCCAGCGGCGTCAGAGGAGCGGCTTGGCTGTGGCCAATCAAGAAAGCCTAGGAGGTGCGGATTCCCACGATGAGGTCGTCGGCCTCGAGGAGCACATCGAAGAGCTTGCTGCCAAGATTGAGAGTCTGCAACAAATTTATCCTGGCCTCCCGGATCGCCGTGGCGGGCGGGGGGCTTGTTTTGGCCGCGATGCTGGTCGACTAGCGGACTTGCGATGGAGCTAGCGACGCACGCCGCACCAGGTGGGCGTCGTGAAGACAGAAAATAGGCAACATCAGTAGACCGCGGCCAAGCTCAAACATTGGCTGCGTAAGGCCGCACAGCGAACCACCGAGGCCGTCTACAATGCTATCGGTCCGATCCTCGACACCGTCTCATCCGCCGAGTGCGCAAACTACTTCGCCAACGCCGGATATGACCAAACCTGATCTCATCATGCCCTAGAAGACGCGCGCTCTCGTGAATGATCACCACTACGCATAATCTGAAGTTATGTGCGTATCAGGTAGTCCGTTATGGAACGTAGAACATTAGCAGGAAAGCAACATGAGAGGCGACCAGTCCCCCAAGAAACAAGAGTTCTTTCAGCACATTAAAGATTATTTTTCTCAAGGCCGCTTCTATTTCGGGGTGGCAGATATCTTTGCTGTGGTCGTTTCAACACTACGGCCCGCGCGGGCGATCTCGTTTTCCTTCTCTCGATGGCCTTGGGCGAAGACAAAAAGCGGCTCATTAAAGAATTTATAATTGTAATTCCGCCGCGTGGCGGAGAAGGACCTTCAATTACCGAGGAAGGCGTAAGGTCTGGATTTGCCGGCAGTGTCGCGAGAGTTCGCGGCACACCCTTGGATGAAAAGGAACAGGCAGTTGCCGCGAAATGGCTGAAAGTTGTCCAAGCTCCTGATCTTGAGATCGAATTGTCCCTTCAGATTATTGAGCGGGCGAGAAACCATTCGGCGGTTATCGTCTGCGAAGCTGCGAGGTACCGGGACCAATCGATTGCTGTGCCGCGAGTTGGAGAAGCCGCAAAGCTAGATGAGGATATCTGGGCGGTTCATCTTCAGCATTTCGCGGAACGCGCGGTAAAAGTTGCAAAAAAGACGGGATGTTACGTCGCGCTTGATGCCGGAGAGTCTCGACCGGCACGGCAGGAGAACATCGACATTCTCACCTCCGCCTCCGATTGCGGAGTGCTGTGCACAGAGATCGAGGCTGATCCGGCTGAGCTGATCGCAAGGCATGGGGACGAGTGGCTGGCGAACGCAAGGGCCGGACGGATCGGCGCTGCCATCGCATCCATAGACGGGTTGCCGGATTCGATGACTTCTCATAAGGGCGCGATCAAAGCGCAAATCTTTCACAGGGCCGGCCTGCCGGCCCACGCGATTGAGATCGTTCGTGAAGAATTGGTCGCGCATCCGAACATGGAAGGCGAGTTGCGCGTCAAGTTCGCAATCATCGCCGAAGAAGCAGGCGAATTTGATCTCGCGATCACGCTGCTGGAAGGGGCGATACCGATACTTCGAACTCAAGAATGGATCGAGCTTGCCCTTGAGGCTGGCCGTAAGCTCGAAGACGCAGCACTTCAGCAAGCTTGCGCGAAACGGCTTGAATCCTTCTTTCCCGGCTCCCACGATCTTCACCGGTACCGGCTGCGGGCCTTGCTGCGTGAGCGCGACTACACGGCTATTCAGTCGATGCTGGCGAATCCCCCGGCGGGAATAGCGCCGGATGCTGTCGCATTCTACAGAAAGCTCACCGCCACTCTCTCGGTGGCAGGACACCCTGATTATCAAGCTTTTCTTGCGGATGTCGCGAAGCACTACTCGGATTTCTCGGATCGCGCGAGACTGGCGTGTATCAGCGATGCGAGGGCACGCGGCCTGTTGAAGGAAGCACTGCAGCTGGCCCTTCCCGTGAGAAAAACCGGCCCTGCAGCTAAGCCGTCGGCTTGGGCGCTGCTGCGGACTGTTGAACAGTTGCTTTTGAGTCGTAATGAAGCCGGCGGCCTGGGGATCGATCCTGTCGGTCTGCAAATCCCTGTGCTTGAACTCATCCACTATCTGGCGGCAAATCCCATCGATGGAGAGACAAGGCTTGCATTGGCCAAATTGCTTTCTGTCCAGGTGACTGGAACCTACGGTGTGCCAATCCTAGCACTTGCCACCATCGCCCTTGCAGAGCAGGGGACCACAATCGTCGATTCTCCCGAGCTCGACTGGCATACTAAAGCGCGTTGTGGACTTCGAAGACATCAAGCCCTTTTACCGAGCGGCTACATTATGGCTCAGCCGTGAAACGCCGGTTGTTCTCGGCCGAACTGTGCTTCCGGCAGAGCCGCTTACTATCCCCGCTGATGATGCCATCTCCGCGATCACAAGGATGATCGACTATGCGGGCAGCAGACTGGTCGATGAGACTGATGTCAATTTCATTGAGCAGCTTTTGACGGTAGCCGTCGCAACCGCTCCGCATTCGAGCAATCCCGACGTAGACCTTGTTCTGATTCGTCATGTGGCGGGCGCCTATGCGCTGGCGGGCCGGGTTCAGCGGGCGCGCGACTTCGCGGAAAATCTGCTTCTTTTGAGCATTGGACGCAGCCTCAAGCGCATACGGATGGCGTGGTATGGATTTGCGGACATTTACCACCGCCTCAACAACACACAAGAGGCGCTGGTGGCAATGGCGTGCGCCCTCGCCTGTGAAGGCGAGATTAGCAGCGAGCAGGCGTGGTACGAAACCCATGGACTTATCAGGCTACTGCGCGATCTCAACATGACGGCCGCGGCTGCTTCTCTGCTGCCGCGCGGCAAGGCTCTGATCCAGAGACTTGGGCTTCAATCCGAATTCGCGCATCGGTTTGAAACAATTGCTTTGGGCATCTTGTTTCGGGAATTGATAACAAGATCTTCCTCCTCGGGCGATATTCGAGAATTCATCGAAAGAGTCTGCGAAGAACTGTGAAGTTGTCATGCAACATCACGATGAACTCACTCCAGTTGCTGTCATGTTGGGGCAGGTTATTCGATACGGCGAATTGCATGGGGTCCAGGCTTCGGAATACGCACGGCGAATGCTGGAAAATGCCTTATCTGATTTGGGTGATCCAGGTGCATCTCTGATCCGTACTGTTTCTGAAGCCGCGCCCAATGCAGCTGATGTACTCTCGCTAGTTGGTCGTCTGGAAGGGGCACGTCACTCAGATGATACCGGCTACGACATTCGCTTTATCGCGATTTCGGCTGGCCTGCTTCTGGATTCACCTGAGTGCAAAAGCGATCCGCAAATTGCCAGCTTTGCGATCGAACTTCTTGCCGATCATGGCATTGCGCGGCCACCGGCGAACGGCATAGCTCCTCTGCCTTCGTCACTTCCTGCAACGGTTGAAGGGCCCGCGCAAATCGCGAAAGACATCTCGCTCGCCGGACTCGATGTTCACGTGATGGGATTGTCCGAATCGAAGGCGTTGGTTCACGTGATAGCAAGAAATGGCACGCTTGGAGACGTCGTTGTCGAACCGCCGGATATTTTTTCGAAAGACAGGCTCGATACATGGTCGAGGCAATTTCCCTACAGCTATGGTTTTGAACGATCTGACTCGAATATTTTCCATACCAGCATGCGGGGCCTGGCATTGAGCAGCATGGATTCCAGGCGCGCGGTCTTCGTAATGGATACGTCGTTGCAACAGCTTCCGCCAAACCTGCTTCTGGTTTCGGATGATTTGATGGGCCGCAATACCGCAACGGCTGTCGCGCCATCACTTTCCTGGCTCAAGGACGCACAGAGCCGGCTTCCCTTAGCGGTAGGCTCAGCAGCGTGGATTCCGATCACGGCATCTGAAAAATCCGACCAGACGTTGGCAATGATAAAGGACAGGCTTGATGGGACCTTTGCGGATCACGGTATAGCTCTGGACACCAACGCGCAGATACCTACGTCGCTGGAAGGACGGGAGCTCGCCATTATTACGGCTCACGGCGGCATTGTGCCTGAAGGGCGGTTCTTTCAGGTCGTCGCCGACGATGCTGACATGAAGATTAGTGCTGCCGCACTCTCGCGCGCCGTGCGGAATGTGGGGCTCGTCATACTGTTCGTGTGTAGCGCTGGCCGGTTCGACAAGCACCCGATGGCCAGCACAACGGTCGGACTTACCAAGCAGCTTCTCGACCAAGGATGCTCGACTGTAATTGCATCCCCGTGGCCGTTGCACGCCAGTGTGCCCGCCTATTGGCTTCCTGCATTCCTGGATGCTTGGTCATCGGGTGTTCCGGTAATTGACGCGAACTTCGAAGCAAACAAGGCCGTGGAAAAAGCGATGGGAGATTTTCCGGCAAATTGCCTTGCCATGAGCGTATTCGGTAACCCGCTCCTAGAGAAAGGTTGGCACGGATAATGAAGAAGTTCGAGCTTGTTGATCGCCGCGGCCGAATAGCGGACGGCAAGAATGATAATTGGACCAATGACATGCTCTCACCATAAGTCTATCATGATTCGTGAGACTCTCTTACGAGACGACGAATGCGGTATCGAGCACGGATACAAAGGCAATACGAATGATCCAGCAAGCAGATGCAGGCTGGACGGCCGAGTTTGGCCTCAACGATCGAGTTCCTCCCGCTTTCTTCGTAAGTAAAGATGGCCTCGGGCCGTCAATACCGCATGCACATGTCTTGCGTCGCGCATTTGACCTCCTTGCGCTCGATGGAATTCTCTGCGCGGACAACATCCCACTCGTTTATTTTAAGCTCGTTACGAATCTCAACCTGGACACGGTTCTGCCCATACAGCGTCAGTTTTGGAATCACGGCGGGGCGCCGATACTAGTCCTCATTTCGAGGGCAAAGATACATATCTATTCTGGAATGTCGCGCCCCGTACCGTTACAGGAAATTCAGGACCGGCCTCCCAGTCTTGTCACCGAACTGGATCGTGTCGCTGATACGTTGCGTGATTTTATATTGTCTGTGGAATCAAGCGAGTTCTTCAGACAGCATGCGCGCTCATTCAATCCTGATCAACGCATTGACCGTGACCTTCTCAGCAATCTGAAGGACACGCGCGATGTTCTCGATGAAATAACTAACAGAAACATCCAACCCGAAGTTCTCGACGCGTTGCTCTGCCGTGTCGTCTTCACATGCTATCTATTCGATCGTGAGGTTATCGGGCAAAAGTACCTCTCTTCAATTGGCATTGAAAATGCAGCCCATCTTCGCGACGTACTGAGCCTGCAACCCGTCCGCAATGCCAAGAACGCCCTTTACGAAATCTTTTCCAGCTTACAGCACGACTTTAACGGCGATCTCTTTGATGACGAACTTCAAGCCGAAGCCCGAAAGATTACACATCAACACATCAGCACCTTGAAAGACTTTTTTGAGGGTACAAAGGTTCGAAGTGGCCAAAGAGCGTTTTGGCCATATGATTTTAGCGCCATACCAATCGAAACCATTAGTGCAATATATGAGCACTTCCTGAAAGCTAGCGATCATGAAACAGGAGCGTTTTACACGCCACGGTTTCTGGCGGAGATTGTTCTAGACACTGTCCTCCATGGTGGCGGGTCCCTCATCGGAAGGACGTTCCTCGACCCTGCTTGCGGGTCTGGCATTTTCCTGGTCGGGCTATTCAATAGGATTGCTGAAGAATGGAAGCACGCTAATCCCAATGCGCGAAATGACCGGCGTGCGCGCGAGCTGATGCAATTGCTTACAGGTAGCTTATTTGGCGTTGACATCAATCCCACAGCATGCCGGATAACGGCATTCAGCCTTTATCTGGCATACCTCGATCAGCTTTCGCCCCGCGACATTCGAGAGTTACAAGCGAGGGGGAGTGCGCTGCCGCATCTGGCGGCCGCACCGTCGTCCACGCACACACCGAATATACAATGCGTCGACTTCTTTTCACCGAGCTTCAATTTGCAGGTAGCGCCATCTGTAGTCGTCGGTAACCCTCCATGGGGAAGCATTGCCAGTGCCGACACACAAGCTGGACGTTGGTGCGCTCAAAATAGCAAACCTATACCCGATAATCAGATTGCTAGCGCATTCGTATGGAAGGCCGCGACGACGATCTCTGAGGGCGGTCATATTTGTTTCGTGTTACCTCATGGCACTCTATTCAACCACGGCAACAAGGCAGTCGAATTTCAGAAAGCATGGTTGACTCAACATACTGTCGAGAGCGTTTTGAATCTTGCCGACTTTCGATGGTTCCTTTTTGAAAAAGCAGTGCATCCCGCGATTGTCGTTCGCTATCGAGCAAATCAACCCAGCCAAAGAAGCAAAATTGAATATTTGGCCCCTAAAGTCGATTGGGCTGCGACCCAAGCTGAAATCATTTCCGTTTCGCCGATTGATCGTTCGAGCGTAGTGCTTAGCGATCTTGTAAAGGATCTAGAGGGTCCGGATGCACCGCAAACGTGGAAGCAGAGGTTTTGGGCGACGCCTCGTGATTTGCGCCTGCTCGACCGACTGTTCCTCTATCCGCGATTGCGCGATCGTATTCGGGGGCCGCGAGAACGTGGCGATAAGCCATGGGTTATGGCTGAAGGCTTTCAGCCGCTTGGACCGAATGACGATCCCAAGAAAGCTAAAGTCCTGCAATTGCCGTCGCGGCTCTTTATCGACGCCACGAGTTCGGCCATCGATCTATTCATGCTGCCCGAGGATTGCAGAGACTTGCGTGGCACTAACGTCACGGTGCGCAACCGCTCAAATAAGAACACGGACATTTTCAAGGCTCCTCACGTCTTAATCACCAAAGGATTCCAGCGCATTGCGTTTTGTGATTTTCCAGTGAGCTTTCGTCACGCGCTAAGAGGTATCCACGGACCTGAAAAGCACCGAGCGCTTCTCATGTTTCTTACGGTTTATTTGCGCTCCCGGCTCGCGAAATACTGCATGTTCCACACTTCGTCGAGTTGGGGAATGTATCGCCCGGAAGGCCACGTTGAGGAAGTGCTTCGGTTGCCGATGCCTTTTCCCAACGATCTTCCCGAATCATCCAAACATAGTGAGATTATCGGCGAAGTGGCTCGCATTATGAGGAAGCACTCCGAACGAGTTAGCGAGGACTTCATTCTACGCGTTAATGCGATCAACGAGGCAAGCGCTGAAATCGAGCCGCTTATCGAAGATTACTTCGATATACAGCCAACCGAACACATTTTGCTGTCTGACACGCTGGATGTGGTGATCCCGAGTATCCAACCGACCCAAAGCCGCATGCCGGTTCCGACGGTCGAGCATTCGACAAGAGATCAACGCGATTTATATACCCGCACCATATGCGAGACCTTGAACGGCTGGGCTCGCGGAACGGAGTATGTGGTATCGGGTTCGACTACAGCATCCGACCGCCTGGGGATTGGCCTCATCGTGCTGCAAAATGCCAGTAGGTCGAAGCCTGTTTCGGTGGCTGTGACGCACGATCTCGATCTTCTTCAGACCTTTAATCGACTGCGGAGAGCCGTAGCCAGTCCGCACGATGGCGCTATAACTTCCGCGCGCGGATTAATGATATTCGAAGAGAACAGACTTTATCTGCTCAAGAGCATCAATAGACGATTTTGGACGCAAACTGCGGCGCTCAACGACGCTGACGAAATTGCCGGGACGATCCTTATGCATAGCCAGCAGGCGACAGCATGAACGTTTTCGGCAGTCCGTCGCATTGGACTGGTCTAATTGACTCACTCATTCCAGATATTTTGCAGCTCGTTGTAGCTTCTTGGCAAGCTATGCCGGCCCTCCCGCCTAATGCGCTGGAAGACCCAACGACCGAAACCTTTTGCCGATTGCTGCGGCAGAACCGGAATAGCAGCAACCTGCCGTTTCGGATAGATACGCAGATGGTCGAACTTGATCCAGCCGCGGGTCAAGATCAAGGTCGATTGGATATAGCGTTTTCTCCTCTCGTGAATCGGGAAGACATCTACTTCTGTCTGGAATGCAAACGGCTTAACGTTCCGCAAGGCCAGGGAGTAAGGACTTATGCCAATGAATATGTCGTCTTTGGCATGCTTCGTTTTGTTCGGGGGCAGTACGCCGCAATGGTAAGGCATGGTGGAATGTTGGGTTATGTTTTGGACGGGAACGTTACCGTTGCTATCCAGAATGTATCTGCAGCGATTGGTGGGCACGCCGCCAACCTCGGTATGTCGAACCCCGTTCAAATTTTGGCGTCGTCTCTGCAACCAATGAATGCCAATATGCGGGAGACTCAGCACCAGCGCGGCCAAGGCTTGGGAGGTTTTCTAATCCAGCATATTTTCGTTTCCAATAACGCGCAGGCGTAACCTGAGGAGCATGTTGTTGCGGCGTCGCCTCAATGGCGTGGCGTTCATACACGGCCTTGCAGATGGTAGTTTTTCGACAAACAGGGACGATCGGTGCCGATCTTCGACGTTCAAACCCACATCGACTTCTACAACATACTTGTGGATGACTTCGACGATTTCATGCGCGAGCGGCATTCGGCTCGGCGAGCCTTCCATTGCATTCTTGAAGCTTATCATTTGCGCGAATGGGTTTGGCACGATTTCCTTGAGCACACTCAGCCGCTCAAGAATGCTCTAAAGATTTCGAACGAGAGCGACTTCAACAAGCTCGTTAATCAGACCTACCCATGGTTTCCGTATCTCAAGGACCTCACCAATGGCAGCAAACATTTCAAGGCGCGCGAACAAGGCTTTGAAGCCTACCGGGTTGCCGCTGCACCGTTCTCATTCGATGTTATGGGCGCAGGATGGGGAGAGGGTGCGTGGGGTGGTCCGGTCCGCTACATTTCAGGATCGCTGCCCCTGGGGCAAGACAACAAAGGCGTCCTGATGTTTGACTTTGGCGAGGACGCAGGAGAGCAGCGCTAACTTCCAGTGCTTCACGTCGTGGAAGGCGTGGTACGTTTCTGGCGCAATACGCTTCGGCACTTTCACCCCGGCGTCGCCATTAGATCCAGCGCCCAACACAATGAGCCTTGATAGCGCCGTCACCCGCCCAACGATCGTCGCCGCCGTTGCACTCTTGAGCGACCGGCTTACGCAAGCGGCATTCAATCACATGGTCCTGCGGATCGGCCTCGAAAACGACATTCCGTCGGATACGAGTCTAAGCGTGGCCACAAAAGCCGATCGTTTAGGTCGCATTGTGGTGCAGCGGCCGAATGAACCTGTCGATACGCTCGATGGGAGTGTCTCCTTGGCCGGAGCTGTCGTCCGGGAAGCTGCTCAACTCACGCGCCCCGAGCCGTTCCAACCGTCTGAAATTGCCTTTGCGCGTGGGCTGGCGCGCGACGGCTACGTCGTTTCCTTCGATGAGGACGACCGCCCGACTCTCCGTGCCGCGCTGCCCGACGAGCTTGGCCTGCCTGCGGTGGACGATGAGGTGCACCAGCTCCTCAAGCACTTCGGCTTCTCGGAACCGTCTGGCCATCTCGACCAGGGCATTGAGGCCCACGCGCGAGGCGACTGGGCGGCGGCAAATGCACAGTTCCGTACCTTTCTCGAAAGCCTGTTCGACAACATCGCACGGCACTGTGAGGGCGCGGATAAAACCTCCCCTCTCACCTCCGAGAATCGCCGTCAGTTGCTCGCGAATATCGGCTTTCTGGTCGTGGATCGGAATGAATGGACCTCAGACGGCAAGAACTACATCAACGGGCTGTTTAAGATGCTGCACACGGATGGGTCACATCCCGGCTTGTCGGATGAGGATCACAGCACGTTCCGCCTCCATGTCGTGCTAGTGACCGCGCGAGCCTTCTTGCGCCGCCTTTACTACCGAAAATAGGAACGGCAACGAGGCGGCCAAAGTGACGCTCTGGAGCTCGATCCGAAAGCGCCGACGTAACGGTTGTAACCGCCGAACAGGGTCTTGCGTGGCCCGTTCCGCAAATGGAGCTATGGCCGACACCAGTGCTTCACCGGCTGAGAAAAGTCCAGAGTTGCGGTTTGCCATGCAGATGCCATGTAGAATAATTCATTCTGCATGGCATATTGCCAATGTCGGCACAAATCCCGGCACTAATTGAATATTTGGCGCGCCCGAAGAGATTTCGAACTCCTGACCCCCAGATTCGTAGTCTGGTGCTCCATCAGTAACTCATAAAGCATTTCCGCTTGGCGGAAGCTCTACTGTTCAAACTGGTAACCTCCAATTCACCTGCACATGGAGGTCGAGCAGGCGCGGCTTGGTAGCGTTGACGCTCGGGGCCGCCGCGCTTGGTTCTGCGCTGCCGGACCCTATCGAAAAGATCATCGTCAATGATGCGAAGCTCTGGCGCCTCCGCGGGTCATCCATTCGGACTTGGGATTGGGGCGGCTGACGCGCCGTCTCTGGGTCTTTGATGAAGCTCTGTCAATTCCAGACGATCCGACCCACATACAGGGAATTTTCCAGGATGCCATTGGCGCGCTTGCGACTACCAGCGATAGTCGACGCGTTCCACAATCCGCCCTTCGGTCCCGGAATGCTTTCGGGATTAAGCGTAGCAGCAATGTCGCGCGGGGATTCTCCGCCAGCGTATGCCTCGAATATGCGCCTGACGATCGCCTCATGTTCGATGACTTCAAGCCTGCCATTCTGTGCGATCGGCCGATAGCCCTGAGATCGACCACCGTTATGTCGCCCGTCGCGGACCACGCCGGCCTGTCCACGCTTAGTCTTTTGGGCTAGGTCTTTCAGGTAAAGCGCCCCAACCAGACCCTTAACGCCGACGTGGATTTCCTCCGCCTTGCCGTCTTGGCCCCGCGCCAATGACAGCCCAGCGGTGCAGGCGCCGGGTAGCACGCGCTGTTTCTCACGAGACGTTCCGTTCGTACGAACTCCAATCGGGAACTAAACGTGCCGGGGCCGATGGGCGTTCCGCTGTGCAGCGGGTTAAAGGCGGCGATTGCATCTTCCCGAAAAATTGACAGTCGTGCGCGATTCTTCGCCGTGCCCCCGGGGGCCTGCATCGGTACTGGCGACTCTTCTAACGCTCGCTCGTCGACAGCCGCAGCCGAGATTTGGTGTAACCGACGAGACCGGCTTCCGGATAGCGAACGGCGCGGCCGAATTTTGCGTAGGGCGGGCCATCGCCCCGCATCCGCGCCTTGGCCAACCAGGACTTCACTGACGCGCAAAAAATTGACCGCCTCCTTTGGGGTCAGCATGCGGTCGCCGCGATTCGGCTCCCGCGCTGGTTTGATGCTGGAATGGAGCGGCTCGCGTTCTTCTATTTCTCGAGGCATGCCTCTCTCCATTGCTTCAAGGCGCTGAACGATCCGAGGGACGAGCGATGGCACCCTTGCGACGCAAAGCCAGCCGCAGGATGGATGCAGGTTCCTGGTTCTTGATGGTGAGTAGCGCAGTTCTTGGACGGCTGCCGGTGCTATTGATGCCCGGTTACCGTCTACGCCTGCGGTAGACGATCCAGTCTGGGCCGCGCACTTTCTCGATGCTCCGGCTGGGGCGGCGCTTGAACTCGCGCAAGTGATCAAACAGATCGACAGTCAGGTCGCCAACCAGGATTTTAGCTAACTGATCCCATTTCCCGCCGCGCGTGACGACGGCCTTGTGCCCCCACCAAGAGAGCAGGTCGTGCGCCGCGGCCACTCCGGCCTTGTTGCGGGCGGCATCGCGCCGCGGGGGCCGTGACGGCTTATCAAGAAAGGTCTCAGCGATTGCGATCTCGTGGTCGATGAGGGTCGGTTTTCCGGCGACATATGCTGTTTCTGTCAGGCTGAACCAAGGCCTGATCGCCGGATCGAGAGCACAGTAAGCGCTGCGCGTCCGTCGTAGGGCAGCGTAGTAACGCCGGACTCCGGCCTTGCCCTTTTTCGATTCGGCCACCCGGAAAGCTCGCGCAACGGCAGCATCATGCTCGACCCGGTTGAGCGCTACCTTAATATCCTGTAGGTACTCGGCGCGCAGGCGCGACGGCGGTGCGAGTAACTGCAGGGCTTTGCGGATTTGTTGATCTCTCGTCATCGATAACCTGTGCAACCGGCAAACAACCGCGACCATCACACACCCGCGTTATTCGTACTCGGAACTCTCCTTCTGCGTACGCTTATGTCTGGCGTCGCGTTATCGCTCGGCGGAGGAAGTCAAGAAGCGCTGGAAGGAGGAGCCGATCGCCCGATTGCGATAGGCATGTTGTTCTTGATGAAGGCTACGCTGCCATGTAGGCGCGATGGCGTACATTTAATGGTCTTATTGATTATGAAATACATGTAGGCAGACATCGATTTCAAGGGCGAGGTGAAGGACAACGGCGAGGCGTTGCTCCTCGACATCGCCTTCGTGGTTCGCGAGGGACGCGACGTGACGTTGGTCAGTTGGGGTGCGATGGTCAAGGACACACTAGTCGGCTGATTCAGCTAGATCGAAGGGTATAGGTAGTTGAGTTTGACTCGAGCGGATTGGGTTGTGAATTGCCAGTCTGCCTTTGTGTGATTGGCATTTCGGTCGTGTTCCCAAGCGGCGATTTCCTCGATGAGGGTCTGTTTGTCTGGGATGCGGCGATCGAGACACTGAGCGGAGAGGACACCGAGTTCGGATTTCGCGAGATCGAGCCAACTGCCGTGCTTAGGCGTGTAATGCCATTCGAAGCGCTCGACCAGCCGTCTGGCTTCGGCGGCCGGAAAGGCTTCGTAGAGTGACGCCTTGCTGTGGATGTTGAGATTGTCCTGGACCAGCACGATGGTCTTGGCGTGCGGGAAGTGGCGATCGGCCAGATCTTTCAAGACGTGAGCGTAGTCGACGGCGGTGTGGCGGTCCGTCACCTCGACGTGGCGCCAGCCTTCGAGCGGCGCGAACAGCATGAACAGGTTGGCGGTGCCGTTACGCTCGTACTCGTAGTCGATGCGGGCTGCACGTCCTCGTTTCATCGGGATTGGCGTGCGCGTCTCGGCAACGAGTTGATTGCCTGCGATGCGGCTTGAGACAGTTTTTTTGAGTGTGCGCCCTATCGTTGAGTCGCTTGCGCCTCGACAATGCCGAGTTCCACGACCTTGCTCTCCAGCAGGCGCAACGTCCAGCGCGCTTGCGGCTCAACACCGCTTCGAAGCCCTCTTCCACCAGTTGCTTGCGTACCCGGTAGATCATGGACGCACTGGTGTCCAAGGCCTGGATGATCCAGTCTGTCGCTCCAGCCTTCGCACGCTTCCTCGCCGCGATGCCTGGACGAGACCTCGAAGCAGCTTTGCCAAGCCCTGAGGCCCGGCCTTCAGTTGTCGTGTAGACGGCCAGCACATCTTCCATGGCGGCTACGAAGGCGCTGTTGGCCTTCGGCGGGATGACCCAGCACGCGGCCGCACAATCCCGATTACCCGCTGGTGTCGGGCGCGCCCCTTCGGCGGCTCGGAGCACGCCAGGGCGATCAGCTTGGCTTCCTTCTCGCCGTCGAAAATCGCAGCAACGGGCGGTGTCATGCGCCGCGGTGGGCTCCGCCACGAGTCATGCTACCTATAATATTCCTCGTTAGGAAGACAACATTAGCTGCGCAATCAAGTCATTGAAATGTATCGTAAATTATTATAATTGCGGATGTAGCCTTGGTGCCGGGCGGCTCTGGGCCACCGCTCGACCGGCATAATGACCGGTCTCCGAGGAGCTCGGTAGACTTGTGACAGGCCGAAACGGGTAACGCCCGTTAGGCCGGGTCTCAGGAAACGCGGGAACTGGAGCTGAGCCAACGGCGGATGCGTTCGCCCTGGCGAGTGCCGCAGCAGAGCGCCGGAAGGCGAGCGCGCCCCGCAAGAGCGCGCTGCCGCCCGAACGCACACAAGTGGCGCAGATGCGCACGCTTGCTTGCGCGGCGGCGATGGTTGGCATGCGCCTTTCGGCGCTCCGCTCCCTCTTTTGGGGGCGAATCTATTTTGGCGTGGTCGTGGTGAAGCAAAGCTCGGGCGCTTGAGAGCGCCGCGAGAACGGATTTGTTTGTCTGCACGTAGCTTGATTCTTTCACCTCTCCCGCACGCGGGAGAGGTCGGATTGCGAAGCAATCCGGGTGAGGGCTTGCCGCCATTCTGAGCCAGGCGGAAACGCCCCCTCATCCCGGCCTTCTCCCCGCACGCGGGGAGAAGGAGTGTGAATGCGCCGCGGGAACGGTTTCGCTTATCCGCCCCCGCGCAGTGAAACGGAGCGGGGGAGGGGGACCATGCGAAGCATGGTGGAGGGGGCAAGCGGCGGTTCGGCATTCTCGGACCGACGGAGCAAGCGTTACGGCCCGCGCCCCTTCCACCGCCCTTCGGGCGGTCCCCCTTCCCCGCTTCGCGGGGCAGGATGGGGAGATCCCCGCTCGCTACTTCGCTATTCGCGCGTTTACCCGCGGCAAGGAGAACACCGATGCGTCGGATGAGTAGACTATTTGCGCCGGCGCGCCGGCGGTGCGCCAATCAACGCCTCGAAGGCCACTGCAAAGGCGGCTTCCAGGCCGCGCGCCAGCGCGCCCCCATCGGCGGCGAGCACGCGGCCGCCGATCCCGGCGTTATTCGGCAACTTCGAAAATCCGGCGATGCAGCCGGTCGCTGCGAGCCGCTTGTCAAAAAGCTCCGCATCGCAGCGTTCGGCGCCGTGGCCGAGCACATAAACCGTTCCGACAGCGCGATACGGGCCGAGCGGGGACGATTGACCAAACATCGCTTCGCCCGTGATCGCGCCGCGATCGTTGAGCAACACACGACCGGCGGCGTCGCGTACGACGACGGCGTTGCTGCAGCGATCGAACGGCCGGCCGAGCCCCTCGGGGTCATGATGCGTCAGTCCGTCGATCAGGATCGCGCAGCCGCCTGCAGCCAACGTAACCTCGGTGGCGCAGGAGATTTCCGCGCCGGGGAAGAGGACCAAAGGATCGGGTGTCAACGCCAGGAAGGCATGTTCGCCAACCTCAAGGCGCGTGTTTTGTTCGACGGCGAAGCGGTGAGTCCGGTGTACGATCGTCGCAGCCTGGGTGGTCACGTGCACGGCGGCGTGCGGCTCGGCAGTCATCGAGAGGGCGATACGGTCGCCGCGATAAAGGCCACCGGCCGCCGATTGCAGATACAGCGTGGCAAGCTCCGGGCGCGCCTGGTCGAGATAGAAGGTGCGCGTCGCATGGAACGGGTAGGGGACGCGCTGGCGGCTGAGGATGGTGCGGCCGCCGCCGCGGCAAAAACGCAGCGACGCCTCCACAGGAGCGGACAAGCCGGCGGATTCGAGCGACTTACCGGAAGGCGCTACGATGTCGAGCACGGCGGCGCGCCCTCCGGATCAGCGAAACAAGACGGCTTGGCTCATCGCATCCGCGACCGCGGCAACACCGGCGCCGGTGCGCGCATTGGTCGCCAAGATCGGCCGCTCCTCGCGCACCGCGCGCGCCTCCGCCAACATGGCATCGAGATCGACGCCGACGAAGGGAGCAAGGTCGATCTTGTTGACGACCAGCAGGTCGCAACGCAGCACCCCCGGTCCTCGTTTGCGCGGAATATCGTCGCCGCCGGCGACATCGATCACGAATATCCACCAATCGACCAGATCGAGCGAGAAGGTGGAGGCAAGATTGTCGCCGCCGGATTCGAAGATGATAAGCTCGATGCCGGGAAATTTGCGCTCGAGCTCATCGCCGGCGGCAATGTTGAGCGTCGGATCTTCGCGGATGACGGTGTGCGGGCAGGCGCCCGCCTCGACGGCGGAAACGCGCGCTGGATCGATCAGGCCGGAGCGCCGCAGGCGTTCGGCGTCCTCCTTGGTGACAAGATCATTGGTCACGACGGCGAGATCGATTCCGCGGCCGGTCAGGATCGGGATCAAACGCTCGATCAGCGCGGTCTTGCCCGATCCGACGGGCCCGCCGATGCCGACGCGCGCGGCGCCAATACCGGGCGTCTTGCGTGGCGTCGAGAACGCGACACGATCATGCATGCCGGTCACCGCAACATATAGCGCTGCGCCAGCGGCAGCTCGCGCGCCGGCTCGCAGGTCGCAAGCTCGCCGTCGACAAAGACATCGAAAGTCTGTGGATCGACCCGGATGTTCGGGCAGGAATCGTTCCACATCATGTCGGACTTCGAGAGCTTGCGCGTGCCGCGCGCGGGCAAGAGCGTTTTCGACAATCCAAGCTCGGCCTTGAGCCCGCGCTCGATGGCGAGCGGATGCACGAAACTTGCCGACAAGGCGGGCGCGGCGCGGCCGAACGCGCCCCATTGCGGGCGCATCAGGATCGGCTCGCAGGTCATCAGCGAAGCCGCGGAATCGCCCATGGCGCCCCAGGCGATGAAGCCGCCCTTGATCACGAGCTCGGGTTTGATGCCGAAAAAGGCGGGCCGCCACACCACCACATCGGCCATCTTGCCGTCCTCAAGCGAGCCGATGTGATCGGCGATGCCGAAGGTGCGCGCGGCGTTGATGGTGTACTTGGCGATGTAGCGGCGGATACGGGCGTTGTCGCCAAAGCCGGGGCGCTCCTCGGGGAGCGCGCCGCGCTGATCCTTCATCTTCGAGGCCAGCTGCCAGGTGCGGCAGATGACTTCGTGGATGCGGCCCATGCCCTGGCTGTCGGAGCCGAGCATCGAGATCGCGCCGATGTCGTGGAGCACGTCCTCCGCCGCGATGGTCTGCGCGCGGATGCGGCTTTCGGCAAAGGCCACGTCTTCGGGGATGGCCGGATTGAGGTGGTGGCACACCATCGTCATGTCGAGGTGTTCGTCGAAGGTGTTCACCGTGTACGGATTGGTCGGATTGGTCGACGACGGCAGACAATTGGCGATGCCGGCGACGCGGATGATGTCGGGCGCATGGCCGCCGCCGGCGCCTTCGGTGTGATACATGTGGATGGCGCGGCCGCCGATGGCGGCGAGCGTATCTTCCACGAAGCCCAATTCGTTAAGCGTGTCGGTATGCAGCTGGACCTGAAAGTCGAGGTCGTCGGCGACCGCAAGACACGCGTCGATGGTGGCCGGCATCGAGCCCCAGTCTTCGTGGATCTTTAGGCCGACGCAGCCGGTTTCGAGCTGCTCGACGAGCGATGCGGGCTTGTGCGAATTGCCGCGGCCGAGGAAGCCGAAATTGATCGGCCAGTGTTCCGCGGCCTGCAGCATCTTGCCGACATTGAACGGACCGCCTGAATCGATGCCGACGGTGATCGGACCGAGCGAGCCGCCGAGCATGGTGGTGATGCCCGACGCGATGGCGTGTTCGCACAGCCCGGCCGAGTCGAAATGGACGTGGACGTCGATCGCGCCAGGCGTGGCGATCAGGCCTTCGCAGTCGCGCACCGTGGTGGCGGCCGAAACGATCAGGCGGGGATCGACGCCGTCCATGATAGCGGGATTGCCCGCCTTACCGAGGCCGACGATGCGGCCGTCTTTGATGCCGAGATCGCCTTTGACAATGCCAATGACCGGATCAATCACCAGAACGTTGCAGAGGAGGAGGTCGAGCGCGCCTTGCGCGCTGGTCACGCCGGCGGCGAGACCGATGCCGTCGCGTAGCGTCTTGCCGCCGCCATGCAAACATTCGTCGCCGTAAACGGCGTGATCCTTCTCGACGACGGCGACCAGCGAGGTGTCGGCCAGGCGAACGCCGTCGCCGACCGTCGGACCGTACAGCGCGGCGTAGTCCTTGCGTGCGATCGTGACCATCAGCGAAACCTCACGCGCCCTTGAAGCCGGCTTCGCGCGCGCGCCGCAGCGCCGCATCGCGCACCGATTGATCCGTCGCGGATCCGTCGGTCAAGGCGTTAAGGCCCGACAATTCGCGGCGGCCGCCGAAACCGACGAGCGCCACCTCTTTGCGCTGGCCCGGCTCGAATCGCACGGCGGTGCCGGCGGGAATGTCGAGGCGCATGCCGAAGGCAGCGGCCCGATCGAAATCCAGCGCCTTGTTCACTTCGAAGAAATGATAATGCGAGCCGATCTGCACCGGACGATCGCCGGTATTGACTACCGTCAACGTGGTTCGCGACCGTCCGGCGGAAAGCTCGATGTCGCCTTCGGCGGCGAGGATAGCGCCAGGCTCAAGCGTGTCGGCGGCGGCGCCGGCTTCCGGCCGGATCGGTTCGTGGACCGTGACCAGTTTGGTGCCGTCTGGGAACACGCCTTCGACTTGAAGGATCGGCAGCATGGCGGCAACGCCCGGCATGACGTCGCGCGTGGTCAGAATCGTCGAGCCGAGCGACATCAGGTCGGCGACGCTTTTGCCCTCGCGCGCGCCCTCGAGGATTTCGTCGGTGATGATCGCGACGGCTTCCGGATGGTTGAGCTTGAGCCCCTTGGCCCGGCGCTTGCGCGCGAGCTCGGCTGCGGAAAAGATTGTGAGGCGTTCAAGCTCGGTCGGCGTGAGCAGCATTGCAAATCCCCCTAATTCGCAAACAAGCGCAGATGCGCGCGGGCCTGGCGCGCCGCCGCAGCATCCACCCAAGGCATGAAGCTTTCGATCACGGCATGCAGCGGCACCGGCGTTGACAGCGCGGCAATGGTCGGCAGCAGAGCCGAGAGCACAGCCTGCGCCTCGACCGCACCGATGCGGCCAAGCCGCACAGCCGCGGCGATGAGCCCGGATGCGGTCGAGTAACCGGAGACGGCAATCGCGGCCGTCTCGTTCACCCCGCGGGCCCGCCAGACGAAACCTTGGACCACGGGCAAGTGGCCGTGCGCTTTGCCGGCGTCGATGGATGAACGCAGCTCCGCGGCGCCCGGCGTGCGCAAGCGCATATGCGTGGCCAACAAAGCATTGCCGTTGCGCTTCGATCCGCTGCGCAATGGTTCGGTGAGCGTTGCCGCCTCGACCGCCTGATCGATTTCGGCGACTGCATCGACACCGCCATCGGCGCGGTGCGCGAGCGCGACCGCGATACGATCCGATGTCGCCCAGCGATGACGAAGGAACATGGCGACGACGTCGTGCAATCCGCCTCGGTCGAGCGGAGCGTTCATCGCCGCAAGCCCCTCGATCCCGTTGGAGAATGCGAAACTGCCGCTCGGGAAAGCGGAATCCGCGTGTTGCAGGATCGTGAGCAAATCGCTCAAAGCAGTATCTCGTCGGCATCGGCCAGCGAGGAGATGACGCGACGATCGCGGATCAATGCGCCAAGGCGGGCGAGATAGTCGTCCATCGGAGCTTCCATGGCGACGAGCAAGGCTTCGCCCGCGAAACGGACTCGCCAGTGCAGGTTGCCCGCATGGTAGCCGAGCTCGATCGCGTCGGCGATGCCGCGCGGCTGCAGGCGCAGCCAGCGTTCCTGCGCCACGCGCACCACGACGGCGCGGTCGCGCTCGAGCACGAGCACGGCACCGTCGAACAGGTGCTGATCGCGCGGCAGGGCAATTGCTATCTCGGTGCCGCGTTGCGTTGTCGCGCGGAAGCGATGCCGGGAGACATCGGCGGCGGGGACGGTCAGGAGATCGACCGCGCCCTGATGTTCCAGCTCGTGTATCCGCTCGGCAAGCGCCGGATCAAGGCGGCTGCCGAGCACGTGCTCGATCCGCAGCATCGATCGTAGCCCCTCAGATTAGATTTCTGCCGACGCCGCTTCGCCATTGCTGGCGAAGCGGCCTCGGCTAAAGCGCCGCAGCGATTAGCGGTGGGCGACCTTCTTGGCCGGAATGCCGTCGATCGGACATTCCTCGGTACCGACGGTCGGGCGTGTCAGGGCCTCGACCATTTCGCGGGTGCCTTCCGGATCGGTGATCCACTTCTTGTAGAAGTCGTACGGGCACACCGCTTCGCCGCGCACGTCCTCGCCGGAATTGATCTTGCCGGTATAGCCGCGGTGCACGAGCTTGAAGAGGTGATTTTCCGACTGCATGTTGCGGCGCGCGTCGCGGATCAGCGACATGGACAGCGCGGCATACTGGATGCCGTAATCCTCCTCGCCGCATTCGCCGAGCGTGCGGCCGTCGAAGCCGATGATCGCCGAATGGCCGAAATAGGAATAGACCCCGTCGAAGCCGGCGGCGTTGGCGACCGCCACATAGACGTTGTTCGCCCAGGCCATCGCCTTGGCCATGATCACCTGCTGGTCCTTGGCCGGATACATGTAGCCCTGGCAGCGCACGATCAGCTCGGCGCCCTTCATGGCGCAGTCGCGCCAGATTTCGGGATAATTGCCGTCGTCGCAGATGATGAGGCTGACCTTGAGGCCCTTGGGTCCGTCGGATACGTAGGTGCAGTTGCCCGGGTACCAGCCTTCGATTGGCACCCACGGCATGATCTTGCGGTATTTCTGCACGACCTCGCCGGAATCGTTCATCAGGATCAGCGTGTTGTAAGGCGCCTTCTTCGGATGCTGCTCGTGGCGTTCGCCGGTGAGCGAAAACACGCCCCACACCTTCGCTTTGCGGCACGCTTCAGCAAAGATTTCAGTTTCCTCGCCCGGCACGGTCGAAGCAGTCTCGTACATCTCTTTCGAGTCGTACATGATCCCGTGGGTCGAATATTCCGGGAAGATCACAAGATCGAGCCCCGGCAATCCGAGTTTCATGCCAACGATCATGTCGGCAATCTTCTTCGCGTTGTCGAGGACTTCGGCTTTGGTATGCAGACGCGGCATCTTGTAGTTCACCACCGCGACGCCGACGGTGTCTTTGCTGCTCGAAATGTCGCCGTGCAACATGAACGTTCTCCTTGGTGACAAGCTCTTGCTTCGATCCGGATGTCGCGGCTTAAGCGAGCCGCGGCACCGGCAACACGTTCAAACCGCCATGTGGCGGTGGACCAGATCGTCACTCAGCTCGCCGATGTCGCCCGCAGCGACGACGCTTCCCTTTTCCATAATGGCGAAGCGGCGCCCAGCGCGACGTGCGAAGTCGACGTTTTGTTCGACGAGGACGACCGTGAGGTGCTCCACCCGGTTCAGGCGTAGGATCACCTCTTCGATTTCTTCGACGATGTTCGGCTGAATGCCTTCGGTCGGCTCGTCGAGCAAAAGGATCTTCGGCTCGGCGGCGAGCGCACGCGCGATAGCGAGTTGCTGCTGCTGCCCGCCGGAGAGCACGCCGCCGCGGCGGTCGAGATTCTCGATCAGATAGGGGAACAGCTCAGGCACGAGGCTCGGGATCGAGCGTCGCCGGTCCGGCCGGGCGTAGGCGCCGAGCAGAATGTTCTCGCGGATGGTGAAGTCGGGAATGATCTCGCGGCCTTGCGGCACGTAGGCAAATCCGGCGCGCGCCCGCCGAAACGTTGGCTCGGCGGCGATATCATGGCCGTCATACCGAATTGCGCCGTTCGTCCGATCGGTCAGGCCCATGATCGTTTTGAGCAGCGTTGTCTTGCCGGTTCCGTTGCGGCCGAGGATGGTCGTGATCTCGCCTTGCTGCACCTCGAGATTCACGCCGTGCAGAACGTGACTGCGGCCATAAAAGCTGTCGACGTCGACGAGCTTGAGCATCAGCTGATCGCCCTCGATCCCAGATACGCTTCCCGCACTTTCGGGTTCTGCTCGATCTCGGTCACGCTGCCTTCGGCGAGGACCTGGCCGAGATGCATGACTGTGATGCGCTCCGCGATTTCGCGGACGAAAACCATGTCGTGTTCGACCACGAGCAGGGTGTGCTTGCCCTTGAGCGCGTTGATGATCTTCGAGGTCTTGAGCGTTTCCGCCTGCGTCATGCCGGCGGTTGGTTCGTCAAGCAGCAGGACCTTCGCGTTCTGCACCATCAGCATGCCGAGCTCGAGCCACTGGGTTTGGCCGTGGCTGAGATTGGCTGCGATGGTCTTGGATTCCTCAGAAAGGCCGACGAGCTCGAGAACCTCGTCAACGCGCTTCTCGCCTTCGCGGGAGAAACCAAATCCCAAATTGGCGATTACCCGCGTGTCGTGGCAGCTTACGACTTCCAGATTGCGGCGAACGGTAAGGTCCTTGAACACGCTCGGAATCTGGAACTTGCGGCCAACCCCGGCGAGCGCAATTTCGTGCTCTTCCATATTGGTGATTTCAGTGTCGTAGAGGAAAACGCGGCCGCCGGTGCTCTTGGTCTTGCCCGAGATCAGATCCATGAGTGTTGTCTTGCCCGCGCCGTTGGCGCCAAGAAGCACACGCAGCTCGCCTTCATCGACGATCATCGACACCGAGTTGACGGCTTTGAAGCCGTCGAAATCGACTGAAAGACCGTCAACCGTCAGCGCTGCGGGCATCGCGTCTCCTATTCCGCCGGCTGGATTTTATTCGCCTGCTGCCCGGCGGTCGCCTTCGAGCGCCAAGCATTGAGACGATTGACGAGCCGGTCGGCGAGATCGTGCGCGAGCCCGGCAAGGCCGCGCGGCAGATAGAGCACGACCAGCACGAAGATCAGCCCGATGATGGCCTTCCAGGCCTCGGCGAAGCCTTTGGTCTCGCTCACGGTCGCGGTGATGGTGTTGATCAGAATCGCGCCGATACAGGCGCCCAGGATAGAGGCGCGGCCGCCGACGGCCGCCCACACCACCATGCTGATCGAGAAGCTCAAGTCCATGAAAGTCGGCGAAGCAAATTCCGCGGCGATGACATAGAGCATGCCGGCAAACGACGAGATGCCAGCCGACACAGTGAAGAAAAATGTCTGGAAGCGCGGCACGTCGAAGCCGAGATATCTGGCCCGGTTCTGGTCGTCTCGGATCGCCTGCAAGATCAGGCCGGCGCGCGTTTCGATCAAAAGGCGCGCGGCGATCAGTACGACCGCGAGCGAACCGGCGATCAGATAGTAGGTCTGGGTCACATAAGGATCGAACTCGAAGCCGAACAGCTTGAACCAGCCAAGATCGGTCAGTCCGTTGAAGCCGTTGGTGATCGGTTGCGCGTCGATGATCAGGAGGCGTACGAGGAGGACGAGCGCCAGCGTGATGATTGAAATGAAAACGCCGGCGATCCGCTTGCGGAACATCATGATGCCGAGCAACGCCGCGATGCACACCGGCAACACGATGCCCATGGCGACGCCGAACCATTGGTTCTGGAACGGTATCCACAGGAACGAGGCCTTGTTGATGCAGCAAAGATCGGTCTGTGAGCCGGGCTCGGCGTTCCAGAGCATGAAATCCGGCACCGGCTTGTCGGATCCCTGTTGCAGGCTGGTTTGGCTCGCGAGCTTGAGCGACATGGCGAGCATGTAGGCGCCGCCGCCGAAGAACAGGCCCTGACCGAGGTTGAGAATTCCGGCATAGCCCCAGGACAGGGCAACGGCGATGCCGAGCATTCCGAACACGAGATATTTGGCCAGGCGATTGACCCAAAACGTGTCCAGCACCAACGGCGCCAGCATCATGGCCGCGATGAATAACGCGTACGCGGCGATCTCGATGTGACGCTTGGTCATTCTTCAGTGTTCCTTGCCTCAGCGTTCCTTGAACGAGAACAAGCCTTTCGGCTTGAGGACGATGATCAGGATCACCACGCCGAAGACGACGGCGCGGGCGACGATGTCATTGGTCACCGAGGCGACGACGCCGTTGATTTCTCCGAGCATGCCGGCGGAGAGCACCGATCCCAACAGGCTGCCGATGCCGCCGACGACCACGACCAAAAAGCCGTCGACGACCATCGGCGTGCCCATATCGGGAAACACCGTCTTGAAGCCGGACATCATCACGCCGGCCACACCGGCGAGACCGGAGCCGAAGGCGAAAGTCAGCGCGTTAATGCGTTCGACGTCGATGCCGCAGGCGGCGGCCATCTGCCGGTTGCGGATAATGGCGCGAACCTGCGTGCCGATCGAAGTCCGGAACAGAAGAAACCAGGTGATCAGCGTGAACACCGCCGTCACCAGGATGATGAAAGCGCGATAAGCGTTGATGTCGATGCCGCCGATCGAGATGGCGCCCTGCAGCGCATCCGGGATTGTGACGTTCTGCAATCCCGCACCGAGGCCGGCGATGTGAATACCGAAGAACGACAGGCCGAATTCGAGCCGCACCGCCTGCTGGATGAGAATGCCGATGCCCCAGGTGGCCAACAGCGTATCGAGCATGCGCCCGTAGAGGCGCCGGACGATGACGCGTTCGATCATGAGCCCAAGCAGCGCCGTCACGATGAAGGCGAGCGGAATGGCGATCAGAATGCCGGTATGCAGCCACAGCCCCGACATCACGGTCGTATAGGCGCCGACCATCACCAGTTCGCCGTGCGCCATGTTGATGACGCCCATGACGCCGTAAGTGATGGCGAGACCGAGGGCGACGAGCAGCAGAATGGATCCGACGCTCAGGCCAATGAACAACGTATCGATCATGGCACCACCAAAGCGGCCGCCGAAAGGCTCGGCGGCCGCCTGCTTGGATCAGATCAGGTCTTCTTGAGCTTCGAAGTGTCCAGGCCCTTTGAGGTGCAGAACAGATTGCCGTCGGTCTCGCCGTAGGCGACATAGGGCAGGGGCTTAATCGGGGCCTTGTACTCGTCGATGATCTTGCCCTGTCCGTTCGGCAGCCATTGCGCAATGCGCGGGGTGAGCCAGGTGTGCAGGTTCTCGGGCTCGATCTTGACGTGCCCGTTCGGCGCGTCGAATTCCTGGCCCTTCACGGCGTCGCGGATGGCGGTCGGCGTGATGGCGCTCGCCTTCTCGACCGCCTGCTTCCACAGGAACACCTGGAAGTAGGACAATTCCAGCGCGTGATGGGTCACCGCCTTGGGATCTTTCACGAACTTCCGGTAGCGTTCGACGAACGCCTTGTTGATGTCGGTGTCGATGGCCTGGAAATACGGAAACGAGGTGAAGCTTCCGACCGCGTATTCAGCGCCCATCGCCGCGATCTCGATCTCCGAGGTCACGGTGGCGCAGATCGGCAGCTTGTCGTGGGTCAGGCCCTGGTTCTTGAACTCGCGATAGAAGGCAACGACCGAGTCACCGACCACGTTTGAGAGTACGACGTCGCAGCCCGAATTCTTGATCTTGTTGACCATCGAGCCCCACTCGGAATCGCCGAGTTCGAGATACTCGTCGGCGATCCACTCGCCGCCGCTCTTCTCGATCAGGATCTTGGAGACCTTCGCCATCTCGCGCGGATAGATGTAGTTCGATCCGACGATGAAGAACTTTTTCTTGTTGAGGTTCTTGATGATCCAGGGGATGAAATTCGAAAGCTGCTGGTTGGGAACAGCGCCGGTATAGACGACGTTCTTTGAGCACTCGAACCCTTCGTAATAGGTCGGATAAAAATACAGATTGTTGCGCTTCTCGAACACCGGCAGAACCGCCTTGCGGCTCGCCGAGGTGTAGGAGCCGAACACGGTCGGCACTTTGTCCTGAATGACGAGCTTGGAGGCTTTTTCGTTGTAGGTTTTCGGATCGGAGGCGCCGTCCTCGACGATGGCCTCGATCTTCATGCCTTTGACGCCGCCTTTTTCGTTGATCTCCGAGATCGCCATCAGCGTCGCGTCGGCGAGCGATTTTTCGATGATCGATAATCCGCCGGTCAGCGAGAACAGAACACCGACCTGCACGGTATTGGCCGCCTGCGCGGAGCGGAAGAAGAAGTCAGGTGTCGCCAGTGCGCCGGCGGCGCCCACGGCCCCCGTTGTTTTGAGAAATTTCCGCCGATTCAACATCACACATCTCCCCTGTTGACGTCGTGAATACGCAAATCACCCCGCTGGCGCGCCGGCGTCGCGCCAGTCAGCAGCATCCCCTCCCACGCCGAAGTCCGACTTCGGCCGGTTTTATGAGACGGTCGACGGATTGCGGGTTCCGTCGCTTGAAAACAAAAAAGCCCGCGGAGTCAGAAGACCCCCCGGGCTACCCAGCCTTGTCGAGCCAACATCCTTGGTGGTCGACGACGCGCCGCAACTACGTTGCCGGCAGCTAAAAGCTAAACACCTTTCGGACGCGATTGCAATAGCTCGTTGGCGTTGATAATCGCGATCGCCATGTCCTCCATGGTGATGCGTTTTCCCATCGCCTGCTGGCGCAAGGCCTGATAGGCATCATCTTCGGTCAAGCCCTGTTTTTCCATCAGAATGGATTTGGCTTTCTGGATTTTCTGGATGCCTGACAGCTTGCGCTCGACCTTGCGGAGCCGCTTTGCGGTTTCGCGCCGCTCGCACCACAAGCTGCGCGCTATCATGAGGTTGGTCAGGAGGCCGAATGGCCGGATCGGACGCTCGATCACCGCGAACGCGCCGGATTCCAGCACAAGCTGCAGCGTGGAGGGGCTTTCGTATCCGACGATTGCCAGCAATGTGGGGCTTTGTTCGTCCTGATTGCGCAGGAGCTTATGCAGATCGTCCCGGCTCTCGTAATCTATGGTCAGCAGCACGACGTCCGCCGCCGGTGCGAAGGTCTCCGGGATCGGCCACTGCGCTTCCACCGTGCAGCCGATGCGGCGCAGATGCTCCACCAGTTCGACGCCTTCATCGTCGGGCGGGTGAATGACCTGAACGCGCAGACCGCGAAGATCCCGCAGGATCGGGAGAGCCACGACGTCCTCCGCTCAGGCGTGGATCTGCTGCGGACGGTCGGCCGACCAGTCGTCGAGGCTCATCACCACGCAATAAGGATCGGGCTTTACCCGCACGCCGGGATTCCAGACGATCTGAAAGTGTCCGCGGGCATCGAGTTTGGCCACCCGCGGCCAGAGGTACGTGTGATTATTGGTGGCGTCGATGCGTACGCGCCCTTGCGGCGCATCGAATTCTGAATCGCGCAACGCCGGCAGCAGCCGTTCCGGATCGTCGGTGCCGGCCCGCGCAAGCGCTGCTGCCGCTAGATGGACCTGAAAATACGCGGCTTCCGCGCCGGCGGTTACCGGGGCGTCGGCGCCGTAGCGGAGCTTGTAGGCGCTGATAAATCGCCGCGCCGCCGGGGTGGCGAGCGCCTCAAAGAACGGCGCCGCCGTGATGTGGCCTTCGGCCGCCTCGGCCGTCATTTCGGCTACTTCGGCTTCGCTGGTCGTGAGGCTCGCGATCGGCATCTTGTTCGGGTCGAAACCGGCGCGCCGATAGGCTTCATAGAACACGGCTGTCGACTGGCCGACCACGGTCGAAAACACGACATCGGGCTTGAGCGCGGCGATTTTGCTGATCGCCTTGTTGAAGTCGCTCGGCTTGGCGTCGAGGGGGACGTAAAGCTCGTCCAGGACCTTGCCCTTCGACTGGGTGATGAAGTCGGCCATCACCCGGTTCGAACTCGTAGGGATAGATATAATTCGAGCCGATCAGCACGAAGCGATTGCCGTAATGCTGCAGCAAATACTTGGCCAGTTGCAGAGAATTTTGATTGGGAGCCGCTCCCGTATAGATGCAATGCAGGGAATATTCGAAGCCCTCATAGAGGGTCGGATAGAACAACAAGCCGCGGAACGCTTCGACCACGGGCAGCACCGCTTTACGCGTGCTCGACATGTAGCAGCCGAAAATCAGTCGCACCCGATCGGCGGTCAGAAGTCGTTCGGCCTGCGCCCGAAATTGCTTGGGATTCGAGGCCGGATCGTAAATATTCGGCTCGATCGGCCGGCCCAGGACGCCGCCCGCCTTGTTGATCTCCTCAACGGCAAGCAATGTGGCGTTGAGCTGCGAACGCTCGATCGCCGCCGTCACTCCGGTCTGCGAAAACAAGACGCCAACACGCCAAGTCATTTCGTAACTTCCGTCATTTCGTAACTTCCGTCATTCACAACATCCCTTTCACAATTTGGGCATTTCATGAACGTGCATCATGTCGCCGCGTCCGCATTTTCTTTCATTCTCCCGCCCCGCCGTGGGTACGCCGACACTGCCGGGATGTCGGCTGCGAGATCTGACCGCTTTTTCGGGACCACAGTTGCAGACGTTCCGCGCTTGCGCAACTCTGCCGCGCGTCGTTCATTGGTTTGCCCTAGGGACGGCTCGTGTCAGCGGCTAGGCGGCACGAAAGGCAAGCTTATGTCGTGCCGAGGCGGCAATAAGCCATTCGCAAAAGCTGGCGGCAAAGCTGCGAGGCACGGCGAATTCGTAGGTCGGTGTCGGGTCGACTTGCCAGAAATGCACGTTGATATGGCCCACCGCTGTGAGTGCCGTGTCTCCGGGGCCGAAGACGCGGGGATCAAGATCGATCGGAAGACCTTGCGCCAGGACCCCGCGGGTTCTCGGTCCGCTGAGGCGGAACACGCAGCGTCCGTCGGTCTGGTTGATCACCGAGGCTACGCCGGCGAGTTCCCTGCGCAGCATTGCCTCAAGCGAGGCGGCCGTTTGTGCCGACGTGCCGGCGAGCCATCGCCCCGGCCCGGCCCACATGAAGTTCAAACTGTCGAGGCTCACATTGCCGCTCTTTTCGGCGCGCTGCGCGGCCATGGGCAAGCTCAGACCAAAACGGTCTTGCACGCCCTGCTGCAATTCCTCGGCCTTCCCGTTCCGCGCCAGCACATAGGCGAGCGCCAAATCGGTGCGCAAGGCGACCATCACGCCCGGCTCACCCGCCTGCTCGCCGCGCGTTGCCGGCTCAAGAAATTGCTCGAGTCCGGAGCGCTGAAAGAGAGAAAAATCAGCCACGGAGCCGCTCTCCTTTCGGGTCGACGAAGACGGGAGCGCAGAGTTCGATCTCGATGAAGCTGTCGCGCATGAAGTCGACCATCATGACAGTTTGACCCATCCTGTCGGCGCCGCCGACGATAAAGCCAAGCCCAATCCAGTGATCTAAGCTCGGCGAATAGGCCACCGACGTGATGACGCCTTGATCGTTTTCCGCCACCAAGGCTGCTCCGACCGGCAAAAGATGCGCGCCGGCGTAGAGCCGGTTGCGCGGATCGCGTGGACGAAAACCGACGAGCTTGGGACGCTTCGGATCGAGCAGCGCTGGCCGCGCGGCCATCACGCGGCCCACAAAATCCTTCTTGCTGGACATCATGCGCCCCAAGCCCAGGTCGTCGGCGGTGGTCCGTCCGTCGATTTCGTTGCCGGCAACATGACCTTTTTCGATGCGCATGACGCCGAGCGCCTCGGTGCCGTACGGGACAATGCCGAATGGCTCGCCCGCCTGCATCAGCACGCGGGCGAGCGCGTCGCCGTAGCGCGCCGGCACCCCGATCTCATAGGCAAGCTCGCCGGAAAAGGAGAGCCGATAGAGTCGCGCAGGGATGCCGCCGCAGGCCTCGATCTCAGCGGCCGCCATATAAGGAAAATCGGCATTGGCAATGCTGAACGGCGGGTCGACCAGTTTCGCCAGCACCTCACGGGCGTTGGGCCCGGCGACCGAATACTGCGCCCACTCGTCGGTGGCGGAGGCGAACTGAACGTCGAGGTCCGGCCACAGCACCTGATGGCAGAAATGCATGTGCTGAAACACGCGGACGGCGTTCGCCGTCGTGGTGGTCATGAAATAGCGGTCTTCCGCCAGGCGTGAGGTGGTCCCGTCGTCGAAGGCGAGGCCGTCCTCGCGCAACATGAGGCCGTAGCGCGCGCGGCCGACAGCGAGATTTGAGAAAGTGTTGATGTAGAGCCGATCGAGGAAAGCACCTGCGTCCGGACCATGCACCTCGATCTTGCCCAAGGTCGAGACATCGCAGAATCCGACCGACGATCGCACCGTGCGGACTTCGCGCTTGACGGTGTCGAGCCAGTCGCCCTCGCCGGGGCGCGGAAAATATTGGGCACGCAGCCAGGCGCCCGTCTCGACGAACACCGCGTTTTGCTCCTGCGCCCATTGATGCGAAGGCGTCTGCCGTGTCGGTCGGAATTGTTTGCCGCGGTGATGGCCGGCGAGTGCGCCGATGGCGACCGGAACGTGAGGCGGCCGGTAGCTCGTCGTCCCGACCGCCGGGATCGCCTGGCCGGTGAGCGCGGCCATGATCGCAAGGCCATTGACGTTTGAAAGCTTTCCCTGATCGGTCGCCATGCCGAGCGTGGTGTAACGCTTGAGATGCTCGACTGAGCGGAAGCCCTCGCGCTCGGACAGGGCGACATCGTCGGCCGTGACGTCGTTCTGGAAATCAACGAAAGCCTTGTGGCCCGACACGTGCCAGGATGCAGTGACGGCAAATGTCTCATCGTCCACTTGAGGCTGTTCTTGCGCGGATGTTGCGAAGCCGGTGTCCGCGGCAGCAATGCGGCCGGCCTCGGCGCCTTCGGCAAGGCATTCGCGAAGCAGCATCCGGCCATTTGCTGCGCCGACCACCGTCAGGCCGGGTGGTGTCTGTCCCGGCACAAAGGCAGCCAAATGTTCGCTCCATATCGGCCGCCCGCCGTGGTGACAAGTCAAACCGACATCGGGATTCCAGCCGCCTGAGATCGCAAGCGCATCAGCCTCGATCCGCTCGGAGCCGCTGCGCATGGCGACGGTTATTGCGCGCAGCACGGGTCCAGCCTTCGTTCCGGTCACGCGCGCATCGCTGATGACGCGGACCCCGGGGCAATGTGCCTTCAAATGCGCGGGCACCTCGGGCCGGCTGTCGATGATCGCGGCGATGTCCAAGCCGCGCGTTGCCAAGGCCTTGGCGGTCCGCCAGCCATCGTCATTATTGGTGTAGAGCGCAATGCGCTCGCCCGGCCGGACCGCGAAGCGGTGCAGATAGCTTCGCACCGCCGACGCCATCATGACGCCCGGTCGATCGTTGCCTGGAAAAACCAGCGGCCGCTCGATGGCGCCGCCGGCCAAAATGGCGCGCCGGGCCACAATCCGCCAGAGCCGCTGCCGCGGTTCATGCTCAGGCGGTACCGGCAAATGATCGGCAACGCGCTCCAAGCCTCCGTAGACATTGCCATCGTACACGCCGAACACGCAGGTGCGCGGCATCAAGCGCACATTCGCGCGGCCGCAGAGCTCGGCGACGATGTTGTCCGCCCAAACGCTGCCAGGGACGCCACCGATCTCGCGGTTGTCCGCCAACAGGCGTCCGCCCGTGACGAAATCCTGCTCGCATAGGATGACGCGCGCGCCCGAACGCGCCGCAGTCTGCGCGGCCGCCAATCCGGCGGGGCCTGAGCCGATAATCAGCACGTCGCAGAATGCGTAAGCCTGCTCATAATGATCGGGATCGGGTTCGTCGGCGGCGCGGCCCAATCCTGCCGCAGAGCGGATAATGGGTTCGTAGACGCGTTCCCAGAACGAGGACGGCCACATGAAGGTCTTGTAGTAGAAGCCGGCCGGGAAGAAGGGTGCGAGCAGCGAATTGACCGAAAGCAGATCGAAGCGAAGCGATGGCCAGCGATTTTGGCTCGTGGCCTTAAGCCCGTCGAACATTTCGATCGTGGTCGCGCGCGTGTTTGGCTCGCGGCGAGCGCCGCTGCGCAATTCCACAAGCGCATTCGGTTCTTCCGGGCCGGCGGTGAGAATGCCGCGCGGGCGGTGATATTTGAAACTGCGGCCGACCAGACGGATGCCGTTCGCCAGCAGTGCGGATGCGAGCGTATCGCCGGCGAAGGCGTCGATCTCCCGACCGTCAAAATATCCGCGTAGAGACCGCGACCGATCGATCAATCCGCCGCTGAGGCGATGTGGCTGAACGCCGCCGGAAAGGGAAGACACCGCCGCGCTCATGGGGCCGCCTTGTAGGAGCGGACGGCGGCAGTGGCATGCGTGCGGGTGTCGCGTTCAACCGCAAGCCACGCCTGGCATCCGGCGCCATGATACCAAAGCTCGCGGTGGGCACCCGCCGGGTTGTCGCGCAGATAGACATAAGACACGAAGCGATCGATCGCGTCGGGCGCTTGCGGATCGGGACGCTGCGGCGCCGCATCACCCAGATAGGTGAATTCGCGCACATCCCGCAGGCCGCAATGGGGGCAGGCGATCCGCATGGGCGATCAATGCAGATTGGGTTGCGGGCCGGCGCCGCGCTCGTCGAGCACGTTTCCCTTGGCGTACCGGTCGAGACGAAATTCGGTGGCCGCAGGATGCGGCTCGTCGCGCGCGATCAGATGCGCAAAGCACCAGCCCGATCCTGGCGTTGCCTTGAAGCCGCCGTAGCACCAGCCGGCATTGAGATAGAGGCCCTCAACCGGCGCGTGGTCGATGATCGGCGAGCCGTCCATCGACATGTCGACCAGGCCGCCCCACGAGCGCAAGATGCGCAAGCGCCCGATGACCGGCATGAGCGCCATGCCGCCTTCGCAGACATCCTCGACGGTTGGGAGGTTGCCGCGCTGGGCGTACGAATTATAGCCGTCGATGTCACCGCCGAAGACAAGGCCGCCCTTGTCGCTTTGGCTGATGTAAAAATGCCCGGCGCCGAAGGTGATGACGTGATCGACGAGCGGCTTGATACCCTCGGTGACGAAGGCTTGCAGCACGTGGCTTTCGATCGGCAGCCGGAAGCTTGCCATGGCGGCAAGCCGTGAGCTGTTGCCGGCGACGACAATCGCGATCTTCTTAGCGCGGATGGCGCCGCGGGTCGTTTCCACGCCGATGGCGCGGCCGTTTTCGATCGTGATCCCCGTCACCTCGCAATTCTGCACGATATCGACGCCGCGCTCCGAGGCCGCACGCGCGTAGCCCCAGACTACGGCATCATGGCGCGCCGTGCCGCCGCGCGGTTGCATGAGTCCGCCGTGAATGGGAAATCGTGCATTCTCATGGTCCAGATAAGGCAGCAAGGCGCGAACGCGCTCGCGATCGAGGAGCTCGCCGCCGGCTCCGTGCAGCCGCATGGAGTTGCCGCGCCTGGCAAAGGCGTCGCGCTGAACGTCGGAGTGGTAGATGTTGATGATGCCGCGCTGGCTGACCATCGTGTTGTAGTTGAGGTCTTGCTCCAAAGACTCCCAGAGCTTCATCGACCATTCGTAAAAACGCTCGTTGCCGGGCAGCAGGTAGTTGGAGCGGATGATGGTCGTGTTGCGGCCGGCATTGCCGGAGCCGATCCAGTTTTTCTCCAGCACGGCGACATCGGTGATGCCGTGCTCCTTGGCGAGGTAATGCGCGGTCGCGAGACCGTGGCCGCCGCCGCCGACAATGACCACGTCGTAGGCCGCTTTCGGCGCGGCATCCCGCCAAGCCGGCCGCCAGTTTTTATGGCCCGACAGCGCATTCCACGCGAGCGTCCACCCCGAATACTGCATTCCGGCCCACCAGGCGCTCAGCAATCGAGCGTCGTCTGGCGCTCCCATTCTGTGAGGTGGCGGGAATAGGCGTTCCAGTCGTCGGTCTTCAGTTTGATGTAGGAGGCGATGGTTTTTTCGCCGAACGCTTCCTTCAGTACGGCCGATTTTTCGAGCGCGCGCAGCGCGTCCAGCAGGTTGAGCGGCAGCTTTTTCGCGCCTTTCGCCTTATGACCCTCGGTATACATGTTGATGTCGAGCCGCTTTCCGGGATCGCGGCTGTTGCGCATGCCGTCGAGTCCGGCGGCAAAGACCGCAGCGGGCAGCAGATACGGATTAGCTGCCCCGTCGGCGAGCCGGAACTCGAACCGGCCCGCATCCGGCACGCGGATCATATGCGTGCGATTGTTGCCGGTGTAGGTAACCGTGTTCGGCGACCAGGTCGCGCCCGAGAGCGTTGGCGGGGCATTGATGCGCTTATATGAATTCACCACGGGATTGGTGATCGCGCACAGAGCTTCGGCCGAATGCATGACGCCGCCGATGAAATGATAAGCCTCGCCCGACAGGCCCAGCTCTCCCTTGGAATCGGTGAAGACGTTGCGGTCGCCCTTCCACAGCGACGTATGCATGTGGCAGCCGTTGCCGGTCAGATTGGAGAAGGGCTTGGGCATGAAGGTTGCGCGCAGGCCGTGCTTCTCTGCGATCGACTTCACCATGTATTTGAAGAAAGCGTGCTTGTCGGCGGTGCGCAGCGCGCTGTCGTAGTGCCAGTTCATTTCAAACTGGCCGTTCGCGTCCTCGTGGTCGTTCTGGTAGGGCTTCCAGCCGAGGCTCACCATGGCGTCGCAGATTTCCGCGACGACGTCATAGCGGCGCATCAGCGCCTGCTGGTCGTAGCAGGGTTTGACCTGCTGGTCGGCGATGTCGGAAATGCTGCCACCATCGGGCGTGATCAAGAAATATTCGCATTCGACGCCGGTTTTCAAGTCGAGGCCGCCGGCGTCTGCCCGCTCGAGCACGCGCTTAAGCACCTGCCTGGGATTCTGCTCGACCGGCTCGCCGCCCATGATGAGATCGCCGGTGACCCAGGCGACTTCCGGCTTCCACGGCAATTGGATCAGCGTGTCGATCTCGGGCATCACCAGCACGTCGGGATCGGCCGGCGTCATGTCGAACCAGGTGGCGAAGCCTGCAAAGCCTGCGCCGGCCTCGGCGACGTCGTCGATGGCGCTTGCCGGTACGATTTTTGCGCGCATCGTACCGAACAGATCGACAAACGAAATCAAGAAGTAACGAATGCTCTTTGCTTTAGCGGTCTCGCTCCAGGACGCCATCATTACCCCCTTATCAGATCGCGGCGACGCCGCTACTCATTCCCGCTTCGTCCCGGAATCCAATTGGTGCCTGCGAGCGGCACGCGCGCCATGGCGGCGGCTTCGACGGTGAGCGCTACCAGGTCTTCAGGTTCGAGATTGTGCACATGCGACTTGCCGCAGGCACGCGCGATCGTCTGCGCTTCCAGCGTCAGCACGGAGAGGTAATTGGCGAGCTTGTGGCCGGCGATCACCGGATCGAGGCGAGCGGCCAGTTCCGGATCCTGCGTGGTGATCCCGGCCGGATCGCGGCCTTCGTGCCAGTCGTCGTAGGCGCCGGCCGTGGTGCCGAGCGCGCGATATTCGTTTTCCAGATGCGGATCGTTGTCGCCGAGCGCGATCAGCGCCGCGGTGCCGATGGAGACCGCATCGGCGCCGAGCGCCAGCGCCTTGGCGACATCGGCGCCGTTGCGGACGCCGCCGGAAACGATGAGCTGCACTTTACGGTGTTGCCCGAGCTCCTGCAGTGCGGCCACCGCCGGCGGGATGGCGGCAAGCGTCGGAATGCCAACGTGCTCGATGAAAACTTCCTGGGTGGCAGCCGTGCCGCCCTGCATGCCGTCGAGGACTACGGCGTCGGCGCCCGACTTAACGGCAAGCATTGTATCGTAGTAGGGCCGCGACGCGCCAACTTTGACATAGATCGGCTTCATCCAGTCGGTGATCTCGCGCAACTCCTGAATTTTGATTTCAAGGTCGTCCGGCCCGGTCCAATCGGGGTGCCGGCATGCCGAACGCTGGTCGATGCCTTCCGGCAGAACGCGCATCTCCGCCACGCGCTTGGAAATCTTCTGCCCCAGCAGCATGCCGCCGCCGCCGGGCTTCGCGCCTTGCCCGACCACGACCTCGATGGCGTCGGCCCTGCGCAAATCGTCCGGATTCATGCCGTAGCGTGAAGGCAGGACCTGATAAATAAGAATGCTGGAATGCTGTCGTTCTTCCGGGGTCATGCCGCCGTCGCCGGTGGTCGTCGAAGTGCCGACGGCGCTCGCGCCGCGGCCCAGCGCTTCCTTGGCTTGCGCAGACAGCGAACCGAAACTCATGCCGGCAATCGTGATCGGGATTTTCAGCTTGATCGGAGTTTTGGCAAAGCGCGTGCCGACGGTGACGTCGGTCGCGCATTTTTCCCGGTAGCCTTCCAGCGGATATCGGCTGATGGAAGCGCCAAGGAACAAGAGATCGTCGAAGTGCGGCAGCTTGCGCTTGGCGCCGCCGCCGCGGATGTCATAGATGCCGGTGGTGGCGGCGCGGCGAATTTCGGCAATCGACGCGTCGTCGAAAGTCGCCGATTTGCGCGGCGGCGTATGGATCCAGCGGTCCTGCGACGTCATCAGTATTGTCCGACGTTTTCCACGTGGAAATGATAGAGCTTGCGGGCCGATCCGTAACGGCGGAATTCACCGACATCCACCGAGCCGTTGATCCCGGCGGCGTCGAGCAGCCGTCGCAGTTCGCTCTTGTGCTCGTCTTCGAGCGGTTTTTCTACGCAATCGGCGCCGAGGCTGTGCACTTTGCCGCGCACATAGAGATGCGCCTCGTAAATCGAGTCCCCGAGCGCTTCGCCGGCGTCCTGCAGAACGACCAGATTGCCGGCTTGCGCCATGAAGGCCGACAGATGTCCGACCGATCCTTTGACGACGATGTCGATGCCCTTCATCGAAATGCCGCAGCGTGCCGAGGCATTGCCGTCGATCACCAAGAGGCCGCCGCGGCCGGTCGCGCCCGCCGCCTGCGAAGCGTCTCCCTTCACCCAGACCTTCCCGGACATCATATTTTCTGCGACGCCCTGTCCGGCATTACCGTCTACCACCACGGTGGCGAGCTTGTTCATTCCGGCACAATAATAACCGACATGGCCCTCGATCTCGACCAATACCGGCTGCTCGAGACCGACGGCGATTGAATGCTGGCCGCGCGGATTAAGAACGCGCCAGTGGGTTTCGTTGCTGTCAGCGGCCAAACGATGCAGGGCGGTATTCAGTTCGCGGACGGAGCCGTGCGCGAGATCGACAGTCAGCATCAATGCAATTCCCAGCGATAGACGGTAGCCGGGGCTGGTTCCCAGACCTTGGCGGATTCGATGCCGGGTAGATCGACCAGCGCCCGATATTCGGTGCCGAACGCGACCAGCCGGTCGGTCTCGGCAACGACCGCGGGTTTGCAGGCGATCGGATCGCGCAATACGCCGAAGCCTCCTTCGGTGCCGATCACGAAAGTATAAAAGCCATCGAGCGAGTCGAGGCAGGCTTCCATCGCTTGTTGCAGCGAGCCCCCGTCATTCAATTTTGCGGTGATGAACCCGGCCGCAACTTCCGTGTCGTTGTCCGTCTGGAACGAAAGCCCTTTTTTGATGAGCTCGCGGCGCACGGCGTGGTGATTGGATAAAGAGCCGTTATGCACCAGGCATTGATCGTCGCCGGTCGTGAAAGGATGCGCGCCGTTCGTGGTGACGGCGGATTCCGTCGCCATTCTGGTGTGCCCGATCGCGTGGGTGCCGCTCATCGACTGGAGACCAAATTGCCGCGACACGTCGTCGGGAAGTCCCACTTCCTTGAATATTTCCATACGGCGCCCGGACCCGACGACGGCAACATCGTCAAAGGCCGCCAACGCTTGCCGCGCGAGCGAAGCCTGATCGGCGGGTACTGAAAAAACGACATGGGTGCCATGTGACCGATGCGTGATCGGGGCCCCGAGCCGCTCGCGCAGGCTCTCGAGCAGTCGGTCGAGGTCGAAGGCCGGCGTTATACGAAGGGTGAATTTCAGATGACCCGGGGTTTCGGCACCATAGACGGCGAAGCCTGCCGAATCCGGACCGCGGTCGCTCAGCGGTGACAGCATCCCGGCGAGCATAGTGCCAAGGTCAGCTTCAAGCCTTGGATCTTTGAGGAAAAGGCCGGCAATTCCGCACATTGTGACCTCGGAAGGAACGATCCTGTAGTCGCACGGAAATACTATCGTCGTCAACTGTCAGGAAAATAACTTTCCTGTGAGGAAACGTCCGGCTTCTTCACCTAGCGCATGAATGGTGCGAAATTGCCCAAAGGAAAACAAGGAAAGCAGATGGCGCAACGGTTGGCCGCCAAAAAGCCGGATAATGCGACCCCCATTGAGCGCGACCGCAAACCTCCAGATGAGGAGTTGCTTACCGGCTCTCTCGCGCCAGCGGACAAGAGAACCCTCAGCATCGAAGAAGAAATCGGCGCGCAAGTGCGGCGCTTCCGCCGATCAATGGATCTGACGGTTGCTCAGCTCGGAATGAACGCGGGAATAAGCGCCGGAATGCTCTCAAAGATCGAGAACGGCACGATTTCGCCGTCGCTTTCGACGCTGAGCGCGCTGGCCAAGGCGCTGAACGTATCGATGAGCAGCCTCTTCGCCGAGTCCGAAGAGCGTCGCGATTGCTCGTTTGTCAAAGCCGGGCAGGGCGTGCGCATCGAACGCCGCGGCACCAAAGCCGGCCATCTCTACGATCTGCTCGGGCACTCGCTGGCCGGCGATATCGGTGTTGAACCGTTCCTCATTACGCTCAAGCGGGACGCCCAGCCCTACACGAATTTCCGCCACGGCGGCGTGGAATTTATTTACATGCTCTCGGGAAAGGTGCGCTACCGCCATGCGGACGGAACGTATCTTTTGGAGCCGGGGGACGCGCTGTTTTTTGACGCTGCCGCACGACACGGGCCGGAAGAATTGGTCGAGGCTCCGATGCAATATCTCTCGATCATTATTTACCCGCGCCAATAGGACATTTGACGTGGGCGGAGCGTCGCGTGAGGCTTTCGCCGGCGCTCAAACATGCCTGCCGACAATGGCCCGGGGCCTGATTGCCGCGCGCCAGATTGGCCTAAAGTCCCGGCTAACATTTTGACCTGCATCATGGTGCAGTCACCGAACAAGTGCAGATATTTGCCTCCTTCGAGGTTCCACCAATGCGGATTGACCCCATGAGCGTTGCGCCACGGCCATCACGAGAGCTGATCCCACTGGAAGAGGGGGTTGAGCCGCGCATGACGCCGACCGTCGTGCCGCGCGGCATATCGATGCCGGCAGGTCCGACCATGTGGACCCGGAACCGGCCCAGCCAGCAGCAGGACCGCGACTCCTACAGCGTGACGGCTTTGGCTGATATTACCGACCGCGCCTTGCACGCAGCTACCGCGCGTTTCACGGCCGGCATCTCGCCGGCGGCGCTGGCCGAGGCTTATCTGGATTGGGCCACCCACCTCGCCTATGCCCCCGGCAAACGCATTCAGCTCGTCGACAAGGCGATGCGGAAGACGATGCGGTTCGGCACTTACCTGCAAAAGTACGCAGCCTCGGGCGGAGACACCGAGGATTGCATCGAGCCGCTGCCGCAGGATCATCGATTCACCGATGATGCCTGGCGTAAATGGCCGTTCAACTGCATCTATCAAGGCTTTCTGCTGCAGCAACAATGGTGGCACAACGCCACCACCGGCCTGCGCGGTGTTTCGAAACGTCACGAGGAAATGGTCGAGTTCGCCTCGCGCCAGATCCTCGACATGTTTGCGCCGTCGAATTTTCCGCTGAGCAACCCCGAAATCCTGTTGCGCACCGTCGCCACCGGCGGCCTCAACCTGGCCAAGGGTTGGCAGAACTTCATGGAGGATGCGGAACGCGCCATCTCGGGCAAAAGGCTGATCGGCGCCGACAATTTTGTCGTCGGCCGCGATGTGGCCAAGACGCAAGGCAAGGTGATCTACCGCAATCGGCTGATCGAACTGATTCAATATGCGCCGGCGGGCGCAACGGTTCGGCCGGAGCCGATCCTCATCGTGCCGGCCTGGATCATGAAATATTACATCCTCGATCTGTCCCCGCATAACTCGCTGGTCAAATATCTCACCGAGCAAGGCTTCACCGTCTTCATGATTTCCTGGAAGAATCCCGGCCCGGACGATCGCGATCTCGGCATGGAAGAGTACCGGACCTTAGGCATCATGGCCGCGCTCGATGCCATAAATGCCGTGCTGCCCGACCGAAAGGTACATGCGGTCGGTTATTGCCTCGGTGGAACGCTGCTCTCGATCGCCGCCGCGGCAATGGCGCGGGACGGCGATGAGCGGCTCGCGACGGTGACCCTGCTCGCCGCGCAGACCGATTTCACCGAAGCCGGCGAGATCATGCTGATGATCGACGAGAGTCAGGTCGCCTTTCTCGAGGATATGATGTGGGAGCAAGGCTTTCTGGATAGCCGCCAGATGGCCGGCGCGTTCCAGATGCTGCGCTCGAATGATCTGATCTGGTCGCGCATCGTGCACGATTATCTGCTCGGCCAGCGGCAAACGGTAACTGACCTGATGGCCTGGAACGCTGATGCGACCCGTATGCCTTATCGCATGCATTCGGAATACTTGCGCAAATTGTTTCTCGACAATGATCTTGAAGAGGGCCGGTTCGAAGCCGGTGGCAAGCCGATATCGCTGGCTGACCTTCGCGTGCCGATTTTTGCCGTTGGCACAGAACGCGACCATGTGGCGCCCTGGCGATCGACCTACAAAATCAATCTGGAGGTCGAAGCGGACGTCACGTATCTGCTCACCGGCGGCGGCCACAATGCTGGGATTGTTTCGGAACCCGGACACCGTGCGCGCAGCTTCCGGGTCGGAACCAAACGACTTGCCGACCACTATGTCGATCCGGACAGCTTTTACGCGGACACGCCGCCCAAAGAAGGATCCTGGTGGCCGGCCTGGGTCGACTGGCTCAAGGATCGCTCCGGCCCGCCGACTGCCGTGCCGCAGATGGGCGCTCCGCACGCGGGATATCCGCCGCTTGCCGACGCTCCGGGCGCCTACGTGCTTGAAGACTGACACTGCCGATGACGCGCGCGCTGGCCAAGAAACTGAAAATCGCCGGCTTTCCGATCGGCACCTACCGTGTCGGACACAAATTCTACCCGCCCGAGCAGGGCGGTGAGTGGAGCGAAACCGCTCGCCGCCACGGCGTGACAATCACGTCCCACGATCTGCAAGAGCACATGCAAGACATGAGGGACGGCTATTACTGTCCCGACGTCTCCGACCTGATCGAAGCTTGCGGCGATCGCTTTGCCCGGCTGTGGGTGTCGACCGCCATATGGACCGCTGAAAGTGACGATCCGCCACACGCGGTGCTCGGCGAAAGCCCGGAAGAAGCGTTGGCGAAGTTGTGGCTGGCGTTGAACAAGCGCGAATGTCCGCCTCCGGGAGGGGCGGCATCTGAGCATGAACTGGCTAAGCCGGGAACGACGGGCAAGGCCGACAGCAAATGAGCGGAGATGTCCTGCCCTAGCTTTGCGACCATAACGGATGGCTCACCGGCCGGTCTCACAGCGGCCGAGGCCCAGCGCAGGCTGCGGGAGTTCGGCCCGAACGCCACGCCGGAGGAGCCCGCTCGGCCGCTGCGGCTTTTCGCGAGCAAATTCCTGGCGCCGGTGCCGTGCCTGCTCGAAGCCGCCATCGTGCTTCAGTTGGTGCTCGGCGAATACGTCGAGGCTTCAATTATCGCGGTGCTGCTGGTCTTCAACGCGGCACTCGGCTTCCTGCATGAGAGCCGCGCGCAGGCGACAATCGCGGCACTCAAATCGCGGCTCGCGCTGAATGCGTCGGTTCGCCGCGACGGCGAGTGGAAGACCATACCGGCGGCGGAATTGGTCGCGGGCGATCTCATCAAGCTGTCGCTCGGCAGCGTCGTTGCGGCGGACGCACGCCTCGTGCAAGGCTTTGTGCTTCTCGATCAATCGATGCTCACCGGTGAGTCGCTGCCGATCGAGGCCGAAGCGGGCCATGAAACCTATGCCGGCGCGCTCGTCCGCCGCGGCGAAGCGCTAGCCCGGGTGACAGCGACTGGTTCGCGCACGAAGTTCGGCCGGACCGCCGAGCTTGTCCGCACCGCACACGCGACAAGCTCGCAGCAGAAAGCCATTTTTCGCATCGTGCGCAATCTGGCGGTGTTCAATGGCGCTGTGTGCACGCTGATGATTGGCTACGCGTTTCTGATCGGCATGCCGATCCGCGAAATGCTACCGCTGGTACTCGTCGCGATTCTCGCTTCAATCCCTATCGCGTTGCCGGCGAACTTTATTTTGGCGACCGCGATCGGCGCGCAGGCCTTGGCCAAGCGTGGCGTATTGTCTACGCGCCTTTCAGCGGTCGACGAAGCCGGAACGATGGATGTCCTATGCTCCGACAAGACCGGAACGCTCACCCAAAACGAGCTCGCCGTAACCGAGGTCCGGCCGACGCCTGGCTACGATGCCGGGTCAGTTCTCGCGCTGGCGGCGTTGGCAAGCTCGGATGGCGGGCCTGATCTTGTTGACGCGGCTGTGCGTGCGGCTGCTCCCGCCAAAGAAGCCAGCGGCGCACCGCTACGGATCAAATTTGTGCCGTTCGATCCGGCGCTGAAAATGTCCGAGGCGAGCGTGGCTGACGGCAAAGGCAGCGTCACGCGGGTAGTGAAGGGAGCATTTGCCGCCGTCGCCAAGCTGGTCGAGCCATCGCCCAAGACGACTGCGGCAGCGACCGAACTCGAGGCACGCGGATTTCGGGTCTTGGCGGTTGCGGTCGGCTCGCCCGCCCCAAGCACCATTGTCGGTCTCATCGCGCTCAGTGATCCGCCTCGGGTCGATGCAAAGTCTCTGATAGAGGAGCTGCGCCGGCTCGGTGTGCAGGTCGTGATGGTCACCGGCGACGCGGCGGCAACGGCTTCTGTCGTTGCCGACGAAGTAGGACTTAAGGGCAGCGTCTGTCCGCCAGGACCGATCCCGGATGCTGTTCGGGCGCAGGATTTTGCCGTTTTCGCTGGCGTCCTGCCGGAAGACAAATATCGTCTGGTCAGGTCGCTGCAGAGCGGCGGTCATACCGTCGGGATGTGCGGCGATGGAGCCAATGATGCTCCGGCGCTACGGCAGGCGCAGATCGGGATTGCGGTATCGACGGCTACCGACGTAGCCAAGTCGGCGGCCGGGATCGTGCTGACGGAGCCTGGACTGGCCGGCATTGTCGCCGCCGTGAAGGAAGGCAGGGTCACATTTCAGCGCATTCTGACCTACACGCTGCGGTCGATCATCACCAGGACGCCGCAAGTCCTGTTTCTGGCGATCGGTCTGGTCATGACCGGCCACGCCATTTTAACTCCCATGCTGATGGTGATCTCGATGATCACCGGCGATTTCCTGTCGATGTCGTCGACAACCGACAACGTGGTGCCGTCGGTCAGGCCCAACGCGTGGCGGATCAACAATTTGACCCTGGCCGGCATCCTGATCGGAATCGCCGATCTTGCGTTTTGCACGGCTGCTCTGGCGACCGGCAAGTTCATCCTGCATCTTGATTTGAACAGTCTACGGACGCTGACGCTGGTGACGATCGCGTATAATGGGCAAGCCGTCTTTTACGTCGCCCGTGAACGGCGCCGATTATGGTCCTCACGCCCGAGTTTGACGATGGTGTTCTCATCGCTCGCCGATCTTTCGATTATCACGGGCTTATCCGTGAGTGGCCTTCTCATGGCGGCTTTGTCCCCACTCATCATCGGCGGAATCTTTCTGGCGGCCGTGCTGCTGGCCTTGGTCATGGACCAGATCAAGCTCTGGCTTTTTGCGCGAGTTCAAATGCTTTAGGCGTAGGCCTTAACGCCCGTCGGGCGTGCGCAAACCGAACCAGGCGTCGCGCACCTGCTGATAGTGCACCATCGGATCGTAGATCGATACCGGCAGGTGGAGTTCTCGCGCCGACAGGCGCCCCACGGCTGATACGAGACTGTAAGACGCGACGACGCGATCGTGCTGCGCCACGATCAAACTGACCCGCGCATTCACCAGCGCCTGCTCGGCGTTGAGCACGTCGAGGGTCGTGCGCTGACCCGCTTGCGCTTCGTTGCGAACGCCTTCCAGCGCTCGCGCGGCGGCGTCGTTCTGGCGGATGGCGGCCTCGACCTGCGCCTTTGCCGCCTGCAACTGGCCCCAGGCTTGAATCACATTGGCCTGGGCCTGGTCGCGGACTTGATCGACGTTCAGCCGCTGCTGTCCCTCGCTCTCCTTGTTCAGCCGGATGGCCGAATATTCCGCGCCGCCCTGATAGATCGGTACAGTGAGATTGAGCATCACCGTGCCGAGAACCAGATTGGGCGTGAGAATGTTGGAATAGGTCTGCTGCTGCACGCTGCCTTGCAGCGCGAGCGTCGGCCATAGCGCGCCTTCGGCGATTTTGACTTGCAGCTGCGCGACGTCGACGCCGTACAAAGCGGCCGTCACCGACGGATTTTCAGCAATACCGACCGCGACCGCGGCGTTCAGTGTGGTCGGCGCCAGCCGATCGATCGGCGAGGTGGGAGCAAGGTTGGCCGGCTCGACGCCGATGATGCGCCGGTAATTGGCCCGCGTCGTCATCAGCGTCGATTCCGCTGCATGCAAACTTGCCTCGCCGGCAGCGAGTTGCGCCTCAGCTTGCGCGACGTCGGTCGCCGTCACCTGGCCGGCGGCAAATCGATTGCGGGTGTCCTTGAGCGTGCGCTGCAGAACGCGGATGTTGTTCTGTTGCACATCGAGATTGGCGGTGTCGCGCGACACGTCCATGTAGGCGGTTGCCGCGGAAAGCAGCACCAATTCTTCCATCACCCGCAGCGTCTCGCGCGCTGCGGAAACTTGGCTTTCCGCCCTGCGCACCTGATTGGCGGTCTGCTTGCCGTTGAACAATGTTTGCCCGGCATTGACACCCACCGAACGCGGCGTGGTGTAGCCCTTGATGCTGTAGGCGAGGCTGTTGGGCAGGGCAGGCGGAACCGCCGGGAACACTCCCGTCTGATTGGTATATTGCTCGCCGACCGACGCGGTGGCGGAAAGCGTGGGGCGATAGCCGGACAGCGCCTGGGCAACGCCTTCGTCGTTTTGGCGGACGATGGCGCGTTGAGCGTTGAGCTGCGGGTTGCCTTGGTAAGCGCGCGCCAGCGCCGCTTCCATGGTTTCCGCGGCAACTTGGCGCGGCGGGGCCGAGACCATCACGAGGACAGCGGCTGCCGTCGCCGCAATCGTAGGCTGAACCCGAAATGCCAACGACGAACGCCGCCGCTTTCCGGCCCCCGAAACAAGCACTCTACGCGTCACCGCGAACCCCACTTGCGCGGCGAAAACCTTAACGTGAGGGTACCAGCCTTACAAGGTTGGGAGGCACTCTACGCACCGTGATCACGGCGGGCGGACGCCGAGCGGGTCAGCAAATGAAGTTCCCGGACACCGAGTGAAAGTGTGGCCAACAGAAGCGGCAGGACAAAGTAGAGCGCCCGGAAGGTCAGCAAAGCCGCCAAAAGCTCCTCGCGCTGAAATTGCGGCAGGCCGAGCAGCATCGTGACTTCGATGACGCCGAGGCCGCCGGGTGCATGGCTGACCGTCCCTAGAAGCGTGGCTGTCAGGAACGGCACCATCATGGTTATGAATCCGACGGGAGGATTCGGCGGCAGCACCGCGTACATCGCCAGCGTGATCAGGGTCAGATCGAGCGCACCGATCCCGATCTGCACGAGCGTGAAGCGCAGACTGGGCAATACGATCCGCCACCCCGATCTGCCGATCACACGTCGCCGCGGCGCCAGCCAGAGCAGATAACAAGCGATCGCGACGAGCGCGCTCACGCCGATCATGCGGTTGATCCACAACGGCAGATGATCGACGGCCGCCGCTGCCTCCGGCGCGTAGGTGGTCGCACCACCCAGCAGGAACGCATTGCCGAGCCAGAACGTGATGCTGGTGATGAAGGCGATTTTGGCGATATCGAGGACGGTCAGGCCCCACGCGGAGTAGATGCGGAATTTGATAAGCCCGCCGGTGAGCACGGCGGCACCCAAGCTGTGACCGATCGTAAAGCTCGTGAAACTCGCCAGCGCGGCGACCGCGTAAGGAACCTTGCCGCGGCCGATCGCATGCAACGCGAAGTAGTCGTAGAAGGTTAGCGTAACGTAGCCGGCCACGACGAATATGGCGGCGATCGTGATTTTCTGAACTGATTGCGCCTTCAGCGTGGCGAAAACCTTGCCGAAATCGGCGTCGTGCAATAGCTCATAGAGCACGAAGGCGGCGGCGGCGAGGACGGCCAGACTGATGACCGCGCTGATCGTGCCGCGGCCGAGCCTGGAATTGACTCTCTGCCCAATGGCGCTGGTCACGGCTTGTTTTTGGTGAGGAGCGATAAAATTCAAGAAAAAACGCCCTCACGCGATTCGCCGCGGAAATTGTCATTCAAGTGTAACAGCAATGTTACAGCCGCAAGTCGTTCCGAAGCTGCCGCAGCCTTGCCGTCACACGATTGAGATAAGAAATCGCAATTGTTGTCGCAACCGATTCGTTAATAGCAAGGGGCGGTGTTTGGCCGCAAGCCCGATGAAAGTTCTTGTCGCCACCGATGCGTGGCATCCGCAAGTCAATGGTGTGGTGCGTACCTTGGGCTCCCTCGCGCGTGCATCGAATAAGCTCGGCGTTACCGTCGATTTTTTGTCGCCGGAAGGCTTCCCGTCTTTTCAGCTGCCCACCTATCCCGGCTTGCGGCTCGCCGTTCCCAACCGCCGCGGTATTGCCGAACGCATTGAGGCGGCAAAGCCTGATGCCATCCATCTCGCGACCGAAGGACCTATCGGCTTTGCTGTGCGCGCCTATTGCCGGCGCCAGGGGCGGCCCTTCACGACCAGCTATACGACGCGCTTTCCGGAATACATCTCCGCCCGGTCGCCGATTCCGGAAAGCTGGATTTACGGCGTGCTACGCTGGTTTCATGCCGGCGCGACGGTGACGATGGTGGCGACGCCCTCGCTGATGAGCGAGCTCGGCCAACGCGGCTTCCAACATCTTGGCATGTGGACTCGCGGCGTGGACGTCGATCTGTTCCGTCCGGATCGCGCCGTCGACCTCGGTTTTGAGCGTCCCATTTTCATGACGGTCGGACGGATCGCGGTCGAGAAAAATCTGGAAGCTTTTCTGTCGCTTGATCTTCCCGGCACCAAGGTTGTCGTCGGTTCGGGGCCACAGGAAGCGAAGCTCAAGCGCGAATTTCCCGACGCAAAATTCTTGGGCCCGCTAGAGAACGGCACGCTCGCCGCGCATCTGGCCGCGGCCGATGTTTTTGTTTTTCCGAGTTGCACCGATACGTTCGGCATCGTTCAGCTCGAAGCGCTGGCAAGCGGCGTCCCAATCGCCGCGTTTCCGGTCACCGGCCCGAAGGATGTGGTCGGCGATCGGCCGATCGGGGTTCTGGACGAAGATCTCGGCCGCGCCTGCATTGAGGCTTTGCAGCTTCCTCGCGACGCTTGCCGCAAGTTCGCGCTGGAATGCTCCTGGGAAAACAGCGCAAGGCAATTCCTCGGCCACGTCCGTCAGGTGGCGAGCGGTAACAGTCGCGAGTTTGAAAGCGCGATGACGGTCACGGAAACCGCGGCCGGCTGAAGCGGGCAGGGCGGTTCTTCTCAGCAGGGGCGGTAACAAAAGGATCAGCTATGACTAGCCTATCGAATGTGGATCTCGACAAACAGACTGTCACCAAGGCGTATGACCGCTGGGCTCCGGTTTATGATCTGGTATTCGGCGCCGTGTTCGAACGCGGCCGCGATGCTGCCATCGCCGCTGCCGAAAGCGTCGGTGGCCGCATTCTGGAAGTCGGGGTCGGAACCGGCATTGCGCTGCCGCACTATTCGAGGAACAGCCGGCTTTGCGGCGTCGACATCTCCGAGCAGATGCTGCGGAAGGCGCAGGAGCGCGTGACCGAACTGGGATTGAGCAATGTCGAGGGCCTTTGGGTGATGGATGCCGAGCATCTCACCTTTCCGGACAACTCATTCAATGTCGTCGTTGCGCAATACGTGGTGACGACCGCGCCGAATCCGGAAGCGACGCTCGACGAATTCGCGCGGGTCTTGAAGCCGGGCGGCGAGATCATCCTGGTCAGCCGGGTCGGTGCTGAAGCGGGTTTGCGGCGGGCGCTCGAGCATTGGTTTGCGCCGGCGGCGCGCAAGCTCGGCTGGCGCACGGAATTCTCATTCGAGCGCTATGCGAGGTGGGCGCGGCGGACGCAAGGTATCCGGTTGATCGAGCGCCGCGCCATGCCGCCGCTCGGCCACTTCTCGCTGATCCGCTTCCTCAAGGAGGGTGGCGCGGAAAGGGCGGGCTCCGCGTCCGAGGATATTTCCAATACGCGGGCGGCGGCGTCCTGATCGCGGCGCGCCGCTCATCTTGGTCAGTTCTTCAGGTGGCGGCCATTCGCGTGTCATCTGGGATTCATCGAATCGCCATATCCAGAATAGATGACCTCATGACGGGGGACGACGATGGACGGTTTTCTCGCAGCTTTGCGCACTCAGCGCTGGGACGATCATCGCTACTATCATCACAGCCGCATCAACCAATCACTGCACTTTGTTAGCGCGATCAGCTTCCTTTTTTCTTATGTAATGATCTTTAAGGATCCCGCCATCTCGGCGCTTGCCGGCTGGCTCGTTTCGATGACCACGCGCCAATGCGGACACTTTTTCTTCGAGCCCAGGGACTACGACACCGTCAATCACGCGAGCCATGACTACAAGGAGCAGATCAAGGTCGGCTACAATCTGCGCCGCAAAGTCGTGTTGATGGCCATCTGGGCGCTGTCGCCGGTCGTTCTGTATTTCGATCCGACGCTTTTCGGCATCTTTACGCCGGCTGCCGGCAAGATGGACTTCGTCCGTCAGGTCGCGGAGATCTGGCTGGTCATCGGTATCGGCGGCGCGCTGTTCCGCACCGTCCAGTTGTTCTTCATCAAGGACGTGCAGACTGGGCTCGTCTGGGCGACCAAGATCCTGACCGACCCGTTTCACGACATCAAGCTCTACCACAAAGCGCCGCTGGCGCTGATGCGCGGCGAATTAATCGATCCGGGCATCGGCCTGGAGGTCGCGGAATGGGAAGAGGACGAGACCGAACACGAAGAGCTGCCGCGGCTGACGTGAGCTTGTGTGGCGGGCAAGAGCGCTTGTCCCGGGCGCAATGCAGCACCGCAAGCGCGTCTTGCGCGCTATAGTGGTGTCTTGCAGACCCCGGATCGTCGCAAGCTCGGCGTTTGAAACGATCCCGGATCAGCAGTGCAGCGCTCGGCGCTGTACTGCGTCCGGGAAAGTTGCATTCACGGCGGCGTCGGCGAAATCAGGAAAACAGCCGGCGGGCGATCGCCTCTTTCAGGATCGCCCGTTTGATCGACTTGTTGGTCAAGTCAGGATGGCTCCACCACCAGCCGTCGCGCTGCATCGCCCGAGCGGCGGCGACGAAGCGGTCCGCGACAGCCTCGAAATCCGCTTCGGTATAATTGAGACTGAAGATCAGCCGCCCGGTTCCGACCCAGCTCAACGCCAGGCCTTCGGCCCGCAAGTAATACTGGAACATCCAATTGTAGCGCGAGGGTCGCGTGTAGCAGACCGTCCAAATCGACGACAGATTAGCGACCTCAACCGGCAGATCCTCCACGTGCAGCCGTTCATTGAGCCGTTGCGCCCGCTCGTTCCAAATCCGATCGAGATCCCGGTAAAGGGCCTGCCCGGTCGGGCTTTGCAGATGGTGCAAGAACTCGTTCATTGCTGCCATCACGTAAGGGTGCGAATTGAACGTGCCGCGCGCGAAGCAGACGTCGGCCGGGCGGTCATCGCGAAAACGCTTCATCAGTTCGCGCCGGCCGCACACCACGCCGATCGGCAATCCGCCGCCCAGCGTTTTTCCGTAAGTCACAAGGTCGGCGCGCGCGCCGAAATATTCCTGCGCACCTCCGCGCGCGAGACGGAAGCCGACAAACACTTCGTCGAAGATGAGAACGATGTTGCGCTCGGTGCATACGGCGCGCAGCTCTCTCAACCACGCAGCGTAGGCGTCCTTGTCGAAATGCGCGCGGCGCCCGCTGTCAAGCAGCGAGGAATCGCTTGGCGCCGAAGCGTTGGGATGAAGCGCTTGCAACGGGTTGACCAGCACGCAGGCGATATCGCGCCGGGTGCGCAGAACGCGCAGGGTATCGGCGGACATATCCTTCAATGTGTAAGTCTCGTGCGCCGGCACGGGGTTGCCGATGCCGGGCTGCACATCGCCCCACCAGCCGTGATAAGCGCCGCAAAACCGCACCAGATGCGAACGCCGCGTATGATAGCGCGCAAGGCGCACCGCCTGCATCACGGCTTCGGTGCCGGACATATGGAAGGAGACTTCGTCCAGGCCGGAAATCTCCTTGAGGAATTCCACATTCTCGAGAATCAACGGATGATAGGGACCGAGCACGGGGCCCAGCTCGCGCACTCGTGCAGCGCCGCGCTCGATCGCGCCTTTGTAGAAATCGTAGCCGAGGACATTCACGCCGTAGGAGCCGGTGAGATCGTAGAAGCGGTTGCCGTCGAGATCGGTGACGGTCACGCCGGCGCTCGACTGCATGAAGGCGCCGGAGGGCAGGTGTTTGCGTGCATAGCGGCTATATTGAAAGGGCACCCGATAGGCGCCGGTGAATTGCAGATCGGAAATGCTGTCAGCGGCCTCTTCGGTGCGTCGGATGGTCTCGGCGAAGCGGGTTTTATAGAGCGCGGACAGCCGCTCGAAGCCGTCGCGCCGGCATTGCGCTACGTCGGCGGGTGCTGCATCGGAGCAGAAGAATTGCGGCTCGTCGTACTCGTAGAATGGCACCAGCGCCGCAAGGCGGCGCGCCATGCGCGAATGACCGGCGATCGACCGGTGCTTGGCTTGCGACAGCTCGACGCGCTGCCGCAGCTTGAGCAGCGAGGCCGCAAGCGCCGCTCCGCCCACTCCGTAGAGCGCCAATGTTGTCGTCGCCCAGGCCGTCATGCCTTAAGCCGTCATGCCTTAAGCCGTCATGCCTTAAGCCGTCATGCCTTAAGCCGTCATGCCTTAAGCCGTCGTGCCTTAAGCCGTCGTGCCTTAAGCCGTTGTGGCGCAAATCGTTGCGGCCATGATCGAATCGCGGTTTACGCGCCGGAGTTGACAGTCCCATGACGGTCCGCTCGCAGCTGCTGCATGTTTTGGAGCAGGAGGAAATCAACTTTCTCCTCACCAACCGCATTCCGCGCCGGCTGGCCACGCAATTTATCGGCTGGTTCAGCCGGATCGAACAGCCGCTGGTGCGCGACCTGTCCATCGGGCTGTGGCGGCTGTTTTCCGATCTCGATTTGCGCGAGGCGAAAAAGACGCATTTCCGCAGCATGCATGAATGCTTCACCCGTGAGCTCAAGGATGGCGCGCGCCCGATCGATGGCCGGCCTGATATTGTGGTCAGCCCTTGCGATGCCATCGTTGGCGCCTGCGGCACGATTGCCGGTACCGAGCTCTATCAGGCCAAGGGTTTTCCCTACACGTTGGAAGACCTGCTCGGCGATCGCGATCTCGTTGAGACGCACCGAAACGGCCATTACGTCACGTTGCGTCTGACGTCGAGCATGTATCACCGCTTTCACGCACCGCACGACTGCCGCATCGAAGAGGTGATCTACATCTCCGGTGACACCTGGAACGTCAATCCGATCGCGCTCAAGCGTGTCGAGCGGCTATTCTGCAAAAATGAGCGAGCGGTGGTGCGGACAAAACTCGCGGTCAATGGTCATCCCGTGACCTTGGTTGCGGTGGCGGCTATCTTGGTTGCAAGCATTCGCCTTCACTGCCTCGACGCGCCGCTCAATCTCCAGCATCGCGGGCCGAATGTGCTTCCCTGCAATGCCGCGTTCCGCAAGGGCGACGAGCTCGGCTGGTTCGAACACGGTTCGACGATCATCGTTTTCGCGCCGGAAGGTTTCGCGCTATGCGACGCCATCCGCGAGGGTGCGCGGGTGCGGGTCGGGGAGCCGCTGATGCGGCTCCCGCGAAGTTGAATCCTTGCCTGGACGCGCGCCGATATCCGCTCAGCTTGCCGGCTGATGCACCAAGTCGTCGTCGAGCTGTCGCGCCCGGATATAGGCCGGACGCGCGGTCAGACGTGCAGTATAGCGTTCAAAGGCCGACCGCCGGTCGATGGTGCCGAATATCATGCCGAAGATGAGATGCGAACCGACATAAAGGTCGGCGGCGGTGAAGCTGCCGCCGACCAGATAATCAGCCTCCGACACCGCGGTCTCAAGCGTGTTTAGCGTGCGCTCGACGTTTCCGTAACCTATCATCGGCTCGCGCTCGGGCGGCACTGTGAAGCCGAGCGCTTTGTGGCTGACGGCGGCCTCGACCGGCCCCGAAGTGAAGAACAACCACCGATAATACGGAGCGCGCAGCCGGTCACCGGAGGGCGGTGCGAGCTTTGCCTTTGGAAAGGCGTCGGCAAGATAAGCGCAGATTGCCGCGCATTCGGTCACAACCGCATCGCCATGCGTAATCGCCGGCACTTTGCCCATAGGATTGAGCGCGAGATAAGCCGGTGCCTTCATCGTGGTGCCGTAGTCGAGCACCTCGGTCCGGTAGGGCCGTCCAACTTCTTCGAGCATCCAGCGCACGATGCGGCCGCGCGACCGCGGATTGGTATAGAAAACGAGCTCATCGGCCATGTGACGTTTCCCTTCCCGAGTGTATCTCCCGATTCCATATCGCCAAATGGGCCGCAGTATGGCCCAGGGAAACAACGACAGCGCAGCCGATCAGTCGGCCATCAATGTGCGGTAGATTTCCGCTCCGTCGCGGGCCCGCCGTAGAGCCGTCATTGCGGCCGGGTCTCGCAGCTTGCGGGCGATACAGGCGAGCGCGCCGAGCCGCTCGCCTTCACTCGCGTCCGGCAAGAGCAAAAGTGCAATCGTATCGACCGGCTTGCCATCCACGGCATCGAATTCGATCGCCTTTTTAAGACGAACGAGCATTCCGAAAGGCTTTTGCACCTGGTGAAAGCGCGCGTGCGGTATCGCCACGCCACCGCCCATCCCGGTCGATCCGAGCTGCTCGCGCTTGCGCAATTCCGACAGGATCAGTGCCGGCTGCACGTCGACGATCGGCGCGGCCCGGCGCGCAAGGTCTTCCAGAAGCTTTTGCTTATCGGCAAACGCGGCATCGGCCATCACGTCCGCCGAAGACAGGAAATCCGAGACTTTCATGATTCAACAATATACAAAAGTCGTGAGGAAGTGGTGTAGCGGGTTCTCCGCCGGCTCAATCGGGAGCGCGCAGACGATAGCCGATGCCCGTCTCTGTGAGAATGTATTGCGGCCGCTCGGGGTCGGCCTCGATCTTTTGCCGAAGCTGGCGCACGTAGACCCGTAGATATTGTGCGTCCGTAAGATCGTCCCACAATTCGCCGAGCAGGAATTTGTGGGTCAGCACCTTGCCGGCGTGCTGGACCAGTACCCGCAACAGGTCATATTCCTTGGGCGAGAGCTTAACCTCGCGGTCGCCGACCTTGACGATGCGGCGAACGAGATCAACCGAGAGATTGCCAACCCGGAAAACCGGCCGCTCGCCGTGGGTCTGCAACTGATGGCGTAGCGCTGCGCGCAACCTGGCGAGCAGCTCGTCCATGCCGAAAGGCTTGGTGATGTAGTCGTCGGCGCCGAGGTCGAGCGCCTGGACTTTGCCGGCTTCATCGCCGCGGCTCGATAAGACGACAATGGGGACACTTTCGTTGCGGGCGCGGATCGTCTGCAGCAGATCGAGGCCCTGGCTGTCAGGCAGGCCGAGATCGAGAATAATCAAATCAGGCGATTGGCTCAGCAGATCGAGCGCTGCCTTGCCATTCGGGGCCTCGAGCGTCTGGTAACCCTGCGCGGTCAGGCCCATGCGCAAGAGCTTGCGGATCGGCGGCTCGTCATCGACCACCAGCACGCGGACCGGGGCGGCGCTCATGCGGCGACATCCAGCTTCTGCCGTTCGCGTGGAATTGGCAGGCTGATCGTGAAAGCGGCGCCGCTGCGGTCGGTGCGGTTGGCGGCGGCAATGCTGCCATGCATGGCCTCGACAAAGCCGCGCGAAATGGCGAGCCCGAGGCCGGTGCCGGCCCGCACCTGGTCGGTTTTCTGCGCGCGGTAGAACTTGTCGAAGATGTGTTCCAGATCGGCCGGCGGAATGCCGCTGCCCTCGTCGAGCACACGCAAGCAAACGGATTCCATCGTACGCCAGCCCTGGATGCGGATTGTTGTCTCCGTCGGCGCGTATTTCGCCGCATTGTCGAGCAGATTGAACAATGCCTGCTCGAACAAAACGGCATCGACTTCCAGCATCGGCAAATCGGGAGCCAATTCAAGTTCGACATGATGGTGCGAGAGGATGCGGCTCGCGCGGCGTAGCGCGCTGCCGACGATTTCGCCGAGATCGTGCAGGGCGACGTTCGGCGTGACCGCGCCGGATTCGAGCTTGGTCATGTCGAGGAGATTGGCGATGAAGCGGTTAAGCCTTTCTGATTCGTCGATGATCGTCGCCAGGAGGTCGGCCTTTTCGGCATCGTTGAGCTTGCTGCCGATGTCGCGCAAGGCGCTGGCGGCGCCAAGCACGGCGGCGAGCGGCGTCTTGAGGTCATGGGAGATGGAGGTGAGCAGCGCCGAGCGCAGCCGTTCGGTCTCGGCGACGCGTTCGACGCGATCCATTTCCTCAACCAGCCGTACGCGCTCGATGGCGAGCGCGCCCTGGTCCAGCAGCGCATCCAGAAGACGGCGCTGGTCGGGTGTCAGCATTGGGCCTGGCTTGTCGCTATCGATGCCCATGACCCCAACCGCCCCGCGCCCGGTATGCATCGGCAGGAACAAGCGTTTGGCGCCGGGTAGCGTGTCGGAGCCGCGGCCGGCTGCGCGGTCGTTGTCCCAGGCCCATTTCGCTGCCGCCAGATCGGCATCGTCGAGAATATCCTCCGGCGGATAGCCGGCTTTCACCGCGATCGACCCGCGCTCGGGCAAGAGCAGCATGACCCGCACTTTCAGCATCAGGGCGGTCTGGTAAGCCGTCGCCCAGAGGACGTCGTCGAGCGTTCCGGCGCCGGCAAGCTTGCGGCTGAATGAATAGAGGGATTCGGTGACGCGGGCGCGCTCCATTGCCGCAACCGCCTGGGTGCGCCCGCGCGCGGCAACGCTCGATACGATGATGGCGACCAGCGTAAAAAGACCGAACGCCACCACGTTGGCCGGGTCGGCGATGGTAAAAGTATAGATCGGCGGCAGGAAGAAAAAGTTGTAGGCGATCGCGGACGCGACACTTGCCAAGAGCGACGGCAACAAGCCAAGACGAACCGCCACCGCAACGATGGCGGTCAGGAAAACCAGATCGACGTTGCCGACACCGACCCAGGTTTCGATCAATTCACCGAAACCGAGGGCGAAAGCGACTGCTACCAGCGCCGCCACATAGGGCCGCGGATCGAAGGTGTCGTCGCGTTCGGCCGCACGCAGCGACTTTTTCGGAACAGGCTCGCCGGCAAGGGTGTCGCCGGCGATGACATGCACGCTGATGTTGCCGGAACGGCGGACGAGATCGTGGACCACGGAGCCGTGAAGCATCTCGAACCAGCGCGTGCGCTCCGATTTGCCGATCACGATCTGCGTCACGTTGTTTGTCTGGGCGTACCGGATCACGTCGTCTGCAATGCTCCGGTCGCCCGCCGGCAGTGTGACCGCTTCGCCGCCGAGCGCCTCCGCGAGCCGCAGCGTGTCGGCAATGCGGTCACGTTGTTCCTCTGAGAGCTGCAGACTGCGCCGGCCCTCGACGTAGAGCGCCGTCCATGGCCCGTGCAGACGGTCGGCGAGCCGCTTGGCGTAGCGAACGAGGCTGGCGGAGCGCGGGTCCTCGCTGGTGCAGACGAGAATGCGCTCGCCCGCCGCCCACGGACCGGGGATGGCGTGGGCCTGCATCTCGCTGAGCAATTGCTCGTCCACTCGCTCGGCCGTTCGCCGCAGCGCAAGTTCGCGCAAAGCGGTCAGATTGGCGGGCGAGAAGAAATGCTCGAGCGCGCGCTCGGCCTGTTTGGGAACGTAGACTTTCCCTTCTTTCAACCGCTGAATCAGATCGTCGGGGGTGAGGTCGACCAGCTCGACGGCGTCGGCACGATCGAACACGGCATCCGGCACCGTTTCACGCACGCGCACGTGGGTGATCTGCGCCACGACGTCGTTAAGGCTTTCAATGTGTTGAATATTGATCGTGGTATAGACGTCGATGCCGCGATCCATCAGCTCTTCGACGTCGAGGTAGCGTTTCGGGTGGCGGCTCCCCTCCACATTGGTATGGGCGAGCTCGTCCACCAGCACGATCTGCGGTCGACGGGCGATAATGCCGTCGAGATCCATTTCCTCGAACGACTGGCCCTTGTAGTCGATGCGCCGGCGGGGAACGACCTCGAGCCCCGCCACCAATGCTTCAGTCTCGCGCCGGCCATGCGTCTCCACCGCGCCGATAACGACGTCGTAGCCGTCCTTTTTGCGCGCATGCGCTTGCTGAAGCATTTCGTAGGTCTTGCCGACGCCGGGGGCGGCGCCGACGAAGATGCGAAGCTTGCCGATGCGTCCTTCTTCGCGCCGCGCCGCTTGAAGCAGTGCTTCCGGCGAGGGCCGCTGTTCGGATGCGCGCCGTTGATCCGCCATTATTGATCATATCTCTCGACGTCCAGGTCCGCTGCCCTAGCCAGCGGACAGTTGGTCGAGCGCAAGATTGAGCATTAGGACGTTGACGCGCGGCTCGCCCAAAAGCCCGAGGAAGCGATCCTCGACATGCTCGGCAACAAGCTGCCATAGTTTATCTTCGGCCAAGTTGCGCGCCTTGGCAACACGTGGAACCTGAAAGTACGCGGACTCGGGCGAGATATCCGGGTCGAGCCCGCTGCCCGAAGTCGTCACCAGGTCGACAGGGACGGCGGCTGCCGGATTCTCCTTCTTGAGCGTGTCCAGGTCGCCCTGCACGCGATCGATCAACGCTTTATTGGAGGGCCCCAAATTCGAGCCGCCTGAATTCGCGGCATTGTAGGGCGCGGCCACGGTCTTCGTCGGGTCGGCGGGATCGGCTGCGGTGGTCGCCGACGGCCGTCCGTGGAAGTATTTGTCGCTCTTGAATTCCTGGCCGATGAGTGCCGAGCCTACGATCTTGCCGTCGCGTTCAATCAGGCTTCCTTCCGCCCGATAGGGCATGACCTTGGCAATCCCGGTCATTACCAGCGGGTAAACCAAGCCGGTGATGAGCGTCAGCGCGACGAGAACGACGATCGCCGGACGGATTTCGCGCAACATGTAAGTCTTCTCCTTTAAGCATGATCCGGAAAAGTGGAAGCCAGTTTTCCAAAAAGATCATGCTCCACGAAAAAATCAGGCGAGATGCAAGGCCGTGACCACGAGGTCGATGGCCTTGATGCCGAAAAATGGAACGATCACGCCTCCGCCGCCATAGATCCACAGATTGCGGCGAAGCAGGGCAGCCGCGCCGATCGCACGATAGCGCACCCCTTTCAGCGACAGCGGAATGAGCGCGATGATGATCAGCGCATTGAAGATGATGGCCGAGAGAATGGCGCTCTGCGGCGTTTCAAGCCGCATGATGTTCAACGTTTGGAGCTGCGGATAGAACGCGACGAACATCGCCGGGACGATGGCGAAATACTTCGCTACATCGTTAGCGATGGAGAACGTTGTCAGTGCACCGCGGGTCATCAGGAGCTGCTTACCAATCTCGACGATCTCGATGAGCTTAGTCGGGTTGGAGTCGAGGTCGACCATGTTGCCGGCCTCGCGAGCCGCTTGCGTGCCGGTATTCATGGCGACGCCGACGTCGGCTTGGGCCAGGGCCGGCGCGTCGTTGGTGCCGTCGCCGCACATGGCGACGAGCTTACCCTTGGCTTGCTCGTCGCGAATGAGCCGCAACTTGTCCTCGGGCGTCGCCTGCGCCAGGAAATCATCGACGCCGGCTTCCGCCGCAATCGCCGCAGCCGTCATTGGGTTGTCACCCGTTATCATGATCGTGCGGATGCCCATCCTTCGCAGCTCAGCGAAACGCTCTTTGATACCGCCTTTGACGATATCCTTGAGCTGAATTACGCCAAGCAGTCGATTGTCTTTGGCCACCGCGAGCGGCGTGCCGCCCGATTTCGCGATCGTGTCGGCGATCGCGTTGACCTCGCGCACGGTCTCGATATCGAGATTTTGACGCAGCACCTGCACGGCACCTCCGGCGCCGACGACGGCCGGAGAGGCGTTAAGATAGTTCAGGATCGCGTCGACGGCGCCTTTGCGTACCCAGGAAGAGCCTACCTCGACGCCGCTCATTCGGGTCTGGGCGCTGAATGGGATGAAATTGGCTTGCAGGTCGGCAAGCTCGCGGCCGCGGATGCCATATTTTTCTTTCGCCAGGACGACGATGGAGCGGCCCTCAGGCGTTTCGTCGGCAAGCGAAGCCAGTTGCGCGGCGTCGGCCAATTCTTGCTGGGTCACCCCGCGCAGCGGATTGAATTCGGTTGCCTGCCGGTTGCCGAGCGTGATGGTGCCGGTCTTGTCGAGCAGGAGCGTATCGACGTCGCCGGCGGCCTCGACGGCGCGGCCAGACATGGCGAGCACGTTGAACCGGACCAGCCGATCCATGCCGGCGATGCCGATGGCCGACAGCAGCGCGCCGATCGTGGTCGGGATCAGCGTCACAAACAGCGCGACCAGAATCACCACTGAGATCGCGCTGCCGGCGTACGCGACGTAACTTGGGATTGTCGCGGTCGCGAATACGAAAATGATCGTCAGGCCGATGAGCAGAATGTTCAGCGCGATCTCGTTCGGCGTTTTTTGCCGTTCGGCGCCTTCGACCAGCCTGATCATGCGGTCGAGAAAGGTCGAGCCGGGCGCGGCGGTTATGCGCACGCGAATCCAGTCGGACAAGACTTGCGTGCCGCCGGTCACGGCGGAGCGATCGCCGCCGGATTCGCGAATCACCGGAGCCGATTCGCCGGTGATGGCGGCTTCGTTGACCGAAGCCATGCCCTGGATCACCTCGCCGTCCGAGGGGATGATGTTGCCAGCTTCGACCAGCACGAGGTCGCCAACTTTGAGGTCGGTGCTCGGCACCAGCCGGTAATCCCGTGGGCCGCCGTCCTCGGTGATGAGCTTCGCCTGTGTTTCGGTGCGCTGCCGCCGCAACGTCTCGGCTTGCGCCTTGCCGCGGCCTTCGGCGACGGCTTCCGCAAAGTTGGCAAACAACACGGTGAACCACAGCCAGAGTATGATCTGAAACTCGAAGCCGATATGCTCGCCGCCGGTCACGAGATCGCGGACCAAGATCACGGTGGTCAGCGCCGTGACGATCTCCAGCACAAACATGACCGGATTCTTGATCAGCGTTCGCGGATTGAGCTTGACGAAGGCGGAGCCGATGGCCGGCACGACGATCTTTGGATCGAGGAGCGCCGATACCGGCATACGCTTGCGCAGATGCGAGGCTTCCATTGCAGTTGCTCCAAGCTCTAGTTCGCTGAGAAGAGGGTGCCGGCATTGATCGACAGCTGCTCGACGATCGGGCCCAGCGCCAGGGCGGGGAAGAAGGTGAGGCCGCCGACGATGACAATCACTCCGACAACAAGGCCGACGAACAGTCCGCCCGTGGTCGGGAACGTGCCCGCTGAGGCCGGGACTGATTTTTTGGCGACCAGCGAACCGGCAATGGCCATGGTCGGGATGATCATCCAGAACCGGCCGATAAACATCGCCATTGCGCCGCTGAGATTGTAAAACACGGTGTTGGCGCTCAGCCCGGCGAAGGCCGAGCCGTTGTTGCCGTCCTGCGAGACGTAAGCATACAACACTTCAGTAAAGCCGTGCGGTCCGGGATTGGCCATCGCACTCACCGCGGACGGCACCAGCATCGCGACCGCGGTCCAACCGAGATACATCAGCGGCAGGATGAGGATGGCCAGCATCGCCATCTTGACTTCCTTCGCTTCGATCTTCTTGCCAACATATTCCGGGGTGCGGCCGACCATCAGGCCGGCCACGAACACCGAGATGATGGCGAAGAGCAGCATCCCGTAAAGGCCCGAGCCGACGCCGCCGACGATCACTTCGCCAAGCTGGATATTGATGAGAGGAATCATGCCGCCGAGCGCGGTGAAGGAATCGTGCATGGCATTCACGGCGCCGCATGACGCGGCCGTCGTAATCACCGCGAACAAGGCCGACGCGACAATGCCGAAACGGGTTTCTTTGCCCTCCATATTGCCGCCGGTAAGGCCCAGCGCATTGAGGGCGTCATTGCCGTGCGCTTCGGCGGCATAGCAGGCGATGACGCCAGCGATGAATAGCACGCCCATCACGGCAAGAAGCGCCCAGCCCTGGCGCTGGTCGCCAACCATGCGGCCGAATACGTTGGTCAACGCCGCGCCGAGCGCGAAAATAGAGATCATCTGCACGAAATTCGAGAGGGCGGTCGGATTCTCGAACGGGTGCGTGGCATTGGCGTTGAAGAATCCGCCGCCATTGGTGCCGAGCATTTTGATCGCGATCTGTGAAGCAACCGGGCCGAGCGCGATGGTCTGTTTGGCGCCCTCGAGCGTCGTCACATCGACGTAGGCGCCAAGCGTCTGCGGGATTCCCTGCCAGATCAGGAACAGCGCGTAAGGCACGCAAATCGGCAGCAGGACGTAGAGCGCGCAGCGCGTGACATCGACCCAGAAATTGCCGACGGTTCGCACCGAGTGCCGCGCAAAGCCGCGGATCAACGCCATGGCGAGCACGATGCCGGTCGCAGCCGACAAATAGTTCTGGTGCGTCAGGCCGAGCATCTGCACGAGATAAGACATCGTGCTTTCGCCACCGTAGTTCTGCCAGTTGGTATTGGTAATGAAACTGACGGCCGTATTGAACGACAAATCCGGGGCGACGGCCGATTGGCCGGCCGGGTTGAACGGCAATGCCCCTTGCGTGCGCATCAACACGTAGAGAATGAGCAGGCCACCGGCGTGAAACAACAGCATGCCGATCGTGTAGGTGACCGCATGCTGTTCGCTGCGCTCATTGACGCCGGCGATCTTGTAGATCGCGATTTCGACCGGCCGCAGTATCGGCGCAAGGAACGTGCGTTCGCCGCTGAATACGCGCGTCATGTAGGCGCCGAGCACCGGTGTGATGGCAACGATAATCACGCAGTAGAGCAGAATCTGGACCCAGCCGGTGACGGTCATGGTCGTTGTTCCTTTAGAACTGCTCGGGTTTGAGCAGCGCGTAGGTCAGATAAACAAGCAGCCCCGCGGTAACGAGGCCGGCAAGCGAGTAATCGAAGATCATGGCCGTTACTCTCAAAGCAAGTCGCAGGCGTACACGTACGCGATTGACAGCGCGAAGAAGGCGAAGGCGATCGCCAGCACGACAACGTCCATCATGGGAATGCTCCCGAGCTCAGGATTTCTATAGTCGGTAACAAGACGCCTTGTGATGGCGTAGGCCTTTGACTCTGGTCAAAAGACTGGCGGATTTCCTGCGTTCACGGGCGAATAGCTGTCACGCCTTGCATATGAATTCGAGACAGGGGGAGTCGAGAACGTATAGGAATCTTATAAAGATGGCGGCGTTCGCTCGATGCGATGATCGCTAAACCGCTGAACAAGCTAATCTAAAAATCCGCACCGTCGACGATGTCGGCTTGGGGCGATTGATCGGCTCGCGTGGATTGACCGTCTGCCTTCAGCCTATCCGAATGCGAGGGCAAACGCCGACCTGCAATATAGTGAAGTCGCAAGGACCGGCGGGTGTGTGCGATGCGACAGCAATGGCAATTGGGATGAAATCGAGCAGCGCCGTTGGCATTTCTGTGAAGCCACCGTCAGTTCTTTATGCCGCCTAAATATCTTAGCGCTTGGGGGGCTCTGGCTTCTTTATGGGCTTAGAGGCCATTTTTGAGGAATGGTGCTAGCGCCAACCCTCGCTGAGATTGCCACGCTCGCGGCCGGTCAAATCGACTTTGAGCGGCTAGACGCAGCATTGCGGTCGGCTCCTGCGCTTTCCTCGCGCTTGTTACGCGACGTCACGGTGGGCTGCTCGCGGCTCGCGTCGCTTCGGCAATCGGGAAGGGCGGCTGCACTTGATCGGCTGGTCGAAACCGGCGCGTGGACCGATGCGGCGCTCGGCTTGCTCAAGCTTGAATTGCCGAGCTGGACGATCCGGCGTCTTGTCCGCGAAGGTGACGAATGGTTTTGCACCCTGTCGCGGCAGCCGAATCTGCCGATCGCGCTCGATGAGCCGGCCGAAGCGGCCCATGCCGAGCTGCCGCTGGCCATCCTGCGGGCCTTTGTCGAAGCCCGCCGCAGACTAAGCTTTGCAGCGCATGCCGACGCGCCAGATCCTCAGCTTCGACCGGCGCCGGAAATGCCGGTCTGTTGCGACAACTTTGCCTGAAAAGCCTTCGGCTGGGCATCATTGACGCTCCTATACCCGCTTTATGACGAGGCCTCTCGCTTCGTCTCGAATTCATACGCGCTCAAGGGCACATTTGGCGGCAGCGAAACGATTCATAGGAGGCGCCCATGAGCGTCTTCCCTGCTGATGAAGGATCCCGCGCCCGCGCCGTTATAGGCGCGCCAAAGCTGCAAGGCTCAAGGCTGCAAGGTTTCTGGCAAAGATTGGCGCGATCGCTCGACGCCTATTTCGCGGGCCGCACGAGGCGGGCGGTGCCGGAAGTCACGCTGCGGCGCTCCAAACACGAAATGGCGCGCTGCCGCCGGCTTGCTCATAGACGCGTAGCGGCGCCGCTCGAGGCCAAAGCGACTGGCGGCCGTCTTGCCCAACCGCGGTCCTCACCATGACTAGGCATACGGCACATTTGAACGCTGACGGCCCGTTTCTGCGCGGCCTGCGTCTGGTCGTCAACAGCCATCGGCCGCATCACGATCAGCGTCAACAACCTACACCCGGCATAGTCGCAAAATTTCCGCGCCGGCCGGATGCCGGCGTGCTGAGCAAATCGATTCCGCTGTTTTTCATCGGCCGCAGCAGGAACGGGCTCTGGATAGCGCGCGAGGCCGAGGGACGAACCGGTGGCGTCTTTTTGCTAAAGCGGTCGGCGCTTCGCTTCGCGCAAGAGAACAGCGCACCCGTTGGATGCGCGACCATGTTTCTCGCCCACCCGATCGATCTCGATACCGAGGATCACGGCAACCCGTTGGTCAGGTGGATCGACGCGGCGCTCAGCAGGTTGAACCAATTCATCCCCGCTTATCCGCCGCCCATTCCGATCGGGCAGAAAAATCGAAAAGGAGACTGGCGATGACGGAAGCGCAGGAGAGCGAACCTCCCGCTTGGTTTCGGCCGCCGCTGTTCATGGTTGGTCAGGACCGACGGGGCAACTGGGTGGTTCAGGACCAAAAGGGGACGCGCGGCGGCCTTTTTGTTGATCGCGATGCGGCGCTCCGTTTCGTACGATCCGAGAACGGATTTAAGCCGCAGGCCGTGGTGATGATTTCCGGCGGTTTCGAGCTCGACATAAGTCGCAATGCAACTGCGCCGGCCCGGCCCGAAAGCACCCCGAATCTTGTAAAACGGCGACGGATCGCCTGACCCGCAATGTCCACCATCGGCCGGCATATTTCCAAACTGTCGGGATACGCTCCGGCGTTGCCGACACCTTTCGACGATACGGGATGCATCGACGCCGCCGCGTTCGAGCGATTGTGCGATCTGCAGCTCGCCCATGGGGCGACCGCGCTTGTGGTGTGCGGGACCACGGGCGAAGCGCCCACATTGAGCCCGCAAGAGCACAAATCCCTCATTCGCATCGCGGCTGCGCGGGCGCGCGGCCGGATTCCGGTCATCGCCGGAGCCGGCGCGAATGCGACGGCCCATGCCATCGAACTGACCAGAGACGCAGAAGCGGCCGGCGCGGACGCGATTTTGTCGGTGGTGCCGTACTACAACAAACCGACACAGGCGGGGCTTTACGCCCATTTCCGCGCGATCGCCGAATCGACCGGCTTGCCGCTGATCCTCTATGACGTTCCGTCGCGAACCGTGTGCGGGCTTGCCGACGAGACTGTGGCCCGCCTGGCCGAGTTGCCGCGGGTGATCGGCCTCAAAGATGCCGCCGGCGATGCGACGCGGCCGGCGCGCCTGCGGTCGCTGGTCGGCACGGATTTCCGTCTGCTCTGCGGAGACGACGCGCTGGCGTTGTCCTATTTTGCTCAAGGCGGCGACGGCTGCATCTCGGTCACCTCGAACGTTGCGCCCGGTCTCTGCCGCAACATGTACCTGGCGTGGAAGCACGGACAATCGGTCCGGGCGCAGCGCCTGGCGCGCCCGGTCGCGCAACTGACCGCGGCGCTGTTTCGGGAGAGCAATCCGGTTCCCGTGAAACACGCATTGGCGCTGCTTGGTCTCATGTCGCCCGCGGTTCGCTTGCCGCTGGTCGAATTGAGCGATCAACACCGGACTGAGCTCGGAGAAGTGCTATTGCGCCTGTGCGATGAGTATTCGGAATACATGATTGGCGGCACTCTCGCACGCAGCGAAGCAAGACTGCGCGCCGCCGCTGGCTAATCGCCCTTTCAATAAGATCGACGCGTATATGCCGCCTTTACGCCGAAGGGCGTCGGCTCCTCTCGAATTCACACGCGGTGATCGGCATATTTGGTTCGGATGTTTGATATCTGGAGCGAGCAGCCATGGCGGTTTTCGGCGCACGCTTTCCGCTCGCAGCGACCGGCGGTCGCCCGACGCTGCCGCTAGTTTGGGGATTTCCG
>CAWHPH010000044.1:0-169627 GCA_963831135.1 uncultured Alphaproteobacteria bacterium
CCAGACAACGTCCGCATTATCCGTCCGCGCTCGTCGGCCGTCGTCGCCCATAGGCCGCAGCCGCCCGCCGGGCCTTGCGCGCCGGACATTTCAGACGCGCTTTACCTTAACGACACGTCGCCAACGATAGGGAGGCAACCTTAGCTATTGTCGCTTATCAGCGAACAGGCGACATCTGTAGTGAGGTGCTGTGACGCGCGCCACGACACTGACGGCGTTTGAAACCGTGGCCGCACCGGCCGACGTCCGCCCGATGGCGGTCGCGCGCCGCAGCGGAGTGCGGCGCGAAATCCCGCCTCACCTTTCCATCCATATTTTCAGCGAGCTGAGCGCGGTGGAAGCCGAGTGGCGCCAATTCGAGCGCACCGCGGACTGCACCGCATTCCAAACGTTCGACTGGCTCGCGGCATGGCAAAAGCACGTCGGGGAACGCCGAGACGTGCGCCCAGTGGTCGCTGTCGGCCGGTTCGCCGACGGCGACATCGCCTTCATCCTGCCGCTCTGCGTGATGCGCGGACATTTGGCGCGGCGGCTCTGCTGGCTGGGCCAGGATTTATGCGACTATAACGCGCCGCTCCTCGCCCCGGATTTTTCGCAGCGCGTCATGCCGGAAAGCTTCTTAGCGGCTTGGCACGAACTGCAGGTGCAGATGCAGTGCGAGCCGACATTGCGCCACGACTGGATCGAATTTGAGAAGATGCCGGAGACGGTCGGCGCGCAGACCAATCCGTTCATGTATCTCGGCGTTTCGCCCAACCGCAACAGCGCGCATCTGGCTCACCTGGGCGACGACTGGGAAAAATTCTACCACGCCAAACGCTCGTCGGCGACCCGCCGCCGCGACCGAACCAAGCGCAGGCATATGTCGCAATTCGGTGACATTCGCTTTGTGAGCGCGGCCGATGGCGAGGACGCGCGCCAAACGCTCGAAATCCTGATGGACCAAAAAGGCCGCGCACTGGCCCGCAAAGGCGTTGCCGACATTTTTGCCCCGGCCGGACATCGCGAATTTTTTTTGGACCTCGCATCCAATCCGAGAACCCGGCATCTCGTTCACGTCAGCCGAGTCGAGATCGGCAACGTTTGCGCGGCGGCCAATTTAGGCATCGTATTCGGCGATTGCTATTATCACGTGCTCGCAAGCTACGTGGACAGCGAAGTCGCCCAGTATGGACCGGGCGTCCTGCATCTGCGTGAGCTATTGGCCTATGCCATCAACCGCCGTCTCAAATGCTTCGATTTCACCATCGGCGACGAGCCCTACAAGCTCGATTGGTGCGACACCGTCCTGAAACTCTATGACTACACGGCGACGACGACATGGCGCGGCCTGCCGGCGCGCGTCCGTTCGAGCGTGCAGCGGCGGATCAAGCGGCTGATCAAACAGACGCCGCTGTTGTGGAACGTCGTCTCGCATGCACGCGGCGCGATCGGCGCAATCTCGCGTGCGTTCCGATCCGACGAAGGCTCAGCCGCAGCAGCGGCGCGCGCGCCTTCCGCACCGACCGCGCTCGCCTGCGTCATGGGCGACATGGATCTGTTGCGGCCGCTGGCGGTCGCGGACATTCGTTGTGCGGTCGTAAGCCGCCCGGGCGGGCCTACGCTTTATTCGCGCTATGCGCAGGCGCGCCTTGCCTGGAGCGACTATACCGGCGACACCGAGGGACTTCTCAACGCCCTGCTCAGCTTCGCCAAAGCGCAACCCGAGCCGCCGGTGCTGCTCTACGAAGAGGACGGACAAGTCCTGTTCGTCTCACGGCATCGCGAGCGGCTGGCCAAGGCCTTCCGGTTCGTCATCGCCGAGGCGAACCTCGTGGAAGACCTTCTCGACAAAGCGCGATTTCAGGCGCTGGCGGAGCGCCGCGGACTTCCAATGCCCGCGGCCCACCGCTTCGATCCGGCGGCGCTCGAGCCGGCGGACCTCGGTCTGCGTTTTCCGCTGATCATCAAGCCGCTGACCAGGTTAGACCTCTGGAACGACAGCTTCGGATTACGCAAAGCTCTTTACGCTGAAAATGCCGAGGCGCTGCGTGCGCTTTGGCCGCAATTGCGCGCCGCCGGCCTTGAACTCGTGGCCCAGGAATTCATCCACGGACCGGAAGCCAGAATCGAGAGCTATCATTGCTACGTCGATCAGCAAGGCCGCGTCGCCGGCGAATTCACCGGCCGCAAAATCCGCACTTATCCCTTGCGCTTTGGCCACACCACGGCACTCGAAATCACCGATGCCGCCGACGTGCGCAGCCACGGCCGTGATGTCATCGAGCGGCTTGGGCTGAGCGGCGTCGCCAAAGTCGATTTCAAGCGCGACATGCAAGGCAATCTCCGGCTTCTGGAAGTCAATCCGCGTTTCAATCTGTGGCATCACCCCGGCGCTCTTGCCGGCGTCAATATTCCGGCCTTGGTCTATGCCGATCTCACGGGATCGCTGCGGCCGGCCCCCGCGCGCGTGAAAACCGGTTTGCGCTGGTGCCGCCCCTGGAAGGATTTTTCGGCCGCCCGCGAAGCCGGCGTGCCGCTGACGTCATGGGCGCGCTGGACACTGCGCTGCGAAGCGAAATCGACCTTGTCCTTTGACGACCCGTTGCCCTTTGTGCGCGCGACGCTAGATCGGCTGGCAGGCGGGCGCCGCGAGCCGAAACTGACCGGCGTCTGGCGCTGACGCCGCGATCCTTCGTGACGCGCGCTTTCATCGCGCGGCCCAGCGCGCGCAGATCACCGCGCCGATCGTAAGCGTCTTTCGTTTCGCGAAACCACCGCGGGGGATTTTCCGCAGCGCTCGATCCCGCTAAAGCTAACGAGCCAGACCTACGGCCCTCCGAGGACCATCCGATGACCGCAAACGCCCTTTGGCCGGATCTGCCGCTCGCCGCCTGGAGCGACACCTGTGAGACGCTGCAACGCTGGACGCAGATCGCCGGCAAGGTGCGGCTCAAGCTGACGCCGCTGATCAATCATTGGTGGAATGTCACCCTATACGTGAATTCGCGCGGGCTCGTTGCGCCCGCAATTCCCTATGCCGTCGGCACCTTCGACATTGTTTTCGATCTGACCGGCGGCGAGCTTCGCATCGCGACCAGCGACGGCCGCGTGGAAAGCTTCGCGCTCGCCCCGATGGCGGTGGCCGATTTTTATGCCGAATTCATCGGACGATTGCGCCGGCTCGGCATCGACGTTCACATCTGGACCATGCCGAGCGAAATCGAGAATGCCATACCGTTCGAGCGCGACCGCGCGCACGCGCAATTCGATGCTGAATTTGCCGCGCGCTTTCATCGCGCTCTCCTGCAGGCCACGCGCGTCATGAACGAATTCCGCGCCCGCTTCATCGGCAAGGTGAGCCCGGTGCATTTCTTCTGGGGCAGCTTCGACCTCGCCGTGACGCGCTTTTCCGGCCGCACTGCGCCGCCGCCGCAGAGCGTCACGCCCAATGTCGCCAGCTGGGTGATGGCGGAAGCCTATTCGCACGAGGTCTCGAGCTGCGGCTTCTGGCCGGGCAATGGCGGCTATGGCCGCGCTGCCTTCTATGTCTACGCCTATCCGGAGCCGGAAGGTTACGGCGGCGCGCACCTTTCCATGGCCGAGGGCTTTTACGACAAGAGCGTCGGGCAATTCATCCTGCCCTATGACGCGGTGCGCGAGGCGCGCGATCCCGACGCGCTCCTGCTTGCCTTTCTGCAGGAGACCTACGCAGCCGCCGCCGATCTGGCCAAGTGGGATCGGAACGCGCTGGAACGGAAAACCTAGAGCGCAATCGCTTCAGATTGAATCGATTGGCGCTCTAACATTTTGGTGGAGCATGATCTTTTCGGAAAACCGGATTCCACTTTTCCGGATCATGCTCTGGCGGTCGTGCTGAAGGCTACTTTGCCTTGGCGTAAGGGTAGATGACGTCGCCGGTTTTTTGATCCGCCGGCGTGAGCACGGTCTGATAGCTCATACCCTTCCACGTATCGATATTGGCTGCGTCGGTGATGCCGTGATACTGCACCTGCAGCATTGCCGACTTTGTCCACTCGCCATTCTTGCCGAATTTCACATCACCCATGATGGTTTTGAATTCGTGGGTGCGCAGGTAGTCCGCAAGCTTATCGTCGTTGATGCTGTTGGCGCCCTGGATCGCCTGACCAAGAACCTGGAAGTAAGCGTAACCCCAGCCGCCGAGATAATAACCGAGCGGATCGACACCCTCGGCTTTGGCGTGCTCCTGATAGGTTTTGAAAAACGCGGCCGCCGGCGCCATCAGTTTTTCCGACGGCACCCAGGTCTCATAGTTCACGATGCCATTCATCTTTGACTTGAGCCTGTCCTTGAAGACGGTCGCTTGCAAGCCGACCATCGCGCCGCCGAACATTTTCGGGGTGAAATTCAGCTCATTGGCGGATTGCACGATCCCGACCGAACTCAGCGGATAGGAGCACACGACGACGAGATCGGCATTCGCCGCCTGCAGCGCACGGATGATCGGCGAAAAATCCGTCGTGCCGGGCGGGAAGGTCTTGTCGTAGATGATGTTGACGCCGAACCTTTTGGCATTCTCGCGCGCGCCGGCGCAGGCGTTGCGGGCGAACTCGGCGTCTTCGGAGGCGAGCGCAACCGTCGTCGGTTTCGGATTCTGCTGCAGCGCCACCTCGAAGAAGCCTTGAGTAAACGCGGCCTTCGTGTCGGGACCGGTCGGCAGCATGGAAAAGTATTTTGGATAGTGGAATTCGCTGTTCACATCGAGCGCGAACAAGCCGATGAAGGTCTTGCCTTTTTGCATGATCACCGGCATGGCGGGCGCGACCATGTTGGTCGCGTAGCCGCTGACCACGAGGTCGACCTTGTCCACGTCGAGAAGCTTGGTGTAGATTCCGGGAACGTTCGCCGGGTTCGATTGATCGTCATAGGTGACGAGCTTGACCTTGCGGCCGAGCAGACCGCCCTTGGCGTTGGTTTCCTCTTCCCAGATCTTTGCCCCGGCCAATGCCTGCTTGCCGTTCGGCGCAAGCGGACCGGTCACCGACATGGCAAGACCGATGGTGATCGGAGCGTCGCTCTGCGCTACGGCCGGTGCCGCGGCAAGGCTGACGGCCAGCACGGCCGCGGCTAGTCCACAACCATTGCGCACCGCGCGATGAAACATGGCTTTCCTCCCTGGATGAATTTTTTCTTCGGGTTCTCGCCCCGCGATCAACCCCTTTGGCGGGGTTGACGCCAAACACATTGCCCGGCTTCCGCTCCCGTGAAAAGGGAGCGTGACGATCTGCCCCGTGCGGGTCGTAACAAACTCGCCCACTGAAGCGGTCTCAGGGTATCCAAAAAAACCAGGAACTGATGAAGCTCCAAGGCCGTGATCCAACTGGTATTGTGCAGAGCATCATGGGCCTAGGCCCACCACCGGTGGAAAAGACCTGCGAATACCCCTTGCCGGAGGATCGCTTTTTGCACTATTTTTAATCGTGCCGAGACAGCGCGAGCCGTATCCGGGAGCGCCCTCGGGAAAACAACTGACAGAGGAAACGATCATGGCCTGGACAACTCCGACCCTCGTCGAAATCTGCATCGGCCTCGAGATCAACGGCTACCTCCCGGCTGAGTTCTGATCTGCAACTTTCTTTCTTCGGCATCCCGTTGAATGGGGTGCCTGACCGCCATCGTGCTCGGTGCCGCGGGCGGTGGTGGCTTTCCGCAATGGAATTGCCGATGCCCCGTGTGTCAGCTCGCCTGGGCGGGCGACACGCGGGTCAAGCCGCGCACGCAAGCGAGCCTTGCCGTCTCCGGCGATGGCGAGCGGTGGGTTCTTCTTAACGCCACGCCCGATCTTCGCGCCCAGCTGCTGGCGGCGCGGTGTTTGCAGCCGCGCGCCGGGCTGCGCAGCAGTCCGATCGCCGCTGTGATCCTGACCGGCGCCGAAGTCGACCAGACAGCCGGGTTACTGACATTGCGCGAGCGCCAGGCTTTCACGGTGTTTGCCACCGCCGACACGATGGCGGCGGTGGACGCCAATCCGATCTTCGGCGTTCTCGCCGCGGGCGTCGTAACCCGTAAGACAATCGCAGCCGACGCTCGTTTCTCGCTGCCCGGCGGCCTCGAAGTGGAATTGTTCGCCGTTCCGGGCAAGGTGGCGCTTTATCTCGAAGGCCAAGACCTTAAAGACCAAGACCCTGCGCTTGCCGCCGAAACCGGCGCCAATGTCGGCGTCGAGATCGTCTGCGGCTCACGGCGCCTCGCCTATGTGCCGGGTGCAGCCGCGGTCACGGAGGCCCTGCACGCGCGGCTTTCCCGCGCCGATGTGATCCTGTTCGACGCCACGCTTTTTACCGACGACGAAATGATCGCGACCGGCACCGGCGACAAGACCGGCCGCCGCATGGGGCACATGCCGCTCGACGGAAAAGACGGAACGCTGGCGGCGCTCTCCCGGCTGCGCGGCCGCCGCATCTTGACACATATCAACAACACCAATCCGATTTTGATCGAAGGTTCGCCACAGCGTCGAAAAGTCGAGGCGGCCGGATTCGAGGTCGCCGAAGACGGCATGGAGATCGTGCTGTGAATGTGTTGACCGCGGAGGAACTCGAAGCCCGCCTGCGCGACATCGGCGCGCGGCGTTATCATCGGCTGCACCCGTTCCACAAGCTCCTGCATGGCGGCGCCTGCAACATAGGCCAGGTGCAGGCCTGGGCGCTCAACCGCTACTATTATCAGGCGATGATCCCGATCAAGGATGCCAGCCTGATGGCGCGCTGCGAGGATTCGGCGACGCGGCGCGAATGGCGCAGCCGTCTGGTCGATCATGACGGAAGCCACGAAGGCGAAGGCGGCATCGCGCGCTGGCTCAAGCTTACCGACGGACTCGGCCTCGACCGCGATTATGTGACATCGCTGCGGGGTCTGTTGCCGGCGACGCGCTTCGCCGTCGATGCCTATGTGCATTTTGTCCGCGAAAAGTCCCTGCTGGAAGCGGTCGCCTCCTCGCTGACCGAGCTGTTCTCGCCGGTCATCATCGGCGAGCGCATGGAGGGCATGTTGAAGAACTACGATTTCATCACGGCGGAGACGCTGGCCTATTTTTCGCAGCGCCCGCCGCAAGCCGAGCGCGATGCGCGCTTCGCGCTCGACTATGTCAAGCGGCACGCGCGCACGCCGGAGACGCAAGCAAGCGTGCTGGCGGCGCTCGAATTCAAATGCGACGTGCTGTGGGCGATGCTGGACGCGCTCTATCATGCCTATGTCGCGCCAAAGCAGGTTCCGCCCGGCGCTTTTGTGCCTGCCGCCTAGGAGCATGATCCGGAAAAGTGGAATCCGGTTTTCCGAAAAGATCATGCTCCACCAAAATGTTAGAGCGCCAATCGATTCAATCTGAAGCGATTGCGCTCTGGGAGTGCGGTCATGAATGAAGCGTCTTCGGCCATTGCACCGGATGCGCGGCCGCGGCTGCCGCGCGGCGTGCGTCTTGTGCACAACGAGGCGCAGGGCGGCTGGGTGCTGCTCGCGCCCGAGCGCGTATTCAAAGCCGATCCGATCGCTGTCGAGGTCGTCAAAAGATGCACCGGTGAGGCGACTTTTGCAGCGATCATCGACGATCTGGCGACGGCCTATGCGGCGCCGCGCGAGCGCATCCTTGCCGATGTCACGACCTTGCTGCGCGGATTGGCCGACAAGCGGCTGTTGGAACTCTAGCCGGCACGCCCGGCCTTGTGCTGGGCATCCACGTCTCATACCTCGCTAGCAGGAAGACGTGGATGGCCGGAACTTAGGCGAGTGAAGCGACCCCGTTCTTCAAACGGCTCTGCCGGCCACGACAACGAGCAACAAACATGGCAGGAAACGGCCCAGCATTGCACAGCCCGCTCGGCCTGTTGGCCGAGCTGACGCATCGTTGCCCGCTCGGCTGTCCCTATTGTTCCAATCCGCTCGCGCTGGAACCGCGCGCCGACGAGCTTGATACCGAGACCTGGGCGCGCGTGTTCAAGGAAGCCGCCGGGCTGGGTGTGCTGCAGGTCCACCTCTCAGGCGGCGAGCCCGGCGCGCGGCGCGATCTCGTCGAGATTGCGGCCGCCGCGCATGAGGCGGGTCTTTACACCAATCTGATCACGTCGGCGGTCGGCATCACGGCGGCCACCTTGCGCAAGCTTGCCGAGATCGGCCTCGACCACGTGCAAATCTCGATCCAGGACAGCGAACCGGCGAGCGCCGATCACATTGCCGGCTATCAAGGCGCCTTCGCACGCAAACGCGCGCTTGCCGCCGAAGTCGTTGGTCTCAAAATACCGCTGACGGTCAATGCCGTCATGCATCGCGCCAATATCGACCGCCTTGAACCGATGGTGGCGCTCGCGCTGTCGCTCGGCGCCAGCCGGGTCGAAATCGCGCACGCGCAATATTACGGCTGGGCGCTGAAAAATCGTGCCGCCCTGATGCCGACCGCGGAACAGGTCAAGCGCGCCGCGGCAAGGGTCGAGGAACTCCGCAGCAAACATCGCGGCGAGATCGTCATCGATGCCGTCGTGCCCGACTATCACGCAAGGCTGCCGAAGCCGTGCGTCGGCGGCTGGGGCCGACGCTCGCTTAACGTCACGCCGAGCGGGAAAGTGCTGCCTTGCCATGCCGCCGAATCCATTCCCGGCCTCGAATTCTGGTCGGTACGCGAGCATGCGCTCGCCGACATCTGGGCGAATTCGCCGGCATTCAACGCGTTCCGCGGCACCGCCTGGATGAAGGAACCCTGCCAAAGCTGTGCGCGCCGCGAGATCGATTTCGGCGGCTGCCGCTGTCAGGCTTTCGCCCTGACCGGCGACGCCCGCGCCGCCGATCCGGTCTGCCATCTCGCGCCCGGGCATAAGACCGTTCAACACCTTGCCGCCGTGCAAGAGGACGTGCCCTACGCCTATCGGCAAATGTAGCGCACGGCCACAGCCCTGCTGCACTCCTTCCGTGTTCAGCGCGCCGGCCGGCTGGCGGCTGCCCGTATTTCGGATTTCGCTTTTCCGTTACAATGAGTTAGATTGGATTGACGATTGGGGCTGGGCGCGCCTTCAACCGGCCGCGCCGACGGAAGGGTTGAGGCATGGTGGCGCTTTCCATCAACGGAAAGTCATATGAAGTCGACGTCGAGCCGGACACCCCTTTGCTGTGGGTGCTGCGCGACACGATCGGGCTGACCGGCACGAAATATGGCTGCGGCATCGCCCAGTGCGGCGCCTGCACCGTGCATATCGACGGGATCGCCACGCGTTCTTGCCAGGTGCCGGTCGGCAACCTGGGAGCGCGTCAAGTGACCACGATCGAAGCGCTGGCGCAGAACGGCAACCTGCACCCCATACAAAAAGCCTGGATCGAATTCGACGTGCCACAATGCGGCTATTGTCAGAGCGGCATGATGATGGCGGTGGTGGCTCTGCTCAAGCAGAAACCCAACCCTAGTGACGCGGATATCGACGCAGCAATCACCAATATCTGCCGCTGCGGGACGTATCAGCGTGTGCGCGCGGCGATCCATGCGGTAGCCGGAGCGTGACCGTGAGGTGAGCATGCGTGCGATCGGAGCGTTGCTGCTTCTGATCTTGGCCGGCGCCGCCGCAGTTCCGGCGGCGGTTTCAGCCGGCGAGCAAGTCGATCTCCTCCTGGTGCTGGCGGCCGACGTCTCGCGCAGCGTCGATAGCGAAAAATACCAGTTACAGCGCGATGGCTATGCCGCCGCGGTTTCCGATCCGCGCGTGCTCGAGGCCATCAAGTCCGGCCGCACCGGCCGCATCGGATTAAGCTTTGTGGAATGGTCGGGGCTGGGTTCGCAAAAGGTCGTCATCGACTGGATGACGATCAGCGACGCCGAATCGGCCAAGGGCTTCGCCGATCGGCTCCTGGAGGCGCCGCGCTCCTTCGCCGACCGGACGTCGATCAGCGGCGCGATCGAATTCGCCATGAGCCATCTGGCGCGGGCGCCATTCGAATCCGCGCGTCGCGCCATCGATGTTTCCGGCGACGGGACCAACAATTCCGGCCGCGACGTCACGCGAGCGCGCGACGAAGCGCTCGCCCAGGGCGTGACCATCAATGGGCTCGTGATCTTGAGCGAAACGCCGCTCGCCTGGAATCCCGACCACACCAATCCGCCGGGCGGTCTCGAAAACTACTATCGCGACAACGTCATCGGCGGTCCGGGCGCCTTCGTGCTGGCGGCGCAGGACTTCAATTCGTTCGGCCGCGCCATCGTCAAGAAGATGATCGCCGAAGTGGCGCAAGCCGAACCGCCACACCGGACGTTGGCCCGTTGAGCGACCCGCCCGCCAGCGCGACCCGGCGGGTCCGCTCGGGGCGAGACTTGAAATGCGGCGGGCCGGGTTTTTTGTTTTGCGGCAACCCTTTGGGCAGTCGCGCGGCGAAGGCGGCCACGAAAGGGACACAGAGGCCGGTCATGTTGGCGGCTTACCCGCCCATTCGTATATTCGATCGGCGCAAGCGAAACTTGGAACGCATCCCGTGACCGCGGCTACCGGCCTGAAACGTCTCGCGATTGCCGTTAGCGCCGTGATTGTCGCGGTCGTTGTCAGCCTGATTGCGCTGTCGTTTCTCATTCCCGCCACCGCGGTGCGCGACGCGGTCGCCAAGGAAATCCGCGCTGTAACCGGGCTCGATCCGGTGCTGCGCGGCGACATGTCGGTATCGCTCTTTCCTTCCGGCACGGTGACTTTTCACAACGTGGTGCTCGGCGACAGCGCGCAGGGCGAACCAGGCCTGATGGCCGACGAATTGACCGCACGGCTGCGCTATTTTCCGCTTTTGGCCGGCCGCATCGAAATCGCCGGGGTGACGCTGGTGCGACCGACCATCACCGTGAGCTTCCTGCCCGGGGGGCAATCGAACTGGTCGGGACTGATCCAATCGCTGGCGCGGGCGCTGCAGCCGGATCCGGACCGGACCGCCTCGTTCTCGGAGATCGGCATTGAGGACGGAACTGTTGTCATTCACAAAAGCGGCGACGGAAAGGACCACATCGACCGCCTCGACGGCGTTGAATTTCAGCTTGCCTGGCCGTCCATTTCGCGCAGCTTCGGGGCGAGCGGCCGTTTTGTTTGGCATGACGAGCCGATCGCGGCGAGTTTCACGCTCGGCGATTTCCTCGCCGCATTAAGTGGCGAACACTCGGGCATCAAAGTCCGGCTCACCGGCGCGCCGGTGAAAGCGGCCTTCGACGGCGCCATGAGCGCGCAGCCGACGCTCAAGATCGACGGCACGCTCAGCATTGAATCGCCGTCGCTGCGCGATGCGCTGCATTGGACCGACGCGCGGCGGTTGCCCTTCGGCGGTTTCGGGCACTTCGCGCTAAAGGGACACAGCAGCATCTCCGGCGGAGCGGTGTCGCTCTCGAACGTGAATGTCGAGCTCGACGGCAATACGGCGGAAGGCGTGATCACGCTGTCGACGGACCGGCGCACCGTCCAGGGCACGCTCGCGGCCGACGCGCTCGATGTCACGCCGTATGTCTCCGGCATTCACCTCTTGGCCGCCAATGAGCGCAACTGGGACCAGCTCCCGATCACGCTCAGTGGATTTGCCGATTTCGATCTCGATTTGCGCATTTCAGCGCGCAGCGTCAAAGTGGCGAGCGCCCAGTTGGGCCGCACCGCGGTCGCCGCCAACATGCGCGGCGGCAAGCTTGACGTCACGATCGGCGAGTCGGAGGCGTTTGGCGGCACAGCAAAGGGCTCGGTCGGGCTTGCCAGCGCCAACGGCGGCGTGGCCGTGACATCACACATCGCTTTCGTCGATGTCGATCTCGAGGCCTGCCTCAGCCAAGTCTTCGGGATTCGCCGGCTGGAAGGCCGCGGCAACGTGGCACTCAATATCGAAGGGTCGGGATCTTCCGTGCTGGCGGTGACCAACACGCTCAGCGGCACCGCAAGCCTGAACGCCCATAATGGCGCGCTCGCGGGGATCAACGTGGAGCAATTGCTCCGCCGTCTCGAGCGCCGGCCGCTCTCGGGTAACGGCGATTTCCGCAGCGGACGGACGCCGTTCGACCAACTCGTGCTTACGCTCAAGATGGAACAGGGCCAGGTTTCCGTCGACGACATGCATCTGACCGGCCCGGCCGTACGGCTTTCCGTTGGCGGCCAGGTCTCGGTGCCGACGCGCGATCTCGACCTCAAGGGGGTAGCGACGCTGGCGTCAAGCGAAACCGCCAACGAATTCGACCTTCCGTTCGTCGTGCAGGGGCAATGGGACGATCCGATCATGCTGCCGGACGCGCAGAGCCTGATCCGCCGTTCCGGCGCCGCCGCGCCGCTCCTTGAATCGATCAAGGCGCGCACCGCGGGCTCCGCGGTCCGCTCGGTCATCGAAAAGCTTTTGGCCAATCCGACCGGAGCGACGGCGCCTGCGGCGCCAGAGCCGAAAGCCGCCGACTAATTAGATCCGGGCGGCCGCGCCGCGCGCGCCGGCGAGCTTGGCAAGAAGCGAAGCGATAATCACCGCAACTCCGACGACCGCGACCATGATGGTGCATACGGCATTCATTTCCGGTTTCACACCGAGCCGCACCTCGGAATAGATGCGGATCGGCAGCGTGGTCGTACCGGGACCGGTGGTAAAGCTCGCGATGACGAGATCGTCGAGCGACAGCGCGAATGCCAGCATCCAGGCGGCGGCGATCGCCGGCGCGATCAGCGGCAAGGTCACCGACAAGAACGTGCGCAGCGGCGAAGCGCCGAGATCCGCCGCCGCTTCTTCCAGGCTGGTGTCGAAATCGGAAAGTCGCGACTGAACGATCACCGTGACGAAGCACATCGCCATCGTGGTGTGCGCGACGGCAACCGTCCAGAAGCCGCGGTCGACCGCGATGGTCACGAACAGCAGAAGCAGCGACAGGCCGGTGATCACTTCCGGCATGACCAAAGGCGCATAGATCATAGCGGCGAAAGGAAGCCGGCCGCGAAAGCGGCCGAAACGCGCCAGCGCCAGCGCCGCCAGCGTTCCCAACATCGTCGCCGCGGTGGCCGAGGCGAGCGCCAGGCGAAGGCTGACGATGGCGGCGTCCACCAGCGGCTCGTCGTTGAAGAGCTCGGCATACCAATGCGTCGACCAGCCGCCCCACACTGCGACCAGGCGCGAAGCGTTGAAGGAATAGATCACCAGCACGGCGATCGGCAGATAAAGAAAAGCCATGCCGAGAATGAGGGCGGCAACGTTGACGCCGGAGACTTTGCGCATGGTCACTCCTGCTCAACCACCCGCATCGCCTGGTGCTGATAGATGATGATCGGCGTGACCAGCAGGCAGACGAGCACGACCGCGACCGCGGACGCCACCGGCCAATCCCGGTTGCCGAAAAATTCCATCCAGATGGTCTGGCCGATCATCGGCGACTGCGAGCCGCCGAGCAGATCGGGGATAACGAACTCGCCGACGATCGGAATGAAGCACAAGAGGACGCCGGCGAGCATGCCCGAGGACGACAACGGCAGCGTCACCAGCCAGAAAATCTTCCAGCGCGGGCAGCCGAGATCGGCGGCGGCCTCGAGCAGCGACTCGTCGAGCTTTTCCAGCGTCGCGTAGAGCGGCAGCACCATGAACGGCAAATAGGAATAGACGACGCCGATAAAGATCGCGGTGTCGGTCGCCAGCCACGCCGGCGGCTCGTTGACGAGATGGAGCGCCATGAGCAGCTCATTGAGCGGGCCCTCGCGCTGCAAGATGTTCATCCAGGAATAGATGCGAATAAGCAGCGAGGTCCAGAACGGGAGCACCGTGAGCAGCACCAGTACCGCCTGCCAGCGGCGCGGCGTCCGCGCGATGGCATAGGCGATCGGAAAGCCGATCGCGAGCAGGAGCAGCGTCGAGAAAGCGGCGATCTCGATGCTTTTCACATAGGAGAGAAGATAAAGGGGATCGGAGGCGAGCAGCCGGTAATTGTCGAGCGACAGCGCGCCGTAAAAGGCCTTCAGACCCTGCCAGCCCGCGATCGGATCGAGCACTGGCGTGTAGGGCGGCTGTGCGACGGCCGTTTGCGACAGGCTGATCTTCAGCACGATCACAAACGGCACGAGGAAGAACGCGAGCAGCCAGGCGTAAGGAAGCCCGAGTGCAAATCGCCGCCACGCACTCGACCGGGGCTTCGTCATGCTTTCCTCAGTGCGTCAGCACGGTCGCAGCGTCGGCCGGCCAGCTCAGCCAGACCTGCTCGTCGAAACCGATGGGGCGCTCGCTACCGCCGGCATTGGCGACGGCCGCCCGCACCAGCGATCCGTCGCGGATGCGCAGCTTGTAGATCGACATGCCGCCCAGATAGCCGATATCGACCACCGTGCCTGAGGTGCAATTGGCCACGTCCGCGACCGGAGGCTCGCGGCTGATGCGGACTTTTTCCGGCCGGACGGCGAGCCAGACGATCGAACCGGGGTCGGCTTCCGGCTTCGCCCAGGCGCGGAGATTTCCGGCTGCGGTGCCTTCGACGCTCAAGCGATCGTCGCCAAGGCGTCCCTGAAAAAGATTGATGTCGCCGACAAAATCCGCCACCCAGCGCGACCTCGGCCGCTCGTAGATTTCGGCCGCCGGCGCGACCTGGATGAGATGTCCGCGATCCATCACCGCGATACGGTCGGCCACCGTCATCGCCTCGCTCTGGTCGTGGGTGACGATGACGAAGGTCAGGCCGAGGGTCCGCTGCAACGCCATCAGCTCGAACTGCGTTTCGCCCCGCAGTTTCTTGTCGAGCGCCGCCATCGGCTCGTCGAGCAGCAGAACGCGCGGACGCTTGACCAAGGAGCGCGCCAGCGCGACGCGCTGGCGCTGCCCGCCGGACAATTCGTGCGGCTTGCGGGCACCCAAGCCTTCGAGCTTCACCAGCGCCAGCATGTCGGCGATGCGGGTAGCGATTTCGCGCCGGCTCAAGCCGTCCTGTTTGAGGCCGAAGGCAATGTTGGCTTCGACGGAAAGATGCGGAAACAGCGCGTAGCTCTGGAACATCATGTTGACCGGCCGCCGATAGGGCGGCACCGGCGCAAGATCGACTCCGTCGAGAAGGATGTGGCCGGCGTCCGGGCGCTCGAAACCTGCGATCAGCCGCAACAGCGTGGTCTTGCCGCATCCCGAAGGGCCGAGCAGCGCGAAGAACTCGCCTTCATAAATGTCGAGCGACACTTGATCGACGACGGCAGAGCGGCCGAATCGCTTGGTCAATGACTGGATGCGCAGCAGCGGACGCAGACTGGCATCGGTCCACGGCGCAAAATCTCGTTTCGAGCCGGCGATCTGCCTACACTCCGATGCGGCTGGGCGATTCTCGCGGGATATTTAACGCAAATCGCGCTGATCTACAAATGCCGACGGCACAAATCCGCGCAAGCGCGGCGGCAGCGAAATCAGCCCAGCACATTCGGCACGAGTGACGGAGCGTGGTCCACGTCCTCGACCGCATCGCCCGCGCGCTTGCGCGGCTCCGGGCCGTAATAGTCGCCGAGCTGAACCGTCGGCCGCGGCTGCAAGGTGATCGAGACCAGCCGGTCATAGATCGACTTCGCCGAGACCGGCTTGATCAGATACTCGTTGACGCCGAGCCGCACCGCCTCGACGACGCGCCAGCGCTCGCCGTGCCCGCTGAGCATAATGATCGGCACGTCGGGCACCGGAAACACACCGGGGGAACGCACGATGCGCACGAGTTCGGCGCCGCTCAAGAGTGGCATCTCCCAATCGAGAAGCACGACGTCCGGTCCGACCGTGCGAATAGTTTCGAGCGCATTGATGCCGTCGCCCGCTTCGTAGATATCCTTGACGCCGCAATTGACCAGCAGATTGCGGATCATCTTGCGCATATATTGATTGTCGTCGACCACCAGCACGCACAGCGCCTGGATGCGATCGGTCAGTTCCTTCTTTGACAGCTTCGACGACATTGCTGATCCTGCAGAAGCCCTCTGCATCATCGGCGGCGACCCGGCGTCATCAGACCATGCCCCCTTGCGGGTTGGCAGAGGCCCGGCCCGCGCGGCCGCCGGACGTAGTGATTGCCGGGTTAACGGCAGCAGATCCGCCGCTCACGCAGGCGCGCGTTAGAGGCAAGCCAAGCCCCCCTTTGCTCTCGACCGCGCGACCTCATCATACGGTCTTAAAATCAGCCTGAACCGGACCGATAAAATTTGATGGATGGAAACCTTTTAGACGGGTCCGGCAGTCATGAAGCGATCGAGCGCGGCCGCCTGCTGCTGCGAAACGCGCAAGCCGAGCTTGGAACGCCGCCAGAGCACGTCGTCCGCGGTTTGCGCCCATTCCTTGGTCATCAGATAACGCACCTCGGCCGCGGTGAGATCCGACCCAAAGCAAACGCCGAGGTCCTCCGGCCGCTTTGCCGCCTGCAAGATCTGATCGACGCGCGTGCCATAGGCGCCGACGAGCCGCTCGGCATGCTCCTTGCTCAGAAACGACCATTGCCGCTGCGTGCGTTCAACGAGCGTCGCGGCGCCGTCATAAACAAAATCGCCGCCGGGCAGCGAGCTATTCGCGGTCCACGGCCGTGCCGGCGGAAAGAATGACGCCAGACGGGACAGTGCATCTTCGGCAAGCCGGCGGAAGGTCGTCAGCTTGCCGCCGTAAACCGTAAGCAGCGGGGCCGCGCCGGAGCCCTTGTCGAGCACAAGCGTGTAGTCGCGGCCGATATCCTGCGGCTTGCGGGCGCCATCGCCGTAGAGCGCGCGCACGCCGGCGAATGCCCAGACCACGTCGGCGGTGACGATCGTGGCGCGGAAATACGCGCTGACGACGCCGCAGAGATAATCGATCTCGGCTTCCGTGGGCACGACCATAGCGGGATCGCCGGCGAAACTCTGATCGGTCGTTCCGATCAGGGTGAATTCGCGCTGAAACGGAATGACGAACACGACTCTGCCGTCGGGCGCCTGCAAAATGTAGGCGCGGTCGTGGTCGTAAAGCCGCGGCACGACGATGTGGCTTCCCTTGTCGAGCCATAGCCGCCCGGACGGCGGCTGCCGCAACACGGTTTCGGCAACCGTATCCACCCAGGCGCCCGCCGCATTGATGAGAACGCGGGCGGTCACCACCTCGCGCGCGCCGCGCGCGTTGAGAATGAGCCGCCAGTTCTCGCCGCGCTCGGCGCGCACGCAGCGTGTGCGCGTGCGGATCGCCGCGCCGCGTTCGGCCGCATCGACCGCATTGAGCACGACCAGACGCGCATCGTCGGCAAAACAATCGGAATATTCATAGCCGCGGTAGAAGTGCCGCCGCAGCGGTTGGCCCGCCGGGTCGGTAATGAGATCCACGTCACGCGTCCCGGGCAGGATCTTGCGGCGCCCGATCATGTCGTAGATGAACAAGCCAAGCCTGAGCACGATCGGCGAGCGCTGCCGGGCATCGAGCGGCAGCACGAAACGGAGCGGCCGGATCAGATGCGGCGCCATCCGCAGCAGCACCTCGCGCTCGCTGAGCGCGGCGCGCACCAGCCGCAGCGCGCCGTGTTCCAGATAGCGCAAGCCGCCATGGATCAGCTTCGAAGAGGCGGACGATGTTCCCGAGGCAAGGTCGTTTTGCTCAAGAAGCACGACCTTAAGCCCGCGTCCGGCCGCGTCGCGCGCGAGACCTGCGCCATTGATGCCGCCGCCGATGATGGCGAGATCGAAATCGGCCATGCTCCAATTCCGGATTCGCTTCGTTCTCCCTCTCCGCATCGCGGAAAGGTCGCTGCGCAACGTAAGCTGCAAAACGGCAGAGGGGGAAAACAAATCTGCTTCCCCCTCTCCCGCCTTCCTGGCTACGCTCGGACATCGACCTTTCCCCAATGGGGCGAGATAACCATTCGATCTTGGCAGGTAGGAGGGCGGCCATGGACTTTCGCGATCGTCATGTCGTGGTTACCGGCGGCGCCGGCGCGCTCGGCACCGCCCTGGTCGAGGCGTTGATCGCTGCCGGCGCGATCTGCCACGTCCCCTGCCTGGATGAGGCGGAAGCGCAACGCTTCGCGCTGCGCGAGCACAAACAGGTCGAGCTTGCCGTCACCGGCAATCTCGCGGACGAGCAGGCCGTCGCCCGCCTCTACGAACGGATCCCGACGCTCTGGGCATCGATCCACTTGGCCGGCGGTTTTGCCGCGGGGCCGCTGCGGGAAACCAGCGCGGCGACGTTTCACCGGCAAATCGAGATGAATCTCGTGAGCTGCGGCCTCTGCTGCCGCGCAGCCGTGAACGCAATGGCCGGCAATAGCGGCCGCATCGTCAACGTCGCCGCCCGTGCGGCACTCGAATGGCGAAGCGGCGCCGGCATGGTTGCATACACGGCGAGCAAGGCCGCCGTCGCCGCGCTGACCTCCGCGCTTGCCGAGGAGGTTGCCAAGGACGGCATCCTCGTCAACGCGGTCGCGCCCTCGATCATGGACACGCCCGCCAACCGCGCCGCCATGCCGAAGGCGAACTACGATCTCTGGCCGAAGGTCGAGGAAGTGGCGGCAACGATCATGTTTCTTGCCGCACCGGAGAACCGGGTCACCCGCGGCGCCATCGTGCCGGTGTATGGACGGTCGTAGCGGGCCGGCTTCGCTCATTCCCGAGAAAAACGGGAATCCGGAAATAGACACTGGGTCCCCCGTCTTCGCGGGGACGAGCGGGTCGGGAATTTCAATATCCCGGCCACAATCCCGGCGTCGCCAATTCCAGCACGTGCCCGTCGGGATCGCGGAAATAAATGCTTTCGCCGCCGCGCGGCCATTTGACCCGACTCTCGATCGCCACGCCGGCCTCGGCGAGGCGCGTTTCCCAATCCGCAAGTGCGCCGGCGGCGATGGAAAAAGCCATATGCACCGGGCCGTGGCCGTCATGCGGCGGGACCGTGCCACCGGGCAGATGCGTGGGCTCGAGCGAATGGCCGCGCAAGAACAACAACAGCACGCCGCGCCCGCCGACGTCGTAAGCGCATAGCCGCGCATCGCGGTAGATGCTGTTGAGCCCCAGGACCTGTTCGTAGAACGGACAGGCGCGCTCGAACGCATCGACATAAAGCGAAGTTTCCAGAACGCCGAGAAGGTCGGGCATGGGGCGAGCCTCAACTCGTCATTCCGGAACGCCGCGAAGCGGCGAGTCCGGAATCCATATTTGCCACACGTAAAGTTATAAATTCCGGGTTCCTCGCTTCGCGGCGATCCGGAACAACAAAGCAAAAACTACCCCGAGATCGGAACGACCTCGCGCGACGGCGTGCGCACCAGCCGGCTCACGGCGCTCGCGGCGACGATCGCATGCTGCTGCGCATAGGCCTCATGATTCTGCTCGATATAATCGAGGTCGTAGAGGTAGTTCACCATCAGGCCGTAGGACTGCTGCAGCGCACGGCTCGATGTGTCGCCGAGCCAATTGAGCCGCTCGAGCCGGGCGCCGTTGCCGAGATGAAAACGCGCGACCGAGTCGACGGGCAGGCCGCGGCCGTTGCGCGCGCGCAGATAATACCAACCGGCCGCACGCAGAAGCGGCTCGCGGATCGCTGCCGCCACCGCGTGATTGCGCCACCAATCGGGCTGCGCCAGCGCGGCCAGCGCCTCCCGGTCGTCCTCGTCAAGCACCAGCGACGCCTCGCTGGCGCGCTCGCGATTGAGCCAGGCGGCAAAATTCGGCGACGGCGACAGCGTGACGAAGTGCGAGATGCGCGGCAGCTCCCGGGACACCTCTTCCACGACCTGCTTGATGAGGAAGTGGCCGAAGGTCACGCCGGCGAGCCCGCGCTGGCAATTGGTGATCGAATAGAACACCGCCGTGGTCGCGCGCTGCGGCTCGACCGGCTCGCGCTTGTCGGAGAGGATCGGCGCGATCGCGCCCGCTATCTCGCGGGTGAGCGCAACCTCGACGAAGATCAGCGGCTCGTCGACCAGCGCCGGATGAAAGAAGGCGTAGCAGCGGCGGTCGGGCGGATCGACGCGCCGGCGCAAATCCTCCCAGTCGCGAATTTCGTGCACCGCCTCGTAGCGGATGATCTTTTCCAGGATCGCGGCCGGCGTCGACCAATCGATGCGGCGCAACACGAGAAACCCCCGATTGAACCACGACGAGAACAAGTGGACGAAATCCTTGTCGACGACGCCGAGATCGTCGCGATGATCCATGGCGGCAAGCAGCTGGTCGCGCATGCGCACGAGCGCGGCGGTGCCGCCGGGAGCGAGGTTGAGCCGGCGAAACAATTCGAGCCGCTGCGGCTCGCTGTCGCGATGCAGTTCGGCTGCCGTATCGGCGGACGGCGAGCCCCGCCAGGCCGCGATCGCAGCGTCGATGCGCGCGGAATCGTATCCGAAGGTTCGCGCCAGCGCCTCGAAAAAAGCGATGCGCGGTCCGGTGGTCAATTCGGCATAATCGTCGAGAATCTCGTTGGCCAGCGCGACGCCGGAAGCCTCGCCGCGGCCCGACAAGAGCGCCTCGCAGAGCTCCACGATACCGTCAGACCGGCCATGCGCCGGGGTGCGGCGCAGGATCAGTGCGCGGCTGCGGTCGGCGATACTCTGCAGCATCTCGCTGAAGAACGAGGTATTCACTGCAACCATCGATCAGCACCATCCTCCGACCTAAAACAGCTAATGATCGCCGGGAAAGATGACAAGTTGGCTAAAGGCGTAGCGGTAATCGTCCTCCCGCTCTACGTGTTTGTTTGAGCATGCTCTCTTCCGGACGCCGGGTTCCAGGCCGATCAAATCCAAGGGCCGGCCTTTCAGGAATCCCGGGGCCGGCGGCCTTTGAAGGATCATGCACCAACCCGGCCAAGTGTCTCGACGACGCCGTAACGCATGATATACCGCCCTCCCCAGCCCCCATTTGGCCCGCCGGCGCCGGAGCGCCGGCGCGACCGGAGGTAGGAGCTTCGCGTGCCGTACGCCACGCCTGGTTGCTTTCCGCGTGCGTCTTGAGGGAGTTTTTCATGCCGGGTCCATTGGCCGGTCTGCGCGTGTTGGAACTGGCCCGTATCTTGGCGGGGCCTTGGGCCGGGCAAATCCTGGCCGACCTGGGTGCGGACGTGATCAAGGTCGAGCGCAAGGGCGCGGGCGACGACACCCGCGGCTGGGGGCCGCCTTTCGTCGCCGCGGCCGACGGCGGCCATCTCGGCGCTGCTTATTTCCACGCCACCAACCGCGGCAAGCGTTCGATCGAGCTCGACTTCGAGAGCGAGGAAGGACGGCGCATCGTGCGCAAGCTTGCGGCGCGCTCGGACGTGCTGATCGAAAATTTCAAGGTCGGCGGGCTCGCCAAATTCGGTCTCGACTATCAGAGCCTCGCGCCTGACAACCCGCGGCTGATCTATTGCTCGGTGACGGGCTTCGGTCAGACCGGACCTTATGCACAGCGCCCCGGCTACGATCTCATGGCCCAAGGCATGGGCGGGATGATGGACCTGACCGGCAATCCCGACGGCGAACCGATGCGCGCCGGCACGCCGGTTTCGGATCTGTTCACCGGCGTCTATTCGGCCGTCGGCATCCTCGCGGCGCTGGCGCGGCGGGAAAAGACCGGCCGCGGCGGCTATGTCGATACCGCCTTGGTCGATACCACCGTCGGCGTGCTCGCCAATCAGGCGCTCAATTATCTCGTCTCCGGCAAGGTACCGCGCCGCATGGGCAATGCGCATCCCAACATCACGCCCTATCAGGTGTTTCCGGTCGCCGACGGGCACATCATCATCGCCTCGGGCAACGACGGCCAGTTCGCCAAGCTGTGCGCCGTCTTGGGCGAGCCGGCGCTCGCCAAGGAAGAAAAATACATCGACAACAAAGCGCGCCTGGCGCATCGCGCCGAACTGATCGGGCATCTGTGCACACTCACCGCGCGCCTGCCGCGCGCCGAGCTTCTGGAAAAGCTCGAAGCCGTCGGCGTGCCGGCGGGTCCGATCAACGATCTGGCGCAGGTCTTTTCCGATCCGCAGGTGGTTCATCGCGGCATGCGGCTCGACCGGCCGAGCGCCGCGGCCGCCGACGGCACGATTCCCGGCGTGCGCACCCCGATCATGCTCGACGGCGAACCGATGGCGGCGGCGCAGCCATCGCCGCGGCTCGGCGAGCACACGGCAGAGATTTTGCGCGAGATCGGCGAAGTTTAAACCCCGCGCAACGCAAATGGTCGCCCGGATTTCCGCCGTCACTGCGCAACCGCCTGCGCGGCATTGTCCTCGGCCGTTTCCTCGATTTCATCCTCCTTGCGCACTTCGCGCGAGAATGCGGCCGTGGCGACCAGTCCGCCCAGGCTGACGATGGCCATCAGCGCGAGCACTCCGATAAGGCCCCACGCGGCTTGCAGCTGGGGAACAACGAAGGTGCCGAATGTCGCGCCAATCTTGGCGCTGGCGGCGGCGAAGCCGCTTGCCGACGCTCGTATCCCGGTCGGAAAGAGGATGGGCGCAAGCGTGAACGTGGTCGCATTCGGCCCGGCATTCATGGTGAAGTTGAAAAGCACAAAACCGGCGATGACCAGCCAAAGGTGGGCGCGAGGACCGTCATCCGCCAAAACGGCCAGCATCAACAGCATCATGCCAATGGCCATGCCGGCGAAGCCCGTGACCTGCATCGGGATCCGGCCGAATCGAGGCACCGCCCAAACGCCGGCAATGAAACCGACCAGCAGGAAGACATCGACCAATCCGCTGCCCTCGGCATCGGCGAAGTCGGACGCCACGACGCCGGCGCCGGAAGATGCAAAATGCATCGCGCCGAGAATGACCGGCGTAAACAGTCCGACGCCATAGGTTGCCACGTCCATCATCAGCCACGGCAGCGACACCAGCAGCGTCCGCGTGCGGTAACGTTGATCGAACAGGGTGACCAAGGTCGAGCTTTTGCGGCTCGCCGCTGCGCGGGAACGGGCCGCGACATCGGCGGCGGTTTCCATTCTGGCGGGAGAAACAGAGATGCCCGTCAGTCGCGACAGAACGGCGGCAGCCTCGGCGATCCTGCCCGTTTCCGCCAGCCAGCGCGGGCTCTCCGGCAAGCGCAGGCGTGCGATCATGTAAATGATCGCGATAACGCCCCCTGCCCCGAGCAAGATCCGCCAGTCGGTCAAAAACGGATGGGCGCGCAGGATGGCAATGCCGATCAAGGCTGCGGCGACCATGCCGACCGATTGCAGGGCGATGGTCGCGACCGCCATCCGGCTGCGCTGGGCTTTTGGCGTGATCTCGGACACGTAGGAACCGCTGGTCGGAAAGTCGATGCCAATCCCGATGCCGATCACGAACTGACCCGCCAGAATGAGCCAGGGGTCTTGCGCGATGACGCAAAGCGCCGAGCCGGCGGCCAGAATGGCCATGTCCACCAAAAAAGCGCGCTTGCGGCCGATCCGGTCGGCCGCGACGCCGCCGACCGCAGCGCCAAGCACCGCCCCGAGAACGAGGGCCGAGCCGATGAAGCCGACCATCGCCGGCGCGATCGAGAAGTCCCGCCGAAGCAGCGGCAGCGCGATGCCCAGCGAAACAACGGAAAAGCCGTCGAGCAGCGTGCCGCCGCTCGCCAGCAACCAATAGCGATAGTGGGCGAACGTCATCGGTGCGTTGTCGAGAGCACCGAAGACCGAGGTCTTCGACGAGACGGTTTTGGACGAGACGGTTTTGAGAGTTGGGTCGGTCATTGACCGGGCGCTCCCCCGAGCGGCTTTGTCGATCGCGGACGATTCTATTTCTTGTCGCCGTTGTTCTTGCCGTGCTTGTTCTTGCCGTGCTTGTTCTTGCGCGTGCTTGTTCTTGCCGTTCTTGGCCTCACCGTGGCTCGATCCCTGCGCGGCGGCATCCGCGTGATAGAGCCGCCTGATCTTCTTGAGGTCCACAGTCGGCTTTGGCAGCTCGAGCTTCATATCGTCCAAGGCGTCGGCGACGATCTGCGATACGGCGAGGTTCCGAAACCATTTGTGATTCGACGGAATGACGAACCACGGCGCGTATTTGGTTGAGCATTGCGACAGCGCGGCTTCGAACGCTTTGATGTAATCGTCCCATAGATCGCGTTCGGCATAGTCGTTGTCGCTGATTTTCCACTGCCGCGCCGGATCGTCGAGACGCTCCTTGAAACGCGACAGCTGCTCTTCCTTCGAAATATAGAGGAAGAATTTCAGGATGGTCGTGTTGTTGTCGGTGGCAAGCAGCTTTTCCCAATCGTTGATGAAGTCATAGCGCGGTTCCCAAACGTCCTTCGGGACCAACTTGTGGACGCGGACGACGAGGACATCCTCGTAGTGAGAGCGATTGAAGATGGCGACGCGGCCGCGCCCCGGGGCGTGCGGGTGAACCCGCCACAGGAAGTCGTGGTCGCGCTCTTCCGGGGTCGGCTGCTTGAATCCCTGGACATTGACACCCTCGGGATCCATGGCGCTGATCACGTGCCAGCACGTTCCGTCCTTGCCGGCGCCGTCGATCCCTTGCAGGACGACGAGAAGACAATGGCTGCGGTCCGCGTAAAGTTTGCGCTGCAGGACGCTGATGCGGCCGAGATTGCGGTCAAGCTCGGCCTTGGCGTCCTCGGCGGAACTCCATTCGCCGTGAAATGAAGGGTCGATGCCGGCGAGATCGACCTGCGCACCCGGCTCAACCCTCAGCCGCTTCGCGAAATTCATGGAGCATCTCTCCCGGGTTCGACCGCTCAACTTGCGAGACTGATACGCTGGCGCGCCAAGCCGTGCTCGCGCGCGGCGGCGGCGCGCAAAAAGGCGAGCTTGAGGATGTCGAGCACCACCATCCAGAGCAGGCAATAGATCCAGACCGCGACAATCGCGGCGGGCGGGATGGCACGGACGCCGACGCCCACGAGGCAGACCACGACCGCGACCACCTGCGTGGCGACGATGGCCCAGAACAGCCGCGCGCTCGGATAGGGCGGCTGAAACAGCGATCGTTTGGTGCGTACGACGAACAGCAGCAGATGACCGCCGACCGCGAGCTGCAAGAACATCACGGTTTGCAGCTGGGCGGAATCGAGCCTGATCATGTCCTGGAGCTGCGGATCGGCGACCCAGCGCAAGCCGATCAGCAAAAGGCCGAAAGTCTCCACCACCGACAACAGGCCCATGAATGAGGCGAACACGAGAATGCGCTGGATGTTCCAGCGCACCGGCTGTTCTGCCGCGGGAACGTTGTCATAGGCGATGGTCATGATCGGAATGTCGTCAAGCAGCGCCAGCGCGACGATCATAATGGCGGTGATGGGCTGGAACTGAAAAAGCACGATCGAGGCGACGACCAAAATCATAATGTCGAGCGTCATCGCCACGCGATAATAGATGTAGCTCTCGATCCGCTCGAAGATCTGCCGCGCGACGCCGATCGCATTGACGATCGTCGACAGGCCGGGCGCGGTCAGAATGAGCGCCGCCGCGCTTCTCGCGGCGTCGGTGGCGCCGCTGACGGCGATGCCGCAGTCGGCCTGCTTGAGCGCCGGAGCATCATTCACGCCATCGCCGGTCATACCGACGATGTGCCCGCGCGCCTGCAGCGCTTTGACGATCTCGTATTTGTGCTGGGGAAATACCCGGCCGAAACCGTCCGCGCGTTCGACCGCGTCCATGACGGAAGCGCTCAGCGCACCTGATTTTCCGTCGTCCTTGAATACATCGCTGGCGACAAGAAGATGATCGCCGAGGTCGAGCTGGGCGGCGATCTGGTCGCCGATGGCGACATCGTCGCCAGTGACCATCTTCACATTGACGCCAAGCGCCTTGGCGGCATCGATGGTCGCCTTGGCGTCCGGGCGCGGCGGATCCATCAGCGATATGAGCCCGACGATGGCCCAGGTCTTTCCATCATCCGAACGGGCGACGCCGAGCGCGCGATAGCCTTTGCCGGCAAGTTCGGTAACGGTGGCCTGGTAGCGGGAAAGCAAATCGGCGTCCGGTTTGGCCAAGCCCGAAATGGCCTGCGGTGCGCCCTTGGCATAATGACGGGTCTTGCCGGACGGATCGACGATGGTCGCCATGGTGCGCTTGTTGACCGGATCGAACGGGACGAAATCGGTCTGTTTCATCTGCGCGATGTCCGCCCGCGACTTCGCAACGGACAGAATTGCGACGTCGATCGCATCTTCGCTGCTTTTCTGGGTCGCCAGCGCGGCGCCGAGCACGACGTCGTCGGCGGTGAACGAGCCGAAGGGAATCTCCGTCTCGACGGTCAGCCGGTTCATTGTCAGCGTGCCGGTCTTGTCGCTGCAGAGAACGTCGACGCCGGCCAGTTCCTCGATCGCCGAAAGGCGCGACACGATCGCCTTCTGCAGCGACAGCGTATAGGCGCCGATGGCCATGGTGACGGACATCACCGCCGGAAGGGCGACCGGAATCGACGCGATCAGCAGGACCAGCACATACTGCGCAATCTTTCCGAACTCGTCCAAGCTCCAGACGTCGGCGACGACCAGCTGCCGGTAGCATTGGACCCCGACCAGAATGATCGCCAGAGCGAAGGCGAGCAGCAGCAAAAAGTCGCCGACCTGCGTCACCGCGCGTTGCGAATGGGAGGCCGCACCGGCCGCACCGACCAGTTTCGCCGTCCGACCGAAAAATGTCTTGCTCCCGGTCGCCGTGACCAGACCGATCATCGCGCCTTGCTTGGCGATACTGCCGGAATAGGCCTTGTCGCCGACTTTTTTCGCAACCGGCAGAGATTCACCGGTCAGCGCCGCCTGATCGCAACTCAAATACTTGCCGTCGATCAGGATCAGGTCTGCCGGGATGATCTGGCCCGCCTCGATGCTGACCACGTCGCCGGGAACGAGACCGGCGGCATCCTGCGCAGCCCATTGACCGTCGCGCAGGACGCGGGCGCGGGGCGCCAAGCCTTTCTTCAGCGCCGCGAGCGCGTTTGCCGCTTTGTTGTCCTGCCAGAAGCCGACGATGGCGTTGTAGAGCAATAGCCCGGTGACGACGGCAAAATCCGGCCAATCGCGACGCAGCGCCGAGATGACGGCGGCCGCCTCGATCAGAAACGGGAGCGGTCCCCAGAAATACAACAGAAGCTTATGCCACTTGCTCTCTGTGTGGTCCTCGAGAGCATTCGGCCCGTATTGCGCCAGACGCCGTTTCGCCTCGTCCGAACTCAGCCCGTCTTTGGAGGAATTGTATTTGCGATACGCGGAAGCAATCTGCGCGGCCGGATTAGGCGTCGTCGCCTGCGCCGACGGCGTAGAACGATCCAGTGCCGTAGCGGTCGATTCGCTCATGGCCATTCCTCCGCTTATTTTTTAGAGCGCAATCGCTTCGGACTGATCGATCGGCGCTCTAAAACTTTCTGTTGGAGCCGGCTTCCACCCCGGATCAAGTCCGGGGCAGGCTTTTTCCGGATCAGGCTCTTACAGACCTCTTGGAGGCTCACACGCTCGCATTACTCAAGGCCGGCCGGCGCCTCGACGGCGTTTAGGCATGTCGTATAGTCTCGCCGTAAGGTACCAAGGCCAGCCGCCCAATAGAGTGTTTTTTGTCCGCGGGCGATAGCCGTAAAAACCATGCTGCGGTGCGGTCTCTTTCACTAGGTGCATCGGAGGTTAACGTGCGGAAGATCGTCTGTCTCTTATCAGGGTCATTGTTGATTCTATCTGTAGCGGCTGCATTCGGAAGTCTATCTGTCATGGTCGCGCTTGCAGCAGAGAATCCGCTTCTCGGCACCTGGAAGCTGAAATCGTATGTGCGCGAAGTGGCCGCGACCGGCGAGCGTTACAACGAGCGCGGAGAGCACCCGAACGGCTATCTCAGCTATTCGGCCGATGGCCGCATGTACGCGATCATTACCTGGGAGAACCGGGCAGCGCCGCACGACGTCGTGCCGACCGACGCGGAGCGCATCAAGCTTTTCAGCACGATGATCTCCTATGCCGGCACCTACACATTCGACGCCGCGAAAGTCATTCATCACGTCGATATTTCCTGGAATCAGAATTGGACCGGGATGGATCAGATCCGTTTCTACAAGCTCGAAGGCGATACGCTCACCATCACGTCCGCCCCCGCAAAGAACTTCACCGATGGTCGCGAGGGCCGCAGCATTCTGGTGTGGCAGAAGCTGGCGCGGTAAGGATTTTCGTTCCCCGCAGGACGATGAGGAAAAGCGTGCACTCTCGCGGCGCGTGAGCGTCCGAGCTTTGCGGCACCACGAATGATTCCGTCCCTCGGCGACAAAAGAGGGAGCGGAGCGCCGAGAGGCGCATCCAACCATTTCCGCGCCACACCAACAAACGTTGCCGTTCGTTGATGCTTCGGGCGCGGCAGCGCGCCACAGACGACGTTGCTTGCGCAACGCCTCTGCTGCGGGGCGCGCTCGCCTTCCGGCGCTCCGCATGCGGCTCTCGCCAGGGCGAACGCATCCGCCGTTGGCTCAGCTCCAGTTCCCGCGTTTCCTGAGACCCGGTCGAGCGTATGATCCGGAAAAGTGGAAGCCGGTTTTCCGAAAGATCATACGCCAGCCAAAAAGGCTTGCGGGCGTTACCCGCTTCGAACCTGTCTCGAGTTCTACCGCGCTCCGCGGAGACCGGTCATTGTGCCGGTCGAGCGGTGGCCCAGAGCCGCCCGGGAGCGGAGTGCAAGCTCCGCGCGCGGGCACCGCCCCTGCTCCGCTTTCGAAAGTGCCCTCGCGAAGGCGCCCTCTCATGAGCAAGGAGACGATCACGTATCATAATCGGTGACGGTTGTCAAGAATGCGTCTCCATAGAAGCGACAGTCGTTTTACTCCCCTACGCAACGCGAAGGCACTAAAAGTCGGCCCATGAAACTGATCTCCGGCGGACAATCGGGCGTCGATCGGGCGGTGCTGGATGTGGCGCTCGCCCGCGGCATCGACTATGGCGGCTGGTGTCCGCAAGGCGGCTGGGCCGAGGATTTTCCCCGGCCGCCGGGATTGCTGGCGCAATACCCGAAGCTGCAAGAGACGCCGCTCGCCGATCCGGCGCAACGCACCGAATGGAATGTGCGCGACGCCGACGCGTGTCTGATCATCGTCGATGCCGGCGGAATTGACGTCTCGCGCGGCACGGCGCTGGCGCAGGAGCTTGCGCACCGCTATCGCAAGCCGCTGTTGGTCGCCGATCTGGCCGCCGCCGATATCCGCAAAGACGCGGCGCTGTGGCTGCGCGTGCAGGTCGCCCGGCACGGCGGCGATCTGAAGCTCGCCGTCGGCGGTCCGCGCGAAAGCGAAGCCGCGGGGATTTACGCGCGCGCTACACGCTTCATCGCCGCGCTGATCGATGCTTGAGCGCCGATCTCCCTCGTCGAACCGCACTTAACCGGCTGATCGCTCAACTTAAAGCGAATTTGTTTCATCGGCGTATAATGCGCCTCCGCTAAGCAGACCCCACGCCGACATTTGCGGCACCAGGGAGGCCGGCATGGCAAAACAAAAGCCGAGTGCAAAATCCATCTCTCATCTCAAGATCGCACTCGTTGCGGCGGCGGCCGCAGGCGCCATCCTTGCCGCCGCCCCGGTCGCCGATGCCTGCACCCGCGTCCTATGGAACAACAATAAGCTCGCGGTCGTGGTCGGGCGCACGATGGACTGGCCCGAATCCACCGAGCCGATACTGACCGTGCTGCCGCGCGGAATGAACCGCGATGGCGGGCGTGCCGGCCCGCAGGTCGTGGTCGCCGACAATCCGGCGCGCTGGACGTCGAAATATGCGAGCCTGGTGACCACGATCTACGGCATCGGCACCGCCGACGGATTGAACGAGCGCGGCCTCGGCGTGCATATGCTTTATCTCACCGCGACCGATTTCGGCGCGCGTGACGCGAGCAAGCCGGGCGTGCAGGCCGGATTGTGGGCGCAATACGCCTTGGACAATGCGGCGACGGTGACGCAAGCGCTCGCCGCGCTCGACACGATCCAGGTCGTGAAGGTCGCGACCCGCGGCCACGAAGCCAATGTCCATCTGGCGCTGGAAGACGCCGCCGGCGATTCCGCCATCATCGAATATATCGGCGGCAAGCCGGTGGTTCACCACGGCCGCGATTTTCGCATCATGACCAACGATCCGACTTACGATCAGCAGCTGGCGTTGCTGCAGAAGCAGGATTTCTCGAAGTCTTCCAGCGACATGCCACTACCTGGCAACGTCAATCCGCGCGACCGCTTTGCGCGCGCCGCCTATTACCAGGCAATGCTGCCGGAGCCGAAGAACGAACGCGAAGCGGTCGCCGGCATCTTTGCGATCGCGCGCAACGTGTCGGTGCCGTTCGGCGCGCCGTATGAGAGTTTCGGCATCTACAACACCGAATACCGCACGGTGATGAATCTCACCGACAGGCGTTATTATTTCGAGCTGACCACCAGCCCGAACGTGATCTGGGCGGATCTCATGAAAATGGATCGCGCGCCGGGCGCGGCGGTGATGGTGCTCAATCCCGACGACATCGCGTTGTCGGGCGACGTCACCGACAAATTCAAGCCGGCGAAAGCGGCGTTCTGAGATTGCCGCGTTGCGGGCGCGCGAAGCGAAGCACCCGGACATAGGCGAACGTAGTGACGCCGTTCTTAGAACGGCTATGCCCGCGATGACGCGTTAGTTTCCACGACGAGCTAAGCCGCGCGGACGCGGCTGACGAAAGTGCCGGCGCCGTGGGCGAGCGCCGCGGCCTGGCGGCTGAGATCGGCGGCGGCGGCCAGCACCTGATCGGCGCCGCGGCCGGAGCGGTGCACGAGATCGCTGACGCCGGCGATGCTGTCGGAGACTTCGCCGGTGCGCGTGGCGGCGCCCTCGACCGTCTCGGCGATTTTGCGCGCCACGAAATTCTGCTGATGCACCGCGTCGGAGATCGCGCTCGACATGGCGGAGACCTGCAGCATCGATTCCGCCATCGCGGTGTTGGCGCTCTGCACCACCTCGATCACCTGCCCGACCGACATGGTCTTGTCCTTGATCTCGGCGAGCGCGTTGGTGGTCTGCGCCGCCAAGGCCTTCACTTCCTGCGCGACGACGGCGAAGCCGCGGCCGGCCTCGCCGGCGCGGTTGGCTTCGATCGCGGCATTGAGCGCGAGCAGGTTGGTCTGCCGCGCGATCGCGGTGATCAGCGTCGCCACTTGATCGATGTCCTTCACCGTCGTCACCAGCGCCGCAGTGTTGGCGACCGCGCTGTCGGTGCAGCGTGTCGCCTCCTCGACGATGCCGGAGGCATTCGCCACCTGCGCGCCGATATCGGCGATCGAGGCTGACAGCTCCTCGATCGCCGACGCCACGTTGGTCGCGCTTTCGCTCGAGCCCTCGGCCGCGGTCGCGGCGGCGCGCGCATGGCGGTGCGATTCGTCGATCACCGCCGTCATGCCGCGCGCGAAGGTTTCGAGCTCGGTGGCGGCGTGTCCGATCGAGGCGGCAATCGCCATGATCTCGCGCTCGAACGCATCCGCCACGGCTTCCAGGGCGGCGGATTTTTCCGCTTCGGCGCGCGCCCGTTCGGCGGCGCGCGCCCGCTCGGTATCGCGCAAGGCCATGGCGTTGTTGCGAAACACCGCTACCGCCCGCGCCATGGCGCCGATCTCGTCGCCGCGCCGGTCGCCTCTGACCGGAACGGCCAGATCGCCGGCGGCCATCGAGCTCATCGCGCGCGCCATGCGCTGGAGCGGCCGGGTGATGAAGAGCTGCGTCAACAGGAATGCGCAGAGCAGCGCCGCCGCCGTGCCGCCGCCCAGGATCGCAACGGTGGTGCGGTAGGTGGAGTCGGCGTGCGCCGCCACCTCCGCCTCGGCCGTGCGGGCCTGCGCGCCGAGAATATTGATCAGCCGGTCCATGTGACCGGTGACGTCGTCGCGCGCCGGGTCGAACTTGAAATTCACCAGGCGCTCGGCCTGCTGCCTTTGGCCGCTTTTCACATTGCGGGCAATCTCGGCGGCGATGTCGTGCGCAAGCTCGAGCTTGTCGAAAATGCGCCGCACATCGTCGCCGGCGGCCGGATAGGCGGCCAGCACGTTGTTCAGCGCGCGCTTGGCGGCGTTGTATTGTCCGTCGATCTCCTCGGCGGATTCCCTCGCCAGATCGGGATCGGAGGCGGAATAGCCTTTATATACGGCGACGCCGAACGATTCGATCGCGGCCTTCGCCTCGGCCAAAGCGAGCCGGGCCGGCGCCACATGCCGCGTCACGGTGGCGTTGAGCCGGTCGAGCTCATCGAGCCGCTCAAGGCAGAACCAATTGGCCGCTATCGACAAGAATCCGAGGGCCGCAATGAGCAAAACGGCCTTCACCGCGACCGGAAAATGCAGGAATTTCAAATTGCGCATGATGGCAAAGCGGGCTTCATGCGTGTTTTTACGGAGCAAGAGTTCCCATCCGCTTAACGTCGCAGCAAGGCTACTGTAAGCTTGCTGTCACAAATCTTCGCAAGCTTCTGAGTCGGCCGGACACCCGATGCGCCAATATCTCGATCTCATGGAGCGCGTGCTCTGCGAAGGCGTCGAAAAGCGCGACCGCACCGGCGTCGGCACCCGCTCAATTTTCGGGCATCAGCTGCGCTTCGACCTGAGCCGCGGCTTTCCGCTCGTCACCACCAAAAAGTTGCACCTCAAATCCATCATCTACGAATTGCTGTGGTTCTTGCGCGGCGACACCAACGTCAAATATCTCGACGAGCACGGGGTCACGATCTGGGACGAATGGGCCGACGAAAACGGCGAGCTCGGCCCGGTCTATGGCCGGCAATGGCGCGCATGGCCGACGGCCGACGGCCGCTCGATCGATCAGATCGCCGATGTCGTTTCGGAGATCCGCCGCAATCCGGACTCGCGCCGGCTGATCGTCACCGCCTGGAATCCGGGCGAGAACGAGCGCATGGCGCTGTCGCCGTGTCACTGCCTGTTTCAGTTCTACGTGGCCGACGGCGCGCTCTCCTGCCAGCTCTATCAGCGCTCGGCCGACGTGTTTCTCGGCGTGCCGTTCAACATCGCATCGTATGCGCTGCTCACGCTGATGGTGGCGCAGGTGACGAACTTGAAGCCGGGCGCGTTCGTCCATTCGTTCGGCGACACGCATCTTTATCTCAATCATCTCGAACAGGCGCGGCTGCAGCTCAGCCGCAGTCCGCGGCCCTTGCCGGCGCTCAAGATCAATCCGGCGGTAAAGGATCTGTTCGCCTTCCGCTACGAGGACTTTGCGCTCGAAGGCTACGAACCGCACCCGCATATCAAGGCGGCCGTGGCGGTGTGAGCATCTGATCAATGCCGGATGCATACGACCGCGGAACCTTTCAGCAACTGGCGGAACTTCGCTTGGCCGAAGCCAAGCTACTTGCTCGAAGCGGTCATCCTTCCGGCGCTTACTACTTGGCGGGATACGCCATCGAGTGTGCGTTGAAGGCGCACATCGCAGCACAGTTTAAGGAAAACCAGATACCCGATAAGAAGTTTGTCGATAAGATCTACACTCATAATCTCAGGGACCTGATTAAGCTCGCCGGACTGGAGTCACAACTCGACCGCGCCAGGCAGTCCGATCTTGTGTTCGGTCAAAGATGGACCGTTGTTGAAGGTTGGACGGAGCAATGCCGCTACGAGATTTGGACGGATGAAGCTGCTTCGGCTATGATCGACGCAGTTGCTGGAACCCCAGAGGCAGAAGGCGTATTGCGGTGGTTGATCAGTCGCTGGTAGACCGCAAACTGAGGACTTCATTTGAATTGGCCGCCCGGCTCGAGAAAGTTGGGGCACCGTTGCTGGCCGCCTATTGGGAATGGCAGGAAGAGGCGGGCCGCTGGGAGCTCGTTTTGGTGCCCAACTCGCCAAAGGACGAACGCGAGCTTATCAAATCCGCGACCGAGGTGATGATTGAGCCGCCCTATCGCTCCGTTTTTTCGCTCCTTGACGTGTCAATCAATGCTCGGCAAATCGAACGAGCCCGCGCCATCGGTGCGTATATTCGCACACCTGATGATTTGGGCCGCCGATTCGATACGACATTCACTGGCGGTCACTATTTTGAGGGAGTTATTGTTGTTTATCTTTCTCCCGAACTCGCGCGAACGCATCGGGTAGCCTAGGCTGCGCAAAAGCTACGCCGGTTCAATGCGCAACGCATGACACCGATTGTCCTCGTCGCCGCCATTGCCGAGAACGGCGTGATCGGCCGCGGCAACGCGCTGCCGTGGCGGCTGAGATCCGATTTGGCGCATTTCCGCGCCATCACCATGGGCAAGCCGGTGGTGATGGGGCGCAAAACCTATCTCTCGATCGGCAGGCCGCTCCCCGGCCGCACCATCATCGTGGTGAGCCGCGACCGCGCCTTCGCCGCACCGGGTATTGTCGTCGCTCCAAGCATCGAGGCCGCGCTCGCCGTCGCGCAGGGCGACGCGCTGCGCCGCGGGGCGGCGTGCATCATCGTCGCCGGCGGCGCCGAACTTTACGCCCAGACCCTGCCCCTGGCGCGGCGCCTCCACATTACTTATGTCCACCGCACGGTCGATGGAGATGCGTATTTTCCCGCGATCGATCGCGGCCAGTGGCAAGAAGTCGCCCATGAAGACCATGCCGCGGCGGCCGGCGACGATGCCGCTTTTACCTTTGTTACCTATCAGCGCGCCGCGTCGTGACGCGCGTTGTAACAGACGGAACGCTCCCCTATAACCCCCGGGAAAGTCAGGCCGGCAGGCGCTGGCGCCAGGAGAGATTTGATGCCGTGGAGTAACCAAACCGGCGGCGGCGGCGGCCCCTGGGGCTCGGGGTCGCGCGGCCCCTGGGGGTCAGGACCGCAGCCATCGGGCGGCGGATCGCGGCCGCCCGATCTGGAAGAATTCCTCCGCCGCAGCCAGGACCGGCTGCGCAACGTGCTGCCGGGCAATCTCGGCGGGCGCGGCATCGCCTTGATCGTCTTGGTCGCGCTCGTGCTCTGGGGCTTTTCCGGCTTCTACCGCGTCGAGCCCGACGAGGTCGGCGTGGTGCTGCGGTTCGGGAAATTCATACCGCCGGAGGTACAGCCCGGCCTGAACTACCATCTGCCCTACCCGATCGAGACCGCGCTGACCCCGCCGGCGCTGCGCGTGATCAAGACCGATATCGGCACCCGTCCGGTCGAGGATTTGCGGCGCGGCACCTCGCTGCGCGAACTGCCGGAAGAAAGCCTGATGCTGACCGGCGACGAGAATATCATCGACGTCGAATTCTCCGTGCTGTGGCGCGTCAAACCGAACAGCGTCAGCGATTATCTGTTCAATGTTCAGAATCCCGAAGGGACGGTGAAGGCAGTGGCCGAGAGCGCGATGCGCGAGGTCATCGGACAATCGAACATCCAGCCGGTCATCACCGGCGCGCGGCAGACGATCGAAACCAAGGTTCAGGAATTGATGCAGAAGACGCTGGACAGCTACCACGCCGGCATACAGGTGCAGCAGGTCCAGCTGCAGAAGGCCGACTATCCCACCCAGGTCATCGACGCCTTCCGCGACGTGCAGGCGGCGCGTTCCGATCTCGAACGCGCCCAGAACGAGGCGCAGACCTATGCGAACCGCGTCGTGCCGGAAGCGCGCGGCCGCGCCTCCAAAATCACGCAAGACGCCGAAGCCTATCGCGAGCAGACGGTCGCCGAAGCCAAGGGCGAAACCTCGCGCTTCCTGCAGATCTACGAGCAATACAAGAAAGCGCCCGGCGTGACCCGCGAGCGCATGTATCTGGAGACCATGGAGCGCATTCTCAGCGACACCAACAAAACGATTATCGATACCGGGCAAGGCGGGCCGGGCGTGGTGCCGTATCTGCCGCTCACCGAGCTGCCGGCGCCGCCCGCGCGCACGCAGCGCGGCGGCACCTCGTCGGCGGGAGGCAACCAATGAGAGTCGGTCTTGCCGGCGGCGCCATCGCCGTCCTCATCATCCTTGCCATCATCGTCGGCTACAGCACCCTGTTCACGGTCAGCCAGACCCAGCAGGCGCTGGTGGTGCGGCTCGGCAAGCCGGTGCGCGTGATCACCGAGCCGGGCCTGAACGTGAAAGTGCCGTTCATCGACAGCGTCATCTATATCGACAAGCGCCTTCTCGCGATCGAATCGCCGGCGCAGGAAGTGATCGCCTCGAGCCAGGACAACGCCGGCACCAGTACCGGCACCGGCACCGATCAGGCCGGCGAGCGGCTGGTGGTCGATGCGTTCGCGCGTTATCGCATCGTCGATCCGCTCAAATATTATCAGACCGTGGGTCCGGCCGGCGCCGATTCACAGCTTGCGCTGCTGCTCAACTCGGCGCTGCGCCGCGTGCTCGGCGCCACCACGCTCACCGATGTGGTGCGCGACAAGCGCGGGGAATTGATGGTGAAGATGCGCGATCAGATCGATCGCGACGCCAAGCAGTTCGGAATTTCCGTCGTCGACGTGCGCATCCGCCGCGCCGATCTTCCGGAGCAGAACAGCCAAGCGGTCTATCAGCGCATGCAGACCGAGCGGCAACGCGAGGCCGCCGAATTCCGCGCCCAGGGCAGCGAGAAGAGCCAGCAGATTCGCGCCAAGGCCGATCGCGATGTGACCGTGCTGCTGGCGGAGGCCAATTCGCGCGCCGAGCAGATCCGCGGCCAGGGCGACAGCGAAAGAAACCGCATCTTCGCCGACGCCTATAACCGCGACCCGGATTTCTTCACCTTCTACCGCTCGATGCAGGCCTACGATAAGAGCATGCAACGCGGCGAGACCCGCCTGGTGCTCAAGCCGGATACGGATTTCTTCCGCTACTTCTCCAATCCGTCAGGGGTGATGCGGCCGGGAACCGCAGCCAATCCGCCGCCATCGACACCGCCGAGCCCGCCAACGCCGCCGGAATCCAAATAGTCAGAGCATAGTCAGAGCGGGCTCGATGTTCGATTTTCTGGCCGCGATCGGCTTGTTCTTCGCCATCGAAGGCATCCTTTTCGCGGCCTTCCCGCTCAGCACCAAACGCGCCATGACCGCCGCGCTCGACATGCCCGACGGCCGCTTGCGCCTGGTCGGCCTCGTATCGGCAATCGTGGGCGTCGCCATCGTCTGGCTCGTGCGGCATTAGGGCATGTCCCGGAAAAGTGGAGACCGGTTTCCGAAAAGGACATGCGACCACGCAAGAATCGAGAGCAAAGCCCGATTCAGCCAAATCGGGCTGTGCTCTCGGGCTCATTGGGAACCGATTCCCCCGAAATTCGATTTGGGGGGCAACAAGCGGCTTTTTGAAAGATGTGCTTGAGCAAAACGTTACGATGGCGCTCGATTCAATCGGAGGCAATCGCGTAGTAAGTGCTTAAGCCGGACCAAAGGATGCACTGAAACTTGAGTCGCTTTTCCGCCCCAATCGGGTTCCTAATAGCGAGCGCGCCCGCGCATGGCCTTGCGTCCGCTATTGGACCGGGGCACCCTTCCACCGCGTGATGCTCCAGGAGCACTGACCGCCAATGTCTTCGCTGTTCATGCCCCGCTCGTTTCAGACCGGCCTGTCGAAGAGCTGCCAGTTCGCGCGCCACGGCGCGGCGGCCGCCGCGCTCGCCGCCGCGCTCATCGTATTGCCGGCCTCCATGGCGGCGGCGCGAGGGCCCGAAAACGTCGCCGATGTCGCCGAGCAGGTGATCGATGCGGTTGTGAATATTTCGACTTCGCAGAAGGTGGACACGCGCATGGGCAATCTGCCCGATCTGCCGCCGGGTTCGCCGATGGAGGAGTTTTTCGAGGAATTCTTCAAGAACCGGCGCGGCCAAGGCGGGCAGGGCGATGCGGATCGCGCACCAAGGCGCATCAACTCGCTCGGCTCGGGCTTCATCATCGATGCGTCGGGCCTGGTCGTCACCAACAACCACGTGATCGCCGACGCCGACGAGATCAACGTGATCCTCAATGACGGCACCAAGCTGCCGGCGCAACTGGTCGGCAAGGATTCAAAAAGCGATCTCGCCCTGTTGCGCGTGAAAACCGAAAAACCCCTCAAGGCGGTGAAGTTCGGCGATTCCGACAAGCTGCGGCTCGGCGAATGGGTGATCGCCATCGGCAATCCGTTCAGCCTCGGCGGCACGGTAACCGCCGGCATCGTGTCGGCGCGCAACCGCGACATCAATTCGGGGCCGTACGACAATTACATCCAGACCGACGCCGCCATTAACCGCGGCAATTCCGGCGGCCCGCTCTTCAACCTCAACGGCGAGGTCGTCGGCATCAACACCGCGATCATTTCGCCCTCCGGCGGCTCGATCGGCATCGGCTTCGCGGTGCCGTCGAATTCGGCGGTGGCGGTGATCGACCAGCTCCGCCAATACGGCGAGACGCGGCGCGGCTGGCTCGGCGTGCGCATCCAGCAGGTCACCGACGACATCGCCGAGAGCCTCAACATCAAGCCGCCGCACGGCGCGCTCGTCGCCGGCGTCGACGACAAAGGCCCGGCCAAGCCCGCCGGTATCGAGCCCGGCGACGTGGTGATCAAATTCGACGGTCGCGACGTCAAGGAGATGCACGATCTGCCGCGCATCGTCGCCGATACGCCGGTCGGCAAGGAAGTCGACGTGGTCGTTATCCGCAAGGGCAAGGAAGAGACCCACAAGGTCAAGATCGGAAGGCTCGAGGACGGCGAGAAGGCGGCTGCTGCGAATGCCGACAAGGACAACGCGGCGCCGCCCAAGACCGCGGTGCAGAAGACGCTCGGGCTCGAGCTTTCCAGCCTCTCCGACGATCTGCGCAAGAAATTCAAGGTGCGCGACAACGTCAAAGGCGTGATCATCACCGGCGTCGATCCGAGTGTCGCGTCGGCGTCGCCCGACAAAAGGCTGTCGCCGGGCGATGTCATCGTCGAAGTGCAGTATCAGGGCGTCGGCAACCCGGCCGATCTGCAAAGCCGCATCGATCAGCTCAAGAGCCAGGGCAAGAAAGTCGCGGTGCTGCTCGTCTCCAATCCCGACGGCGAGACGCGCTTCGTGGCGTTGAGCCTGCAATAGCGCAGGCTCAACCTATCTGACTTGCGCGACGGCTACATCAGAAACACGCCCTTGCCGCCGACGCCCTGGTCGAACAGCCGGTAGGCTTCGGCGGCCTGGTCGAGCGACCAGCGGCCGGTGTAGATCCGATCGACGTCGATCCCGCGCTGCGCGATGAATTTCGCGCAGTCGGCCTGGCCCGCCGTCGAGAAGGTCCATGAGGCGATGATCGTCATCTGACGGCGGATCATGTCGGGGCTGACATTGATCGTCACGTCTCCGCCCTCGCCGACGAAGCAGCAAACTCCCCAAATCTTGGTCGCGCGCACCGCGGAAATGCGCGCAGAGGAAGCGCCCGATGTTTCCAGTGCGCAATCGACTCCGATTCCGTCGGTCAGCTCACGCAGCGCTTCGAGCGCATCGTCTTTCGCGGGATCGATCAGCACGTCGGCGCCAAACTCCTGCGCCCTCAGCAAGCGCTGCGCATTGACGTCGATGGCGATGACGCGCGCGTTCATGGCGTGCGCAAGCTGGGTCGCCGACAGCCCGACCGGTCCCTGGCCGAAGATCGCGATCGTGTCGCGCGCCGAAAGGTTGAGACGGACCAGCGCGTTGTAAGCAGTCCCGGTACCGCAGGAAATAGCGGCACCCGCCTCGAACGAGAGCTCTTCGGGCAGCGGCACCAGCGTATTCGCCGGCACTTTCAGATACGGAGCGTGCCCGCCGTCGTCGTTGTTGCCGTAGACGCGCACCATCGGCTTTGCTTTTTGGCAAAGCTGCTGCCAGCCGCTGCGGCAATGATTGCAGGTCGTGCATCCCTGATAGTGATGCACCATGACGCGCTGGCCGATATGGGCCTGCTGCGCCGAAACCGCGGCGCCGATGGCGCAGACAATCCCCGCCGGCTCATGGCCCGCGATCGGCGGCCGGTCGATGAGCGGCGGCATATACGGCGGCTGATCGCTCGGACGGCGATAATTCTGCAGATCGGTGCCGCACATCCCGGACGCCTTCATTTCGATGACCACATCGAGCGGTCCGGGACCGGGATCCGCCACGTCGATGTACGATACCGTTCGATCGCCCGGAAAAACCACGCCCTTCATGTCTCCCCCTTTGCCGCCTCCATGCCGAAAGCGCCGAAACGCACTTGCGGCTGCGGGTGGACCGGCCTTCGCTTTTGGGACCGCGGCGCGTTATTGCGCCGCGACCTCGTGCTGAAAGTACACGTCGACCTTCATGCCGGCCAAGAGCGGTCCGGGATCGGCCAGCTCGATCAAGACGTCGGTGACGCTGAAGTCGCTGAGATTGCGAGCCCCGGGCGAGTTGATGCGCGCCGGCTGAACCAGCGGCGCGATGGAGACGACCTTGCCGGCAAACTCCCGGCCGCGAAAGGCGTCGGCGCGGACCACCGCCTTGCCGCCGAGCTTGATCTTGCCGACATCGCGTTCGTCAACTTCGGCGCGCACGCGCAGCCCTGTTAGATCCCCGAGCAGCATCAGCGCCTGCGGCGCGGACGGCGCCGCCAATTCGCCGACCTTGGCATTGATCTGCAGGACGGTGCTGGCGATCGGCGCGCGGACCGTGAGCTTTTCCAGCTCCGCATAGGCGACCCTGAGCTCGCCGCGGGCGACATTGAGCTGCCCTTCATTGGCGGTGGGCAGCGGCGTCTCCGGATCATCGTCGAGCTTGTGCAATTGCGCGCGCTTCTGCGCCAGCCGCTCCTGCGCGCCGCTCCAGGCGGTACGGGTAGCCGCGAGATCGGCATCCGATCCGCCGCCGCTGCGCTTGGCCTTGACCGCCGCATCGAAGCTGTCCCTGGCTTGCGCCATCACGGCCTCGGCGTCGGCCACCCCATCCTCGGCTTTGCGCCGGTCCGCGCCTTTGCCGGCGCCCTGATCGTTGCGGGCGCGCTTGCGCATTTCCACCTGCGCCTGCGCGGTGGCGACGCGCGCGCGGGCCTCCTCATCGTCGAGACGGATCAGCGGCTCGTCGGCGATCACCTTGTCGCCGGTCTGGACCGGGATTTCGCTGATCACTCCGATCACCGACGCCGTCACCTTGATCTCGCCCGAGCGCGGCTCGACCAGTCCCGGCGCGACGGCCTGCCAATTCTTGTCTTCCGCCGCTCGCTGCGGAGCGTTCGGCTCGGCGAAGGCGGCGGCGATTGCCAAGCCGAACAGGGCTATGGCGGCGCATGATACGGTTGAGATATTCGCTTTCATTGCTTTGCCACTGACCTCGCTTTTGCAACGGGCGTCCGCGCGGCACCGACGCCGGCCTCCTCGCCCACGATAAGTCCGTCCTCGATGCGGATGATGCGGCTCGCAAACGGCAAAATCCGCGGATCATGGGTGACCACGAGCACGCCATGGGCGGGATCCTTGGCGATCTCGAACAGCATCGTCATGATCGAGTGCCCGTTCTCGCCGTCGAGCGCCGCCGTCGGCTCGTCGGCCAGAATGGCCGCGGCGTCCCCGACCAAGGCGCGCGCGATGGCGACGCGCTGTTGTTCGCCGCCGCTGAGCTCGCGCGGAAACGCATTGATTTTGTGCGCCAGGCCGACGCGGGCCAGCGCGTCCTTGGAGCGCTTGATCGCTTGGCCGGCACGCTCGCCGCGCACGTCGAGCGCCAGACGGACATTGTCCAGGGCGGTGAGCGTCGGAAACAGATGATAGGACTGGAAGACGAAGCCGATATGATCGCGCCGCAACTTGGCGAGTTGCTCCGTGCGCAGATTCGTCGTCGCCTGGCCGCAAACGCGGACGACTCCCCCGCTCGGCGACAAAATGCAGCCGAGGACCGAAAGCAGCGTGGTCTTGCCGCTGCCGGAAGGGCCCATCAGCAGCGCGAGCTCGCCGCGATGCAGCGAAAGGCTGACGCCCTTGAGCGCCTGCACTTTCCCGGCTCCTTCACCGAGGAATTTGACGACGCCATGCGCTTCCATGACCAGCTCGCTCATCGGCTGAACACCATCGCCGGGTCCATGCGCATGACCTTGAGGATCGAGGAGAGCGCGGAAACAACGCACATCACGACGGTCAGCAGGAACAGGATCCCGGTCAGCGCCGGAGTCATCACGACCGGCAGCGCCAACTCGGTGGTGACGTTGACGATGAGCAGTCCGATGACGAGCGCGATGCTGAAACCGGTAACCGCGCTCAACAACGCCTGAGCGATAATGACGGTGTGAAGATATGCGCCCGAGGAGCCGATCGCGCGCAATGTCGCGAATTCATACAAATGCTCCTTGGTGCTTGAATACAAAGTCTGGGCGACGACGACCGAGCCGACGATCATGGCGAGCAGAGCGCCAGCGAACAGGGCGGCGCCGGCGCCGGTCCCGAACAGCCAGAAGGATCGGCTGCGGCTGCTGAATTCGGCCGGCGTCAGCGCCTCAGCCTTGGTAAGGACTGTCCGCAATTGGGCGCGAACGCGTTCCACATCGGTATGCGGAGCCAGGTGCACGAGCAGGTAGGTGACCTTGGTGCGCGGCGTGCCGGTATATCCGCGCGCCCGATCGAGCGGGGTGAAGACAAAAGGCGTCGTGGTGAACGAGCGGATGCCATTGGTCACGGCGCGAATCTCCGCCTTCCGATCGCGCATCTCGGCCGCGTCGCCGAGGCCTTTCACGCCCAGCCGGTCGAAATAGGTGCGGTCGACGGCGACCGATTCAGGAATCGACAGCGCGTCGAGGCTGCCGCCGACCAGATTCCACGGAAGCAATCCGCCGGCGCGCAAATCCGAGCCGACGACCAGCACCGGCGATGTCCCGCCGTCCGGCATCCGCCATTGGGCAAAACTGATCAGGATCGGCACGACCTCCGACACGCCCTCGACCGACAGCGCCCGGTAGCGGTCGGCTTCATCCAGCAGCGAGGGGTCTTCGAAACACTTCGTTCCGAGCGGAACGATCCATAAATCGGCGGGCGCATGATCGATCATGACGGTCACCGTGCGCGCGAAACTGACGAACAGGCCCAATTGCACGGTTACAAGCACGATCGAGAAGACGATGCCGACGACCGTCGCGGCGAAGCGAAGCTTGTCGTAAAGGAGGTTGCGCGCGGCCAGTTTCAAAACCAGAGGCATGGCCATTGCAATACATTGTGACCATAAAGAATGCGCGAAAAGCCAAAGATACCGCGCCATCTGCTCCCCCTATAGGAGCCCGGGAAGGGAGCCTTGATCCAACGCAATTGGCGGTTACCGGGCGGTAGCGGCGCCACAAGCCTGAGACCAGCCCTTTTTTCGGCAACCTTTAGGGCTTATATTCCTTTTGCCGGCGCAAGCCGGCTATGGCGATAAATGGCCGTCGGAATAAACCTTTCGGACCCGGGGGCAGTACCCGGCGACTCCACCAATATGGGGTCGAAATAGGATCGACGAGGGCGTAAAGGGCGCGCTTTTGCTCGGCATGGTTCCGCCGTTATCGGGCCAAATTCATAGTTGCCAACGACAACTATGCTCCGGTTGCTCTGGCTGCGTAAGCAGTCCGAAAGACCGACTTAAAGCCCTGGCGTCTTAGCAGCGTCAGGCGGGGTTCGGAGGCACCTGGCAACAGAAGCCTCCACTTTCTCAGATGTCAGCAGCAGTCATCTATCCGCAGACATCAATCAGCTGAGGACAGAGCGATCTGGACCTCCAGGAATCACGCCATATCTGCTATTTGACGATCGGGTCCTGAAACACTGATTCCCGCCATGGCCACCGACCACATCCGTTACGACATTCTCGCGCAAGCGGCACTGCGCGGCGTCGTGCGCACGGTGCTGGCGGACGCGGCCAAGAAAGGCTTGCCGGGCGAGCATCATTTCAAGATCACCTTCAATACCACGGCGCCGAACGTGCGGCTCTCCGATCGCATGCGCGCGCGCTATCCAAAAGACATGACGATCGTCCTGCAGCATCAATTCTGGGACCTCACGGTGACCGAGCAGGGTTTCGAAGTCGGTCTGTCGTTCGGCGGCATTCCGGAGCGGGTGGCGGTTCCGTTCGAGGCGGTAACGGCGTTCTACGATCCGGCCGTGCAATTCGGCTTTCAATTCGAGACCATTGAGGGCGCGACAGCTCCACAATCCGTTGAAGAGCCGCAGACATCGGAAAAGCCTTCCGCGGCTGCGCTCCCCGCAGGTGAAGAGAAGAAGCGGGACGCTCTGCCCACGCCATCCGAGGCCGCAGAAACGCCGCCCGACCGCGGCACTGGCGGCGAAGTCGTGCGGCTCGACCGTTTCCGTAAGAAATAGCGCTGCGCCTGCGCGCCGGCTGTGGTCGATCATTGCGTGTTGGACAATTCGCTGCCGGAAGGCCTGCAATGCCTTATCGCCTTGGCGCTACGTCACCTTGCTCGACGCATGACGAAAACGATGAATGGACCGGATTAAATGTATAGCCGCGATGATTTCAGTGTAGCGCGGTGCGAGTGCAGGGCGTGGATACCGGCAACCAAGAAGTGCCGAGAGGATATACGCCAGCTGACCTAAAGTTGTCACCAAGCCGCACGCCAGTTTATCGAGGCTCGAGCTTTAGATTTGCCGCCCCTGTTCATTGAACATTCAAAGAACGCCGCAAGCATTTGCGAAATAACATTGAGCTCTAGTAAGTAAGAACACAGCTCCTATTTTTCCCTCAAGCAACCGTGTCTTGCGCGATTCAGCCGGTATAGTCACGCTTCTCCATATGGCAACTTGATGTGATCGAGTCTGGAAGGTTGCCCTTGGTGCAGCGTCACCGCGTCGGCGTAATTTCTTCCCAACCAACGGCCAACCCACATCTGGTTACCGCCGAGCTATGCATGGGCGACATCGTTAATCTCCGAACAGCGCGCAAGCGAGCCGAACGGCGCGCGGCCGAACACGAGGCCGCGTCCAACCGGCTCGTCTATGGGCGTTCAAGGATTGACCGCGCCGTGGAGCAATCTAGGCGCGACCAAGCCCGCAGCAGCCTCGACCGGCACCGGATCGAAACGGGAGACGGGCAATGAAATCACCGGTCGTCAAGCGCTCCATCGTGATCGCCGGGCACAAGACGAGCGTCAGCCTTGAAGACGCATTCTGGCAAGGACTGAAGGATATTGCCACGAACCGCCGCATGACACTGTCCGATTTGGTCGGCAGCATCGATTCCGAGCGCAAGCACGGCAATCTGTCGTCGGCGATACGGCTATTCGTGCTCAATCACTATCAGGCGCACCCGAGCTATGAGGGTCAAGGCCGACAGTCTTCCCGCGACATGATCATGATGCCGGCATCATGATGCCGGCGCAAGCTGCGTCAGTTCTGCGAGCCGAATAGAGAATTCAACAACGAGCGCAGGCCCGGCAAGGGCGGCGGCTGGACAGTGCCGGCGGCGGCGGTCGCCTTGTCGGCACCTGTTGCCACCGGATTGGTCGGCTTGCCCGTCGGCGGTGCAGGCGGAAGCGGGATCGGCGGCGGTGGCGGAGTTTCAGGCCGCAAACGGTCGAGTGCGTTGGTGCCGAGCGGCGGTGCCGCAGCGGCATTCGCGTGATTGTTGATTTCGAGCGCCGTACCCCGCGGGATGAAACGCATGACCTGCGGCGCCGGTCGCGCCAACTCGCCGAGCACGTCGGCACGCCGATTGGCCTCAAGCGATTCCAGGCGTCTGGTCTGCTGCTCGGCCGCGCGCAAACTGAGCCATCCGACCAAAGCTGAAACGTCGAGCTTCCGCTCGGGCGCTGACAGTGGACCCTTGAGGGTGACTGCAAGCTCCGGGCGCGCGCGGATCAGCGCGTTGGGGGCGGGCTCTGCAGACAATATCAGGCGTGCGTCGAGCGCCGCCGTGTTGAGATCCAGTACCCCGTCGAGCGAAAGCTGCGCGCCGTCTTGCGCCGGCAAGGCGGCGTTCGCCACGCGCACTTGCCCGCCGGCAATGGTGACTTCGGCCTCGCCTTTCGGCACCGCGAGTTTGCGATTGTCCATGGCCGCGTTCACCGCGGCGCGGACTTTCGCGGCATCGATGGCGCCGCTCTGATCGGCCAGACGGATCGCCGCGTCGAATGCCGCGGGGCTAAAACCCGCGAACTGTGCCCGGCTCAACGCGATCGTGCCGCCGCCATGGAAGGCGCCCACGATGCCCTCCGGGCTCAGTCCCTGGCTCTCGCCCTGAAGCTTCGCCGAGAGCAAGCCGTCGATCGCCGCACTGCCCGCCACGGCAGTGGCATTCGCGTTGGCGAGCTCGACATGGCCGTGGCCGGCGAAAGACTGCGGATCGTGCCGGAAGGTAAATCCGCCGCTCAAACGCCCGCCCGCGAGCTTGCCGTCGAGCTCGGTCAATTCGATTTCCGGCGGGGCAAAGCGCGCGACACCTTTGACCTCGCGCGCAACCAGCGCCGGCGTCAGGGCGGCGCGGTCGAATTTAAAGCTCACCGACCCGCTTACCGCCCCGAAGGCGCCGCCGCCGACCGGTGCCGCGGACCAGGATTTTCCGGTGCCCGGCGCCGCGCTCGGCAGCCCGAACAGCAAGCCCGCCACAATAACCGCGTCCACATCATCGGCGGCAAGCTCGCCGGCGATCCCCAGTGGGCTCGATATTTTGAGATCGAGCCGGCCGCGCAGCGACGACTTGCCGGCTTTCACCGCCAGATCCGTGACCGACAAGTCGGGGCCGGCAATGCCGACGATTGCGTTCACCGAAACCGGAGCGCTGACCCCTGCCTGCCCGGTCATTGCCCGCTGCAGCGGACGAAGATCGGCGGCGGACGCCCTTAATTGCAGGCTGCCGGTCGGCGCGCCAGCGCCGCGCAAATGCAAGGAGCCGTCGGCCACGGCGGAAAAGCCGCCGGCGGACGCCAGAGCATTGACGCGAATCTCGCCGTTGAACGGGCCGTTGGCGGAGAGAGTCATCTGGCCCGGCAATTGATCGACCGCCACCACGCGGTCGAGATAGAGCAGCCGCACCAGCGCGCCGCCATCGTCGGCATCGAGCCGGCTCGACACGCGCAGAACGGCGGCGTCGGCTTGCGCCGGCATACCCGTGGCGTCGCCGTTGAGCGTCAGGCGCATCGCTCCCAGGCTTCCGCCCAAGGTGAGCTTGGCGACGCTGCCGGTCTTGCCGGCGCGCTCGATGGTGAGGACGCCATGCACTTTCGCCGGCGCCAAGCGATCGGCGAACGGCCGAACCGAATCGGGAACCTGCGGCGCATACCGGCCGGCGATCGTGGCCAGGCCATCGAGCGTCGCCGCGTTCATATCCAGGGTTACTTGGCCGCGCGGCTGCGACGACAATTCGTCGATGCGTCCACTCGCTTCCAGCGCGGCGCCGCCGAGATCGCCGATCGAAAGCCGGTCGATGTGCAGAATGCCGGCATTGAGCTTGAGCCGGGCATTGACCATGCGCGCATCGATGCCGGCCAAGGTGGCCTCTCCGACATCGAGCACGAGGCTGACCGCGCGCGGGATCTCAAAGCTGCCATCGGAAGCGGCCGCCTGGGCGAAGGCGGTGAGCGCGTCAACGTCGAGCTTTGCGGCATGCAGCTCGCCATCAAGCGCGGCCGGACGATCGCCTGCCGCGAAGCTGTAAGCGAGCCGCCCCTCGACCTTCTCGCGGTCGAGCGCCGCCGACAGATGGTCCAGCACGAGGCGGTCACGCGCGATGGTGATATCGCCGCGCGCGGTCAAGGTCTGAGCATGTCCCGACGATTGGTCGGCGCGGCCTTCGAGCCAGGAGGCCAGCGTTTTCAGATCGGCCGATTCGATGCTGGCAGGTCCACTGAGCAAAAGCCCTTGCGGACCGGCGCCGAGGCGCCCGCTGACATTCACCGTCGTATATCCCGGCGCGCGGAAAGCAAAGTCGTCGAGCTCCCATCCGCGGTCGCCGTCGAAACGCACGCGGCCGCGCAGCGATTGAATGGCGGCGCCGCCGACTGTCACCGCCTCGATGGCCATGTCCACGGAGGCGGGCAGCGGCAGGCGCACCGTTGCGATGAATTCCTCAAGAAAAGACTTGAACATGATGAGCGGCGGGCGATGCGTGACGTCCGGCGCCGCCAGCATCCGGTCGACATCCAGTTGCCGCGCCGAGACGTCGCCGTCGAGCCGCGGATGGGCGCCGAGTTTCAGGTCCGCCTTGCCGTTGAAGACGACCGCGCGCTCCTCCGGTCCATATTGCAGTGTGAGCTCCCGCAGCTTGGCCGCCGCCGGCGTCGCTTGGACCTTGCCGGTGAGTTGCCATGGATCGCTCATGACCCGTTGGCCGCCCGCGAGCGCAACGCCGACCGGGCGCGCGACGGTCAAGGTGCCGTCGAATTGCGGAACGCCGCGATCGAAGCCGAGCAGGCCGTCGATTTCCGTGGTCAGCGGGCGATTGGCGGGATCGATGCCGAGCCGCACTTTGAGATTGCCGTCGTCGCCCGCGCGGTTCCCGGAAATGCGGAAGCTGTAAGGCTCGCCGCCGGCGACAAAGGCGCCTTCGCCGCTGAACGGTCCCAACAGCGAGCGGATGTCGCCGTTGAAGGAGAGCTTCTCCAGCGACAGGCGCGACCCGGACGCGGCGTCGCTCAAAACGACGCGGCCGTTATCGACCGTCAACCGCGAAACGGCGAGCGCGTCCGCGCCGAGCGAGGACGACGGCATCGGCCAGTCGAGCGCGCCGGCATTGTCGAGCCGCAGGCTGATTTGCGGCGCCAACAACCGCATTTCCGTCGCCCGCACTTCGCCGCGCACCAGCGGGCCGAGCCCAAGTTCGAGTTCCACTGTGCCGGCACTGATTTGCAGCTCGTGGCCGGCGGCGCCGACCGCAACATCCCGCAGCTTGAAATGCGGCGACGGCAGAAGGCGCGCGTCAATCGATCCGTTGACGTGCACGCTGAGGCCGGTGAGGCGGCTCGCCTCTTCCTCGAAGGCCGAACGGTAGCGGTTCCAGTCGACGACAAGCGGAGCGACCAGCGCGGCGACAAGCGCCAGAATAATAGCGATGGCTACTCCGAGCAGCGTCGTCTGCACGGCAAAGCTTCCCTTGTAATCGCTTAAAGATTCAGCGCGTGCCCGACCCCAAAGCCTAGTGCAAGCTTGAGCGGAATGCACGCTTCAGCCGGCGCGACTAGCAGCATTTGCAGGCGATTCTGTGTCGGGTTCCGGGCCGCTGAACTTTTAGGCCCTTGCAAGACGGCATGGTGCCGAACGCCCTATCGCCGAATCGTCGCCGGCACGGCTACGATCGCCGCCGGCGCCGAGCGATCGGGCGCGCCGGGTTGCGATCGGTATCGCGTTAACCAGCAAAAAAGAGGAAGGCGGAGATGACACGCCGCGATCTAGTCGCCGCCTTGCCCGCATTCGCGACGGGCGGGCTGGCCTCGGGCACCGCCAAAAGCGCTCCCGCGCTGAAAGTGGGCGCCGCACTCCCCGATCCGCCGTTCGAATTCATCGGGCAAGGCGGTCCGTCCGGTTTCGACATCGCACTGATGCGGCGCATCGCGGGAAAGCTCGGCCGCGCCTGGCAACTGGTGCCTTTCGAAGGCGCCGACTTCAACGGCATTTTCGCCGGCCTCGATTCCGGCGCCTACGATTGCGTCGCTTCCGGCACCACCATCACGCCGGAACGCGAAAAGATCGCGGATTTCTGCGCGCCCTATGCGCTCTCCGGCCAATCGCTCGTGGTCGATACGACGCAGCATCCGAACGTGCACGGCATCGCCGATCTTGCGGGCCTGGTGATTGGCGTGCAGCAAGGCAATACCAGCCAGCCGGTCGCCGAGAAACTGGTCGCCGAGCATGGCGCCGCGCGCGTGCGCGTTTACGCCTATAACGAGATCGCGACGGCGCTCGACGAGCTCTCAAGCGGCGGCTGCGACGCCTTCATGAAGCTCGCGCCGGTGACGGAATGGTTCGTACGCGACCGCCCGAAGCTGAAAGTCGTGCAGGCCGGCATTACCAGCGAACGCCTCGGCATCTGCGTCCGCAAAGGAAATACCGCGTTGCATGATCAAATCGGCAGGGCGCAAGCGGAGATGATGGCGGACGGCACGCTGCCCGCGTTGATCAAAGAGTGGCTCGGCAAGGACGCACGCTTGCCGGACGGAGTGTTTTGATTGAATCGTCATGCCCGTGCATAGCCGTTCGAAGAACGGCGTCGCGGAGCCTGTCATCGGGCCAGCCACTTCGGGCCGGACCCGTTGGCTCGCCTATGTCACGGGCATCCACGTCTTCAGCGAGCAAAGACTTTAGTTACCAAAGACGTGGATGGCCGGAACAAGTCCGGTCATGACAATTGTCGGTTCAATTTTCAGTCGGCAATTTTCAGTCGGCACGGCTTAGTCGCTTTGCTCTACTCACAGATCAAAAATCTTGCCCGGATTCATGATGTCGAGCGGATCGAGCGCGCGCTTGATCGCGCGCATGGCGTCGAGCGCCGGCGCGCCATATTCGGCCGGCAGATATTTCATCTTGCCCTGGCCGATGCCGTGCTCGCCGGTGCAGGTGCCGTCCATGGCGAGAGCACGCTCGGTGAGGCGCTCGAGGAAAGCGCGCACGCGCGCGACCTCATCGTCGTCGTTCATGTCCACCAGAATGCCGACATGGAAATTGCCGTCGCCGACATGGCCGACGATCGGCGCGAGCAATTTGCTCTCGGCGATGTCGCGCTGGGTGGCGGCGAGGCATTCGGCCAGCCGCGAGATCGGCACGCAGACATCGGTCGCGAGCGGCTGGGTATTGGGGCGAAGGCCGCGCTGCGCCCAATAGGCGTCATGCCGCGCCTGCCAGAGCCGCGAGCGGTCCTCGGCCTTGGTCGCCCAATCGAACGGGCCGCCGCCGAATTCCTTGGCGATCTCGCCGAAGCGTTGCGACTGCTCGGCGACGCTCGCGTCGCTGCCATGGAATTCCAGGAACAGCATCGGCGTTTCCGGCAGGCTGAGCTTCGAATAGAGATTGCTGGCGCGCACCTGCAGCGCATCGAGCAATTCGATGCGCGCCACCGGAATGCCGGACTGGATGGTGAGGATGGTGGCGTTGCAGGCCGCCTCGACCGACGGAAACGGACAAATGCCGGACGAGATCGCTTCCGGAATGCCGGCAAGCCGCAAGGTCAATTCGGTGATGACGCCGAGCGTGCCTTCCGACCCGATGATCAGGCGGGTGAGATCGTAGCCCGAGGCGGTTTTCTTGGCGCGGCGCGAGGTCGACATCACCTCGCCGTTGGCGAGCACGACTTTGAGCGACAGCACATTGTCCTTCATGGTGCCGTAGCGCACGGCATTGGTGCCCGACGCGCGCGTCGCCGCCATGCCGCCCAGCGAAGCATCGGCACCCGGATCGATCGGGAAAAACACGCCGCGGTCGCGCAATTGTTCGTTGAGCTGCTTGCGCGTGATGCCGGGCTCGACCACGCAATCAAGATCCTCGGCATGGACGGCGAGCACGCGGTTCATGTCGCGGAAATCGAGGCAGATGCCGCCATGTGGCGCGTTGACCTGGCCTTCGAGCGACGTCCCGGCGCCGAAGGCGATCACCGGCACGCGTTCCGCCGCGCAGAGCTGCACGATCTGCTGCACCTCTTCGGTGGTCTGCGGAAACACCACCGCGTCCGGCGGCTGATTGTCGATCCAGGTCAGCGTGTTGCCATGCTGTTCCCGCACTGCCTGCGAGGTGACCAGGCGGTTGCCGAAGGCCGCAGCGAGCGCGGCAATGACGCTTTCGACCGCGTTGCGGTCGCGTTTGAGTTCCTCCCAGGCTTCGATCAAGACCATCGCGGCTACTCTTTTGCGGCAAAGTGGCCGCGCCGCGCCGGCTGGTCAAGTCCGGGGGGCGGCGGCTTTGCATCGCCCGTGAAATCCGCCACTCTTGCAAAGGCCACTCTTGCAAAGGTCACTCTTGCAAGGCCGCCCTCGCGGCCGCGCACTCACCCGACGATGGAAGGCCCATGCTCGAACGACCCGATCCGGAACCCGTTTTCGCCGCGCCCCTGGTCTCGTCGGTGATGAAGATCGAGCCGGAATGGATCGACTATAACGGCCATCTCAATATGGCCTATTACAACGTGCTGTTCGACCGCGCGGTGGACGAGGCTTACGAGCTCCTCGGCTGCGGGCTCGCCTATCTCCAGCAGACCCGGCATTCCACCTTCACGGCCGAGGCGCATATCCGCTACTTAAAGGAACTGCATGCCGGCGCGCCGGTGCGCGTGACCTTTCAGCTGCTCGATTTCGATGCAAAGCGCATGCACTATTTCGAAGAGCTTTTTCACGCCGACGAAGGCTGGCTTTCGGCCACCTCCGAGAACATGGTGCTGCATGTGGATATGACGGCGAAGAGGACCGCGCCGTTCCCCGATTTCATTGCCGAGCGACTGGCGAAGATGAAGGCAGCGCACGCGCAGCTGCCGGTGCCGGAGGGCGCCGGGCGCCGCATCGCCATGCCGGGGAAGGCGTGAATTTTGCGGTAGCGGACTTATATGGTAGAAATCATCGAAGGAATTCTACCATGGGCACGCCGCAGCTTAATATCAAGGACGCCGAGACAACGCGTCTGGTCCGCGAACTCGCCAAAATGACCGGTGAGACGCAGACGGAAGTGGTTCGCAAGGCGCTGCGCGAGCGGCTGGAGCGCGAAAAGGCCGAGCGCGCCTCTCGCGACGCCCGCACCGCCGAAGAGAAGCGCCGCGAGTTCGAGAAAGTGTGGGCTAAGATCAAAAAAATCCAGGAAGACGTTCGCCGTCACGGACTGGCCGAAAACATGCTCACGGATGACGACCTCTATGACGAAAACGGGTTGCCGAAGTGAACGCGGACATTGTCGTGGTCGACTCTTCGGTATTCGTGGCCGTTTTTAAAGACGAACCAGACAGCACAATCCTGATCGAACGCGCCATGTCTTTCAAACGCCGAGTCACATCGGCCGCCACGTGGTTTGAATCCATTATGGTTTGCGAAGGTGCTTCGAAAAAAGAAGGTGGCGGCCTCCGTTTCGAGCGGATAGTGGCCGCCCTTGGCACGGAAATCACACCTTTTACGCCAGAACAAGCTCGGCTCGCATTTGATGCATTCAAGCGCTTTGGCAAAGGTCGCGGAACAAAGGCTTCGCTGAACTTCGGCGACTGCTTCGCCTACGCCCTGGCGAAGGAGTTGCAGGCGCCGCTGCTCTATAAGGGCAACGATTTCGCGCACACCGATCTGCAGCCGGCCTGATTTGGCGTGGTTGGCGCCGGCGGGCGCAGCGCCAAGCCGGAAAATAATGCCAACGCGCTCGTCATTCCGGATTGCCAGCGAACTCGGGTGTTCCCGAGTTCGGCAGGAAAAGTCCCAAGTCGGCAACGGCCGACTTGGATGGCGGCAAGTTCGGAATCCATATCCGGTGACTGTGGTTATGGATTCCGGGCGCGCGGGCTACAGCCCGCGCCCCGGAATGACGGGGAAAGCCTCGTAAAAGCCCTCTCCAAGTGCCATCTTCGGCCTATGAGAATCACGGAGACTTCGCGCCCGGTGGACCGCCTTGGCTGATCCGGCAAGAGATACCTTCGATCCGGTGCCGCCGCCGAGTCCGACACCCGGCGGCATTGCGGCGCGGGCGCGCGCCGCGGCGCCGGGCGGGGCGAACTACCTCGCCGGCCTCAACACGGAACAGCGACTTGCGGTGGAGACGCTCGATGGCCCGGTGCTGGTGCTCGCCGGCGCCGGCACCGGCAAGACGCGCGTGCTCACCGTCCGCATCGCCCACATTCTCGCGACCGGCCGCGCGCGGCCGGGCGAAATTCTGGCGGTGACGTTCACCAACAAGGCGGCGCGCGAGATGAAAGGCCGCGTCGGCGAGATCGTCGGCCATGTGGTCGAGGGCATGCCGTGGCTCGGCACCTTCCACTCGATCGGCGTGAAGATCCTGCGCCGGCATGCGGAGCTGGTGGGCTTAAAGCCCGATTTCACCATTCTCGATGTCGACGACCAGGTGCGGCTGATGAAACAGCTGCTCGACGCCGAGAAGATCGACGAAAAGCGCTGGCCGGCGCGCGTGCTGGCGTCGCTGATCGACGGCTGGAAGAATCGCGGGCTGACGCCTGAGCAAGTGCCGTCCGGGGAAGCCGGCGTTTTCGCCAACGGCAAGGGACTGAAACTCTACCGCGCTTATCAGGAGCGGTTGAAAATTCTCAATGCCGCCGATTTCGGCGACCTGCTGCTGGAAAACATCCGGCTGTTCCGCGAGCAGCCCGAAGTGCTGCGCCAATATCAGGGGCGCTTCAAATTCATCCTGGTCGACGAGTATCAGGACACCAACGTCGCGCAATATCTGTGGCTGCGCCTGCTGGCGCAAAGGACGGCCGCGCCGGTGGGCAGCGCTTTACCCTCTCCCCTTGCGGGAGAGGGTGGTTCCGAGCGCAGCGAGGAACCGGGTGAGGGGGCGCTTCAGTCCGCCCAGCAAGCGGAAAGAGCCCCTCACCCCAACCCTCTCCCCGTAAAGGGGGAGAGGGAGCAGCCAGGAAACAAAAACATCTGCTGCGTCGGCGACGACGATCAGTCGATCTATGGCTGGCGCGGCGCCGAGGTCGACAATATCCTGCGCTTCGAGCACGATTTCCCGGGCGCCAAAGTGATCCGGCTGGAGCGCAATTACCGCTCGACCGGGCATATTCTCGCCGCCGCCTCGCATCTGATCGCCCATAACGAAGGCCGTCTGGGCAAGACGCTGCGCACCGACGACGTGCCGGGCGAGAAGGTCACCGTCACCGGCGCCTGGGATTCCGAGGAGGAAGCGCGCGCCATCGGCGAGGAGATCGAGCAATTGCAGCGCGCGGGCCATGCGCTCAACGAAATCGCGATCCTGGTGCGGGCGTCGTTCCAGATGCGCGAATTCGAAGACCGCTTCGTCACGCTCGGCCTGCCCTACCGCGTGATCGGCGGCCCGCGCTTCTACGAGCGCGCCGAAATCCGCGACGCGCTCGCCTATCTGCGGCTGATCAATTCGCCGGCCGATGATCTCGCCTTCGAGCGCATCGTCAATGTGCCCAAGCGCGGGCTCGGCGACGCCACCGTGCAGCTTCTGCACGATCACGCGCGCAAGCGCCGCGTGCCGATGACCGAAGCGGCGCGCGCCGTAATCGAGACCGACGAGCTGAAACCGAAACCGCGCGGCTCGCTGCGCGGGCTTCTGCAATCGCTCGACCGCTGGCGCAAGCAGCGCGACAACCTTCCGCACACCCAGTTCGCCGAGATCGTGCTCGATGAATCCGGCTACACCGAGATGTGGCAGAAGGACCGCTCCGCCGACGCCGCCGGCCGGCTGGAGAACCTGAAAGAGCTGATCCGGTCGATGGAGGAGTTCGAGAACCTGCAAGGCTTTCTCGAGCACATCTCGCTGGTGATGGACAACGAGAAGGCCGCCGAAGCCGACGCGGTCAACATTATGACTTTGCACGCGGCCAAGGGCCTGGAATTCGACACCGTGTTCCTGCCCGGCTGGGAGGAAGGCGTGTTTCCCAACCAGCGCGCGCTCGACGATCAGGGCCGCGCCGGCCTGGAAGAGGAACGCCGCCTCGGCCACGTCGGACTCACCCGTGCGCGTAAACGGGCGAAGATCTATTTCGCCACCAACCGGCGCATGCACGGCCTGTGGCAGACCAATATTCCGTCGCGCTTTCTCGACGAGCTGCCGGAAGCCAATGTGGAAGTCACCGAGTCGCAGGGCGGCTTCGGCGGCTATGGCGGCTACGGCGCCTCGCGCTTCGACGCCATGACCTCGTTCGGCTCCAACTACGGCACGCCCGGCTGGCAGCGCGCCCAAACCAACCGCAATCAAGCCAAACGCGACCGCAACGGCTTTTCCGAAAAAGCCGATGACTATTACGAGGCGGATCGCAGCGGCGCCGACAGCGAGGACCTGTCTCACCTCACCCCTGGGGGGAGAGAGCCTGCCCCGGGCTCGACCCGGGGTCGATCAAGCGAAGCGCGATCGGGTGAGGGGACTCGACGTTCCGGATCGGGCTCAGGCGCCCGCCGCCTGCCGCTCACCATCGAGGGCGAGCTGGTGGCGAAATCGACCGGTGCTGTCTCCGCCTTCACGCCCGGCGACCGCGTCTTTCACCAGAAATTCGGCAACGGCAACGTCACGGCAATCGACGGCAACAAGCTGACCATCCAGTTCGACAAAGCCGGCGAGAAGCGCGTGGTGGACAGCTTTGTGGAGAGGGTGTGATTTCCACGGTCATATTTGTTATTCTGGCCGCGAGGAGAAGGTCATGGCCGGAGCGCGGAAAGATCTGACGACTGACTTGGCGCCCGCCGATAAGCCGCTCGGCGCCGAATATGAGCGCGACTTTTATTCCTGGCTGATGGAGCAAGCGCGGCACCTTCGCGAGGGCCGCTTCGACGCGCTCGATCGCGACAATCTTGCCGAGGAGATCGAATCTTGAGGCGCCGAGCAGTTCAACAAGCTCGGCAGCGCGTTGCGCGTGCTGATGGCGCACATCCTGAAATGGGATCATCAGCCGCCGTTGCGTTCGCGGAGCTGGGTTCTCTCGATTCAAGAACAGCGGTTGGAGATCGCGGACGTGCTGGCGGACAATCCAGGCTTGAAGCCGCGCATCGACGAGGCCATTGCCCGCGCTTACCGGCGCGCCCGCATCGAAGCGGCGAAAGAGACGGGCTTGGACGAGGATAAATTTCCAACGACGTGCCCCTACTCGCTCGACGATCTGACGTCGCGCGTCTTCAAGCACTAAGCGCTAGCCGCTTTTGTTTCCGTCGGATCTTCGTGAATTCGCCGAGACCCATCGCCATCTATATCGACGCCGATGCCTGCCCGGTGAAGCAGGAGATTTATCGCGTCGCCGAGCGCCATGCGCTCAAGGGCGCGCGCTTAAAGTCTTTGTCGTCAGCAACAGCCCGATCGCGGTCCCGAGAGATGAAATGATCGAGCGCATCGTGGTCGGCGGCGGCATGGACGAGGCCGACAACTGGATTGCCGAGCGCGCACGCGCCGGCGACATCGTCATCACCGCCGACGTGCCGCTGGCGAGCCGCTGCGTGAAGGCGGGCGCAACGGTGATCGCGCCGAACGGCAAGCCCTTCACCGCGGACTCGATCGGCATGACGCTCGCCACCCGCAATCTGATGGATTCGCTGCGCAGCGCCGGCGCCGTGACCGGCGGGCCGAAGCCGTTTTCGCCGCGCGACCGCTCCAGTTTTCTTGCGGGTCTCGATCAGGCGCTGGTGCGGCTCAAGCGAGACGGGTTCGGGTAGTTTTCTTCTTTGTCATTCCGGAGCGCGGGCTTTGGCCCGCGAGTCCGGAATCCATAACCACAGTTGGTTTTGGTTGGCTTCCGAGTCCATTCTACTGGATTAGGGGTTATGGATTCCGGGCTCCGGCCTTTGGCCGGCCCCGGAATGACGATGTGGGAACCGGCTGCTGCACTTCAGGCCGGCCCCGGAATGACGCCGCCCACTAACCAATCCCGCCGCATTTCATTCAAGCTTTCGCCCGCCTCATTCACTATCTTACGGCTGGCGCGCTGCCGCGCTCTTGCTTTGAACCAAACATTCGCGACACACTTCTCAAGCTCAAGCGCGCGTAACGGCCTTCACTCCGGCTCCATTGTGGGTGTATTTCATGCGTATCGGTCCTTGGCGTTCCGGCTCGCTCCTTGGCGCGGTGCTGGCGATTTCGTTCGCCACCATGTCGTTGGCCGCAATGGCGCAAGCTGCCATCGTCGTTAACATCGACAAGAGCAGTCAGCGCATGACCGTCGCGGTCGACGGCGCGACGCGCTACGTCTGGCCGGTCTCGACCGGACGGGCGGGCTACGACACGCCGAACGGCACCTTCAAGGTGAACCGCATGGACGCCGACCACCTGTCGCAGGAATGGGACAATGCGCCAATGCCCAACACCATGTTCTTCGACCTCCACGGCCACGCCATTCACGGCTTCTTCGACGTGAAACACCTCGGATCGCCGGTGTCGCACGGCTGCGTGCGGCTGGCGCCGACCAATGCGGCGACGCTGTTTGCGCTGGTGAAGACCGAAGGCATGAGCCAGACCACGGTGGTCGTTTCCGGCCAGACGCCCGCCCGCGGCGGCGAGGAGATGGCGCGGCGGCGGGCACCGGTGCAGCAGGCGGCGGCGCGACCGATGCAAGTCGCGCCCGGCTATGACGGCTATCAGCCGGCGCCGCCGCAGCCCTATCAGGCCCAAGCCTACCCGGCAGCCGCAGCCGCGGCCCTATTACGGACAAGCGCCGCAGCCCGGCTACGGGCAGCCGCAATATTACCGGCAGGGGCAGCCCTATTACGCTCAGCAGCAGCCTTATTACGGCCAGCAGGGCTATTTCCCGCCGCAACCGCCGCCGCCGCAATATTACGGGCAGCCTTTCAACCGCTACTGAAGCTCCGGAAGCGAGGATAGATCGCTGGACTTGGGAGCCGCCGCCGCCTACCGTGAAATTCAACGGAAGGCGGTCCGGGGTGGAAAGCGCATGGAATGCAAAAGCGTGCAACGCGCTTTTGATCTACCCGCGCTTCGATGCGGACACCTTCTGGAATTTCACCCGGACCGCTGAAGTCTTCGGCGCCAAATATCCGGCGCCGCCGCTCGGCCTGATAACGCTTGCGGCGCTGCTGCCGCCGTCCTGGTCGCTGCGGCTGGTCAACCGCAACACCGAGGAACTGAGCGACGACGACCTCGCCTGGGCCGATCTGGTCCTCACCGGCGGCATGATGCCGCAACAGAGCGACACGCTCGACATCGTCGACCTCTGTCGCGCCCGCGGCAAGCCCGTCGCCGTCGGCGGCCCCGGCATCACGTCGTTTCCCCACCTCTATCAGGCGGCTGACTTTCGCGTCCTCGGCGAGGCCGAGGACGTGATCGGCAAATTCGTCGAAGCCTGGGACGCGGGCGCGCGCGAAGGACAGTTCGAGGCGGAGAAGTTTCAAGTCGACGTGACCAAATCGCCGATCCCGCGCTTCGATCTGCTGAAATTCGACGACTATCTGCATATCGGCGTGCAGTTCTCTCGCGGCTGCCCGTTCACCTGCGAGTTTTGCGACATCATCGAGCTTTATGGGCGCGTGCCGCGCGCCAAGACCAACGCGCAGATGCTTGCCGAGCTCGACGCGCTCTATCGGCTGGGCTATCGCGGCCATGTCGACTTCGTCGACGACAACCTCATCGGCAACAAGAAGGCGGTCAAGGCGTTCCTGCCGGAACTCGCGGCGTGGCTCGAAGCGCGCGATTATCCGTTCGAGTTCACCACCGAAGCCTCACTCAATCTCGCCGACGATGCCGAGTTCCTGGTGCTGATGAAGCGCGCCAATTTCGTCGGAGTCTTCGTCGGCATCGAAAGTCCCGATACCGCGACGCTGATCGCGATGCGCAAAAAGCAGAACACCCGGCGCAGCATCGCCGAGAGCATCCACCGGCTCTACGCGTCCGGCCTTTTCGTGACCGCGGGCTTCATCGTCGGTTTTGACAGCGAGACGCAGTCATCGGCGGACGTGATGGTCGAGCTGATCGAAGAAGCGGCGATCCCGGTCTGCATGGTGGGCCTGCTCTACGCGCTGCCGAACACCCAGCTTGGGCGGCGCCTTGAACAGGAAGGCCGCATCTTCCCGCATCCGGAGCGCGTGGACCTGAAAACCGCCGACCAATGCACGATGGGCCTCAACTTCACGACATTGCGGCCGCGCCAGGAGATCCTCGCCGACTACGCGCACATCCTGGAGCGTGTCTACGATCCGGCCGCCTATGCGGGCCGTTTGCAGCGCCTGGCGAAGATGCTCGACAATTCCGGACGCAAGCAGCAGCGCACGCGCGCCGGGCATTCGCGCCACCAGCTCGGCAGCCTGGAGATCGTGCATCGGATCATGACGAACCTGCCGGAACCGCGCGAAATGTTCCGCCGCACGCTAACCCAATGCATGGCGAGCAATCCGGCATCGATCCGCTGGATTGTGGCGATGATGGCTCTTTACCTGCACGTCGGACCATACTCGCGCGACGTGATCGGGCGCATCGAGACCATGGCGGCCGCGCCCGAGCCGGTCGCCGAACGCACGCGGACCGAACGCGCAGGCCGGAGCTTGGCGATTTAGAGCATGATGCGGAAAAGTGGAGACCGGTTTTCCGAAAAGATCATGCTCCACCAAAACGCTAGAGCATGATCCGGAAAAGTGGAAACCGGTTTTCCGAAAAGATCATGCTCCACCAAAAACTTAGAGCGCCAATCGATTCAATCTGAAACGATTGCGCTCTAAGGCGCGCGCGCGGCTCTTCGAAAGCCCGATCGTGTCAGGCCGCGACGCGGTGCATGGCCGCGCTTTCGCGCGCGCCGTGGATCGCGCGCACGGATTTTTCGATCGCCGCCCACAGCCGGGCGATTTCGGCGGCGGCAAACGAGTCGGCGTCGTATTCCTTGGCGCCCTCGCCTTCCGCCAGAGCGAGCGAGAAATTCGCGCGCTGGGTGATCTGGCCGCCCCAGACCGGAATGTTGAGGCCGAGCAGGCTTTCGCGCGCGTGCGTCACCATCGGCAACTCGACGTCCTGCCGGCGCGGCGGCGCGCCGTTGATCACCACCGCATAAGGCTTGCGGTGCTGCCGCGCGAAAGCGACGGTCTCCTTCACCGCCTCGAGATCGAACACGCCCGGCCGGCAGGGAACGACGACCAGCGTGGCGGCGCGCATCGCGTCGGTGACGCTCGCCGACATATTGGGAGGCGTATCAACGAAGACCCACTCGGTGCCGTCGCGTTTGGCCGCCTTGACGATGTCGGCGACGCCGCGCAGCGCCGCTCGCAGCGGCAGCTCGGCGTCGTTGCGCAGCTTGTGCCAGAGCGTGAGCGATCCTTGCGGATCGGTGTCGATGAGGAGACAGGGACGCGCGGGTTTGTGGGCATAGGCGGCAAGATGCGCCGCCACCGTGCTCTTGCCCGAACCACCCTTGCGGGAAGCAAAGACAATGACATTCATGTGAGCTTCTCCCAAGCCGGCCATCCGGGCCTCGATTGTTCATCCCCAATTCCAAAGGCCGCCGATGCTTGAGAAAACGTTCTCAGGCGAGTTTCGGAATCAAAACGAATCATAACAAATTTTTGGCAGGCCGGTGACAGATTTGCTTTTGTTGCTTTGTCGATAACTTGGCCGCCTGTATGTGGATAATCGGGGTATCCCGGTGTGTATGTCGCCCGACTTCCGCGCGGCAGCGTTTTGGCGCCACATGTGATGAATTCCGGGGATCAAGCAAAAAGGTATTGTCGAAACAATGTCTTCCGGCACGATTCCCGATGCGCCGTCCCTGGTGGCAAGGCTGGAAACCGACCTGATAAGGGCGCAGGCGATCGCCGATCATGTCGCCGAGCGCTCAACGCTTGAGGATATCGCCGTCAGCCTCGCCGACGCCGGCGGCGGGCGCTGGCGGGTGGCGATCCATTTCCACAGCGAGGCCGAGCAGGAAGCCGTGCGGGCGGCGGTGGACGCGGCGGCGGGCGCCGAGGCCGCGGCAGCGCTGCAATTCGGCCGGATCGAAGCGGCCGATTGGGTCCGGCAAAGCCTGGCGGGTCTCGCCCCGGTCGAAGCCGGCCGCTTCATCGTGCACGGCGCCCATGACCGCGCCCGCGTTGCGAAGAACCGCATCGGCATCGAGATCGAGGCGGCGCTTGCCTTCGGCACCGGCCACCACGGCACGACGCGCGGCTGCTTGCTGGCGCTCGATGCGATCGGCAAGGTGTCGAGCAGGCAGCGGCGCCCGCCGCGCATTCTCGATGTCGGCACCGGCAGCGGCGTGCTCGCGATCGCCGCCGCCCGCGCACTGCATGCCCGCGTGCTTGCGACCGACATCGATGCTTTCGCCGTCCGCGCGGCGCGCGAGAATGTGCGGCACAATCGCGCCGCCGGCCTGGTCGCGGTCGTGCAAGCCGACGGTGTCGGCGTGCGGGCGATCCGCGCGCACGGGCGCTTCGATCTGATCTTCGCCAATATCCTGCTCGGGCCGCTCAAGCGCATCTCGACGCCGCTGCGGCGCCTCGCGGCTCCGGGCGGCCGCGTCGTGCTCTCGGGAATATTGCCTTCGCAGGCGAATGCGGTGATCGCCGCTTATCGGCCGCTGGCGCTGGCGCGGCGTCTCGATATCGACGGCTGGACCACGCTGGTTTTGGTGCGAAAGCAGCTGCGTTCGGCGCTTCGCTGGAGGGCGAGAGCCGCGCGAACGAAGTGAGCAAGGTGGCGCGGTGGAGTGACGTTCACCATCTTTCACACCACCCGGCTCCTTTTCACGCGCCACCCTCCCCGTCGAAGGGAGGGTTCATTGCTCAGGCGCGCCGCACCTCATAGATTGCCGCGCATGTTCGAAGCTCATTTTCAATCATTCGACGATCGCAGCGACAGCGGCGCGGCGGCGGAGCGCGTGGCGGCATTGCGCATGGAACTCCTCGTGCGGGGCTTAGACGGCTTCGTCGTCCCGCGCGCCGACCGTTTTCAGAACGAATATGTCCCGCCGAGCGACGAGCGGCTCGCCTGGCTCACCGGCTTTTCCGGCTCGGCCGGCATGGCCATCGTGCTGGCCGACCGCGCGGTGCTGTTCGTCGACGGCCGCTATCAGGTGCAGGTGCGCGAGGAGGTCGACGGCGCGGTTTTTTCCATCGAGCATCTGGTCGAGAATCCGCCGCCGGCCTGGATCAAGGCCAATCTGCCGGCCGGCGCGAAGCTCGGCTATGCGCCCTGGCTGCACACCATCGACGGCGCCGAGCGGCTCGCCAAGGCGTGCGGCGAAGCGCGCGCTCATCTTGTCGCGGTCGACGACAATCCGATCGACGCCATCTGGACCGACCGGCCCGAGCCGCCGCTCGGCCCGGTGGTCGCGCATGAGATGCGCTATGCCGGCGAAGAGGCGGCGAGCAAGCTCGCGCGCATTCGTGCGGAGATGGAGAAGGACGCCGCCGACACGCTGATGGTCTCCGACCCGCACGCGGTGTCGTGGCTGTTCAATATCCGCGGCAGCGACGTGCCGCACACGCCGGTGGTGCTGGCCTTCGCCACGGTGCCCAAGGAAGGGCGGCCGACGATCTTTGTCGATCTGCGCAAGATCGGCAACGAGATCCGCTCGCGGCTGGAAGAGATCGCCGATGTCCGGCCCAATGCCGCATTCGAGCGCGACATGGCCGCGCTCGGCCAGGAGCGCCGCGCCGTGCGGCTCGACCCGGCCACGTGTCCGGAGGCGATCGCGCGGCTCGTCACCGAGAATGGCGGCTCGGTCCTGCGCAGTCCCGATCCGATCGCGCCGATGAAGGCGGTGAAGAACCAGGCCGAGATCGACGGCGCGCGGGCGGCGCAGCTGCGCGACGGCGCGGCGGTGACGCGCTTCCTCGCCTGGTTCGACCGCACGGCCGCGCGCGGCGAATTGACGGAAATCGCCGCCGTCGAAGCGCTGGAGAGCTTTCGCCGCGAGAGCGGCCTGCTCAAGGACATTTCATTCCCGACCATCGCCGGGGCCGGGCCGAACGGCGCCATCGTGCATTACCGGGTGACGCGCAAGACCAACCGGCGCATCGGCACGAACGATCTTTTTCTGCTCGATTCCGGCGGCCAGTACGAAGACGGCACCACCGACATCACGCGCACGATTGCAGTCGGGCTGCCGACCGCCGAGATGCGGCGCAATTTCACGCTGGTGCTCAAGGGGCATATCGCGATTGCGCGCGCGGTGTTCCCGGACGGCACGACCGGGGCGCAGCTCGATTCCTTCGCCCGGCAATTTCTCTGGCGGGCCGGCCTCGATTTCGATCACGGCACGGGCCACGGCGTCGGCAGCTACCTCTCGGTGCACGAAGGGCCGGCGCGCATCGCCAAGCTCGGCGTCGCGCCGCTCAAGCGCGGCATGATCCTTTCCAACGAGCCCGGCTATTACCGCGCCGACGCCTACGGCATCCGCATCGAGAATCTGGTGCTGGTGACGCAAGCGCCGGACGTACCCGGCGCGGAAAAGCCGCTCAACGCCTTCGAGACGCTGACGCTCGCGCCGATCGATACGCGCCTGGTCGAACCGGCGATGCTGACCGCCGACGAGCGCGCCTGGTTCGATGCTTATCAGGCGCGGGTGCGCGAAACGCTCGCGCCACTCCTCGACACCGCGACGCGCGCATGGCTGTTCGCAGCGACCATCCCGCCGCCGCCAAGCTAGAGCATGATCCGGCTCTAACGCGTTTGCTCCCGTCTTTGTTTCATTCCTGTTTGTTTGGTTCCTGTTCATTCGTGTTTGTTTGGTTCCTGGAACTTCTGTCCGGCGCTGGCGTTGCCGGGCGGGGTTGCACAGGAGCGAGCAAACCATGCTCGGGACAATTCTGATCATTGTTCTCATTCTTTTGCTGATCGGCGCATTGCCGACATGGCCGTATTCCAGCGGCTGGGGCTATTATCCCGGCGGCGGCTTGGGCCTCATGCTGATCATCGTGATTGTGCTGGCCCTGGCCGGACGGATTTAGCGGCGGACCGCGTTCAGCCGCATCATTGCGAGTTCTTTGCGAGAAGGAGCACGACGAAGCCATCCAGCTGTTTGACGGCGGCCGGATGGCGTCGTGGCGCTTACCGCCAAGCACGGCGCCGATCCGGCGGCTCGCAATGACGATCAGCGAATGAGATTCAGCCACTCTTCCTCTGTCAGAACGCGCACGCCCAGCTTTTGCGCATCTGAAAGTTTGCTCCCCGCTTTGGGGCCGGCAACGACGTAATCGGTTTTTTTCGACACCGAGCCGGACACCTTGGCGCCGAGCCGCTCGGCGGAGGCTTTGGCCTCGTCGCGCGTCATCTTCTCCAGCGTGCCGGTGAACACCACGGTCTTGCCGGCTACCGCCGAGCTGGCGCGCGGCTTTTCGGCGTCCAAAATCTTCACTTCCTTGGTCAATCGCTCGACGATGCCGCGATTGTGCGTCTCGCCGAAATAAGCCTTGACGCTTTCGATGACGGTGTCGCCGATCTGATCGAGCGCATCCATCTCGGCTGCGGCCTCCTCGTCGCCGGCGGCGACTTTCAGGCAGGCGTCGTGAAACGACTGCCACGAGCCATAGCCGCGCGCCAGCGCCAGCGCCGTGGTCTCGCCGACATGGCGGATGCCAAGCGCATAAATGAAACGGTCGAGCGCAATCTCCCGCCGCGCCGCGATCGCGGCGAACAGATTGCGCACCGAGGTCTCGCCATAACCTTCGTACTCTTCGAGCCTGATCTCGCCGTTGCGCTTCGGCAGCGTGAAAATATCGGCCGGCTCCTTGACCCAGCCCTGCTCGAAGAAAAACTCGATCTGCTTATCGCCAAAACCCTCGATGTCGAAGGCGCGGCGCGAAGCGAACAATTTCAAGATGCTCGATCTTCTGATAAGGACAGGCGAAATCGCCGGTGCAGCGGGCGCGGGCGCCCTCCTCGCCGGTGGCGGTCTCCTCGCGCAGCACATCGGTGTGCAGCGGGCACGGGCATTTGGTCGGAAAATGATAAGGCCTGGCGCCGGGCGGACGCTTGTCGAGCACGACATCGACGACTTGCGGAATGACGTCGCCGGCGCGCTGCACGATCACGGTATCGCCGATGCGAATGTCGCGACCTTCGCGCAGCATCTCGCCCTTGCCGCCGACGCCCTTGATGTAGTCCTCGTTGTGCAAGGTCACGTTCTGCACGATGACGCCGCCGACGCCGACCGGCTCGAGCTTGCCCACGGGCGTGAGCGCACCGGTGCGCCCGACTTGAATGTCAATGCCCTTGAGCACCGTGATGGCGCGCTCGGCGGGAAATTTATGCGCGATCGCCCAGCGCGGCGAGCGTGAAACAAAGCCCAGGCGTTCCTGCCAATCCAGCCGATCGACCTTGTAGACCACCCCGTCGATGTCGTAGTCGAGATGCGAGCGTTCCTGCTCGATGCCGTGGTAAAATTCCAATAGTTCGTCGACCGACGCGCAAATGCGTGTGAGCGGATTGGTCGTGAAGCCGCAGCGCTCGAACCATTTGATCATGCCGGATTGCGTCGCGGCCGGCATCTCGCTCATCTCGCCCCAGGCATAGGCGAAAAATCCGAGCGGCCGCGAGGCGGTGATGGAGGGATCCTTCTGCCGCAGCGAGCCGGCCGCCGAATTGCGCGGGTTGGCGAAAACCTGGCCGCCCGCCTCCGCCTGGCGCTTGTTGAGCGCGAGGAAGGCCTGTTTGGTCATATAGACTTCGCCGCGCACCTCGCAGATCGCTGGAATGTTCTTGCCCTTGAGCAGTTTCGGCACGTCGTCCAACGTCTTGACATTGGCGGTGACGTCCTCACCTTCGAAACCGTCGCCGCGCGTCGCACCGGTGACGAGCTTGCCTCGTCATAGCGAAGCGACATCGAAAGGCCGTCGATCTTCGGCTCGGCGCGAATACACGATCACCTCATGTCGGGAAGACTCAGGAAGCGGCGAATACGGTCGACAAAGTCGCACCACATCATCTTCCTCGAAGGCATTGTCGAGCGACAACATCGGCACTGCGTGCCGCACCTTGGCTTAAATCTGCCGGCAGGCTTTGCCCCAACCTGCTCAATCATCTTAAAAAAATTGGCCCACCGCTTCTTGGTTTTTAACGTGCTTCGGAGAACCCTCACTAAAGTATCGTATTGTGCGTCAGTTGACGTGGCGCATCTGCTTCATAATATTCGTTGTTGGCCCGCTCTATTTCCATTGTGCTAGGCCTGAAGCATTTTCTCGATTTCGGCTTTAAACGCTTGCGGTAGCTCTTCGAGAACTTGGCGCTTTTTGTCCGTCGAAAAGCTTTTGATGCGATCGTGGAAAGAATAGATGTCTTCTATGGAATGCTCATCCAATTCATTTAGAGCCGACACCAAGCCGGCCTTGTATGTGTTTGGATATACAAGCAGCCAATCGTCAGCGATCTGATTTACAGCGACGTTCTTAGAAATCCGCATTTGGTTGCTCAGTTCCAAGTACGCTCACAAATACTAACCCGCGGCGCGGATCAGACGCTCGGCGGCGGCGCGGGCTTCGGCGGTGATCTCGGCGCCGGCCAGCATGCGGGCGATCTCCTCGCGCCGGCGCTCGGCGTGAAGCTCGGTGACGCGGGTCGCGACCCGCTTGCCCTTGGCGAGCGCGTCCTTGGAAATGAGATAGTGCCGGTCGGCGCGCGCCGCCACCTGCGGCGCGTGCGTCACCGCGATCACCTGCACGCCGGAGGAAAGCAGCGCCAGCCGCATGCCGATGGCGTCGGCGGTGGCGCCGCCGACGCCGGTATCGATCTCGTCGAAGATCAGCGTCGGCGCCGAGCCGCGGTCGGCGAGCACCACCTTGAGCGCGAGCAGAAAGCGCGCCAATTCGCCGCCGGAGGCGACTTTCATGAGCGGCCCCGGCCGCGTGCCCGGATTGGTCCGCACCCAGAACTCGACGCGCTCGAGCCCGTCAGGCCCCTCGCCCTCGCTTTCGATCTGGGTGGAAAATTGCGCGCGCTCAAGCTTGAGCGGCTTTAGTTCGGCATTCACCGCCTTGTCGAGCTTCTGCGCGGCGCGCTTGCGCGCGGCCGACAGCGCCTCCGCCGCCTGCCGATAGCGGCCGACGACGTTCTGCGCCTCCTGTTCCAAAGCCGCAAGCCGCTCGGCGCCGGCATCGATCAGCGCCAGATCGCCCTCATAGCGGCGGGCCAAAGCCGCAAGCTCATCGACCGAAACATTGTATTTGCGCCCGGCCGCGCGCAGCGCGAACAAACGCTCCTCAATGCGCTCAAGCTCGTTCGGATCGTAGTCGGCGACCCGCAAGGCATGTTCGAGATGCGTGCGCGCTTCATCGAGCGCGGTGAGCGCGGCATCGATCGCCTTCACCACCGGCTCGACCAGCGCCGGCGCCTGCGCCGCGCGGCGCTCCAGCCGGCGTACCGCCGTCGCCAGCGGCGGCACGGGCGATTGCGGGCCGGCGACGGCCTCAAGCGTCGCGCGCAAATCCTCGGCGGACTTTTCCGCCTGCATCATGGCGGCGCGCCGTTCGGCGAGCGCCGTCTCCTCGCCGCTCTGCGAGCCAAGGCGGCCAAGCTCGTCGACCGCGTGGCGCAGCCATTCCGCCTCGCGGCGGGCGCGCTCGACCTCGGCACGGTGCGCGGCAACCGCGGCCTCGCGCGCGCGGCGCTCCGCCCAGAGGCGCCGCACTTCGGCGGCCGCATCCTCGATGCCGCCAAAGGCATCGAGCAAGGCGCGATGGGTCGCTGCTTCGACGAAGGCGCGGTCGTCGTGCTGGCCGTGGATTTCCACCAAGGCGGCGCCGAGCGCGCGCAGCACCTGCACGCTCACCGGCTGATCGTTGATGAAGGCGCGCGTGCGGCCGTCGGCGAACTGCACGCGGCGCACGATCAATTCGTCCTCGGCTGCCGGATCGGCAATGAGATCGTTCTCGGCGAGCAGCTTGCGCGCCGGATGCTCCTTGGCGACGTCGAAGGCGGCGGTCACCTGGCCCTGCTCGGCGCCCTCGCGCACCAGCGCCGTGTCGCCGCGGGCGCCGAGCGCCAGCGCGAACGCATCGAGCAGGATCGACTTCCCGGCGCCGGTTTCGCCGGTGAGCGCGGCAAGCCCGGTCCCGAAATCGATGTCCAGGCGATCGATCAGAACGATATCGCGGATGGAAAGGCGAGCGAGCATGATGGCGGACGATGGATGGCAAGTGACGCGTTGCCGTCATTCCAGATGCCGGCGAAACGGCTCAACGGGAATCCAAAACCACGGCCGCAGCAGAGCGTGCAACCGATCGCGATTATGGATTCCGGGCTCCTCGCTTGCGCACGGCCCCGGAAAGACGAATCCAATTCGGAATGGATACTAGCGCGTCCCCGCCCGCGCGTCAGGCATCATTGCAGCATGATCTTTAGCCGAAGACCGCTCCTGCCCGGTCAAGTCCGCTGGCAGGCTTGTCGCGATCACGCTCTCGTCTTGAAGGCGCGGCTCATCCAGGAATCCTTGTTCTCGGTAGGCTCGCCGCCGGCGGACTTCACCAGCTTGTAGGCGTCCTTGTACCACGGGCTATCCGGGAAATTGTGCCCGAGCAAAGCCGCCGCGGTCTGCGCCTCGTCGAGAATGCCGAGCGAGATATAGGCCTCGGTCAAACGCTCCAGCGCCTCCTCGACCTCGCGCGTGGTCTGATAATGCGTCACCACCACCTTGAAGCGATTGATGGCGCCGGTGAAGTCGCGCTTCTTCATGTAGAAGCGGCCGACCTCCATTTCCTTGCCGGCGAGCTGGTCGCGCGCCGCGTCGATCTTTTTCTTGGCGTTGAGCGCATATTCCGTATCCGGATATTTGCGCACCACCTCTTCCAGCGCGCTGACCGCCTTATCCGCCCGCCCCTGGTCGTGATTGACGTCGAGAATCTGGTCGTAATACGAAACGCCGATCAGATATTGGGCATAGGCGGCATCCGGGCTGCCCGGATGCAATGTCACGTAGCGCTTGGCGGCGTTGATGCAGTCGTCGTATTTCTGCGCCTGATAGTACGAGAACGCCGACATCACCAGCGCTTTGCGCGCCCACTCGGAATACGGATTCTGCCGATCGACCTCGTCGAATTTCTTCGCCGCGCCCTCGTAATCCTGCTTTTTGTTGAGAAGGAACAGGCCCTCATTATACAGTTTGTCGGCCGGGTCTTCCGGGACGTAATCGTCTTCTTTGTTGAAGATGCTGCAGCCGGCGACCGACGCGCCCAGGCATAGCAGCATCAGCAGGGCGGTCAGCACACGCGACCTGCCGCCGGACCTCGCCGATCCCTGTAAACGCCGCATCATGAGCGCGCTGAAGATCCCGTGCCGCCGCCGCCGGCTCCGCCCCAATATTCACCCCAATGGACCACAATAATCGTGTCGTGGGGAGGGTTCGGCGACCCCATCGTTAACTAGGCAGACAATCGGCCGGGATTAAGGCGAAAAAGCCAAGCAAATCAAGAGACGTCCGGGCCGTAGGCCGGCACGGCAAAGCCGGCTCCGAGATCGGCATGGCCGCGCGAACGCCGCACCGGCTCTTCCATCTCGCTGTAGGTCCAAGCGGTCGGATCGGCCATGAGCGCGCTGACCACCGCATGATTGAGCTTGTGGCCGCCGCGCACCGACCGGTAGGCGCCGATCAGCGGCGCCCCGGCAAGCGCCAGATCTCCCAGCGCATCGACGGCCTTGTGGCGGACGAACTCGTCTGCAAAACGCACCCCGTCGGCATTGAGCACGCGATCTTCGGCGATCACTACCGTATTCTCGAAGGAGGCGCCGAGCGCATAGCCGGCGTTCCACAGCTTGGTGACGTCGCGCATGAAGCCGAAAGTCCGCGCCCGCGCCAGATCGCGGCGGAACGCGTGCGGATCGAGATCGAGCGCCAATTTCTGCCGGCCGATCAACGGATGATCGAATTCGATTTCAGTTTCGATGCGAAGCCCGCGCGGATGCGGCCGCAATTCACCCGAACAGCCATTGGCGTTGACCCGCACCGGCTTGAGCACCTTGATATAGCGCCGCCGTACCGCCGTTGTGACGGTGCCGGCGCGGTCGATCGCCTCGACGAAGGCCGCGGCGCTGCCGTCCATGATCGGGATTTCCGGACCATCGACCTCGACAATCGCGTTGTCGATCCGAAGGCCGTAGAGCGCGGCCAAGACGTGCTCGGTGGTTGAGATAGCGGGACCGTTCTTGTCGCCGAGCACCGTGGCGAATTCGGTCGCCGTCACCGAGCGGAAGGTGGCCGGCAGCTCGCGATCGTTTTCGCCATTGGACCCGCGGCGCACAAACACGATGCCGGTATCCGCCTCGGCCGGATGGAGCGTGACAGTCGCCGGCCAGCCGGAATGAACGCCAATGCCGGCGACGGCGACGTGCTCGCGCAGGGTTGTCTGCCTGCCAGCTTGCATGCCCCTCGTCATGCCCCACACCTCGTAGCCGGATTGCCTAGCAATCGAGCTGACCCCACCTGAGGAGTGCGAAGGCTGGTACAAGGAGTCTGCTCGCTATCCGCAAGACCCCTGATACGCACACCCCCGTCACGATTCCCCGCCGACAAATAAACCATACCGGTGACACGATTCGCGGCCAACTCACGGTTTCTTACCGAGTGTTACCTTGTTCTGGCCGCACTCTTGTCTGCAATGCGCCGAAAGTCACCCGGCCTGTCGTAAAGCGGATGCGGATGAGGCGCACCGGAACATCCCGGAGCAGGCACCGGCTTGACTTGGAATCAACAGCAAAATCAGCGGCTTAAGTACATCCCGAGGAGCAAGCCAAGCCGCGCGGACCGTCGCCGGTCCGCTGGCTATTCGTCGTGGGGCAGGTCCCTCGCGGGAGGCATCAATTCGCCTGCCGGCGGAGGAACGCCGGAATATCAAGCTGGTCTTCCTCGCTGCGGTTATGCACAGGCATCTGCCGCCCGTGCTGGTCCAGGCCCTGGGGCGCCGGACGCTTGGCGTATTCCGATACCGGCTCCGGCCGTGATTCGGGTCGCATGTCTTGCCGCACGTCTTGCCGCACGTCTTGCCGCACGTCTTGCCGCGGGGGCGGCCGGCTCAACGGCCGCTCGGCGATCGCTTGCGGCATGGGCGGCATCGGCGCGACGGCCCGCGGCATTGTGGGGATGACTTCCCCATCATCCTCGCGGCGCCCGAGACCGACTGCGGCCAGCCGCTGCAACAGCGATGTCCGCCGCTTTTCGGGATGCTCCTCCGGGAGTTCGCCGCGGCGGGCGCGAATCTCCTTTTGCGCCGGCACCGGCAGTTCGTCGATACGCGGCATGCGCATGCCGCGCGCCGGCATCCGCTCGGGTTGCGGCGGAATGAATGCTTCAGGCTCTTGCGGCTCTGCCGGCGCGGGCACTGCCGGATCGATGAACAACGAAGGCTTTGGCCCGAGCGGCCGGATAGTGACTTCGGGGCCTGCGCCGTGCGGAAGGATGGCCGCTGCCATCGCCGCCTTGGCCAATTCGATCGATTCGTTGAGGCCCGCGGGCTGCTGCGGCGGCGCCGGCGGGGCAACGGCCGGCCGCACCGGCTCGGGCCGCTCCAGGCGTTGCGCAAGCTTTTCATTGTCGGCGCGCAGCCGTTGCGCGACCTCGGCGATCCGCGCCTCCGCCGCGGCGACAGGCGGCCGCTGCGCCAGCACATGATCGATGCCGGTGGCCACGACCGAAACGCGGATGATGCCTTCCAGGCCCTCGTCGAAGGTCGCCCCAACGATGATATTCGCATCCTGATCGACTTCCTCGCGGATGCGGGTGGCCGCCTCGTCGACCTCGTAGAGCGTCAGATCGCGACCGCCGGTGATTGAGATGAGGAGCCCCTTCGCTCCCTTCATCGAGGCATCGTCGATCAGCGGATTGGAGATCGCGGCTTCTGCAGCGGTCATCGCCCGCTTCTCGCCTTCCGCCTCGCCGGTGCCCATCATCGCCTTGCCCATTTCGCGCATGACGGCGCGGACATCGGCGAAGTCGAGATTGATCAGGCCTTCCTTGACCATCAGATCGGTGATGCAGGCGACGCCGGAATACAGCACCTGGTCGGCCATGGCGAAGGCGTCGGCGAATGTCGTCTTCTCGTTCGCCACCCGGAACAGATTCTGGTTGGGAATGATGAGCAGCGTGTCGACGCACTTTTGCAGTTCGGTAATGCCGCCCTCGGCGATGCGCATGCGGCGCTGGCCTTCGAAATGGAACGGCTTGGTGACGACGCCGACGGTGAGGATACCGACCTCTTGCGCGGCGCGCGCGATCACCGGCGCTGCACCGGTGCCGGTGCCGCCGCCCATGCCGGCGGTGACAAACACCATGTGGGCGCCGGACAGATGATCGCGGATTTCGTCGATCACTTCCTCCGCGGCGGCGCGGCCGACGTCGGGCTGTGAGCCGGCGCCGAGGCCTTCGGTAACCTGCACGCCCATCTGGATGATGCGCTCGGCCTTCGACATCGTGAGCGCCTGCGCGTCGGTATTCGCCACGACGAAATCGACACCCTGCAGGCCGGCGCTGATCATGTTGTTGACCGCATTGCCGCCGGCGCCGCCGACGCCGAACACGGTGATGCGCGGCTTCAGCTCACGGATGTCGGGAATTTTCAAATTGATCGTCATGATTGCCTCTTCTTTCATGCGCGGGCGTGGTCAACGCCCGGCTCCGGCCGATCCGCCACTGGCCATGGTGTTTTCAGTCGCAACGCCTTGGTTTGGTGTGTTGGCTTGGTGTCTTGGCGCCATCAGAAACTCTCACGAAGCCATTGTCCGACGCGGGCGAAATAGCCGCCGCCCGCGCCACTCATCAGGAACCGCTTACTGCGTGTTTGGAAGTATTCGAGGTGCGCGGCTTGCGGATAAACCAGCAGGCCGGTGGCGACCGCGAAGGCCGCTCCTTTCGCCGCCTCCGGCAATCCGGCGATGCCGAGCGGCCGGCCGATACGCACCGGACGGCCGAGAATGCGGGCCGCGAGCTCCGGCAATCCGGTGATCTGGCTGGCACCGCCGGTGAGAATGATGCGCCCGCGCGCCTCGGCTGCGAAGGACGAAGCCACAAGCCGGTCGCGCACCATTTCCAGAATTTCCTCGACGCGCGGCTTGATGATGTGAACGAGCGCGGAACGCGGCACGAATTGCGCTTGGTCGCGCTCGTCTTCCCCGATCGGCGGCACCGTGATCATGTCGCGCTCATCGGAGCCGCCAACGAGCACGCTGCCGTGAAACGTCTTGATGCGTTCCGCATCGGCGACGCTTGCGTTCAATCCGCGCGCGATGTCGAGGGTGACATTGTGGCCGCCAAGCGCGAAGCCTTCCGAGTGAACGAAGCGGCCGCCGGCGAACACCGCGATGGTGGTCGTGCCCGCGCCCATATCGACAACCGCGGCGCCGAGATCGCCTTCATCGTCGGCAAGCACGGAAAGACCGGCGACATAGGGGCTGGCGACCATCGCCTCGATCGAAAGATGGCAACGCTCGACGGCCAACATCAGATTGCGCGCAGCGGCCACGTCGGTCGTCGCCACATGCATGTCGACGCCGAAGCGCGAGCCGAGCATGCCGCGCGGATCGCGGATGCCGTTGCCGCCGTCGATCGAGTAGCCGATCGGCAGCGAATGCAGCACCGCGCGGCCCTCGCGCAGCGAATGCCGGTTGCCGGCGGCCAGCACGCGCCCGATGTCGCCTTCCGACACCGCCGAACCCTCAATGCCAACCTCGGCGGCGAACAGATCGCTCGCCAACCGCCCGGCCGAGACCGAAAGCATGACCAATTCGATCTCCACCGAAGCCATGCGCTCGGCGCCATCGACGGCCTGGCGGATCGCCTGTTCGGCTTGCGCGAGGTTGACCACGCCGCCCGCTTTGGTACCGCGCGCGGCGGCATGTCCGTAGCCGACAACCTCGACGGTATGGGTTCGCCGGGTCAGCACCTGCTGCGGCGCATGCGGGCGGAGCCGCGCGATCAGGCACGCGATCTTGCTCGAGCCGACGTCGAGCGCCGCAACCAGCGCGCTGCGCCGCGGCGGGATCGGCTTCATCTTGGGGGTAAGGCCGTAATGGAGGGAGCTCACGCGTCGCCTCCTTTTTTCTTCTTCTTGTCCTTGAGCGCGTCTTCGCGCGCCTGTGCCGCCGCATCCGACAGCCGCACGGTGACGCGATCGGTTAGCCGCAGATCGACCGCCGTGATGTCGCGCGACAAGAGTTTCTTTTCGCGATCGAGAGCGACCAGCCGCTCGAGCGCCTGCTCGACGCTGGTTTCCGGCAACCGCACGTCGAGGCCATTGGTGAGCCGCAAATTCCAGCGCCGCTCGGCCACGAAAATCGAGGCGCGCAGCATGGCGCGGACATCGGGATAGCGGTCGAGAATGGCGAGAAAATCGTAGCCGGCACGCGCGGCGCCCTTGCCGACCAGAAGCGGCAAACCGCGATAGCGGTCCTCCACGAACGGCTCGAGCACCGTGCCGTCGGCAGCGATCACGCTCACGCTGCCGTCCTTCTGCCAGAGCGCAAAGGCCTGCCGCTCGGTCACGCTGATCTGCAACCGGTCCGGGTAGAGCTTGAGCACCGCCGCGTCGGCGATCCAGGGATTGGCCATGAGCCGCGCGCGCGCCGCCTCGGCATCGAGGAACAGGAGCGACACGTGGCCTGTCACGCCGGCGATGGTCAGCACCTCTTCGCGGCTGACTTCCTTCTGGCCGGTGAGTGAAATGGCGGCGATACGGAAACCGGCGGCATTGGCGGCCTGATCGCGGGCGTCTTTCAGCCAGGCGACGACCTCGCCGACGTGACCGCCGGTGACTGCGCCGTATCCGAGTGCCGCCGCAAGAAACAGCAGCGCGCCGGCAATGCCGGCGCCGCGCGGCAGCGGCCGCCGCGCGATTCGCGCACTGGTGCCGTCGATCCATCGCCGATAAGCCGCTACCCAGGCGAGCGAGCGCAGGCGATCGAGGCGATCGCGCAACTGCTCAAAATCGAAGCGGCGACGCCGCCTGCGTCCCACCCGCTCACGGCGCAGCGGCGCGCGGAAAGGCGAGCCGACACCCTCCGCTTCCGGTCCCCGCTGTGGCCCCGACCGCATCAGCGGTTGGTCGAGGCGTCCTCCACCATCCATTTCACCAGCTCGTCGAAGGTGATCCCCGCGTAAGCAGCAAGCTCGGGCACGAGCGATGTTTCGGTCATGCCCGGCTGTGTATTGATCTCAAGACAGACCAGCTTTCCCGTTCCCCGATCGTCGTAGCGAAAGTCCGCGCGGCTTACGCCGCGGCAGCCAAGCGCGTTGTGGGCAGCCAAAGCGAGTCTGCGGACCTCCTGGTAAACATTTGGTAAAATTTGCGCCGGCAGAACGTGGCGGGAGCCGCCGGCGGCATATTTCGCTTCGTAATCGTAGAAGCCGGTGGCCGGAACGATATCGATCACATCGAGCGCCCGATCGCCGATCACCGCGCAGGTCAGTTCCTTGCCCGGGATGTAGCGCTCGATCAGGACCTGTTCGCCGAACGTCCAATCGTCGCGATAAAGCTCCTGCGGCGGATGCGGCTGATCCTCCGTGACGATGAACACGCCGACGCTGGAGCCCTCCGCCATCGGCTTGATGACATAGGGCGGCGGCATGAGGTGCCGCTTGGCGGCCTCGAAGCGCGAGGCCACCACATCGTCAGCCACCGGAATGCCGGCGGCGCGGAAGATCGCCTTGGCATAGCCCTTGTGCATGGCGACCGCGGAGGCGAGCACACCGGAATGGCTGTAGGGAATGCCGAGAATTTCCAACACGCCTTGCAGCGTGCCGTCCTCGCCTGGCCGGCCATGCAGAACATTGAGAGCGACGTCCGGACTGGCTTTGGTCAGCGCGGCGGCCACATCGCGGCCGGCGTCGATTGCGGTAACGCGGTAGCCGAGACGAAGAAGCGCATCGGCGCACGCCTTGCCCGAGCGCAACGAGACTTCTCGCTCCGCCGACCACCCTCCCATCAGAACGGCGACGTGCTTGGTCATGCCCAGCCGAGTGCTCTCAGCGGCCAATTCCGCTGATTCGCTGGGTCACCAATAGAATCCACAATTGTGGAAACGTCGAGTGCTTCTGTCGTCCTTGGCTCGCGCATGTCGAAGAGTGCGGCCGACCGCAGCGCCGTTGCCGATGACGTGATTTGAACGTGATTCGAACGTGACTTGGACGTGACTTGGACGTGACTTACAACCGAGCTGGAACCATGAGTGAGCGAAGGTCGCAGCCGCCATTTCTCGGTTGGCCGATCAAGAGTGCAGCCGATGGAGACCCACCAAGTCCGCTATTTCCTCGCCGTCGGGCGGACCTTGAACTTCACCAAGGCGGCGGAGGAATGCAATGTCACGCAGCCCTCCCTCACTCGCGCCATCAAGAAGCTGGAAGACGAACTGGGCGGCCCCCTGTTCCATCGGGAGCGGGCCAATACGCATTTGACCGAGCTGGGCCGCGCCATGCTCCCGCACATCGAGCAAAGCTATTTGGCAGCGCAGTCGGCGCGCGCATTGGCCGAGGCGTTGAAGCGCGGCGACGTCGTGCATTTGAGGCTTGGACTGACCAATTCCGTGCCGAGCCGTTTGTTCTCCGACGTGTTGAACGGCGTGCGTAACGGCGTGCCGAATTTCGAACTCACGGTAGAAGGAGGGCCAGAGAGTCAAATTCGCGACGCGGTGCTGAAGGGGGATGCGGATTTGGTTATTCTCGCCGAGAACGGCGCCATCCCTGAGCGCGTGAGGACGTGGCCGCTGTTCAGTGAGAATTTCCGGCTAATAATGTCCGCTTCTCATCGGCTTGCCGCAAAGACAATACTTATGCTGCACGATCTTGACGGCGAGGACGTCATCGACAGGGCAAAGTGCAGCGGATGCCAACGATTGCGCCAGCTTTGCACGGCGAGCGGCGTCATGCCGCGCTTTCGCCATCGCGTCGACAGCGTCGAGCAGTTGCTCAATCTCGTTCGTGCGGGGTTTGGCGTCGGCTTCACCGCGCGCAGTAGCCGCTTGATGGAGGGCCTCGTGTGGCGCCCCATTGAAGGCGTGGAAATAACGAGAGAGGTCAGTCTGGCGACCGTGGCCGGTCGGCCGTTCTCGGCAGCCACCGACGCTTTTGTCAGGCTCGCGCGCATGCGCGACTGGGCTGTAGATGTCGCCGCTATCGAGGCCTGAATTCTCCGACGGAATGGATGATGTCCTGCGGCTCCATCCGATAACGGAAATCCGGATTGACGTAGGCGCGACCGATGCTGCCGTTCGGCAGGACGATGTAGGTCGCGGGTATCGGCAAAAACCAGCTGCCGTTGCCGTAGACCTTCGCAAGGTCGAGCCCGTCCGCGCGATACTGCCTGATGATTTCATCGGTTAGCCGAAACAGGAGGCCGCACTGCAAGGCCAAACCGTTGTCGAGGTCGCTCAGCATCTTGAAATTGAGATCGCGTTTGCGGCTCGCGGAAAATGGCAGATGCTCGACTTCGGGCGAAACGCCGATCACCGTCGCGCCGGCGGCGCTGATCGCCGGCGCCGCCGCCGACATTGCCTCCACCGTCGCCGAGCAAAACGGGCACCATCGCCCGCGATAGAAATTGACGACCAGCGGGCCAGATTTCAGAAGATCGGATGACAATACGAATTTTCCGTCCTGATCCGGAAGCGCAAATTCCGGGAAGACATCGCCCTGCTTGAGAGCGCCCTCGGCCGTAGCCGTGTCGGTCAGGCGCGTTACCAAATCGTCGTAAAGGGCGCGGAACGGCGCGCGCAATTCCCGCCGGAGCGCGGCCATCGTCTCGGACAGCGTTTGTGACAGCTGCATCGTCGCCAAATTTATCGTCAAGACCGCGCTGTCTCAATCCATAACTCCATAGCCAACGGCTATCGAATTCTGAGCCAATCGGCAGTTCCTTTTTTTCCGGATTTGCGGAAAACGTTCGCTGCCGCTTGGGCACTGTCAACGAACGCGATCGAAGGAGAAATTTGACATGCGCACGACGTTGCCACGATTGCTTACTTTCGCTGCCCTCGTCGCCTCGGCGCCGTCACTTGCCGCCGCCACGGCGTTTGCCGCGGATTGTCCGGCGAACAAGGTCGGCAGCGAGGTGACCAAGCCCGGTCCCACAACCGCATCCGGCGTCACCGACACGATCATCGCTTCGATCGATCTGTCGCCAATGGGCGGTGGCTTGGCCGGCCGCAAGATGCGCATGCGCAAGCTCGTCGTGCAGCCCGGCGGCATCGTGCCATGGCACAGTCACGAGGCACGCCCTGCCAACATCTACATCATTTCCGGTTCGATCACCGAATACCGCAGCAGCTGCGCGGTCCCCATCGAGCATGATGCCGGCGACGTGACCGCGGAATTCGGACCGCTGGCACATTGGTGGAAGAACAATACCAAGCATCCGGCCGTGCTGATCTCGGCCGACATTCTACCGCCGGATATGAATCCCGACGAAAGCATGTGACGTCGTGATGGGACGGCTGCTGGTTGTCGGGCTCATCAGCTTTTTGACGCTCGTCGACCTTTTCGCCGCCCAAGCCATCCTGCCCGAACTGGTGGCAGCGTACCATACAACGCCGGCGATGATGGGCGTCGCCGTGAACGCCAGCACCATCGGCATGGCCGTCGCCGGCGTCGTGGTCGCGCTCTTTAGCCGGGATCTCGACCGCCGCCGCGGTATCTGGATCAGTCTCGCGCTGCTGGCGATCCCGACAGCGCTGCTGGCGAGCGCGCCCGACATCACGTGGTTCATGGCTCTGCGCATTGCGCAAGGGCTCTGCATGGCGACCGCCTTTACGCTGACGATGGCTTATCTGGCCGAGCAATCGGGCGCGGATGACACGGCAAACGCGCTGGCGGCCTACGTGACCGGCAACGTGATGAGCAATCTCGTCGGTCGCGTGATGGCGGCAGCAGTCACCGACAGCATCGGCTTGCGCGGAAATTTCTACGCGTTTGCCGCGCTCAATCTTGCCGGCGCCGCGCTCGTCTATTTTGGCCTGGCACGGACCGAGCCGATGCGAGCGATGACAAAGACAATGGGCGGTCCGCTTTCGGTGCTGCGCTCGCATCTGCGCAATCCCGCGCTGCGGACGAGTTTCGGCATCGGCTTTTTGATCCTCTTCGCTTTCATCGCCACTTTCACTTACGTCAATTTCGTGCTGGTGCGCAGCCCCATCTCCTTGTCAATGATGGCGGTCGGCCTGGTCTATTTCGTGTTCGTTCCCTCGGTGATCACGACTCCCTTTGCCGGCTACCTGGTTCGCCGCGTTGGCGTACGGCCGGCTTTTCTTGGCGGGATCATCGTGGCGCTGGCCGGCTTGCCGCTGCTTCTTTTGGATCGCCTTGAGCCGATCCTCGAAGGTCTTGTCCTGGTCGGCGCCGGAACGTTTTTCGCACAAGCCGTCGCCACCGGCTTCGTCGGCCGCGCCGCCGCGACCGATCGTGCAGCGGCCAGCGGCATTTATCTCGCCTGTTATTATGTCGGCGGGATTGCAGGCAGCGTGGTTCCCGGCGCACTGTTCCAACAGTTCGGTTGGCCGGCATGCGTGGCGGCCACGGCTGCGGCGCTGCTGCTCGCAGTTATTCTCGGAATCGCGCTGAAACTGCCGGATCCGGCAGCGCTTGCGGCCCCTCGGACAGTTGAACCGTAGCGACAACGGACGGAGCGGACATGACCGATGACCGCAAATTCAATCGTGCGAGACTTGATCGTGCGAAACTTGGGCAAATCGTGCTCGTGCTGCAAGGCGGCGGTGCGCTCGGCGCTTATCAGGTCGGCGTTTATCAGGCACTCAGCGAGGCCGGCATCGAGCCGGACTGGGTGATCGGCACGTCCATCGGCGCTATCAATGCGAGCCTCATCGCCGGCAATCCTCCCGGGCAGCGTCTGGCGCGGCTTGAGGAATTCTGGCGCCGGGTCACGCATCCGCCGCTCTCGCAGCTGACCGGTGCAGCACCCCTTTTCGGGCAATGGGCGGCCAACATGATGACCGTCGCCGGCGGCCTTTCCGCATTCTTCAAGCCCAACCCTTTGGCGTTTCTCGGCCTGCTTCCGCTCGGCCCCGAACGTTCCAGCTACTACTCGACGGAGCCGCTCGAACGCACACTCAAGGAGCTGGTCGACCTCGTCCAGTTGAACAAGGGGCACCCGCGTCTCACGGTCGGAGCTGCGAAAGTGCAAACCGGCGAAATGCATTATTTCGACAGCCGTGACTGCGAATTGACGATTCGACACGTGATCGCTTCCGGAGCGTTGCCGCCGGCCTTCCCCGCCGTGCGGATCGACGGTGATCTCTATTGGGACGGTGGCATTCTCTCCAACACGCCGGTGGAGGCGGTGTTCGACGATAACCCACGCCGCAGCGGTGTCGTATTCGCCGTCCATATGTGGGCGCCCAACGGGCCCGAACCGGATTCCGTCTGGAAGGTGCTGACCCGCCAAAAAGACCTTCAATATGCAAGCCGCGCCGCCACTCACATCGCGCGGCAAAAACAGCTGCACAAGTTGCGCCATGTGATCCGCGAACTTGCGGCAAAACTGCCTGCCGATATCGCGGCGACGCCGGAGGCAAGCGAACTCGCGTCATATGGCTGCGTCACCCGCATGCACGTTGTCCGCCTGTTGGCGCCGGCGCTCGCCGGCGAGGACCATGCCAAGGACATCGACTTCAGCCGGACTGGGATCAAGCAGCGATGGCAGGCTGGATATGCCGATACGAAACGCGTGCTGGCGCAAGCGCCCTGGGAGGGCGAGTTCGATCCGCTGGAAGGCTTCATCCTCCACGAAGCTGAAGCCGGGCAGATGATGTTCGAGGGTTGAAAGAGGCCGAGCGGGAGCTTTGTAAAAGCTCGTTACACCTGGCTAGACGGTTCGCGGTCATGTCTCGGCTGCCGGCGCAAAAGGGAGACTCGCGAACAAGCTTTTGGCCGTTCGCGGGGCGGGTTCACCTGTAAAGTTCATTGTCTCAGTGATGCCCGAGGTATCCCGCTCGTCTCCCACCTCACGCCCGGCGAAGCGGCGGACTCGAGTCGGCGAGACAATTAGCGAGAAAAAGCTATAGCTTCATGTCTTTTTGCTTTTGTGTACTTTCGCTCGAGTACCCGCAGGCGCTTTCTTCTTCAATTTGATCTGATTGTAATCAACAGCGGCACGGACGAGATTTTTTAGAGCACGCTCATTGATCTTATCACCCTCGAAAAAATCGATCGCTCGCCACGCATTGCCGTCGAGGCCCGCGTTGAAGAGCTTGTCAGGATCTTGAAGCTTCGCCCCTTGGGCAAAGGTCAGCTTCACCTTCTCTTTGTGGGCGTTGGCGACCGCGATTATTCCGTCGCGAGACCACACCGGGCTTCCCATCCACTTCCATTCCTCGATGATCTCCCGGTCGGCCTCAAGGATGCTCTTGCGGATGCTGGCGAACGTTTTGCCACGCCAGTCTGTGAGTTCTGCGATCAGCTGGTCAATACGTTCCGATGGATTCATTGGATCTTTATGCCTCGAATTCTGCTCCCGTTTCATGCGACCACCATAGTAATGCACAGGGCCTAGCTTTGAATTGTGCCGGCAGACTTCAATCTATCCGCGCCAAGACCTGCTCCAGGGCCGCAAAGAACCGCGGCCACCCGGCCTTGGCGCCCTGGTAGGCCTGCTGCTGATCCGGCCGGAAGCCGGTTTGCTCCATGCGCAGATGGGTCCCCGTGCTTGTCGGGGTGAGAGTCCAAGTGACGACACTCCCGAGACCATAGGCGCCCCACGTGTAAGACAGCGTTTTGTTCGGCTCGACTGTCAGGACCTGACAGTCGACAGCGCCCCAGTCTGCGCTAAGGCTGAAACGGTGGTCCACGACAGGCTTGAAGTCGTTCTTCATCAGCCACTCCTCGATCAGGAGTGGCTGCGTGAGCGCGCGCCAGATCTTTTCCGGCGGATGAGGTATCTCACGTTCGACAATGACGGAAAGCGTTTCGGTCGCGGGTTCGCTCATTGGTCCATCCTTTTCAGCAAGTCTTCGAGGTGGTCGAACCGGCTCTGCCAGAACCCGGCCAGCTGGCTTGTCCAGTCGATCAGCGGGGCCAAGGCGCCGAGCTGCGCGCTATAGTGGGTCTGGCGACCTTGGTGGCGATCACGCACCAGCCCGGCCTGCTTCAGGACCCCAAGATGCTTTGAGACGGCCGGTTGCGAGACCCCGGCCTGAGCTGTCAGGGCCCCCACTGTCTGTTCTCCTTCGCGGCACAGTCGTTCGAAGAGAGCCCGCCGCGTCGGATCGGCGAGCGTTCTGAAGAGCACATCGTGAGGGTTCGGCATTTGCGATCGATAACCTGCTGGCTATTGATTGACATATAACCGCCGAGATATGCGTGCGTCAAGCGGGAACGTGGAGCGGCACAATGATCCTCGTCACAGGAGCCACCGGCCATGTGCGGCGGGCCGTCGCCTCCAGATCGGCATCACTCGGCCACGACGTGGTCCGGGACGTCCAGGCCGCAAGCAGGCGCCCGCCATCTGGAATCGCGCTGCGCGTTGCGGACTATGAGGATGCCTTCAAGGACTTCACTGCCATTACGGGCCGAGAACCAAAGAGCTTTCGAGATTTCCTGCTTCGAGCAACGTCCGGTAGTCCGGCAGATTGCATAGCCGGCTCGCCGTTCCGTGAGCGGCACCGCTCCTGAACAGGCATCCTTGAATTCACCATACCCCGTTGGTTATGCATCATGCATTATCATTATCGTTATCGATCATACCTGGTCGTGGCGACGTGGTGACGCGCTTCATATTGCTGCTATCCGCCAGACGCCTACGCCATGCAACTCTGTAAGCAGGGCCTAGCTTGTCGGCACCCCGATCCGCTTGATTTCCCACGCGAGCTCGATGCCGGATGTCTGCTTGACGCGCTCGCGCACCGTCTCGCCGAGCGCCTCGATGTCGGCCGCGCTGGCATGGCCGAGATTGATCAAGAAATTGCAATGCATGTCCGAGACCTGCGCGTCGCCGATGCGCAACCCGCGGCAACCGGCGGCATCGACCAGCTGCCACGCCTTGCGCGCCGGCGGATTTTTGAAAGTTGAGCCGCCGGTGCGGCTTTTGACCGGCTGGGTCGCTTCGCGGCTCTCGGTGATCTTGTTCATCTCGGCCGCAATCGCCGCGGCGTCGCCTGGCACGCCCTCAAACAGCGCCTGCGTGAAGATCACGTCGTCGGCAACGCCGCAATGGCGGTAGCTGAAATTCATCTCGGCGTTGCTGTAGGTGCGAACATTGCCGCGGCGATCGACGCCGCGCGCCTCGACCAAGACGTCCTTGATCTCACCGCCATAGGCGCCGCCATTCATGCGCAGCGCGCCGCCGATGCTGCCGGGAATGCCGCGCAGAAACGATAATCGGGCAATGCCGGCCTCTTGCGCCGCGCGCGCCACCTTCACGTCCGGCACCGCCGCGCCGGCGCGGATGCGCAGCCCCGCGGCTGTGACCTCGTTGAAACCGCGGCCAAGACGCACGACCACGCCGGCCACGCCGCCGTCGCGCACGATCAGGTTGGAGCCGAGGCCGATCGTGGTCACGGGAATCTCGGGCGGCAATTCGCGCAAGAGATAGGAGAGATCCTCCTCGTCTTCCGGCATGAACAGGACTTGCGCCGGACCGCCGACGCGAAACCAGGTGAGCTCCGCCAGCGGCTGGTTCGGCAAAAGCCGGCCGCGCAAGGCCGGCATTTTCGCCCGCAATGCGCCGACCAGATCAGGAAATGTCATGCGACCGCCTCGAGCGCCTGATCGAGCCAGGCCGAAAATACTTTCTGCCCGACGTCGCGCGTCGCCGCTCCCATTTCGCGCGCCTGCTCGCGCAGGACGCGCGGATCGATACCAGCTTTGCCGAGCTCGACGGTGTGGCCCACGAGCCAGCTTTCGAACCGCGCCGGCTCGGTCTCCAGATGGAATTGCAAGCCGAGCAGCGCGGGTGAGCGCATGAATGCCTGCACCGGACAATGCTGCGTCGAGGCGAGCCTGGTGCAGCCGGCCGGCAATTCGCAATTGTCGCCGTGCCAATGCAATACCGGCGTGGCGCCGAGCGGCGCCAGCAGCGATTTTTGACCTTCGCCGGTCAGCTGCAACGGCGCCCACCCGATCTCCTTGACCGGCCCCGGCGCCACGCGGGCGCCGAGCGCCGCCGCCATCATTTGCGCGCCGAGACAAATGCCGAGCGTCGGCTTGCCAGCCTGCAGCCGCGCCGCGATAGCGGCGATCTCGCCGGCGATGAACGGGTAGGCCTCGCCTTCATAGACGCCGATCGGGCCGCCCAGCACGATCAACAATTCGGGCGCGAGCAGCGTTTCGGCGTCGATCGGCTGGACGCCGGCATCGTGGTAGCGCACGCCATAGCCGCGCGAGGAAACGAGCGGACCCAGCAGGCCGAGATCCTCAAACGCCACATGGCGGACGGCCAGGCATTTCTTGATCTCCCGGGCATGGCTTGCTCGCGCGCGATCTTTTCCGAACACCGCCCGCACACTGCGCACCAATTCCGGGCCAGGCTTTTTCCGCGCCATGGTCAACCCGCCGCCGCCAATTCCCCGGGCAGCGCATAGGCCCATTGCGTGATCGAGCCGGCGCCGAGGCAGACGACATAGTCGCCGGCCTGCGCCATGCCGGCGATCAGCGATGCAAGCCGTTCCGGACTGTCGAGCGGGACCACGTGGCGATGGCCATGGGTGCGCAATCCCTGCACCAGGGAGTCGCGATCGGCGCCTTCGATCGGCGCTTCGCCGGCCGGATAGACCTGCGCGACGATCACCGCATCGGCGTCGTTGAAGCAGGTGCAGAATTGCTCGAACAACGCGGCCAGCCGCGTGTAACGATGCGGCTGCACGACGGCGATCACCTGGCCCTTGGTGGACTCGCGCGCGGCCTTGAGCACGGCCGCGATCTCGACCGGATGGTGACCGTAATCGTCGATAATGGTGACGCCATTCCAGGCGCCGGTGCGCGTGAAGCGCCGCCGCACGCCGCCGAACTGGGCGAGCGCCTCCTTGATGCGGGTATCGTCGACGCCGAGCTCGTGCGCGACCGCAATCGCGGCGGTAGCGTTGAGCGCATTGTGCCGGCCGGGCATCGGCAGCGCGATATTCTTGATCTCGTGCACGAACTGCCCGGTGCGGTCGCGCAACGCGATCGAGAACAGCGAGGTGCCGCCGGCATGCGAGACATCGAGCAGCCGCACGTCGGCTTGCGGATTCTCGCCATAGGTGATGACGCGCCGATCCTCGATGCGGCCGACGAGCGTCTGCACCACCGGATGGTCGGTGCACATGACGGAGAAGCCGTAGAACGGCACATTTTCCACGAAGGCGCGAAACGCCTCCTGCACCGCCTCGAAATTCTTGAAGTGATCGAGATGCTCGGGATCGATATTGGTCACGATCGCGATGTCGGCCGGCAGCTTGAGAAACGTGCCGTCGGATTCGTCGGCCTCGACCACCATCCATTCGCCGGCGCCGAGCCGCGCGTTGGTGCCATAGGCGTTGATGATGCCGCCATTGATCACGGTCGGATCGAAACCGGCGCCGTCGAGCAAAGCCGCCACCATCGAGGTTGTCGTGGTCTTGCCGTGAGTGCCGGCAATGGCGACGCAGCTTTTCAGGCGCATCAGTTCCGCCAGCATCTCGGCGCGGCGCACGACCGGCAGGCGTTGCGCGCGCGCCGCGACCAATTCCGGATTGTCGTGTTTGATGGCCGAAGAGACGACCAGCACCTTGGCGTCGCCGAGATTGCTGGCGGCGTGGCCGACGGCGATCTTGACGCCCTTCTCGCGCAGCCTTTTGACGTTGGCGCCCTCGGCCTGATCGGAGCCCTGCACGACATAGCCGAGATTGAGCATCACCTCGGCGATGCCGCTCATGCCGATGCCGCCGATGCCGACGAAATGCACCGGCCCGATGTCGCGCGGTAGTTTCATGCTGTCTCCACATCATCTCTCCCCGGCAATGGGCAGAGGGAGAAAAACCTACTGGTTTGCGCCGCCAGCCGCTACCCGCAGAACCAGGTCGGCAAGCCGGTCGGCGGCATCGAGCCGGCCCAGAAAGCGCGCCGCCGCCGCCATGGCGGCAAGCCGCTTGGGCGCCGCCGCAAGCGCGGTGATCTCGGCGGCGAGCCGCCGCGGCGTGAATTCCTCCTGCGGCAGCCGGATGGCGGCGTTGACGCCGGCCAAAACGCCGGCATTGGCGAACTGGTCCTGATCGAGCGCGTGCGGCAGCGGCACCAAAATGGACGGCCGGCCGATCGCGGCCAATTCGGCGACGGTGGAGGCGCCCGAGCGCGCCACGACCAGATGGCTCGCGGCGATGCGCGCCGGCAGATCGGGAAAAAATGCCGCCGTTTCAGCGGCGACCGACAGATTGCTGTAGGCGCTGCGCACGCGCGCCAAATCCTCGTCGCGGGCTTGCTGCACGATCGCAAGCCGCGCGCGCAAAGAAGGCTCGAGCGCTTCAATAGCCGCCGGCACCACGTCGGCCATAACGCGAGCACCCTGGCTGCCGCCAAAAACGAGAAGCCGGAGCGGATCGGTGACCGCCGGATAAGCCGTGGCCGCTGCGGCGACAACGGCAGGCCGCACCGGATTACCGGTGAGCGTCGCCTTGGCGGCGAGCCGCGGCCGGTCGCGAAACATGTCGGGAAAGGTCGTGGCGATGGCGGTGACGCGCGGCGCCAACAGCCGGTTGGCGCGGCCGATGACGGCATTGGCATCGTGGATCGCAGTCGGCACGCCGCGCCAGGCCGCGGCCAGCACCGGCGGCAGCGTCGGATAGCCGCCGAAGCCGATCACCGCCGCGGGCTTGAGCCGTCCGATCAGCGACCATGCCTGCGCAAAGCCGGTAGCGAGCGTTGCGGCGGTCTGCGCCAAGGCAACCGGATTGCGCGCCCGCAGCGTGGCGCTTGCGATCACGTGCACGGTCTCGTCAACGAAGGCGCCGCCGTAGCGCGCGGCGCGCCGGTCGGTCGCAAGATGCACCGGGATGCCGCGCGCAATGAGCGCGGCGGCGAGCGCCTCGGCGGGAAACAAATGCCCGCCCGTTCCGCCGGCCGCCACAAGAACCGGCGCACGGCCGCCGGCGAGCATCAGGCAGCGCTCGGGGCGAGCATGGGCCCGCCGGAAAGATGCGCCTGCGGCCGCTCGCGGGTGAGCGCGATCAGCATGCCCATGCCGTAGGCGAGCGAGACGAGCGACGAGCCGCCGTAGGAAATAAACGGCAGCGTCATTCCCTTGGCCGGCATCAGATGCAGATTCACAGCCATGTTGATGGTCGATTGCAGCCCAAACAGGATCGCAAGCCCCGCCGCAGCAAAGCGGATGAAGGCATCCTCGTTATGCATCGCCTTGACCAGAGCGCGGATCACAATGAAGGCGAACAAAGCCACAAGAATGAGGCAAAGCACCACGCCGAATTCCTCGCCCGCCACGGCGAAAACGAAATCGGTATGGCCTTCCGGCAGAATGCGCTTGATCGTGCCCTCGCCCGGGCCGCGGCCGAACCAGCCGCCGCGCACAAAGGATTCGGTCGCGATATCGATGTTGAATGTGTCGCCGGACGACGGATCGAGAAAGCGGTTGATGCGCTGCGCCACATGCGGAACGGTGTAGAATGCCACCAAGAGGCCGACGCTTGCGGTTAAGCCCAAACCGAGCACCCAGATGAAGCGCATCCCCGCCATATAAAACAGGGCGCCCCAGACGAGCGTAATGAGCATGGTCTGGCCGAAATCCGGCTGCAGCACCAACAAGCTCACCACCATGATGAGCAGCGCCAGCGCCACCGTATTCGCCGGCATATCGGGGCGCCTGCCGGACTCGCCGAACAGCCAGGCGATCAGGATCACGAAAGCGGGCTTGAGAAACTCCGACGGCTGAATGTTGACCCCGAGGATCACCAGCCAGCGCCGGGCGCCCTTGATCTCGGCCCCGAAATGCGGCGTGGCCGCGACCAGCACGAGGCTCACGATGAAGACGAGCAGCGAGAGCTTGCGCACCTCGCGCGGCGACAGAAACGAGGTCGCGATCAGCACGGCGGCGGCGGGAATGAGAAAAAACACCTGCCGGTTGACGAAGTGGAACGGGTCAAGGCCGATGCGGGCGGCGACCGGCGGGCTTGCGGCCAGACAGAGGATGATGCCGCCGAGCATCAGCGCGCCAAGCGCGGCCAGCGTGAGCCGATCGACCGTCCGCCACCATTCGCTCAAGGGCGTGGGCTGCGCGCGCGACGCCATGACCTTCCTGAGAGTGACATCCCCGACAATAGCCTGCCCGACAATGGCTTGCCCGACAGGGGCCTGCCCGACAATGGCTTCCCCAGAACCGCGTCCCGAAGAATTAGCCCCCTTAGTCCTCGCACCGGGATGGTTTCCAGGCGATTAAAGATCGCGTCCGCCCAGCCGATTTAGGACATTAGTATGGAGCGAGAGTATGGAGCGAGCCCCCACCCAAGATGGCCATCAAGACGGCCATTACGGGTTCGGGGCAGTGAATTCCAGATGCAGCTTCATCGGCGGGGTGGCCAAGCCATACCGCTGCCGCCGCAGCGCGATGTCGACCGGTTCGGCGTTCGGATTGAGCGCCTTGAGAGCGGCCCGGCAGGCCGCATCGTCGGCGAAGCACACACCGACATAGCCTTTTTGTATGAGCTCGGCCGGATAATCGATCCAGGGCGCATAAGCGGGATCGAAATCCGAGAACATTTTCGGATGGTCGGGACTGTAGAAGACGATCGGAGCGGCAAGCTCAAAGCCGGACGCGACGATCGGCAGCCGGGAATGAAACCGGTCGTGCCAGAGCCGCGTGATCTCGGCGGCGGCTTGCGGGAACGGCCGGTATACCCCGTCGTCCAGCTCCTTCTTGAACCGCACCCAAGAATAAACCGGGGAGCCGACCAGCAAGCCGACGGTGAAAATTGCGGCGACAACCACCGCTCTGGCGACCGACCTGCGCGTGACCAGCACACTGGGCAGCAGCGAGAGAACCGCGATCGGAACCAAGAAGAAGAACGGATTACCCCAATCGGGCTTGAGAAAGACGTTGAATGCGAGCCCGATCAGCGCCGGGCCGCCGATGAGCGCCGCGGCAATGATGAGAATGAGCAGCCGGTCGGTTGGCGGCGGCGCATCGATGGGACCGGCCCGCCACCGCCACGGCAATAGCGCGATCGCGGCGCCGAGCAGACAGAAGGCCACAAGCCCGAAATGCTGGCCGAGATAGGTCGCGACGTGCGCGCGGTGGGAGACTTGGTCGACGAAGCTTTCAGCCCAGCGCAGCGACGAAAAGTCGTTGTGAATGAGCCAAAGAATGTGCGGCGAAAGCGCCAGCAGATACACGACCACGGCCACATAAGGCGCGGGACTGGTGAAGAAAAGCCGGCGGCCGGGATGCAGCACGGCGGCAAGCGCGATCCCGATCAGGCCGAAAGCCGCCGAATAGATCGTGAGCGTCGCGGCTGCCGCGGCCAAGCCGAGCGCGATGCCCGATCGGACGCTCGGCTTGTCATAAGCGCGCAGAAACAGCCAGACCGTCAGCGGCAGCACCGCCAGCAACACCTGATAATTGTTGAACCGGTCGGCCTTGGCGCCGATGAAAAGCGGGTACAGCATCATCGCAAAGACGATGAGCGTCGCGCGACGGCGGCCGAGCGCATGCCGGCCGATCAAATAAATCGAACCGAGCGACACGCCGGTCATGAGCTCCGACAAGGCGTATGACGACCAATGGGCAGCCGGAAACACGCTGTACCAGACGCGCGCGATCCATCCGGTGAGCGGCGGATGCCGGCCGTATCCGCCGAGGAATTGCATGCCCCAGGCATAGGCCTCGGTGCTGTCCATGAAGAGGCTTTCGGCCGGCTTCATCAGCAAGAGGACGAGCACGCCAAGCGCGCAAAAGAGCGCGATGGAAACTGTCACGCTTACGCTCGCCCGCCGCGGCGACAGCAGCATCGCGCCGAGCCAGGCGTCGAGCTTGTTGACGCGCGTCATCCGGCGCAGGAGCGAACTTCGTTGCAGCGTCGCCCTCATCGGCCGGTCGTTTTCGCGACCCCGGGCAAAGCCTGGACCAGGCTGCGGAACGCGTCGCCGCGCACCTCGAAATTGCGATACTGATCGAACGAGGCGCAGGCCGGCGACAGCAGCACGACCGGCTGCTTCGATGTCGAACGAGTTGCATCGCGCGCCGCCGCGGCGACCGCCCTGTCGAGCGTAACGGTTATCTCGTGGGCGACCGCGCCGCCCAGCGTCGCGGCGAATTCGTCCGCCGCCTCGCCGATCAGATAGGCCTTGCGGATCCGCGGGAAGAAGCCGCGCAGCGATTCGATGCCGCCGGTCTTCGGCTTGCCGCCGGCGATCCAGAAAATATCGTCGAAACAGACAAGCGCTTGCGCCGCCGAGTCGGCATTGGTCGCTTTTGAATCGTTGACGAACAGGACGTTGCCGGACCGGCCGACTTCCTCCATGCGATGCGCCAATCCCGGAAACGAGCGAAGGCCGGCCTGGATCGCCGCGGGCGACAGCCCGAGAGCGAGCGCGGCCGCGGTCGCGCACGCCGCATTCTGCACATTGTGCAGCCCGCGCAGCGAGCCGACACCGCCGATGTCGGCGATCGGCAGCGCTTCGCCGGCAACGGCGCGCATGATCCGGTGCCCCTCGGCATAGATTCCGTCAGCGAGCGCGCTGTGCACGGAAATGCGTACGACGCGTTTGCCGGATTGCGCGAGACGATCGGCGATGGCGCGGCACCATTCGTCATCGACGCCGACGATGGCTGTACCCTCTGGCGGCACGCCCGCCACCAGCCGCTCTTTCACCGCCGCGTAATGCGCCATCGTGCCGTGCCGGTCGAGATGATCTTCGCTGAGATTAATCAGAATCCCGATCGACGGATCGAGCGAGGGCGCGAGATCGATCTGATAGGACGAGCATTCGATGACGTGAACACGCGAAGGCCTGGCGTCCGGAGCCTGTGGCGGCGCCAGCGAGAGGATCGCCGTGCCGATATTGCCGCCGAGCTGAGCGTCCATGCCGGCGGACGCCGCAAGATGCGCGGTCAGCGCCGTGGTGGTCGATTTGCCGTTGGTGCCGGTGATGGCGACGAACGGCGCGGCCGGCGCGAGCCGGCGGCGTTCGCGGCAGAACAGCTCGATGTCCCCGATCACCGGCACGGCGGCCTTGCGCGCCAGTTCGACGCTCCAATGCGGCACGGGATGGGTCAGCGGCACGCCCGGCGCAAGCACCAGCGCGCCGAGCCCGGTCCAATCGATCGCATGCAAATCCGCTATCGGAATGCCGGCGGCTTCGGCCTTCTTCACGCTGTCGGCATTATCGTCAGAGGCGACGACATCGGCGCCGCCGGCCATGAGCGCACGCGCGCTCACCAGCCCCGAGCCGCCCAGGCCGAACACGGCGACCTTTCGGCCGGCAAAGCTCGCGACCGGGATCACGACATGCTACCGCAGCTTCAAGGTCGAGAGTCCCGCCAGCGCCAGCACGACGGCGACGATCCAGAAGCGAATGACGATCTGCGGTTCGGTCCAGCCCTGCTGCTCGAAATGATGATGGATCGGCGCCATCTTGAAAACGCGCTTGCCGGTCAGCTTGAACGACACCACCTGCACGATGACGGAGACCGCTTCGAGCACGAACAGCCCGCCGATCACCGCGAGCACGAACTCGTGCTTGGTGGCGACGGCAACGGCGCCGATCATGCCGCCGAGCGCCAGCGAGCCGGTATCGCCCATGAAGATCGAGGCGGGCGGGGCGTTGAACCAGAGAAAGCCGAGGCCGGCGCCGAGCACGGCGCCCAACAGGACGGCGAGCTCGCCGGTCCCCGCCACATGGTGGATCTGCAGATAATCGGCGAAGACCGCATTGCCGGAGAGATAGGCGATCATGCCGAAGCTCGCGGCCGCAATCATCACCGGCACGATGGCTAATCCGTCGAGGCCGTCCGTCAGATTCACCGCGTTGCCCGCGCCGATGATGATGAAGATCGCGAACAGCACGTAGAACCAGCCGAGATTGATCACCAGTTCCTTGAACAACGGAAACACCAGCGAGGTCGAGAACGGCGCGCGCCCCAGTTCCACAAATGCCACGCATGCGACCAACGCAATCCCCGCCTCGATGGCGAGCCGCGCCAGTCCGGCAAATCCCTTGTGCGTCTGCTTGGTGACTTTCAGATAGTCGTCATAGAAGCCGACCATGCCGAAGCCGAGCGTTACCCACAGCACGATCCAGACATAGGGGTTGCGCGGATTGGCCCACAGCAAGGTCGAGACCACCATGCCGGAGAGGATCATCAAGCCGCCCATGGTCGGCGTGCCGGCCTTGGCGATGATGTGGGATTTCGGGCCATCGGCGCGGATCGGCTGGCCCTTGCCCTGCAGCGAGCGCAAGCGGCCGATGGTGGAGGGACCGAACAGGAACACAAACAGCAGCGCCGTGATCACCGCGCCGCCGGTGCGGAAGGTGATGTAGCGGAAAACGTTGAGGACGGTGATCTTGTCCGATAGATCGATCAGCCAATAGAGCATCGCATCAACCTTGTGCGGACGCGGCCTGCAACGTGCCGTTATTCGACGCGCCACTCTCCGACATATCGTGGCGCGCGGACAGCCCCTGCAGCGCCTTGACGATGGGCGCCATGCGCGAGCCGAGCGAGCCCTTGACGATGACGGCATCGCCGGCACGGATCGCGGACAGCACCTGCGGCTCGAGCGCGGCAGAGTCCCCTGCATAGCCGCCGCGGCGGCCGGCGGGAAGGGCCTGCCACAAGGCTTTCATCAAAGGTCCGCAGCAGAAGACGAGATCGACCGAATTGGCGAGCACCGCGTCGAGCAGACCGCGATGCAGCGCCCGGCCGCGCGGTCCGAGTTCCAGCATATCGCCGAGCACGGCGATGCGCCGGCCGCGCGGACCGATTGGGGTCTGGCCCAAGAGGGAAAGCGACGCCGCAACGGAGGCCGGATTGGCATTATAGCTGTCGTCGATGACGAGCGCGGTGCCGCCGGGAAGCTCGATTTCGATCCGCGTGCCGCGGCCGAAAGCCGGCTTGAACTCGGCAAGCGCCAGCGCCGCGAGCGCGAGATCGGCGCCGACCAGCACAACCGTCGCCAGCACGGCCAGCGAGTTGTGCACGAGATGACGCCCGGGCGCCCCGATCTTGTAGGTAAGCTCGTGGCCGAGAATGTCGGCCTGCACGGTCGAGCAGTCGGCGTGCAAAGCGCATTTGAGCAGCCGCGCGTCGGCCTTGGCGCGCTCGCCGAACGAGACGATGCGGGCGACGCCCGCTTCGCTGGCGCGGCGCTTGAGATGAGCGAATTGCGCCACATCGCGATTGATCACGGCGACGCCGTCTTTTTCCAATCCGAGAAAAATCTCGGCCTTGGCGTCGGCGATCTTGGTCAGCGTGCCGAAGAATTCGAGATGCACCGGCGCGATCGCGGTGACGATCGCCACATGCGGGCGCGCCAGCCGCGACAGCGGCTCGATCTCGCCGGCATGGTTCATGCCCATTTCCAGCACCGCGTATTGCGCGCTTGCCGGACAGCGCGCGAGCGACAGCGGCACGCCCCAGTGATTGTTGTAGGAAGCGACCGAGGCGTGCGTCTCGCCATCCTTCGACAACGCAAGCCGCAACGCTTCCTTGGTGCTGGTCTTGCCGACCGAACCGGTGACGCCGATCACCTTGGCATGCGTGCGCGCCCGCGCGGCGGCGGCGAGCGCGCGCAGGGCGGCGAGCACATCGGGCACGACGAGGAGCGGCGCATCCTGCGGTATGGCTGCCCGCCGGTCGGCGGCGACGACGGCTAATCCCGCTTTCGCGGCGAGCGCGGCGGCGACGAATTCATGCCCGTCGCGGCGGTCGGCGAGCGCGAAGAACGCCTCGCCCGCGCCGATCGAGCGGCTATCGATCGATAGGCCGGATATGGTGGCGGGCAGCGCACCCTGCCGTTCGGCGCCCATCGCCGCCGCCATGTCATCGACGGTCCACAGCGCGCGCGCGCTCATGCGGCAAGCTCCTTCAATGCCGCGGCGACCGCCTCGTGATCGCTGAACGGTGTTACCCGGTCGCCGATGATTTGGCCGGTTTCATGGCCCTTGCCGGCGATCAAAAGAACATCGCCCGAGCGCAAATCGTCGATCGCCGAGCGGATCGCTTCGCGCCGGTCGCCGATTTCGCGCGCGCCGGGCGCGGCAGCGAGGATGGCGGCGCGAATGGCGGCCGGTTCCTCGCTGCGCGGATTATCATCGGTGACGATCACCCGGTCGGCTTTGGCGGCGGCGAGGGCGCCCATCAGCGGCCGCTTGCCGCGATCGCGGTCGCCGCCGGCGCCGAACACCACGACAAGCCGGCCACTCGCGGCGGGCCGAAGCGCATCGAGCGCTTTGGCGAGCGCGTCCGGCTTATGCGCGTAATCGATGAAGATCGGCGCGCCGCTTCTGACGCCGACGAGTTCCAGCCGGCCCTTGGCGCCGACGAGATGCGCGAGCGCGCCGAACACCGCGGCCGCATCGCCGCTGGTGGCGATGGCAAGCCCGGCGGCGAGGAGCGCGTTCTCGACCTGAAATTCGCCGACCAGCGGCAAGCGCACCTGGAAGTCCTTGCCGGCATGCGCGATGCGCAGCGTCTGCACAAAGCCGTCCATCACGGATTCGACAAGGCGAATATCGCTGCCGTTGCGGCCGACGGTGATGAGCCGCAAACCGCGCGCTTTGGCGGCGGCCACGACCTGTTCGGCATGTTCATGGTCGACATCGATGACGGCGGCGCCGCCGGGTTCGACCAGCGCTTCGAACAACCGGAGCTTGGCGGCGAGATAAGCCTCCAGCGTCGGATGATAATCGAGATGATCGCGCGAGAGATTGGTGAATGCCGCCGCCGCGATGCGCAAGCCGTCAAGACGATATTGATCGAGCCCGTGCGAGGACGCCTCGATCGCGAGATGCGTGACACCCTCGCCGGCGAGCGCGGCGAGCGATCGATGCAGCGCGACCGGATCCGGCGTGGTCAGCGATCCGTAAGTCTCGCCGTACGGCGAGACGATGCCGATCGTGCCAATGCTCGCGGCGCGATGGCCGAGTGCCGTCCAGATCTGCCGCGTGAACGCGGCAACGGAGGTTTTGCCGCTCGTGCCGGTGACGGCGGCGATGGTTTGCGGCTGGCGGGCAAAAAACCCGGCCGCGATCAGCGCCAGCGCGCGCCGCGCATTGCCGACGCGCACAAAGGCTATACCCGCGGGCAGCGGCGCCTCCGGCCGCCGTTGCGCGAGGATCGCCGCTGCGCCCGCCGCCAACGCCGGCCCGATAAATTTCAGGCCGTCGGTCTTGCCGCCTTCAATCGCAACGAAGATGTCGCCGCTTTTGACCGCACGCGAATCCGCCGATACGCCGCACACATCGAGATCGGGGCTGCCGGTCTCAATTGTGGCGTCCGGGGGCAGAATTTCGCGAAGCTTCATGGCGGCCCGCCTGGTGTCCCGATTCCGAAGTTCGCAAAAGGTTGCGGCACGTTCTTATGCGACTTCGGAATCAAAGGGACACCAGCAATCTATGATTCCAGTGCGGTTTCCGGATTTGAAGTTCCTATCCGAGCTTGCCGCTTGATCTTAGGAACTTCAAATCCACCGCACTAGAGCATGATCCCGAAAAAGCCCGCTCCGGAAAAGATCATGCTCCACCAAGATGTTAGAGCAAAATTCGATCTGGCCGAAGCGACCGGGCTCTAACCCAGTCCCGCCTTACCTGCTTTCCTTGACGGAGGCCAGTATCAGCCGATCGGCGGTCGGCAGATCCATGCGCGGCTCGATGCCGAGAAGCGGCGCGATGCGCGCGACCACGGCGCCGCCGACCGGCACCGCATTCCAGCCGGAGGTGTTGAAGCCGTGCGTCTCCGGAAGAACCTGCGGATCGTCGATCATGACCAGCAGCACATATTTGGGCTGGTCGGCCGGCAGCACCGCTATGAAATCGGTCAGCACCTTGGTTTTCGAATAGTGGCCGTTGACGACCTTGTCGGCGGTGCCGGTCTTGCCGCCGATATAATAGCCTTTGACCTCGGCCTTCTCGGCGGTGCCCTTTTCCACGTTCAGCCGCATCAGATAACGCATCATCTCCGAGGTTTCCGGCTTGATCACGCGTTTGCCGAGCGCGGCCGCCTCGGCCTGCGATCGTCTGAGGAAAGTAGGCGGAATGAGAATGCCGCCGTTCACCAGGGCTGCCGTGCCCATCACGGCCTGGAGCGGCGCGACCGAGAGACCGTGGCCGAAGGCGATGGTGATCGTGTTCAATTCGCCCCAACGCTTGGGCACGATCGGTTCGGCGCTCTCCGGCAATTCGGTGCGCAGCCGATCGAGCTGACCCATCTTTTTCAGGAACGCCTTGTGCGCCTCCACGCCGACCGCAAGAGCGGCGCGCGCGGCGCCGATATTCGACGAATAAGTGAAGATTTCCGGGACCGTGAGCACGCGATTCTGCGCGTGGAAATCGTGGATGTCGAATTTGCCGAAGCGCAGCGGCATTCGCGCATCGAATGACGATTTGAGTGTAACCTTCCCGGAATCAAGCGCCATGGCGATGGTGAAGGCCTTGAAGGTCGAGCCCATCTCGAACACGCCGGTGGTCAGCCGGTTGATGCGGGTCGGATCCAGCGCCTCGTGCGGATTGTTCGGATTGTAGTCCGGCTCCGACACCATGGCGACGACCTCACCGGTGCGCACGTCGAGCACGATGCCGGCGGTGGCGAGCGCCTTGAATTTGGCGCGGGCGGCGACGAGCTCGTCGCGCAACGCGTGCTGCACGCGCAGATCGACCGAAAGCTCGACCGGATTTTGCAAGCGGTCGGTGGCAAGACCCGCCATGTGCAAAGCGGCAAGGCCGTGGCCGTCGAGCCACTTCTCCATGCCGGCGATGCCCTGATTGTCGATATTGACGTGCCCGATGACATGCGAGACTTCGGGCCCGCTCGGATAGTCGCGCTTGTTCTCGTTGAGAAAGCCGATGCCGGGCAGGCCCTGATGATAGATTGCGCGCTGCTGCTCCGGCGTGATGTCGCGCTTGAGCCAGACAAAGCCGCGTTTCGAGGAGAGCCGCTCGCGCAGCTCATTGGCATCGATGTCGGGCAGATCGGCGGTGAGAAGCTCCACCGCCTCATCCACATCGATCAGCCGGCGCGGTTCGGCATAGAGCGAGGGCACGCGCACATCGGTGGCCAGCACCTCGCCGTTACGGTCAAGAATGTCCGGACGCGCCGTGGCGATGGCGTCGCCGCCGCCGACCCGATGTGCGCTGCGGCTGTCGGACACGATGCCAAAGGCGATCAGCCGCAGCGCGATGACGCAATAGACCGCGGCGAAAGCGACGATCGCAAGCCCGACCCGCGCGCGCGCCTTGGCGCTGCGATCGATATTGCTGCCATAGAGGACCGCGCGCACCAGCCGGCGCCGCCACGGCTCCGCCGGCGGCTTTCGCGGCGCTACCGCTGGCAGATTTGGCTGGGGTTCCGCCGGCGGCTCTGCGGGTGCCTCCGCCGACGGCTGTGCGAACGCTTCTTCCGGCGGCTGTGCGCGCGCCTCTTCCAGCGGCAGTGCGTCGGTGGGAGCCATCGCACTCATCGGTCAAGCCGCCCGGATTTGGGCGCGGGCGCCACCACGTCGGGGGCGGCGCCGGCACCCCCTGCCGGCGTTGCTGCACGGCTGCGATCCCCGGCAGCCCGCCGGGTCGGCGACGGCGCCGGTGACGGCGGCCAAATGCTTCCGGTCACCGATGTCGACTCTTCGAAATTTTCGATGACCTCGCCGATTGGATCGGCGCTGTCAGGACTGACCAGTTGCGGCGGCCGTTCCGGCAGCGCGTTGAATTTGTCGAATTGCGTCGGCGCGACCGGCTTGAGGTGCAAATAGCGTTTGGTCAGCGCCTCGATGCGCGTGGGATTTTCGAGTTCGCCCCATTCAGCGCGCAGCGCCGCGATGGCGTCGCGCTCGCGGCGCACTTCGCTGCGAATCCTGGCGAGCCGTTCCGCCTGAAGGGTGGAATTGAATTTGATGCGATAGACGTAGGCCGCGGCGAAGATGAGCGCGCCGATGACGACGAAATTGAGAATGCGCAAAATCATGCGCGCCCCCGCAGCACATCGGCAAGCGACGGCAGCCGCGGCAACAGCGCCTCGACCGGCGTGTTGCGCGCAGAGGCCGCGGTGCGTTCGGCGGCGCGGAGCTTCGCCGACCGCGCACGCGGGTTGACCGCGATCTCCGCCTCGTCCGGCGTTTCCGGCTTTCGCGTCAGCAAGCGGAAGGTCGGCGGAGCAACGGTCATTTCCGGCTGATGCCGCGAATAAGCCGGCGCGCGGCCGCGTTCGCCGAGGAAATTCTTGACGATGCGGTCTTCCAGCGAGTGGAAGGACACGACGACAAGCCGGCCTGCCGGCTTGAGCACGCGCTCGGCGGCGGCGAGCCCATGGGCCAGTTCTGCAAGCTCCTCGTTGACGAAGATGCGCAGCGCCTGAAAGGTGCGCGTTGCCGGATGGATCGCGGTGTCGCGCGCATGCACGACGCGCGCGACAATGTCGGCGAGCGCCCGCGTGGTCTCGATCGCATTTTCATTGCGCGCTTTCACGACGGCGCGGGCGACCGCGCGGGCGTATCGTTCCTCACCGAGCGTGGCGATAATTGCGCCAAGATCGCGCTCGCTTGCGCGCGCGACAATGTCGGCTGCGCTCGGGCCGTCGTGTCCCATGCGCATGTCGAGAGGCCCATCGAGCCGGAACGAGAATCCGCGCTCCGCTTGATCGAGCTGCATCGACGACACGCCAAGATCGAAGACGACGCCGTCGACCGCCGCATCGCCGGCAATCGATTGCAAGTTGGCGAACCGGTCCTCGACCAATTCGAGCCGGCCTTGCGCGTGCGCGACCAGATCGGCCCCGCGGGCGACCGCACCTTGATCGCGATCGATGCCGATCACGCGTGCGCCCGCCGTTTGCAGAATGGCCCGGGTATATCCGCCGGCTCCGAAAGTGGCGTCGACATAGACACCGCCGTCACGCACCGCGAGCCATTCGACAACGCGGCCGACAAGCACCGGAATGTGACGCGCCGATCCGGCAGCGACAGCCGGGCTGTCGCCGCCCGCCATCATGTTTGTGCTCCAAAAATTTGCGCGCCAAAAATTTGTGCGCCAAAAATTTGTGCCCAAAGTGTCGCCTTGCGGCTGGAACGCCACCGCGGCTTGATCTGCGCCCGGCCTGACCATCTGGACAATGTATGGGGCAAGCTGGGCTCTCAGCTGGGCTCTCATCGGGTCTATATGGGCGTCAATGAACACGGCGCCTGCAACGCGATACGGGTGCCGATCTCGGATTAGCGACAGGTAAACTTAAGGAAGAGTTGAAGATATCAGCGTTAACGACCGGCCCCCCGGCCGGCGCCCATTGGCGCCTTGGCCGAGCCGCCAAGCCTCGGCGGGGCCGGTTTCCGGCACATATTCGTTGTCGGTTTGTTGCCGGCGGGCCACGTGCCCGATTTTTTCCACAATTTCGTTAACCTGGACCCGGAATTCGCCTTGTAGGCCAAGCCGCGCGACCTAATGTCAGGCTTATGTTGCGCAGCGAGTTTCCAGCGGAATCCTGCGTCGTTGCCGAAGTGCGGCCTTCGCCCAATCACGGCGAGCGCCGGAACGGCATGCGGCCCGATATGGTCCTGCTCCACTATACCGGCATGGTCGATGCAGCCGTGGCGCTCGATCGTTTGTGCGCAGCCGGGCAGCGAAGTATCCGCGCATTATCTCGTGCTTGAAGACGGCCGCGTGATCCAGATGGTACCGGAGAGCCGCCGCGCCTGGCACGCCGGGGTTTCGTTCTGGGCGGGCGAGACCGATATCAATTCCTGCTCGATCGGCATCGAGATCGCCAATCCCGGTCACGACTTTGGCTATCCCGATTTTCCCAAACGCCAGATCGCGGCGGTGACCGCGTTGTGCCGCGGCATCCAGACGCGCAACACCATTCGGCCGGAGCGCGTGCTGGCGCATTCCGATGTCGCGCCGTCGCGCAAGCAGGATCCGGGCGAGAAATTTCCCTGGCGGACGCTCTGGGATTCGGGGGTCGGTCATTGGGTTTCTGCCGCCCCGATCGCCGAGGGCGGCAAGATGCTCACGCGCGGCGATCGTGGCGACGCGGTTGCGTCGATTCAAAATCTACTCAGCCAATACGGCTACGGCATCACGATCAGCGGCAACTACAATTCTGTCACCCATGACGTGGTGAAAGCTTTTCAACGTCATTTCCGTCCGCAACGGGTGGACGGCATGGTCGATGAATCGACGCGCGCCACGCTGCAGGACCTGCTTGCGCATCGCGGCCGGGTGCGCACGATGGCGGCCCGCGCGCGCGACTTCGCGCGGCTTGCCTCTTGACGGGACGCCCGCGCCTCCCCATCCCTCTTTCGGTCAGTCGGTCGGACGGCCGCTCCGGCAAAACCGAAAGGTTGCCGGGGAGGAAAGTCCGGGCTCCATGGACAAGCGGTGCCGGATAACGTCCGGCGGGCGCGAGCCTAGGGAAAGTGCCACAGAGAACATACCGCCGCGGCGCGTAGCGTTTGCCGCGGCAAGGGTGAAAAGGTGCGGTAAGAGCGCACCGCGCCGGCGGCGACGCCGGTGGCAGGGTAAACCCCACCGGGAGCAAGACCGAATAGGGACGGCACGAGGTTTTTGCGCGCGAGCGCTGTGGCCTCAGGTCCTGTCTAGAACCGCCGTCCGGGTAGGTTGCTGGAGGCGCCGGGCAACCGGCGTCCTAGAGGAATGGCCGTCACGCTTGCGGGCTTGCCCGCAGGCCATCCAGAACCCGGCTTATAGACTGGCTGACGTGAACTTAAGGGCGCCCGGCGGTATCCCCGTCGGGCGCCCGCCAAGTTCTTGAACAAGTTTTTGAACAAGTTTTTGAACGGGCGTTCCGGCGCCGCGGGCTGGCACGGCACTTGAATGAAAAGAGCCCGAGCCCGCCGGTACGTGGCCGGAAGTAGAATTTTGCAGCGCGCGGGGAGAGGCGAGCGATTTCTCCTGCGTGAGCGCCGAAAGTCACCATGAAATTCCAAAATGCGGCACGGTTATTGCCGATAGGAGTAGAAAATTCTAAGTGCCAGGGAGTGCCGAGGATATCCGCATGAGCCGCTTACCCACTGAAATGCAGACAACGCGCATGGGCCGCCTGTCGCGGCTGCCGGCTTTCTTTGCGCTCGAGGGTAAGCGCGCCGTCGTTGCCGGCGGCGGGCAAGCGGCAACCTGGAAAGCTGAACTCCTTTCAGCCGCCGGGGCGGCGGTCGGTGTTTTCGCCCCGGAACCGGGCGGGGACATGCGAGCGCTCGCGGCAGCGCCGCCTGGGGGCACCGTCATTGTTCACGAGCGGGCCTGGCGCGCGGCCGATCTGGCCGGCGCTGCCATCGCGGTTGCCGAATGCGCCGACGATGACGACGCCGCGCACTTCGCCGCCGCGGCGCGCGCGGCCGGCGTACCGGTCAATGTGATCGACCGTCCCGCCTTCTGCGATTTTGCCTTCGGCGCGATCGTCAACCGTTCCCCGCTCGTGATCGGGATTTCGACCGACGGCGCGGCGCCGGTCTTCGGCCAGGCGATCCGCGCCAAGATCGAAGCGCTCATCCCCAAAGGTTTTGCGCACTGGGCGGACGCGGCGCGGACATGGCGGCCACGCGTGCAGGCGCTCGCTCTTTCATTCCGCGGGCGGCGCAATGTTTGGGAGAAATTCGCCGAGCGGGCGGTCGCCGAGCCGAACAGCCCCCCGACGGAATCCGACTTCGCGGCGCTGCTCACGCTGGACGAAGCGGCGCAAGCAGGCTCCGTTATTCTTGTCGGCGCCGGCCCGGGCGATCCGGAGCTGTTGACGCTGCGCGCGATGCGCGCGCTGCAATCGGCCGACGTGATTTTGTTCGATCATCTCGTGTCGGCGGAGATTCTCGATTTCGCGCGCCGTGAAGCAAAGAAAATGCTGGTCGGCAAGACCGGGCATGCGCCGTCGTGCAAGCAGGACGACATCAACATGTTGATGGTCTCGCTCGCCAAGGCCGGACGGCGCGTGGTGCGATTGAAGGGCGGCGACCCGATGATTTTCGGCCGCGCCGACGAGGAGATCGCCGCCTGCCGCGCGGCCGGCATCGCGGTCGAGGTCGTACCTGGCGTCACGGCTGCGCAAGCGGCCGCCGGGCGCCTCAAGGTGTCGCTGACGCGGCGCGGCGAAGCGCGCCGCGTGCAATACATCACCGGCCACGGCCGCGACGGCGAGCTGCCCGGCGATATCGACTGGAAAAGCCTCGCCGATCCGGCGGTGACGACGGTGGTCTATATGCCGGTCAAGACGCTGCCGGCTTTGGTGGCGAAAGCCTGCGCGGCGGGACTGGATCCGGCAACGCCTGCGGTCGCTGTCGCACACGCCACCCGCGCCGAGGAACACACGATTGCCGGGGGCATCGCCGACCTTCCGGCGCTGGTCGCGGCTGAGGCCCCATCCGGGCCGGTCGTCGTGATGATCGGCCGCGTTTTTGCGGACCACGCGAAGGAAGCGGCAGGCAAGGCGCAACCGATCGCAGCAATCCGCCAAGCCTAAGCTTTAAGCCTAGGTTTCGAGCCTGGTGTTTCACGCCTGGCTTTAACGTTGTTGGTTTGCCGACAGATCGACCGAGGAAGCGGTCTTAAGAACGTTTCCAGACCTGATCCCAGCGAGTTCCAAGCCCGCAAACAACATATTGCGGAACCTCCCCTGACCCGCCTATCTATGCGCGCATGAACACGATGACCGCACCAGCACCCGCTGCCTCGGCCCAAGCCGAAACCACCCGCCACGCGCTGATCGACGTGGCGCTCGCCGACGTGGAGAACGTCGCCCGCGACACCAATGTCTACACGTTCCGCCGTCCCGACGGCGGCAAGCTTCCGGCCTACAAGCCGGGCGCGCATATCGACATCCATCTGCCGAACGGGCTGATCCGGCAATTCTCGCTGCTCAATCCCAGCGCCGATCCCGATCGTTATGTCGTCGCCATCAAGCTCGACGCCGCCAGCCGCGGCGGCTCGCGCTACATCTTCGACGACCTGAAAGTGGGAGACGCGCTGAAGATCAGCGCGCCGCGCAACAATTTCCCGTTGGTGGAGAATGCCGGGCATGTCGTGCTGTTCGCCGGCGGCATCGGCATCACGCCGGTCTGGTGCATGGCGCAAGAGCTCATGGCGCAAAACCGTTCGTGGGAAATCCACTATTCGTGCCGCTCGCGCGCCGACATGGCGTTCCTCGCCACCATCGAGAAGCTCGGCGCGGAACGCGCTCACCTGCATTTCGACGACGAGGCGAACGGGCAGTTCCTCGACCTTGCCGCGGCCATCGCCAAAGCACCGGCCGACGCGCATTTTTATTGCTGCGGTCCCAACCCGATGCTGACGGCATTCGAAGCCGCCGCGGCGAGCCGGCCGAAGCACAATGTGCATGTCGAATATTTCACGCCCAAAGCCGAGGCGGCGACGAGCGGCGGCTTCTGGGTCGAGCTCGCCCGCTCCGGCGAGGAATACTACATCCCCGAAGGCAAGAAGATTCTCGAAGTGCTTTATGAGGCTGGCATCGACGTCGACTATTCCTGCGAGCTCGGCATCTGCGGCGAGTGCGTGACCCGCGTCATTTCCGGCATTCCCGAGCACCGCGATTCGGTGCTCAGCGAAGAAGAGCAGGCGTCGAACGAGAAGGTCATGATCTGCTGCGCCGGGTGCAAGAGCGAGCGCCTGGTCTTGGATATGTAACGTACTCACCCCTCTTCCCAGCGGCGTCGGCCCGATGACCGTGACCGTCCTGGTTGCCAACACGGTCCTGTCCGCCGAGCGCCGTCATCACCTGATGTGCTTGCCCGAGCCGCTCTGGGCGGAGTAGCGGGACCCGCCATTGCGCGCAGCTCGCCCTCAGGAGCGCGACCGCCGCCAACGTTTGAGGATGTTGCCGAGCTCCGTCCTTTCGAAGAAGTGCCCAGGCGGCCATAACAGACTCGCGTTCTGTCCGCGGTATTGCAATTCGCCGCGATCAACACCGCGCCGCGCTCCCCAGTCACGCCACAGCGTCACGCCGACCGACCACCAGGTCCAAGCGAGCGCGAAGCCGAGGAGGAGCAACGCCACGCTCGCAACCGGCACGATGCCTCCGAGCAACCATCGGCCGATGAAGAGCGGCCCGACCATCAGCGGGATCAGCGGTCCGTTGATCAGGATCACCCCGACATGGGTAGCTGTCCGCGCCGACACGCGGCCGTCGGCGGGAGCAGTTGCCAATTCGTACTGAACGACCGGATCGATGCTCCGCCAAGCGGCCTGCATGGCGGGAGGCAGGTGATTCAGTCGGGCGACCAGCCGGCGTCGCAACAGGACGACGGCGAGAGACAATGCCCCGTACGCGCCGAGCATGGTGCCCAACATCGCGAGCCCGAACGATACCTCCAAGTATTGCGATATCGCCTGAGCCGCGATCGCACAGGCTGTGATCGTTGCGACAATCAGCAGCAGGACGATGCATTTGCGTCTGGCGCGGCCGCTTGGCTGCATGCGTCTGCGATCGGACACGGCTTCCCCCATCCAGGTGATTAATGTCATACGCTGCGGCGCAAGTCGAAGGTCAAGCGGGCCGGCGCAAGCAGATGAGTGTAAATGTCTGACCGGTGGACGGGCCGGCGAGCCGCTATAGGAAGCCCACACGGCCTCGTGAGCCTTGGCGGAAGGCGCGCCGAAGGGTCGAACCAATCCTTGGACGCCTCCTAACCGTCTACTTCCCGTTGCTCTAGGCGCGCAATTACGCTAAGTCCGCGACCGACCGCGCAAGGTTGGAGAAACGCGATGGCCGACCATGGTGAACTCGAGTACGCAACTGCCACGGGCAACGATTATGCCACCCATGAGCAGACCTATCGCAATTTCATCCATCTTGTGAAAGGCGTTCTCGCGGTTGTCGTTGTCATTGTGATCCTGCTGGCTATTTTCCTCGCCTGATTCGAGGCGCGCCGCCGTCCGCGGGGTATCGAGCGGGCCGGCGGCAATCAATAACGAGTCGTATCGGCCCGACCACGCACGGATGCAGCCGTCGGAGGAATTATGAAAGTTGCGGTTGCTGCCGAGGTCGATGCGGGTGAGCCGCGGGTCGCCGCAACGCCCGAAACCATCAAGAAGATCATTGCGCTCGGGGCCGACGTCGCCGTCGAGCCGGGCGCCGGGGTAAAATCCGGCATACTCGATACGGACTATACGGCGGCCGGTGCGACGGTGACCGCCGACGCGCTGAACGGCGCCGATGTGGTGCTGAAGGTGCGGCGGCCGCAGGCGGCGGAGCTTTCGCGCTATAAGCGCGGCGCGATCGTCATCGCCATTATGGACCCTTACGGCCATGAGGATGCGTTGCGCGCGCTCGCCGATGCCGGTCTCACCACGTTTGCGATGGAGCTTCTCCCGCGCATCACGCGCGCGCAGGTGATGGACGTTCTTTCAAGTCAGGCTAATCTCGCCGGCTATCGCGCGGTGATCGATGCCGCCGCCGAATATGGCCGCGCGCTGCCGATGATGATGACCGCAGCCGGCACCGTGCCTGCCACCAAAGTCTTTGTCATGGGCGCCGGCGTCGCCGGGCTGCAAGCGATCGCGACCGCCCGGCGGCTCGGCGCGGTCGTGACCGCAACGGACGTGCGGCCGGCGGCAAAGGAGCAGGTGGAAAGCCTCGGCGCCAAATTCATCGCGGTCGAGGACGAGGAATTCAAGGCGGCGGAAACCGCCGGCGGCTACGCCAAGGAAATGTCCAAGGAATACCAGGCGAAACAGGCCGCGCTCGTCGCCGAGCATGTCAAGAAGCAGGACATCGTCATCACCACCGCGCTCATTCCCGGCCGTCCGGCGCCGCGCCTGATCTCCAAGGAGATGGTGGCGTCGATGCGGCCCGGCTCGGTGATCGTCGACCTTGCGGTCGAGCGCGGCGGCAATGTCGAAGGCGTCAAGACCGATGCGGTGACCGAAACCGGCGGCGTCAAGATCGTCGGCTATGGCAATGTGCCGGGTCGGCTCGCGGCCACGGCCTCGAGCCTCTATGCCAAAAATCTCCTCGCCTTCCTCGAAAACCTGATCGACAAAAAGACCAAGGCGTTGGCGATCAATTGGGACGACGACATCGTCAAGGCGACGGCGCTCACGCGCGACGGCGCGGTCGTTCATCTGAACTTCAAGCCGAAAAGCGCGGCATAGAGAACAAGGAGGCCAGCATGGTGACGCTCTCGGTCCTCGCCCAGCTCGACATCATTTCGACCGCGAGCGACGGCGCCATCCATGCGGTGACCGACACGGTCGACCCCTTCGTGTTCCGGTTGTCGATCTTCGTGCTCGCGGTGTTCGTCGGCTATTACGTCGTGTGGTCGGTCACGCCAGCGCTGCATACGCCGCTCATGTCGGTGACCAACGCCATCTCCTCGGTGATTGTGGTCGGCGCGCTGCTGGCGGTCGGCGTTGCGCTCGTGGCCAACGATTCCGGGCCGATCTGGGCGCGCGCCTTCGGCTTCGTCGCGCTGATCTTCGCCTCGGTGAACATTTTCGGCGGCTTTCTGGTGACGCAGCGCATGCTGGCGATGTTCCAGAGGAAACAGAAGCGATGATGCCGGACAGAGCTGCTGTCTCCTTCACCTCTTCGCTAGTGGGAGAGGGAAAAGAGTGGACCGCGCGGGCGGAGAGCTGTTCATGAGCGCTGATCTCGCCGCGCTGGCTTATCTGGTCGCAGGCGTTCTCTTCATCCTGGCGCTGCGCGGGCTGTCGCATCCCGACACCAGCCGGCGCGGCAATCTGTTCGGCATCATCGGCATGGCGATCGCGGTCGCCACCACGCTTGCGGCGCATCCGCCGGCGGGGCTCGGCGCCTGGCTGCTGGTGATCGTCGCGGTCGCCATCGGCGGCGGCGCCGGCGCGGTGATCGCGCGGCGCGTGCCGATGACCTCGATGCCGGAACTGGTGGCCGCCTTCCACTCGCTGGTCGGCATGGCCGCGGTGCTGGTCGCCGCCGGCGCGCTCTACGCGCCAGCCGCCTTCGACATCGGCTTCGAAGGCGCGATCCACGGCCAGAGCCTGATCGAGATGTCGCTCGGCGTCGCCATCGGCGCCGTCACCTTCACCGGCTCGGTGATCGCGTTCCTCAAGCTTTCCGGGCGGATGAGCGGCAAGCCGATCATCCTGCCGGCACGGCATGCCATCAACATCGCCCTTGGCATCGCGCTTGTCGCGCTGATCATCTGGTTCTTCGAATCGCAGCACTACATCACGTTCTGGCTGATCGCGGCGATCTCGTTTTTGCTCGGCGTGCTCATCATCGTGCCGATCGGCGGCGCCGACATGCCGGTCGTGATCTCGATGCTCAATTCGTATTCCGGCTGGGCGGCCGCCGGCATCGGCTTCACGCTCGGCAACTCGGCGCTGATCATCACCGGCGCGCTGGTCGGCTCCTCGGGCGCGATCCTGTCCTACATCATGTGCAGGGGCATGAACCGCTCGTTCATCTCGGTCATTCTCGGCGGCTTCGGCGGCGAGGTCGCCGGCCCGAGCGGCGCGGCGGAGAACCGGCCGGTGAAGATCGGCTCGGCGGAGGACGCGGCTTATCTGCTGAAAAATTCCTCGAAGGTCATCATCGTGCCGGGTTACGGCATGGCGGTGGCGCAGGCCCAGCATGCTTTGCGCGAGATGGCCGACAAGCTCAAAGCGCACGGCGTCGAAGTCAAATATGCCATTCATCCGGTCGCCGGCCGCATGCCCGGCCACATGAACGTGCTGCTGGCCGAAGCCAACGTGCCCTACGACGAAGTGTTCGAGCTCGAGGACATCAATTCGGAATTCGCGCAGGCCGACGTCGCCTATGTGATCGGCGCCAACGACGTCACCAATCCCGCCGCCGAAGACGATCCGAAGTCGCCGATCTACGGCATGCCGGTGCTGCAGGTGTGGAAAGCCGGCACGGTGATGTTCAGCAAGCGCTCGCTCGCCTCCGGCTATGCCGGCATCGACAATCCGCTGTTCTATCGCGACAACACCATGATGCTGCTCGGCGACGCCAAGAAGATGACGGAAGCGATCGTCAAAGCCGAGTGAGCGGGCACGGATGGCTGCGAACGACCCCTCCCCCGACGCCCGCCCGCCGCTTCGCTCCAGGCGCTGGCCGGCCCCGCGGCCGCGCCGCCGCCCAACAATTCCAGCCGATGGCTGTTCCGCCTGATCGGAATTCCGGCGCTCGCCTTTGCCGCGGTCTTGATCTATCGCGGCGTGCAGGAGCGTTTCAGCTTGCCGGAATGCGATTCCTCGCGCGCCAAGTCGACGCTTGCCGGCGTTCTCGATCAGCTCAAGGTCGGGCCGCTGCACGACGAGCCGATCAAGACGATGTCGAGCGGCAAACAACAAGTCGTCTGCAATGTCGTGCTGCCGCTGTCGGACGGCGGCACGATCAACATCGACTACACATTTTTCTGGCAAGGCAGCACGGCCGACATGCGCTATTCGATTTCGCGACGGCCGGCACAGAAGCCAACGACCGTCGCCCCGCCACAAGAAGCGCCGCTGAGGTGAGCCATGACGCTGTCCTCGTCTGTCAAAGGCCTGGCGATCGCTCTATGTTTGTCGCTTGTGAGCATTGCGGGCCACGCGCAGGGACAATCCGTGCCGCGCTTCAAAGCCGTCGCGTTCGACTATTTCGTCATTTTCGATGCCAACTCGGTGATCCCAGAGGTTGAGAAGGCGTTTCCCGGCAAAGGCGTCGAGTTCACCAAAATCTGGCGCGCGAAGCAGTTCGAATATTGCTTCCTGCGTTCAATCACCGGCCGCTATGCCGATTTTTTCGCGGTGACCGAGGATGCGCTCGTCTACGCGGCCGAGGCGATGCGTCTTGAACTCACGCCGGAGGTGCGCCAACGCCTTCTGAACTCGTATCTTACGCTGCGCCCATGGCCTGACGCCGCCGCGGGACTGCGGAAGCTGAAAGCGGCCGGCGTGCGCATCATCACGATTGCGAATTTCAGCGGAAGAATGCTGCGCGCCAATGCCGATCACGCCGGCATCACCGATCTCTTCGACGCGTTGCTGAGCACGGAGGTCAACGGCACATACAAGCCCGATCCGCGCGCCTACGCGCTCGGAATGGAGAGATTGAAACTGAGAAAGGACGAGATCGTCTTCGCCGCTTTCGGCGCCTGGGACGCCTATGGCGCCAAGAGCTTCGGCTACCCGACTTTCTGGGTGAACCGCTTCAACGTGCCGGCGGAAGAGTTGGGGCCAAAGGCCGACGGCACGTCCAACGATTTTCAAGGACTGCTGGATTTCGTGCTGGGCAAGTCCGGCGGCTGACGCTTCAGCGAGCGTCCGGGGCGCGATAGGCGGCGAGAAAAACCTTCACCGCGGTCGGCACGACGCGCGCGATCTGCTCTTCGCTCGGCTCGCGCACGAAGTTGAACACCATCGATTTGAACAGCATCGCCTGATAGGCTTCCATCAGTTGCGCGGCGGCGACTTCGCAGTCCTCCACCACCAAAACGCCGGCCTCGACCTGTGCCGCAATATACGCGGCGAGCTTGGCGATGCCCTTGGCCGGCCCGCTCTCATAGAATTTCCGTCCAAGCTCCGGCATGCGCTCGGCAATGGCGATCACCGTACGGATCGCCGACGCTTTTTCCGGACGGCAGAGAAATCGGATGTAGGCGAAACCGGCCCGCGTGAGCGCCGCCTCGACGTCGTGATCGTTCGGGTCGAAATCGAAAAGTCCTTCCGCCTGCGCTCGGTTTTCCTCCTCGACGATGGCTTCGAACAATTGCTCCTTGTGCTTGAAATACACATAGAGCGTACCCTTGGAGACGCCGGCGGCGCGGGCGATGTCATTCATGCTGGCGGCATCGAAGCCTTGGGCGAGAAAGACCGCGCGGGCGCCCTCGATAATCTGACGGCGTTTGGCGTTGTCCTCATCCGCCGGCACTGCCGGCCGCTCCAATATCGCTAATCCGCTCATGTTTCGGACCTTTTGGCCAGTTTGCCGCAGGAAGACCGGCCTCAACAACCGGCAATCACCAACAAACTCCTAAGCTTAAATATATTGACCGAACGGTTCGGTCAATATTGACTTTTGCCTTTCCTCTTCCAATAATGACCGAACGGTTCGGTCATGCCCGTGCCGGTCGGGCGACCAGAGGAGTGCGGCGCATGTATCGCAACCAGGACAAGGACGGCGGCCAAGCCCCAGTTCGGGCCGCTGCGGTGCCCGAAGCGCAGCCGATCAACCAAACCGATCTGGCGCAGCCCCAACAACCGGCCGAGGCAAAAGCGCCGGCCTCATCTCCCACGCCCGCGGCGCGCCAAGACGTCCCCAGCATGGCCGCGGGCGCAGGCGTCGCGGCGGCCGCCGCGCAGCGGCCGCCGCGCGCAAACCGCCGCAAGCTCGTGCTCGGCGCCATCGTCATGCTGGCCGCCGGTACGGCCGGCTGGTTCGGCTACCAATATTTGACCGTCGGCCGCTTCATGGTGACCACCGACGACGCCTATGTGCAGGCCTACAACACGACGCTTGCCGCCAAGGTGGCCGGCTATCTCGACAGCGTTCCGGTCACCGACAATACCTACGTCCATGCCGGCGACGTGATCGCCACCATCGACAACGGCGATTATCGGCTGGCGGTCGATTCTGCGCGCGGGAAAGTCGCCACCCAGGAGGCGACGGTGGCGCGCATGGCACACCAGATCACCGCGCAGGAGGCCGCGGTCGAGCAGGCGCGCACGCAGCTTGTCTCCGCGCAAGCCGCCGCCCGGCGCATGGAACTGGAACTCAACCGCCAGAACGCATTGGTCGCGCGCGACTGGTCGAGCCGCCAATCGCAGGAGCAGGCACAGGCCAATCGCGATCAGGCCGTCGCCGGCGTGCAGGGCGCACAGGCCGCAATCGATTCCGCGACCGCCAATGTCGACGTGCTCAAGGGACAGCGCCAGGAGGCGATCTCAACGCTCGATGAGCTCAAGACCGCGCTGGCCAAGGCCGAGCGCGACCTCTCCTTCACCGTCATCCGCGCGCCGATCGACGGCGTGATCGGCAATCGCGCGGTGCAGACCGGCGACTATGTGCAGACCGGCCAGCGGCTCGCGAGCCTCGTTCCGCTCGAGGATGTTTACGTGACCGCCAACTTCAAGGAGACGCAGGTCGCGCGCTTGCGGCCCGGACAGCCGGTTTCCATTGCGGTCGACGCGCTGCCCGAGCATGCGATCCAAGGCACGGTGGAAAGCTTCTCGCCGGCCTCCGGCGCGGTGTTCTCGCTGCTGCCGCCGGACAACGCGACCGGCAATTTCACCAAGATCGTGCAGCGGCTGCCGGTGCGCATCCAGGTGCCGCGCGAGATCGCGCGCGAGGGTCTGCTGCGCCCGGGCATGTCGGTGGTGGTGAGCGTGGATACCAAGGCGAGTGCTTTCGCCGATAACAGCAGGCCGCTGCAGACGCAGAGCGCTTCCGCGCGCTGATCCCAAGGAGGATCGGGCAAGGAGGATCGGCCGATGGCCAACGCCGCAACCATCACCGCCGCAACACCCCTGCCCGCGGGCGGCGGGGCAACCGCGCCGGCCGCCAGCGAGCGCGTCGATCCCGCCCGCGTCATCGCCTTCCTCGCCATGTGCTTCGGCATGTTCATGGCGTTCCTCGACATCCAGGTGGTGTCGGCGTCGCTTTCCGAAATTCAAGCCGGGCTTGGCGCATCGAACGACGAGATCACCTGGGTGCAGACTTCGTATTTGATGGCGGAAGTGGTCGCCATTCCGCTCTCGGGCTTTCTCTCACGCGCGCTCGGCACGCGCATCATGTTCGCGAGCGCCGCCGCCGGCTTCACCTTCGCCAGCCTGATGTGCGGGCTGACCTCGACCATGGGCCAGATGATCGTCTGGCGCGCGCTGCAAGGCTTCATCGGCGGCGGCATGGTGCCGGCGGTCTTTGCCTCCGCCTACAGCATCTTTCCGCGCTCGAAACAGCCGATCGTCACGCCGCTCATCGGGCTTGTGGCGACGCTGGCGCCGACCATCGGGCCGACCGTCGGCGGCTACCTGACCGATCTGGCGTCGTGGCACTGGCTGTTCTTCATCAATATCGTGCCCGGCATCATGGTGACCATTGCGGCGATCACGCTGATCGATTTCGACCAGCCGAATTTCTCGCTGTTCGACCGCTTCGATTCGGTCGGCCTCATCTTCATGGCGCTGTTCCTGGGCACGCTCGAATACGTGCTGGAAGATGGGCCGCGCTACGATTGGTTCGAGGACCAGACGGTCGCCACCGCCGCTGTCATTTCCGCAAGCGCGGCGGTGATCTTTTTCGTGCGCGTGCTCACGGCGCGGCAGCCGATCGTTGATCTGCGGGCATTCGCCGACCGCAATTTTGCGGTCGGCAGCATGTTCTCATTCGTGCTCGGCATCGGGCTTTACGGCCTGACCTATCTCTATCCGATCTATCTCGCGCAGATCCGCGGCTTCAACGCACTGATGATCGGCCAGACCCTGTTCGTCTCCGGCGCCACGATGTTTCTGACCGCGCCGCTGGTCGGCCGGCTGATGACCAAAGTCGACGCGCGGCTGATGCTGGCGTTCGGATTTTCGGTCGTTGCGCTGAGCAATTGGCAAATGACCTATCTGACCAGAGATTGGGAGTTCTGGCAGCTCTTCGTGCCGCAATTGCTGCGCGGCTTCGGCATGATGTTCGCGATCGTGCCGATCACCAACATCTCGCTCGGCACGCTGGCGCCCGAGCGGCTGAAGAATGCGTCCGGGCTGTTCAACCTGACCCGCAATCTCGGCGGCGCCGTCGGCCTCGCCGGGCTCAACACCGTGCTCGACAGGCGCATCGATCTGCATCTGGCGCGGCTGCACGATTCGATCACCTGGGCGCGCCGCCCGGTTCTGGAAGCGCTCACCGGCTTCGCCGCCCGCATGCCCGGCTCGGACGCGCAGAACATGGCGCTCAAGCAGCTTTTTCTGTTCGCGCGCATGCAGGGCACGGTCATGGCCTTCGCCGACGTGTTCCTGCTGCTGTGCCTGTTGTTTGCATCCTTCGCCGCTTTGGTCTTTTTGTTTCGCCGCCCGCCCATGATCGGTGCGGCGGCAGCCGAAGCGCATTGATTTACGCCACGCTCGCATACGAGCGACAACCTCCGCTCATTCCCGCGCAAGCGGGAATCCAGTGTGTTGCCCCAAGCTTGCGATGGATATCCTGGAACCCCGAGCGGGGACGAGCGGATCGAATGCTCAGCGCTTTTCACTCGGCTTCCCATACCCGCCTGCGGTCGGCGTCTGGATGATGATCGCCTCGCCGGCATCGAGCATTGTGGCGTCGCAGCCTTTGAGCTCCTCGATGCGGCCGTCCTTCCTTCGCACCGCATTGCTGCCGACCTGACCGTCCTCGCCGCCAGCGAGCCCGAATGGCGCCACGCGGCGGTGACCGGACAGAATCGTGCATTCCATCTGTTGCAAAAAGCGGATGGTCCGGCGGATGCCGTCGCCGGCTTTCCATTGCCCGCGCCCGCCGGAGTCTTTGCGGATGTGAAAATCTTCCAGCAGGACGGGATAGCGGAATTCCAGCACTTCCGGATCGGTGAGCCGCGTGTTCGTCATGTGGGTGTGCACGGCGTCGGTGCCGGGGAAGCCGGGGCCGGCCGGCGACCCGGAACAGATGGTCTCGTAATACTGATAGCGCGCATTGCCGAAATTGAGATTGTTCATGGTGCCCTGCGCCGCCGCCATGGCGCCGAGCGCGCCGAACAGGCAATTGGTCACCTCCTGCGAGGTTTCGACATTGCCGGCCACCACGGCGGCGGGAAATTCCGGCGACAGCAGCGATTTCTTCGGAATGACGATGCGGATCGGGCGCAGGCAGCCGGCATTCATCGGGATATCGTCGTCGACCATGACGCGGAAGACGTAGAGCACCGCGGCGCGGGTCACCGGCTCGGGCGCATTGAAGTTGTTCGGCTGCTGGCCGCTCGTGCCGGTGAAATCGACCGTCGCCTCGCGTTTCTTCTTGTCGACGGCGATGCGCACCTTGATCGCGGTGCCTTGATCCATTTCGACCGTGAACGAAGAATTGTGCAGCCGGTCGATGACCCGGCGCACGCTTTCGGCGGCATTGTCCTGCACGTGCCGCATATAGGCGCGCACCACCGGCAGGGTGAAATGGCGCACCATTTTGCGCAGTTCCCGCACGCCTTTCTCGTTGGCGGCGATCTGCGCCTTGAGATCGTTGATGTTCTGCACCGGGTTGCGCGCCGGATATTCGCCGCCGGTCAATAGCGCGAACATCTCCTTCTCGCGGAAACGGCCGCGGTCGACGAGCTTGAAATTGTCGATGTAGACGCCTTCCTGCCCGATCGTGGTCGCGTTCGGCGACATCGAGCCGGGCGAGATGCCGCCGACATCGGCGTGGTGGCCGCGGGCGGCGACCCAGAACAGGATCTTGCGTCCGTCGAAGACCGGTGTGCAGACGGTGATGTCCGGAAGATGCGTGCCGCCGTTATACGGCGCGTTGATGGCGTAGACGTCGCCCGCGCGAATCCTACCCTTGTTTTCGCGGATGATGGTCTCGACCGCGCGATCCATCGATCCGAGATGCACCGGCATATGCGGGGCGTTGGCGACCAGCGAGCCGTCGCCGTCGAAGACGGCGCAGGAGAAGTCGAGCCGCTCCTTGATGTTGACCGAGTAGGCGGTGTTCTGCAGCGCCACGCCCATCTGCTCGGCGATCGACATGAACAGGTTGTTGAACACCTCCAGCATGACCGGATCGGCGCGCGTGCCGATGGCGCGCGGCCGCGCCAGCTTTTTGGTCCGCCGCAGCACGAGATGATTTTTTGCCGTCAGCCCCGCTTGCCAGCCGTCCTCGACCACCACGGTCTGATGCGGTTCGACGATGATCGAAGGCCCGGCGACCTTGTAGCCGGGCAAAAGTCTGTCGCGCGTGTAAACGCAGGCGCGGTGCCATTTGCCGCCGGAGAAAAACCGCGTGCGCCGCGCCGGCGCCGGAAGCTTCGCGCGTTTCGTCTTCTGCGCCTGCTCCCTGAAGCGGGCGCCGCCGCCGACCGCTTCCACCGACACGGCTTCGAGCACGAGCGATTTCTTGCGGTCGATGAAGCCGAAGCGCGCCTTATGCGCGCGCTCGAAGGCGGATTTTATTTTTTGCAACGAAACAGGCAGTTCCCCTCCCCCCTGTGGGGAGGGGTTAGGGGTGGGGGTCGGGAGGTGTCGTCGATGCGAAGACTGGCGCACGCGCGTGCGTCCACTCACTGGCGTCACCTCCCGACCCCCCACCCTACCCTCCCCCACAAGGGGGGAGGGAAAAGAAAGCGTGCCGGCATCAACAATCAGCGCCGTGTCCGTGCCCGCATAGCGAACATGCGCGCGGACGTGGATTTTGATCTTCTCCGGCGCGACGCCCTGCCCCGCCACTTCCTCGGCCGCCGCGACGGCAAGCTTTCGCGCCGCGTTTTCCAGTGTCGCGCGCACGTCCTCGCCGAACGGCTCCTCGATCGCCTGCTGGCGGACGCTGCGGATGTCGGCAAGCCCCATCCCGTAGGCGGAGAGAAGCGACGAGAACGGATGGATCAGCACGCTCGTCATGCCGAGCGCGTCGGCGACCAGGCAGGCATGCTGGCCGCCGGCGCCGCCGAAGCAATTGAGCGCGTAGCGCGTCACGTCATAGCCGCGCTGCACCGAGATTTTCTTGATCGCGTTCGCCATGTTCTCGACCGCGATCTTGATGAAGCCGTCGGCGACCTGCTCGCGCGTGCGCCCACCGCCGATCTCTTCCGCCAATGTCGCGAAGGCCGAGCGCACGGCGTCGGCATCAAGCGGTTCGTTCTGCAGCGGCCCAAATATCTTGGGAAAGAAATCGGGAATGAGCTTGCCGACCATGACATTGGCGTCGGTGACCGCCAGCGGGCCGCCGCGCCGGTAGCATGCCGGCCCGGGATTGGCGCCGGCCGAATCCGGCCCGACGCGAAACCGCGCGCCGTCGAAATGCAGGATCGAGCCGCCGCCGGCCGCCACCGTGTGGATCAGCATCATCGGCGCGCGCATGCGCACGCCGGCGACCTCGGTCTCGAAGGTGCGCTCATATTCGCCGGCAAAATGCGACACGTCGGTCGAGGTGCCGCCCATGTCGAAGCCGATGAGCCGGTCGAAGCCGGCTTGCCGGCCGGTCTCGGCCATGCCGACCACCCCGCCGGCCGGGCCGGACAGGATCGCGTCCTTGCCGCGGAACAAGTCCGCCGCCGTCAGCCCGCCCGACGACATCATGAACATGAGCTTGGCATTCTGCGCGGCGGTTTGGCCTCTGGCGTTGTTTTGGCCGTTAAGCTCGTTTGCCACCTGCGCCACATAGCGGCGCAGGATGGGCGAGAGATAAGCGTCGACAACGGTGGTGTCGCCGCGGCCGACGAGCTTGATCAGCGGCGAAACCTCGTGGCTGGCGGAAATTTGCGCAAAGCCGATGTCGTGCGCGAGCGCGGCGATCTGCTTTTCGTGCTCGCTGTAACGATAGGCGTGGATCAGCACGATGGCGACCGCGCGGATGCCGTCATCCTTGGCGCGCACAAGTTCGGTGCGGACCGCATCGAGAGCCGGCGCGCGCTCGACCGTGCCGTCGGCGCGCACGCGTTCGTCGACTTCGGCGACGCGCTCGTAGAGCATGTCCGGCTTGACGATGTGCTTGGCAAAAATCTTCGGCCGCGCCTGGTAGCCGATACGCAGCGCATCGCGGAAGCCTTTGGTGACGAGCAGCAGCGTGCGCTCGCCCTTGCGTTCAAGCAGCGCATTGGTCGCCACCGTGGTGCCCATCTTCACCGCGCCGACCTGCGCCGCCGGAATGGGCTCATCCGGCGCGAGCCCGAGCAGACGGCGAATGCCCGCCACGGCGGCGTCCGCATACGCCTCGGGATTTTCCGAGAGGAGCTTGTGGGTGACGAGCTTGCCGTCCGGCCGCCGGCCGATCACGTCGGTGAAAGTGCCGCCGCGGTCGATCCAAAATTCCCAGCTTCCGGGCATGCGGCGATTATAGTCCAAATCGCTCATTCCCGCGAAAGCGGCAATCCAGCGGCACGTGCTGGGAGTTGGGTCCCCGCGTTCGCGGGCACGAGCGGAGCAGTCTACGGTTTATCGGCCGCCAAGAGATTGGCGATGGTCCTGATCTCGTTGCGCGCATATTTGGGCAAACCGGCGCTGATCGATTCGCCGGAATTGAACGACGATTGCCCCATCAGCACCTGCGCTGGCACGAGATTGCGCAGCACCGGCACTTTCTCGAAATCCTTTTTCTTATCGAGCACGCTTTCGTCGATGGCCAACACCATGTAGGCGGTGACGACCGTCTTGTCGGCGTCGGTGGGATGGCTTTGAAACACGGCAAGGAGCTTGCCGAATTTCATGATCTGGTTGACGTAGAAAATATTCTGCTCGAGCACACCGGCGACCGGCGTGTCGAGGCCGGTGAGTTCCTTGAGCCCGGCCTGATCGACATCCGCGGCCGAAAGCGCCGACAGCTCGCCCTGGAAATCCATGTGGTCGGGAACTTTCTTCGCGGTATCGCGCAGCTTGTTGACCAGCATGACGCCGAGCGGAATCTTGCCTTCGAGCTTGTAGGTCGACTCGATGCAGATCAGCGGATCGCGCGCGCTGCACCACTTGCGGTCGGGATTGGCGTTGCCGGTCCCCTGCGGGTCGGTGAGCGGGGCGATGTCGGTTGCGGCAATGAGCTTGTGCTTGATCGCCGGATCGATCTTTTCCAGGAACGGCAGCGAGACGTAGCGCGCAAGATTAAGCGAGCCCGGCGCCCGGTCGAGTACGAACCGCGCCTGCGCCACATACATGTTGAGCCTTTCCAGAACCGGACCGGCAGGAGCGTCCGGGCTCGGCGCCTTGGTGACCGTCGGCTCGGAATAGCTGGGATAGAGCGACAGAAACTTCTTCTGGGCGGGGAGCGTTCGCGTCCACTCGGCAAACGCGATCAAATTCGCCGCGCCGGCGGCGCTGCCCGCTCCGTCGCCGAACGCGATCGTGCCGGGCTTGATCCGCGCCACATCCAAATTCGGCGGCGATCCCGCTTCCTCGATGCGGAAATCGTCCGCGCGCGCGGCGGACAACGCTCCAAGCAGGGCGACAAGCGCGATCGCGTGCCGTATCCACATTGCGGTCTCTTTCTGTCGTCTGTGGTTCAGTACTGCCGGTCGCCAAAAAAGCCGCGCCGATCATCCCAATTGGACCACGGGAACTGGAATGGCGCGCGGGCAACTGGTCGCTGCGGCGCCGGCTGGTAACCTTGCTGCGCGCCCTGATAGTAGGTGGTCCCGCCCCCGCGGCCGCCCCAGCCCCAGGCGCCCCAGCCTTGCTCGGATCCGGACTCTCCTTCGCCATAGCGGGGCGAATCGACGTCCTGATGCGAAACAAGCTGATACTGCGTTTCATTGACCTTGCCGTCGGCTTCGACCCGGAAATGCTCGATGAAGCCTTGTCCGCTGTATTGGCCGCCGTATTGGTTGCCGCCGATGCGGCTGCCGCTCACATAGTCGATCGGCAGATCGACCAGGTGTCGCTTGGCCTCCGGCGACGGCCCGCTCAGCGGCGCTTTGGGCGCGATGCCTTGCGCCCATACGGCCTGCAGGATCGGCTCGAAAATCGGCAACGCCACGCGCGCACCGGTCGCATTGGTGCCGAGCGACCGGCGCTTGCCATCGCCGTTGTCGTAACCGACCCAGACGGCGATGGTGATGTCGTTGGTGAAGCCGACGAACCATCCGTCGACGGCGTCTTCGGTCGTTCCGGTCTTGCCGGCGACGTAGGGCGACAGCCCGCCGATGGCACGCGCGGTGCCGCGCGCGACCACGCCCTGCAGCATGGTCTTGAGCTGATAGAAGGAGGTGCGGTCGGCGGCTCCGATAAAGGGCAGCGGCGCGTTCGGATATTGAAACACGGTATGGCCGTCCGCCTCGATCGAATCGATGGCGTGGGGCTTGGGCAGCGCGCCTTCGTTGGCGACCGCCGCATAGAAGGCGGCAAGATCGATCATGCGCACCGGCTGCGCGCCGAGCACGAACGGATAATAGCGGACGCAATCGGTGTAGATTTTCGCCGCGACCGCGGTCGCGCAAACTTCATCGAGACTTTTCTCGGGATCGGCGCTGATGCCGCCGTCGAGCAGGTGCGCGGTCACGACATTGACCGAGTTCTCCAGTCCGCGCCGCATTGTGAACACACCGCCGGCGCCGCCGTCGGCATTGCGTGGCGACCAGTAATATTCCTCGCGCAGCGCGCTGCCGTATTCGCGCGCGATAATACCGGTGCCGGCGCCGGAACCGACGGGCGAGAGCGTGATCGGGTCGTCCGACACCAGCGTATTGGGCTGCAGACCTGCTTGCAGCGCGGTCAGATAGGTGAGCGGCTTCATCGCCGAGCCCGGCTGGCGCTGAGTCTGCGAGGTGCGGTTGAGCTGGCTCAACCCATAGGAGAAGCTGCCGGCCATCGCGAGAATGCGCCCGGTCTTGTTCTCCAGCACCAAAGCCGCGCCCTGCACAGTCGGACGCACGCGCAACTCCGCCCGCCCGCCGACGGCGACAGCTCCCGGCGCACCGCGCGCATTCTTGGGCTTGGCCACCGTCCTTGCGTCGATCACGCGCACATAGACCACGTCGTAGAGGCCGAGGTTGCGCTTGGCTTGCCAATTCGCCGCGTTGAGCGGCAGCACGCGGCCGTCGCGGATGCCGACGCGCATCGCGCCGTCGCCGCGCTTGCCGCCCTTGTCGAGAATGACGGCCGGCTCCCAATGCACATCGGACAGCGGCAGACGCAGCGCCTGCAGCGCTTGCTGCCAGGCCGGCAAGCCGCCGGTTGTCGCGGCCGTCGCGCCGGCGGTGGCGCTGAGCTTTTGTATCGCGTCGCCGATATTGGCCTCGGGCCCGCGGAACTGCGCGCGCCCTGACGAGAGCTCGTAGCGCGCGAGGCCCTCCTGCAGGGCCATCTCCGCCTCGCGCTGCAAGGCCGCGTTGATGGTCGAGTGGACCATATAAGGTTCGGCGGTCAGGCTCGCGACACCGTCGGCTTTCGCCTCACGTCCCAGAAAATCGATGAAATGCAAACCGCTGTCGCGCCGCCGCTGCTCGAAGGCCAGGAGCTTGGGCGGTTCGGCGAGCGCGCGGTCTTTTTCCTCGGCCGAGATCACGCCGTCTTCCTTCATGCGGCCGAGCACGTAGGCGAGCCGCTCCTTGGCGCGCTCCGGATGACGGTCGGGATTGAAAAAGCTCGGCCCCTTGAGCAAGCCAGCAAGCATGGCCCCTTCGGCAATCGTAAGGTCCTTCGCCGATTTGCCGAAATAGCTGCGCGCGGCCATCTCGACGCCCCAGGCGCCGCGTCCGAGATAAGCCGAGTTGAGATAGAGTTCGAGGATTTCCGGTTTGCTCAACGTGCTCTCGACGCGCGAGGCCACGATCATCTCGCGGATCTTGCGCTCGTAGGTCACGTCGTCGCCGACCAGCAGGTTTTTCACCACCTGCTGCGTAATGGTGGAGCCACCCTGTGGCCGGCCCGGATCGGCGAGATTGCCGATAAAGGCGCGAATGATGCCGCGCTCATCGACGCCGTGATGCTGGAAGAAGCGCCGATCCTCGGCGGCGATGAACGCCTTCTGAACCGAATCGGGTATTTTGGCGAGCGGCACCCAGACACGGCGATTACGCGGCTCGAACACGCTGGCGAAAGTGCCGCCCTTGCCGTCGAGCACCACGCTCATGCTGGGGAGCTTGCGGCCCTTGAGCCGCGCCGGGTCGGGCAAATCGGCGGCGGCGTTGTTGAAAAACTCGATCACCTGGCCGAGGTCGACGACCGGGCTGGCGACGTTCTCGTTCTTGCAGAACTGGTGATAGGCGGTGTTGAGGTCGGCGAAATTGATGCCGTGGAAGGCCTTGATATCGCCCGCCACCGCTTTCGGGTCGTTCAAGGCCGTCGCGATCAGATCATCGAGGTTGATCGATTCGATGTCGAAGGCTTGGCGCATATGGGCGCAGCCGTCGCGCAGAATCTGCACGACTTCGGCCCGATCCTGCACCGGGTCGAAATGGGTTTTCACCGCCTGGGACTGGGTGGTCACCTCGCTCAGCGCCAACGCAGTCGCAAATATCTTGACCAGAATCATGTCCATGGGGGGAACGCGAACTCAGCCCTAGTTCGAGGAGCGCCACAAGAGGAATGTCGAGTATAGCTATCCGATCCTTACAAAAAGACTTTTTTGCGGGTCTGGGACCGGCTTATTTGGGGGCAACAATCTCCCATAAAGCGGTGGCAAGCCGGTGACGCAATTTCGTCACGCCGATGCCATCCATGCCCGAGCGTCGCCTCGGACTGTCGGCGGAACGCTCGTCGGACAGTAATTTGGTTGTCTCGGCTCAGACTAGGTTTCTGCGGGGTTAAGTTTCTGCGGAAGTGTTGACCGGCGCGAGCGCGTCGAAGTGGCCGCGCTGCTGCAGCCATGCCAGTAAGGCGAGCGCCGGCAGTCCGGCAAGCGCGCAGATGGCAAAAAACCACACCCACCCCGCTGTGGCGGCAAGAAAGCCTGCACCTGCGGAAAGATACGTACGGCCGACGGCAGCCAATGCGGTCAGGAGCGCATATTGCGTGGCCGTGTGCAGCGGGTTGCGGCAAAGCGCCGACAGGTAGGCGACAAAGATCACCGTGCCGATCGCGCTGGTGAAATTTTCGGCGACGATGGCGAAAGTGAGCCACGCCGCATTGAGCCCAACGATGGCCTGCCAGGAAAAGGCGAGGTTGGCCAAGGCCTGCAGAATCCCGCCCAGCAACAAGCTCGCCGGCAGCGAATAGGCGCGGGCCACGAAGCCGCCGGCAAATCCGCCGATCAGCGTGGCGGCCAGTCCGACACCCTTGATGATGGCCGCGTATTCGTTGCGCGAGAAGCCGAGATCGATCACGAAGGGCGCGGTCATCGTCCCAGACAGCGCGTCGGTGAATTTGAACAGCACCACGAAGGCGAGCGCGACGAACGCCATGTCGCGGGACAGAAACTCGGAAAAGGCGCCGACCGCCGCGTCGACCACCCGCAGCAGAACGTTTGCCTTTGCGTGAGATGCTTCTGCCGCGGCGGATTTTTCCGGCTCCGAAGCGATCAGTGTGGTTGCGATGCCGATCAGAACCAGCGCCGCCATGACGACGTAGCCGGCGCTCCAGGCGGCCTGATGGCTTAAGCCCGCGCCTTGAAAGCCGCTGACGATAAACAGCGCGCCGGCGGTCGAAGCCAGCATGCCGATGCGATAGGCGGCGACATAGGACGCCATGCCGGCCGCCTGCTCGCTTTCGGTCAGGCTTTCGACGCGGAAGGCATCGACCACGATGTCCTGCGTGGCCGAGGCGGTCGCGACCAAGAGCGCACCGAGCGCGACGACGAAGGCTGATGCGGATGGATCGCAGATTCCGAGGAAGACGATCGCCGCCATCAACAAGAGCTGCGAGAGCAAAAGCCAGCCGCGCCGTCGGCCCAACAGCCTCGACAAGACCGGCACGTCGAGCGCGTCGACCAGCGGCGCCCAAACGAACTTCACCGTGTACGGCGTGCCGACCAGCGCAAAGAGCCCAATGGTGCCAAGATTGACTCCGCTCTCGCGCATCCAGATCAGAAGTGTCGAGCCGGAGAGCGCGAGCGGCAGGCCCGACGAGAAGCCGAGAAACATGACGATCAGCACCCGCCGCTGCAGATAGACCGCGAGCGTATCGGCAATGGAAATGCGGGCGGGGGACGTGGGCGTTGAATCCATCCGTCAGCCCTAGCCGCTTTACAGAACGGTTGCCAATGTCGAAACGCGTCATTCCGGGGCGGCTCCGAACTCGGGTGTTCCCGAGTTCGGCAGATTAAGGTCCCAAGTCGGCAACAGCCGACTTGGATGGGGCCGAGCCCGGAATCACAGACGCTTTAGCGCTGTCTGCGGAGTTCCATCTTCCTGAATCGTGGTTATGGATTCCGGGTTCCTCGCTTGAGCTCGGCCCCGGAATGACGTGCGAGAAAACAGCTATTCCCCTGCTTCCAGCCTGCGCACGGTTCCCGACAGGCCGTTGCCATTGGCCGAGGCCGGTTTCGCGGATACCTGCGTCCCGAGCTCGACCTGCCGGATGCGCTCGCCATGCGCCTCGATCTTGTCGATTGAGATGACGGCCTGCCGGATATCCTCGTTCGATTGATTGAAATGGGTCTGCAGCTTGCGCACGCGATCGCCCAGCAAGCCGACATCCTTCACCAGCCGCGCGACTTCGTCGCGGATCTGATCGGCCGCCTCGCGCATGCGGGCGTCCCTCTGGACTTGCTGCACGACCTGGATCGCCAGCATCAGGATCGACGGCGACACGACGACGACCCGCGCCCGATAGGCCTTTTGCACCAGGTCGTCGAAACCGTCGTGAAGCTCGGCATAGATCGATTCCGACGGCACGAACATGAACGCCATCTCCTGCGTCTCGCCGGGGATCAAGTATTTTTCCGCGATGTCGGCGACATGCTTGCTGACATCAGCGCGCAGCCGCGCCGCCGCCGCCTTGCGCTGGTCGTCGGACTTGGCATCGCGGTAGGCGGTCACGCCTTCGAGCGGAAATTTTGCGTCGATCACCAGCGGACGGCGGTCCGGCAGAAAGACGCAGCAATCGGGCCGGGTCTTGTTGGCGAGCGTGTGCTGGAAGGCGTAGGCGCCTTTCGGCAGCCCGTCCTGGACGATCGCCTCCATGCGCCATTGGCCGAAGGCGCCGCGCGACTGCTTGTTGGCGAGCACGCCCTGCAGCGAGGTGACCTGGGTGGCGAGGTCGGTGATGTTCTTCTGCGCCCGGTCGATGACTGCAAGCCGCTCGGCGAGCTTTTGCAAATTCTCTGTCGTGCTCAAATTGGTCTTCTGCAGCGAATCGCCGAGCCGGTGCGAGACTGAATCGAGACGCTCGTTGACGGTGTGCGCGAGCTGCGACTGACCCTTGGCGAGCATGCCGATCATGGCCTCGAGCCGTGCCGCCGCATCGGCCTGGGCGCGCGTGAGCGCCGCCATCGCCGGATCCTCGGCCGGCGCGGCGTTGCGGGAGCGCCAAAGGACGATCGCCAGGGCGGCAATGACGCCACAGGCGATGAGAAAGGCGGCAATGGCGAGCATCGAGGATGCTTCAGCCGATAAGCCACCAATCGATAGGCCCTTTATCGGCAAGCCTTGTGGCAAGCCCTGCAACAAGCCTTCTAACCAGCGTTCTAACCAGCTTTGGGTCATGCGCTGCTTCTACGTGATTCGCCGCGATCAGCGCCGAATTAGCATTATCGCCGTTAAGAACAAATGAAGAACGTTCATAACGCAATTCAAGCCAGCGAGGCAATCCGGCGGGCGGATTGACCCCGGTTTATGCACCGCTTAAATCGCGCTTATGGCGTTGCGGGACATCCTGAAAATTCCGGACAAGAGACTGCGGCTCGTCTCCGAGCCGGTCAAACGCATTGACGCGAGCATCCGCGCGCTGGCCGACGACATGTTCGAGACCATGTACGATGCCCCAGGGATCGGGCTTGCGGCGATCCAGCTCGGCGTCGCCAAGCGCGTCGTGGTGATGGACTTGTCGAAGAAGGACGAGGCGCACAAGCCGCAGGTCTTCATCAATCCGGAAATCACCTGGGCGTCGAAGGAGACTTCGACCCACGAGGAAGGCTGCCTATCGATTCCGGACTATTACGAAGAAGTCGAACGGCCGCTGCTGGTCAAGGTCAAATATCTCGACCTCGAGGGCAAGACCCACGAGATCGAAGCGGACGGCCTATTCGCGACCTGCCTGCAGCACGAGATCGATCACACCAACGGCGTGCTCTTCATCGATCACATCTCCAAGCTCAAGCGCGACCGCGTCATCAAGAAATTCACCAAGGCAGCCAAGGCGGAGAAGTCGGCGAAGAAGACAGTGGAGGCGTAATTGCCGCTTCGCCTCGTCTTTATGGGTACGCCGGACTTTGCCGTACCCTCGCTGCTTGAGCTCATCGGGAGCGGTCACGACGTCGTTGCGGTCTATACGCGCGCGCCGCAGCCCGCGGGCCGCGGCATGGAGCTGCGCGAAAGCGCGGTCGCGCGCGAAGCCACGCGGTTCGGCCTTCCGGTCTTCACACCCAGAACGCTGCGAACCGCGGATGCGGCCGATGCCGTGCGCGCGCATGGCGGCGACGCGGCGGTGGTGGTGGCCTATGGCTTGATCCTGCCGAAGCCGATCCTGGAAGCGTTTCCGCTCGGCTGTTTCAACCTGCACGCCTCGCTGTTGCCGCGCTGGCGCGGCGCGGCGCCGATCCAGCGCGCCATCATGGCCGGCGACCGCGAGACCGGCGTGACGGTCATGAAAATGGGCGAAGGCCTCGATACCGGCCCGATCGCCATGGCGGAACGCGTTGCGATCGGGCCGGATGCGACCGCCGGCGAACTGCACGACCTGCTGGCGCAGCGCGGCGCCAAGCTGATGGTGATCGCGATCTCGGCGCTGGAGCGCGGAACTTTGCAGTTCACGCCGCAGCCGGAGGCCGGCGTCACCTACGCGACCAAGATCGAAAAATCCGAAGCGCGTATCGATTGGAGCGAGCCCTGGCAGAAAGTCCACGACCATTGCCGCGGGCTGTCGCCGTTTCCCGGCGCCTGGTTCGAGCTTGTGAATGTCGGGCGGATCAAGGTTTTGCGGACGACAAAAGGCGCCGGCGGCGGCAAGCCAGGGCAGGTGCTCGACGAAGACTTGACCATCGCCTGCGGTGACGGCGCCGTGCGCCTTGTGGAATTGCAGCGCGCCGGCCGCCAGCCGATGGCGGCCGACGCGTTCTTGCGCGGCACGCCGATCGCGCCCGGCAGCGTGCTCTAGACTTTTTGATTTTGCGCATGCCCTTATCGGAAAATCGGTTCCCACTTTTCCGGGACATGCGCTGAAAGCGCCCATGCCGCGCTACAAGCTCACCATCGAATATGACGGCACGCCCTTTGTCGGCTGGCAGGTCCAGGACAATGGCGTTTCGGTGCAGGGCGTCATCACCGACGCGGTGCTTGCATTCGCCGGCGAGCGTGTCGTGGTCGGCGGCGCCGGGCGGACCGATGCCGGCGTGCATGCGCTCGGCCAAGTCGCGCATATCGATCTGGCCAAGGATTGGGACGGCAACACCGTGCGCGATGCGCTCAACGCGCATTTGCGCCCGCATCCGGTCGCGGTACTCACGGCGGAGCGCGTCGCCGATGATTTCGACGCGCGCTTCTCGGCGATCAAGCGGCATTATCGCTACCGCATCGTCAACCGCCGGGCCGATCTCGCGCTCGATCAACATCGCGCCTGGCGCGTTCCGCGTCCGCTCGATGCGGCGGCGATGCACGAAGGCGCGCAAAGGCTCGTCGGCCGGCACGATTTCACGACGTTCCGCTCCAGCGAGTGCCAGGCCAAATCGCCGGTGAAGACACTCGATGCGCTCGATGCGACGCGCGACGGCGACGAAGTGCGGGTGACCGCGACGGCACGCTCCTTTCTGCACAATCAGGTGCGCTCGATGGTCGGCTCGCTGGTGCATGTGGGTGAAGGCAAATGGAGCGTGGACGATCTTGCCGCGGCGCTCGCCGCGCGCGACCGCACCGCCTGCGGCCAGGTTGCCCCGCCGCAGGGGCTTTATCTGGTGCGCGTGGAATATTAACTCGTCATTCCGGGGCGCGCGAAGCGCGAGCCCGGAATGACGCTCACCCGAAATAATTGTCGATCATGCGCCGGTAGATCGCCGTCAGCGTGACGAGGTCGGCCACCGGAGCGCATTCGTCCACCTGGTGCATGGTCTGGCCGACCAGCCCGAATTCCAGCACCGGGCAATAATCCTTGATGAAGCGCGCGTCGGAGGTGCCGCCGGAGGTGGACAATTTCGGGCGACGCCCGGTGACTTCGGCGATGGCGGCGATGGCGAGATCGGTGAACGGTCCCGGCTTGGTGACGAACACGTCGGCGTTCGAAGGCTGCCAGTCGAAGGAAAAACGCACCCGGCCCGCCGCCGCGGCCTGCGCGCGCCGCTCGATCAGCGTCTTGAGCGCGCTCTGGCTGTGGCAGTCGTTATAGCGGATGTTGAAGCGCGCGCGCGCCTCGCCGGGAATGAGGTTGACGGTCGGATTGCCGACATCGACGGACGTGAATTCCAGGTGCGACGGATCGAAATGGGCGCTGCCCGCATCGAGCGGGGCCTGCAGTGCCGCGATGAGCGCCACCAGCCCGCGGATCGGATTGTCGGCGCGATCCGGATAGGCCACATGGCCCTGACGGCCGCTCACGATGAGAGTGCCGTTGAGCGAGCCGCGACGGCCGGCCTTGATGGTGTCGCCGATCGTCTCGACATTGCTCGGCTCGCCGAGAATGCAGTGATCGAAGGTCTCGCCGCGCTCGGCCGCCCATTTCAGGAGCTTCACGGTGCCGTTGACCGCGATGCTCTCTTCGTCGCCGGTAATCAGCAGCGAGAGCGAGCCCCGCTTCGGCTTGCCGCCATGCGCCGCAAGATGATCAAGGGCGGCGGCGACAAAGCAGGCGATGCCGCCCTTCATGTCGACCGCGCCGCGTCCGAAAAGCTTGTCGCCGGCGACTTCGCCGCCGAACGGCGGATGCCGCCACGCCCCCTCGTCGCCGGGCGGCACCACGTCGGTATGCCCGGCGAAGACGAGGTTTGGCTTTTCGCTGCCGATGCGGGCGTAGAGGTTCTCGATCGGCGCGGTGCCGGGCTCGGCGAAAGTGGCGCGGTGCACGGCAAATCCGGCTTTGCCGAGCGTATCCTGCAGATAAGCGAGCGCGCCGCCATCTTCCGGCGTCACCGAACGGCAGCGGATGAGATTGCGGGCAATGGCGACGGGATCAGCGGTCATGAGCTTTAATTGCCAGGACGACCAAGATCGCGCAATCAGGCTTTGGCCAGCGGATCTGCCCCATAACGGTTTGGACCATAGGTGCCGCGGCGAAAGCCGAGTTCGATCAAGAGCGCGAGGCTGATCACGCCGGCGATCATGACAAACGCGAATGCAGCGAGATTTCCGATCGAGAATACATTCTGATTCGGATTTGTCCGTAACCAGCCCGCGAAGCGAAACACATCAAATAATGCCAGCACGATGTACCATACCACGATCACCCACGTGGAAATGTTGCGGTCATGACCGCGCTTGAGCGAAATGATGAACTGCGGATAGAGGAAGAAGAATAAAACGAAATCCGTCGCCAGATCGCCGGCTCCCTCGCCGGCGAATTCTTCGACGGTGGCGGCGGCAATTGCGGCGATGATCACCTCGATCACAAAGACAACGACACTCGCAAGCCAGAAGGTCTTGCGGGCGATCCGACCCTCAAAATTGTCGAAAAATCCTATCCACTTCATTGCGGCGATAGGGATTTGCTGCGGCTGCAGCAACATGCAGGCCCCGGCGCCGGAGTGTCAGAGCATAATCGCCGGCCGTCAACGGGTCGCCAGCGGATCCGGCCCGTATTGATTGGGACCGACCGTTCCCCGGCGGAAACCGAGCTCGACCAAAAGCGCAAGCCCGAACACCGCGAACGGCACGGCGATCGCGAGCGACAACATGCTCGGAGTCTCGTCGCTGCCGGCGAGCCCGAGCACGGTGAACAGGTCGAGCACGGCGCCGGCGCCGAAGAAAATCCACAGCAACCAGACCGGCAGATCGCGGTCGTGCGCACGCTTCAGCGCAACGGCGAATTCGGGATAGGTGAAGGCGAGATCGACGATCGCGCTCAGCCGGTCGCCCTGGATCTGCTCGGCAACAAAATGACAGCCGAGTTCGACGACCGTCAGCACGATCATCGCGATCCAGAATGTCTGGCGGCCGATGCGGCCGTGGAATCCGTTCAGAAGATAGGGCCAATTCATCGATGCCACGCCGCCTCAATCCCGCAGCAATTCGTTGATGCTGGTCTTGGCGCGCGTTTTCTCGTCGACGCGCTTGACGATCACCGCGCAGGAGAGGCCCGCGGTGGCCTCACCGTTGGCGCGCGGCTTGCCGGGCAGGCTGCCGGGCACGACCACCGCATAGGACGGCACCTCGCCCTGGAAAATCTCGCCGCTGTCGCGGTCGACGATCTTGGTGGAAGCGCCGATGAAGACCCCCATCGACAGCACGGCGCCTTCGCGCACGATCACGCCCTCGGCCACTTCCGAGCGCGCACCGATAAAGCAATTGTCCTCGACGATGACCGGGCCGGCCTGCAGCGGCTCAAGCACGCCGCCGATGCCGGCGCCGCCGGAAATGTGGCAGTTCTTGCCGATCTGCGCGCACGAGCCGACCGTCGCCCAGGTATCGATCATCGTGCCTTTGTCGACATAAGCGCCGAGATTGACGAACGACGGCATCAACACCACACCCGGCGCGATATAGGCGGAGCGGCGCACCACGCAGCCGGGGACGGCGCGAAAGCCCGCGGCGCGAAAGCGCGCATCATCCCAATCGTCGAATTTGGAGGGGACCTTGTCCCACCATACGGCGTGGCCGGGCCCGCCGGGAATGATCGCCATGTCGTTGAGGCGAAACGACAACAGCACCGCCTTCTTGAGCCATTGATTGACCCGCCACGAACCGTCGGGCGCTCTCTCCGCCACCCGCGCGACACCGCGGTCGAGCAGATCGAGTGCACTCTCCACCGCCTCGCGGACTGCGCCCTTGGTCGCCGGACCGATCTCCTCGCGGCGTTCAAACGCTGCATCGATGGTTTCGGCAAGCGTGCGATTGGCACTTTTGGCGAGATCGGCGCCCGACATGAATGAGGTCCCCTGCCTGCGCGGGTTTGTCGGAGCGCGCATGCGGGATGTCAAGCGCCGCCGGCTGCGGTGGTGCTTTAGCCGAATTCAGCCCCGCCAGACAGTGATAATAATTCCGCCGGCAACGATGAAGACCCCGCCGACCAGAATAGGCGGGGTCGGCCATGTCGCGAAGAAGACCAGGTTGATGATTGTCCGACCACAAAGAATGTAGCGACGTAAGCTCCAATCAAACGGCCCCAATCCAAGGGGCCGAGATTGAGGTGGGACCATAGCCATAAAGCGCTATGCCGCCCGCCAACATTAATAGAGTGCGAAGAGGAAACCCATAAGGCCGCAGACCGATGCGAATAATGGCATCGCCACCGGCCTCCAACGTAGCCCGGATGGAGTGAAACGACATCCGGGAGCAGCGATTCGGCCGATCGTTCCCTGGGTTTCGCTTACGCTCAACTTAAGGCTACATTTTTGCAAAAATGGCGCGTAAGAAGCCCGCGAGATCGTCGGTGACGTGATCGACGTGAGGCGCGTCGCGACCGGCGAGCTCCCATTCTTCGCGAAACACCTCGCGCGTGCCGGCCGGCACGACCAGCACCGTGGTCATGCCGCGCGCATGCGGCACTTCGAGATTGCGGGCGAGGTCCTCAAAAATCGCCGCCTTGGCCGGATCGACTGCGTGGCGCGTGAAAAAACGATCGTAGACGATCGCGCGCGGCTTCGGCTCAAGCTCGGCGGCGGCGATGTCGAAGATGTCCTCGAAGCCGGCGCTGATTTCCAATCGGCGCATCACCATTTCGGCATGCGCCCGCGTGCCGTTGGTCAGAATGAGCTTGCGGCCGGGCAATTGGGCGATCGCCGCACCGAGCGCCGGGTCGGGCGTGAGCGGCGAGTAATCGATGTCGTGGACCATCTCCAGGAATTCGTCCGGATCGAGCCCATGCTCTTCCATCAGGCCGCGCAGGCTGGTCCCGTAGCGCTGGTACAGATCCTTTTGCAGCCGGAACGCCTCGTCGTGCGTGAGCTTGAGGAAATTGGCGATGTAGTCGCGGATGCGCACATCGACCTGCTGCCAAAGATTGACGTGATGCGGGTAGAGCGTGTTGTCGAGATCGAACACCCAGGCCTCGACCGCGCCAAAGCCGCGAACAGCGCGGCGCGTCTGCTTGATGCTTTCCTCCTGCAGCTGGCGCTCGTTCATTTCCGCTGACTCGTTGTCGCCACACTTCCCGGCAAGGAGACTTCATCCCTCGCCGAATCATTCTTAGCAACTAGCGACTCGATTCCGAAATTTGCATGAGGTTGTCGCCTATGTTCTGCGAATTTCGGAAATGCCGGGCCGGGAGCAATCGATGCGACGCGTGTTACGTAAGTCAATTCCATTCGTCCAGGCTGCGCTCATCGGCACGCTGGCAGCGGTCGCGCTTGTAGGCGTTGCCCTGCTGATTTCCCATTCCTGAGGTGTTTCAGCTTTCCTGAAGATGTTCCAGGCCGGCCGCCGCGCGGCCTCAACTGGCTTCCCGCCACCAGGCCGTCGGCAGCAAGCCCTTGAGCGCGCCATCGTGCAGGCGCACCGGATCGCGTTCGCCTTCCATCGCCAGCCGCAACACCGAACGGGCCAGCTCGTCCGGGCGGACGGTCGAGTTGCCGACGGCCTTGAGCGTCAGCCACGCCTCGTCGAAGGCCGCCTCCAGGATAACAAGCGCTTGCGGATCGAACGAGGAATTGTGGAACCCGCGCATGCTCCGCCCTCACCACGAACGTACGAACTTGAATGTTACGGAATAGCCAACCATTGCGGTCAAGTTGGCCCAGTTTGTGACGCCGAGCGTGAACTAGGCATGACATTCGGTCGCTCCCCCTCACATTTTATTGAACGCGATGGATGCGTGCCGCCCGCCAATTGTTTTTCATTTCAACAATTGGAAGGCCATCAGAGCCGCGAGCATGATGCCGCTGCCCAGCGCCTGCATCGGCGTGATCAAGTCGCCCAGCACCAGCGCGCTTCCGACCATCGCGATCAGCGGCTCGAGATTCATGATCAGCGCGGTCCGGAACGGTCCGACGCGCATGGTCGAAACAAATATGAACACGATGCCCGCGGTGGTCGCGAGACTCATGCCGATCAGCGCCGCCCAGCCGGCATCGGTCTCCGGCGGGTGCCAGGTCTGCGTGACGACGGACAAGGCGACAAAGATCGCGGCCTGCGCGATCACCGAATACAAAGTCGTCAGCCGCGCGTCGGCGCCGATGAGGAAAGCGCGGGTGACGATCAGCACGCCGGTCCGGCACGATGCGGCGGCGAGCGCGAAGGCGATGCCGCCAAGTGCCAGGCCGGCCGGGTGCGCTCCGATCATGATCGCGAGCCCGCCAAACGCCGCGAGCGCGCAGGCAATGCCCTGCCAGCGCAACCGCTCAAGGCCGGTGGCGGCGGCCGCAAGCCCGGTCAGCAGCGGATAGACGAAATAGGTGAGTACCGCCGTCGATACGTCGTTCAGCTCGATCGCTTTGAACAGACAGAAGATGAGCACCGCGAACAGCACGCCGATGCCGACCGATATCCAGCGTATCCGCGCGTTCGCGGGCTGTGGCCGCCGACCGAAGCGGAGCCAGATCGCCATGAACGCAAGCCCGATCACGCTGCGAAACGACAGCATGGTCAGTACGTCGCAATGGGCGGCGGCGATGATCTTGACCAGCACGTCGGACACGCCGAGCACGACGGCGGCGGCAATTCCGGGTGCGGAGGAGAAAACGGAACGGAAGGCCAAAGGCGACTCTGCTGGGCGTATGGGGCTGTCGGCATACGTCCAGGCGGCGCGCGCCGCAACCCGGGAGATGAAAGGGTCAGGCCCGCTTCTGCTCAGGCGCGGGCAGCGGCGCGGCTTGCGGGCGCCGCTCGACCAGGTGCTTGAGCAGCAGCGCCGCGCGCCCGAAGGGCGCGATCAGTTCGCCCCGGATGGTGTGCGCATTCGGCCGATCCGGCTCGACGCCGAATTCGAGCTTTTCCGGCTCCGCCGCCGGCACATAAAGCGTTCCGAACATCCAGTCCCAGAGCGCGAGGCAGCTTCCCAGATTTTTGTTGAAGTGGGCGGGGTTGCGCGAGTGGTGGATCTGGTGATGCGCCGGACTCATGAACAAATGGCCGAGCCAGCCGGTGAACGAAATCCAAAGCTGCGTGTGCTGCAGATGCACATAAACATAGATGAAGAACACCAGGATGATGTTGTTCTCCGACAGGACATATTGACGGGTGGATTGGCCGAAAATGTAATCGCCGAATCCATTCGCCGTGCCGATGAACAGCGCCAGAATGTTGAGGAAGACGCACATATAGACCGGGTGCACACGAAAGTTGGTGAGCGGCGTGAGCACGGTCGCCGAATGATGAACTTTGTGGAATTCCCAGAGAAACGCTATCCGATGCGACAAATAATGGTTGAGCCAATAGCCAAGCTCATAGGCCAGAAACAACAAAATGGTGATCGCTGTCCTGTAAACATATGCCGGCAGCGCGGTCGGCTGCCGGGCTCCGAATGCGGCAGTCAAGGTTTCGGCAACCGAGTGGCTCACCACTTCGTATGACAGCAGCGCCCAACCGAAGATGAGGCCGAACAGAAAGATGTTGAAATAAAAATAGCCGAGATCCGCCAGCGTCGACTTGCTGGTCACGATATGTCTCGGGAACAGCGCCCGCAGCATGGTTTTCACACGGATGCGGCGGCCCTTGCGGTAGCGGCGGACGAAGAGAAAGCCGAGCGCGATGAGAAGCGCGCCGGCGAGCGACAGCAGCGAAGCGTGCGAACCGGGCGCGAAAAACGCCTTGCTCAGCTGGCCGAAGAAATACGAAACGCCCGGCGAGAAATCCAAACGCGCCTCCGCACCCTGCGAGAGGCGCAACGATTAGCCGGCATTGGTAAAGGCGGCGTTGTCCGGCTCTCCATAATCGCCTTAACGACCGCAAGGTGTGTGGGGCGGTCGGCATCACTCATACCATTTGTTAAAATTTTCCTCCCACGATTTGGCCGGAACAATCCGGTCATCCGCATGTCGACGATCGACCCCACCTTGCACGTCGACACGATATCGTCGTTCAAGACGCCGGCATCCGCCCGGCGATCGCGGCTCGTGTTTTACATGCTGGTCGCCGGCGAGGCGCTGGCGCTGGTCGCCTTCCTGAGCTTCTGCGTGCTGTGGGTGCAATGGCAGGCGTCCGCGCCGGGGGTTTCCCGGCTTTCGGGCGATTTCGTCAGCTTCTGGACCGCCGGGCAATTGGCGCTCGATGGCCATGCGGCGCAAGCCTACATCCGCCAGCCGCATTGGTTGCTGCAACTGGCACTGCATGGCGACGCCGGCTGGGGCTATCTGGCATTCTTCTATCCGCCTTTCTTCCTGCTTTTGTGCGCCGGCTTCGCGCTCCTGAGCTACCATCTCGCGCTCGGCTTGTGGCTGGTCGCAAGCTGCGCCGGCTATGCCGCCGCGCTGCGCGCGCTGATGCCGAAGGGCAGTCACGCCTGGGTGTTGTTCCTCGGTTACCCGGCTGCGATCGTCAATGCGGGCTTCGGGCAAAACGGATTCCTGAGCGCGGCACTCCTGGGCGGAGCGGCGGTGTGGCTCGACAAGCGGCCGGTGCTGGCGGGCGTCTGTTTCGGCTGTTTGGCGTATAAGCCGCAGCTCGGAATCATCGTGCCGCTGGCGCTGGCGGTGGCGGGGCGATGGCGGTGTTTCGCGGCGGCCGGCGCGACCGTGCTGGCGCTGTCGGCGCTGGCCACGTTGGCGTTCGGGGTCGAGATCTGGCCGGCATTCATTGCCAGCACGACGGAAGCGCGGCGAGATTGGATGGAGCCGGCCAACCCGCTCTATCTGCAATATTGGGTCACCGTTTATGGTGCGATCCGCCTGCATGGCGGATCGTTGCTGCTCGCCTATGCCGCGCAAGCGGCGGTGACCGTGGCGGCCGCTTATCTGCTCGTCCGCACATTGCGGCGCCGCCCCCCTGGCGCGCGGTCAGGCACGGCAGAAGTAGCGGCGATTGCGGCTTGCGTGCCGTTCTGCTCACCCTTCTTGCTGGAATACGATCTGGTGATCCTGGCCGTGCCGATGGCCTGGCTGTTGAGCGAGGCTTTGCGCGACGGCTTCCGGCCCGCGGAGACAATCGCTCTCGTCGCCGCGTATCTGGCGCCGGCCTTGTTCAAGATCGGCGCGTTCGACAACGCCATGAAACTCGTCGCCATCGCCGCCGCCGCGCTGCTGTTCGCGCTGGTGCTGCGGCGGATGACGGAGCAGCCTGCTCACGGCGCGGCCGCCAACGGCGGCTTCGCTGAGCACAAGAATGGGCACATGGATGAATGCGCCCAGGTCTGAACCCAGGTCTGAATCCAGGTCTGAATCCAGGTCTGAATATGCGTCTGAATAGGCGCCGGCCGCTTTGCTAGAGCACATCCCGATAGGTGATCGGGCTGCGCTCTAGATTCTTGCGCAGTCGCATGTCCTTTTCGGAAAACCGGTCTCCACTTTTCCGGGACATGCTCTAATTGTGAATGAGCGTGCCGGCGCCGAGCTCGGTGAAGAGCTCGAGCAAAACGGCATGCGGCACCTTGCCATCGAGGATGACGACGCCCTCGACCCCGCGCTCGAGCGCGTCGATGCAGGTCTCCACCTTGGGAATCATGCCCCCGGAAATCGTGCCGTCGGCGATCAGGCGGCGCGCGTCATCGGCCGATAATTGCTTGATCAGCGTCTTCGATTTGTCGAGCACGCCCGGCACGTCGGTCAGTAGCATGAGCCGCTTGGCCTTGAGCGCGCCGGCGATCGCGCCGGCGAAGGTGTCGGCATTGACGTTGTAGGTGCCGCCATTCACCGCCGCGCAAACCGGCGCGAGCACCGGAATGAGTTCGCGGCCGAGAATCTGCATGAGCACGGTGACATCGACCTTGTCGGGCTCACCGACAAAGCCGAGGTCGACCATGCGCTCGATGTGGGAATCCGGATCGACCACGGTCCGCGTCAGCTTGCGGGCGACCACCATATTGCCGTCCTTGCCGCATAACCCGACCGCTTTGCCGCCGGCCTCGTTGATGTGACCGACCATCTGCTTGTTGATCAGGCCGGCCAGCACCATCTCGACGATTTCCAGGGTCTTTTCGTCGGTGATGCGCAGACCCGCCTCGTATTGCGACTGCACGCCGACCCTCTTGAGCATGGCTTCGATCTGCGGACCGCCGCCGTGCACCACGATCGGATTGATCGCCGTCTGCTCCAGCAGCACGATGTCGCGGGCAAATTCGCGCGCGCGGTGCTCGGCGCCCATGGCGTGGCCGCCGTATTTAACGACCACAACCTCCTCGTCGTAACGCTGCATATAGGGCAGGGCTTCCGAGAGGATGCGGGCTTGCACCTCGGGGCTGATCTGGTCGCTCTGGCTCATCGGATGCATGTTCCCGGTCCGCCGCGCTCGCTACGGCGCAGTCTATGTAGCGGCGTGAGGCGGCAACGACAATGCACCTAGAGCACGTCCCGATTTGGTTGAGCCGGCATGTGCTCGCTATTCTTGCGTGGTCGCTATTCTTGCGTGGTCGCAATTCTTGCGTGGTGGCATGTCCTTTTCGGAAGACCGGTTTCCACCCCGGCAGGCTTTTTCCGGGACATGCTAGCGCGAGCGTTCAGAGAGAAGCCGCGCGATCGCGGCGCGCAGCTCCGCAATACCGGCGCCAGTGCGGGCGGACGTGGCGATCGTTCCCGGAAAGGCGGCGGGCCGTTTCTGCACGGCCGCTTTCGTGGCTTCCACGCGGCCGGCGAGATCGGCTTCGCTCACCTGATCGCATTTGGTCAAAACGATCTGATGGCTGACGGCCGCCTTTCCGAGCGTATCGAGGATCGCATCGTCGACGCTCTTGAGCCCGTGGCGGGCGTCGATCAGGACATAGACGCGACCCAGCACGGGGCGGCCGTGCAGGTAATCGTGGATCAGTCTGGTCCAGGCCGAAACCTTGCTTTTCGCGGCGGCGGCATAGCCGTAGCCCGGCAGATCGACCAGCACGAGCGGGCCTGCGCCGCGGAAAAAGATCAGCTCCTGGGTCCGGCCCGGCGTGTTCGAGGTCCGCGCGAGGGCGCGCCGGCCGGTGAGCGCGTTGATCAGGCTCGACTTGCCGACATTCGAGCGGCCGGCAAAGGCGATCTCCAGGCCCTGCGCGCGCGGTAGCGACGCGACGGAGCCGGCCGCCGACAGGAAGCTCCATTCGCCGACGAAGAGCCGCCGGCCGGCTTCGATTTCCGCGCGGGAAAAATCGTTTTCAACGTCCACGCGGAACTCCGAGCGCGTTTTGTCGTTTTGCAAAAGCCGCGATCGGTCCGCGGCCAAGCCAAAATGGCATCACGGCCAGAGCCGGGCGGCGCAGTCCCCGGCCGCGCATGGAGGCAGTCATGGACGATTGGTCGAGCGCAAAGCTCGGCGACGTAGCCAACTTGATCCTCGGCATGATTTTGTTCTTTTCGCCGTGGCTGTTCGGCCTTTCCGCAGGCGCGCAGTGGCAGACGGCTTCGACCATCGGGATATTCGTCGCGGTGTCGTCGATTGCCGCGCTCGCTGCGTTCGCGGTCTGGGAGGAATGGCTCAACCTGATCGCCGGGCTTGCGCTCATCGTATCGCCCTGGCTGCTCGGTTTCCAGGATAGCGACGCCATGACGATCGATGCCGTGATCGGCGCGATGGTCGCCTTGCTGGCGGCGGTCGAGGTGTGGCTTGCGGCCGAAAGCGCGCCGGGCATCGAAACAAGCCCCTGAAATTTCCGACGCTTTAGCGCCTCTCAGGCGTAGAGCACGTTCAGATCGTGGTCGCATGTCCTTTTCGGAAAACCGGTTTCCACTTTCCGGGACATGCTCTAGGCGCAAAAATGAAAAGGGGGACATTCGGTCCCCCTATCGCGGCCGGCGGATTTCGATCCACAACGGGCGGATCAGGCAATCGCAGCGCCGCGTTCGTCCAATTTGACGGTCACCGGCGGGTGGCCCGGATTTCTGGCTCCGCTTTGATAGCGCGCGGCCGCCGCAACAGCGGAAATCCCGATTTGCCCGTAGCAGAGATGCAGCGCGGTCTGCGGGTCGGAAGACTTGCGAGGCTTGCGCTGATTGTTGGTCTTTTTGGCCAATTTGGCACTTGTGTCTGGCATTATCGAACCCCGTTCCCTTGTCATGAGCGACGGCGCGGTCGTAGTCGTCGAGTACGGCGGAAGTTGGCGACAAATCGTCCGCCGGCGCGACATTTCCCCGTCCGATCCGTGTGAGGTCTAACTGACACGAAATCTGGTAAACCAAGGGTAAACGAGTGCGACATTCCTGCAACAGTCAGGCGCAGATTTGCCCCAGACAATGCGGATCGCTGGAATGATTGGGATGATTTCGGTAAGTAATTCGGGGCAGATTCCACGGCTGGGACGGGCAAGAGTGGGTGGGAAAAAACTCATGGCCATGCGTGCGTTAGCTTTTTTGATTGTGGCCGTCGCGCTCGGCGGCTGCGTGCAGGATGTGGCGACCGGAACGCTTGATCCGGCGGGCGAGGCCGGCTGGAAGCAGCGCGACAAGGACTTGATGTCCAACCTGCCGTACAATCAATCGGCCGTTTCCGAGACTTATCGTCGGCACATCGTCACCTATCACCGCAGGGAAGCGCCCGGCACCGTCGTCGTCGATAGCGACAACAGGTTCCTGTATTACGTGCTGCCGCAAGGCAAGGCGATCCGCTACGGCATCGCGGTCGGCGAAGAGGCGCAGGCCTGGAGCGGCATCGCAAAAGTCGGCCGTATGGAAGAATGGCCGGCCTGGCACCCGACGCCAGGCGAACAGGCTCGGCTTGGACCGTTGCCGGAATATGTTACCGGCGGGCCGCACAATCCGATGGGTTCGCGCGGCATGTACCTGTTCTCCGGCAACAAGGACACGCTTTACCGCATCCACGGCACCAACCAGCCGGAATATATCGGCGGCGCCGTCTCCTCCGGATGCATCCGCATGACCAATGAGGACGCGATCGACCTCTATAACCACGTCAAGGTCGGTACGCTCGTGATCGTGCTGGCGCCGCACCAGAATGACGGGCCGTTCGGCGCTCGGATGGCGAGCGCTTGGGGAGCGAGCGCGAACTGAGCTCTTCGCGCTCGACTGGGCTGAAAGGAAATGGCGCCGCTTGCGGCGCCATTTTCACTTGCGGGACTGCGTTCCGGGACTGCGTTCTGATCTTTGCGGCGCATGATCTGTTCGGAAAAACCGCTATCCACTTTCCGGATCACGCCCCGAGCACAACGTGGACGATTTCCGGCGGCACGCCGAGGCGCGCCGGAATGATGCTGGTGCCGAGACCGCCGGACACGATCAGGTGCCGGTCGTGCTCGACGACGTGGCCATAGGCATAGCGCTTGCCGTATTTCGACGGCACGAAGGCAGGCCAGATCAGCGGCACGCGGATTTGTCCGCCATGCGTATGCCCGGCAAAGGTCAAGGCGACGCGCGGCGGTACGCGCGGAAAAATATCCGGTTCGTGGGCGAGCAGGATGACCGGATCGTCGGTCGTGACCTGCGCCAGCGTTCCCGGCAGGTCGTCAACGCCGCGGAATCGGCCATGGCCGATACGATGAGCGATCTGGTCGCCGACGCCGGCAACCCAAAACCGCTCGCCCTCGGGCCCCAGCAAAACCGCCTGGTTTTCCAGAAGCGGAATGCGCACGTCGGCAAGCGCGCTGCGCACGCCGGCAAGATCATACCACCAGTCATGATTGCCGAGGATCGCCCAAATCCCCAGCGGCGCTTGCAGGCGCGCCAGTTCGGCTGCCCAGACCGGATCGGGGACGCGCTCGATCGCGAACTGGTAGCGCGCGATGTAGTCGCCCAGCATGACGATGAGATCGGATTTCAGGGCGTTGGCCGTATCGACGACCCGCTGCACACGCGGCAGCAGCATGTTGGGGCCGCCGGCATGCAGGTCGGCGATGACCGTAATGGAAAGCTTCCGCCCCGCCGGCCAGCGCGGCGGTTTGAGCGCGTAGCGCGTGACCACCAGGCTCTGCGTCTCGATCGTGGCGGCATAGCTGGCGGTTGCGGCCGCGGAGAGGCCGATCAGTCCGGCCGCGCCGGCGAGCAGGCGGCGGCGGGTGAGGCGCGGCTTGCCGGCCGGCGCTGCGGCCGCGTCCTCCTTCTTTTCCGCCGAGATCACCTTCATGGCGCAGGATGTAGGGTCGAAGTCATGAAGGGAGCGTTCATTACCGCGCATACACGCTGCGACAATTCGCCATTCTCGCGCGCGCCGCCTCACGCTTGCGTGAGGCGCTCCCGCTTCACCCAATCGAGCGTCTTGTCGAGGGCACGGGCCAGGCGATTGAAAAGTTCCTCGATTTCCGGGGCGCTGATGATGAGCGGCGGCGACAGCGTCAGCACGTCGCCCATGACCGAGCGCACGATCAGACCTTCTGCTTCCGCGAAGCGGACGGCGGCAGCGCCGACGGCATGCTGCGGATTGAAGGAACGTTTGCTCGTCTTGTCCGCGACCAGTTCCAGGCCGCCGATCAGGCCAAGCCCGCGGGCTTCACCGACCAGCGGATGGTCGCCGAGCGCTTTGAGTCGCGCCTGGAACAAGGGCGCGCGGCGGGCTGCCTTCTCGATGATCCGATCGCGCATATAAATTTCGATCGCCTTGACGGCGACGGCGGCCGAAACCGGGTGTCCGCCATAGGTGAAACCATGGCCGAACGCGCCGATCTTTTTGCTCTCAAGCAGCAGCGCCTCGTACATGAGCTCCGGGATCATCACGGCGCCGATCGGCAGATAGGCCGACGAAAGCGCCTTGGCGACGGAGATGGCCTGCGGCTTGAAGCCGAGCTTTTCGCAGCCGAACAAGGTACCGAGCCGCCCGAAGCCGCAAATCACCTCGTCGCTGATCACGAACAGATCGTATCTGGCGCACACCGCCATGATCTTCTGAAAGTAGGTTTTCGGCGGCACGATCACGCCGCCCGCGCCCATGACCGGCTCGGCGATGAAGGCTGCGACCGTCTCCGGTCCCTCCTTCACGATCAGCGCCTCGAGCTCGTCGGCGAGCCGCGAAGCAAACTCCTCCTCGGTCTCGCCATCCAGCGCGAAGCGGTAATAATGCGGACAGCCGGCATGCAGAAAGCCCGGCAGCGGAAGATCGAAGTCGCGGTGGTTGGCCAATAGCCCGGTGAGCGAAGCGGCGGCGATGGTGACGCCGTGATAGGCCTTCACGCGGCTGATGATCTTTTTCTTCTGCGGCTTGCCGCGCGCATTATTGAGATACCAGACAAGCTTGATCTGCGTGTCGTTGGCTTCCGATCCGGAATTGCAGAAGAACACTTTCGAGATCGGGACGGGCGCGATCTCCTTGAGCTTTTCGGCAAGCTCAATGGCCGGATCGTGGCTCTTGCCGGTGAACAGGTGCGCGAACGACAGCTTGCGCATCTGCGAAGCGGCCGCCTCGACCAATTCCTCGTTGCCATAGCCGAGCGCGGTGCACCAAAGACCAGCCATGCCTTCGATGTAAGCCTTGCCCTCGGTATCGTAGACATACACACCCTGCGCACGCTCGATGACGAGCGGCCCGGTCTCGCGGAAACTTGCGAGATTGATGTAGGGGTGCACTAACGTCTCGATATCGCGGACGGCGAGGTTGCTGAGCGGAGACATGGAAGTCCTTCCGGAAAGTCCTTTTGGCGGGATTTCGGACGTGCTTTGGCGGTGATTTGCAGCCCTATTGTGACGGCGCGCCGGCCGCTTCCAGCGACAGGAGCGCCGGCCGGCAGCGCGAACGGAAAACTTGAACGCCGAATACCGAGAGCTTAATCAGATTGGCAGCTTAACCAGATTGGCAGCGCGATCGGGAGTAGAACTTGTCGGAAACCGCAACGCTCGATCACATCGTTGCCAGCAAGGCGGCGAAAGACGGCTTCGTGCGCACACGCTGGTGGTGGATCCGGCATGCGCCCGTCATCGTCGATGAAGGCCGCATCTACGGCCAAAGCGACCTGCCGTGCGACTGCAGCGATGCGCGCGTCTTCGCCGGTCTCGCGGCGCTCGTGCCGCGCAAGGCGGTTTGGCTCACGAGCCATCTCGCGCGGACGCATCAGACCGCGCAGGCGATTTTTGCCGCGGGAAATTTCGAGACGGCGCCGCAACTGCAGCAGAACAAGGATCTTGCCGAACAGCATCTGGGCGACTGGCAAGGTCTCGATCGCCGCACCTTCCTGATGAATCGCAGCCAGGAGCCGGACTCGTTCTGGTACGCGACCGCCGACGAGCGGGCGCCGAACGGCGAAAGCTTCGTCGATCTCGTGCAACGGGTCGGCACCGCCATCGCACGCGTGACAAAGGAGTGCGAGGGCGGCGACATCGTCGCCGTCGCGCACGGCGGGACAATCCGCGCGGCTATTGCGATTGCGCTTGGCCTGCCGCCGCGCGGCGGCTTCGCCTTCATGATCGACAATTGTTCGCTGACGCGTCTCGATCACTATCAGGGGCCGCAACGCTCCGGGTGGCGGGTTACCATGATTAACCACCGACCCTGATTAATCACCGATCCTTATTAGCCACCGACCCTGATGAGCCGACCTGTTGGCGCGCCAAACGCAACCTATATGACGGGCCCCAATACCCTCACCAATTGCTTTTTTCACGGAGCCACCCATGAAGCTCAGCGCACGCAATCAGCTCAAAGGCAAAATCGTCGACGTCACCAAGGGCGCCACCACCTCGCATGTTCGCGTCGACCTCGGTCATGGCGTCATTGTTACGGCGTCGATCACCAACGAGGCCGTGGCCGATCTGGCCCTGCAAAAGGGCGACGAAGCCTGGGCCGTGATCAAGGCTTCGGATGTCATGATCGGCAAGTGATCAAAATCGTAACCTAAACGAGTCGTAAAAGGCGCAGCCGCCGCCGCGATGGCGATTACTGTGCGCGTGTTTTGCCGGCTCGCAGCCGCGCAGCGCGGGTGGCATTTGCCGCCAGCGGGCGCGGGCGCGGCAGCGGCACGGGCTCGAACGATTGAGCCGATGCGGACAAGGAAGCCGTCTTTTCCGCCGACAGTTCCTTGTTCTCCGCCTGCTTGACCGGTTCGCGCACGTCCCACTCGCACATTTTATAGCCGCCGCGGCGCTCGGCCAGATCGACGTGAATATGCTCCTCGTGATGGCCGTCGGAGCCGGGACCGAGTACGGTGGAGAAGCGCGCGCAAGCCGTCGCGCGTATTCCCTCGCGCCAGTCCTTAGCGACATTCAAATCGGTCAGCCCGATCACCTCGCCGTTGGCGAGCTTGAACGCGCGCACGTCGAGTGCGTTGGCGCGGCCGTGCTCGCTGAGTGTGGCGCCGCGGACCCGATTACGGCCGCGGCACTCATAGGAATCGAAGTTGTCGAGACCGCGTAGCGGTGCGCCGAGCTTGAGCGCCGCCGGCGCTACGTCCTCACGCAGCCAGGCGACGATCTCCTCCGCCGTCGCGCAGCGCAGCGTCGCCGGCGGAGACACGACGACTTTCGCTTGGTCCGCCAGGATCACGCTGTCGAGGATCACGGCGTCCACTGCGCCGCATTCACCGGCTCCGACCAGGACCGGAAGCGGCTTGAACGTCGCGACCTTTGCGAGCCGGAGCTGACACGCCGACGGCTTTACCGGCGCCGCGGCGGCGGTATCGGGAAAAGACGCATAGGCTTCTTGCGGCGGAGAAAATTGTTCCGGGACCGCTGCCGGCAGCGAAGCCGCCGTTGCCGGTTGCGGCGATCCCTGCGGGACGATCCGCAGCGGCAGGGTATGGCCGATCTTGACCGCTTTGGCCGGCGGGCCCCCCTCTTCCGCGAGCGCGCGCCCGCTGCCGGCGAGGAGTATGGCGACGAGGACGAAAGCCTTCACGCAACACTCCCGGCGCAATGGCGAGGACTGCTATCGACATTGAGGATGACGAATAGGTTTTAAGCGCCCAAGCCGCCTGGGCACAAGAGCGCGACTGAGCTTGGCAGCCTGCGGCATTCGGGCATTTTCATCGGCACGGCATCCGGCTAGATTGGGCACGCACCTGTCGCCGCCGGTTGCGGCGCAACAAAGTAAAACAGAAAAGATCCGCTCTTCCAGGAGGAATTCCATGCTCGGGCTCATGCAGGACTGGCCGCTCCTGTGCCATCGCATCATCGATCACGCTGCCATCAATCACGGCGATCGCGCCGTGATCACGCGCTCGATCGAGGGACCGATTCACCAGACCAACTACGCCGAAATCCGCGCCCGCGCGGTACGGGTGGCGCAGCGGCTTGATCGTGACGGCATCAAGCTCGGCGATCGCGTGGCCACGCTTGCGTGGAATACCTGGCGGCATCTGGAAAGCTGGTACGGCATTCTCGGAATTGGCGCCGTTTATCACACGATCAATCCGCGGCTATTCCCCGATCAGATCGCCTGGATCATCAATCACGCCGAAGATCGCGTGATCATGACCGACCTCACCTTCGTGCCGATTCTCGAGAAAATCGCCGACAAGCTGCCGACCATCGAGCGCTATATCGTGCTCACCGACGCGGCACACATGCCGGCAACCTCGCTGCGCAACGCCGTCGCCTATGAGGAGTGGCTTGCCGGAGCGGACGGCGACTTCACCTGGAAAACCTTCGACGAAAATACCGCCGCCGGGATGTGTTACACCTCCGGCACCACCGGACATCCGAAGGGCGTGCTCTATTCGCACCGCTCGAACGTGCTGCATACCATGCTCTCGCTGCAGCCGGACGCGATCGGCCTTTCTGCGCGCGACACCGTCCTGCCGATCGTGCCGATGTTCCACGCCAACAGCTGGGGGCTGGCTTTCTCTTCGCCCATGGCCGGCGCGGCACTGGTCATGCCGGGCGCGAAGCTCGATGGCGCCTCGGTCTACGAATTGCTCAATGAATACAAAGTCACCTGCACCGGCGCCGTGCCGACGGTCTGGCTGCTGCTTTTGCAGCATCTGGAAAAGACCGGCGGCACGCTTCCGTATCTGGAACGCGTGGTGATCGGCGGCTCGGCCTGCCCGCGCGCCATGATCAAGACCTTCGAGGAGGATTACGGCGTTCGCGTCTTCCACGCCTGGGGCATGACCGAGATGAGCCCGGTCGGCACCATCGGCTCGATCAAGCCGCAATTGGCGGAACTCAAAGGCGATGCCCTGCTCGACGTGAAACAAAAGCAGGGATACACGCCGTTCGGCGTCGAGATGAAGATCACCGACGACAACAACAAGTCCTTGCCGTGGGACGGCAAGACCTTCGGCCGCATCAAAGTGCGCGGCTTTGCCGTCGCGCGGGGCTATTTCAAGGAAGACCACGAGGCGATCGACGATCAAGGTTTCTTCGATACCGGCGATGTCGGCACCATGGATCGCTATGGCTACATGCAGATCACCGACCGGTCCAAAGACGTGATCAAATCCGGCGGCGAGTGGATCTCCTCAATCGACCTGGAAAACCTCGCGGTCGGCCATCCCAAAGTGGCGGAGGCGGCGGTGATCGGCGTGCATCATCCCAAATGGGACGAGCGGCCGCTGCTGGTCGTCGTCCTTAAGGAGGGTCAATCGGCCACCAAGGAGGAGATCCTCGGTTTCCTCAAAGGCAAGATCGCCGGCTGGTGGATGCCCGACGATGTCGTGTTCGTCAGCGCCATACCGCACACGGCGACCGGCAAGATCCAAAAGACCGTGCTGCGCGATCAATTCAAAAATCACGTCCTGCCCACCGCCGTCGCGGCTGAGTAAAGCGCCTGATTCTCTGGGACGGAGACTGAAGAAGCGGCCGTCACCGGCCGCTTCTATTAACCCTCGGCGGCAAAATCGATCTTGGTAAAAGCGGAACAAGCGTGAGGCTTAACGGCCTCGCACGCCAAGACCATCGGCCTTAATGTGCCGTTAAAGCAAAGATTTCGCAGCGGAAATCGCTGCTGTCCCAAATTCTGACATAGTATTTAACAGCAAAGTTCCAGATAGCGAAGACGTTCAGGAACAATTCGCGACCTGTACGCCGCACAATTTCCACAATATCCCGTCACCAGGACGCGCGGTTCAAATTTGAATGAACCGTTTAACCACGCCCATCAACAACTGAAAAGGTAGATCATGGCTGCTAATAGCCTGACCAAGCTTGTACTCGCGTCCGCTTTTCTTGCTTCGACTGTTGTTTTGCCGATGACCGCATCGGCCCAAGACGGTATTGCATCAGTTTACTCTGGAGAGCGTACTGCTAACGGCGAATATGCGAATGCCTCCGGCTTGACCGCCGCGCACCGCACCCTGCCGTTCGGGACACACGTGCGGGTCACCAATCATCAGACCGGCCGCTCGGTCGTCGTGCGCATCAACGATCGCGGGCCGTTTGTCCACGGGCGCATCATCGATCTGACGCCCGCGGGCGCGCGCGCGCTCGGCATGGATGGCCTCGCTCACGTCTCTGTCGAAGTGGTCGGTGGCAAGAGCTGAGGAAGAGCTGAAGCCATCACCTATCGCACTGCAACAGCGGGAGGCTTCGGCCTCCCGTTTTGTATCCGGCACCCGCTCAACTCAGGGTTCACACTCAAGCAACTATTGTCGGCCAACATCCGGGCGTAGCTCGAGCCCGATTCCAGCGATGCCGCCGGCCGATACAATTCCAGAATTCGAAACGCGACGCGCGTTCTACAAGATCGACAATCGCGTCTGCTCGGTTCTGGCCGCGGCATGGCCGATCGTTGCGCCGACCATCGATCGGTCGATCAACGAGGTCATCGAGGGCGTTTTGGAATTGCCGATCGGGGAGCGCGTCGCGCCGCACCGCGAATCGATCATAGGACTTGAGCTGGCGCATTTCCAAGCCCTGCTCGGCGGCAATCTCGATCAACGTTACGCCGAATCGTGCCGGCGCACCGTCGAGCAAGAGGCTGCGATCGGGCTCGACGCGCGCATTCGCAGCTCCGCCGGGAACACCGTGCTGAGAGGAGCGCTCGACGCGCTGGCGCAGGCGCACCGTTTCTCACCCGCCAAGCTGGCAGAGCGCGCCAAGGTCGTATCGCAGGTCATCAGCTTCGATGTGGCGAATGCCATGACGCTGCACCGCCACGCCGCAGAACGGGCGGCGCATACCAGGCGCGATGCGATTGACGCGGCGATCGCGGAATTCGACGATGCCATCGGCGAAATCATCGAGGCGATCAAAGAAGCCTCGGCTTCGCTTGGCATGACCGGCTCGATGCTCCGGCAGCTCGCCGAGGATACGCTGAGCCGGATGGCTTCGGCTTCCTCGGCGTCGGCCGAAACGGCGCGCCGCATGGAAGCGACGGTAACGGCGACCGAAGAGCTGTCCGGGTCCATCCAGGAGATCGGCCAGCAAGCCACCAATGGGCTCGGAATGGCACAGTCCGCCGTCACCGACACCGAACGCACGCAGAGCGTCATCGGTTCGTTGAACGACGCTGCCGAGCGCATCGGCTCGGTCGTGGGAACCATCTCGGCTATCGCCGCGCAAACCAATCTGTTGGCGCTCAATGCCACGATCGAAGCGGCACGCGCCGGCGAAACCGGCAAGGGCTTTGCCGTGGTCGCCGCCGAGGTCAAGACGCTTGCCAATCAGACCTCCCGCGCCACCGGCGACATCTCCCAGCAGGTTGCCGCCATTCAGGAGGCGACCAAGCGCTCGGTGGCGGAAATCTCCGCGATCGCGCGCACCATCGGCAAATTGACCACGGTCTCGACCAGCATCGCCTCGGCCGTGCAGCAACAGAGCATGACAACGCGCGGGATCGCCGAAAGCATCCACAACGCGGCCGGCCACACGGCGCGCGCTTCGGTCGAAATCAACTCGGTCGATGAGGCGGTGAGCCGCGCCGGCGCCGCAGTCGGCGAAATCACCGGCTGGACCGATCGGTTGTCCACCCGCGCCAACGACCTCGAAGCGAAGGTCGCGACCTTCTTCACCCGCGTGCGCGCGGCCTAATATCCCCGCCTCCCCTCATTTCATCCGCAGCGTGCTGCGGTAAGGTGGCGTATCGCCTATCGGGAGAAGAACCATGAGCCAGCCAGTCGTCCGACAGATCGTTTTGGCCTCACGGCCCAACGGCCCACCGACGGCCGGAAACTTCCGCTTGGAGGAAGTTCCGCTGCCGGCGCTGCCGCCCGGCGGGCTGCTGCTCAAGGCGCTTTATCTTTCGCTCGACCCGTACATGCGCGGCCGGATGGACGACCGGAAATCGTATGCACGTCCCGTTGGCGTTGGCGAAGTGATGACCGGCGAGAGCGTGTGCGAGGTCATCGCCTCCGACCGCCAAGGCTACGCACCCGGCGACATCGTGCTCGCTCATACCGGCTGGCGCACGCACGCCGCCTGGGATGGACCCGCCCCGCGCAAGCTCGATCCCAAGCTTGCGCCAATCACGACCGGCTTGGGCGTGCTCGGCATGCCCGGTTTCACCGCCTATTCGGGGCTCTACATTCTCGGCAAACCGAAAGCCGGCGAGACGGTGGTCGTTGCGGCGGCGAGCGGGCCGGTCGGTTCGCTGGTCGGGCAACTCGCCAAAATGGCGGGGGCGCGGGCGATCGGCATCGCCGGCGGGCCGGAGAAATGCCGCTACGTGCGCGACGAGCTGCGCTTCGACGCTTGCCTCGACCATCGCGCGGCCGATCTGCCCGCGCAACTCGCGGTCGCGTGCCCGCGGGGTATCGACGTCTATTTCGAGAATGTCGGCGGCGCCGTGTGGCAGGCGGTGCTGCCGTTGCTGAACACTTACGCGCGCGTCCCCGTCTGCGGGCTCATTTCCCAATATAGCGCCGCCGGGACGGGCACCGGACCCAATCTCCTGCCCGCCACCATGCGTGCCATACTGACCAAAAGTCTCACGCTGCGCGGCTTCATCAATACCGAATTCGTCGCCGATCACTATGCCGACTTCTTGCGGGTCGTCTCCGCCGGATTGGCGGACGGCAGCATTCGCTATCGAGAAGACGTGACCGAGGGCATCGAGAACGCGCCGGCGGCTTTCATGGGCCTGCTGCAGGGAAAGAATTTCGGTAAGGCGCTCGTCCACGTGAGCCACTGAACGGCGACCGCCGGGCGTGAGGCGAAGCCTCCGCTTGACCTCGCTCAAGGCCGGCGGCGCGTAATGTCGCCCGATGGCAAAATGATCCGGAAAGTTCTGCCTTTCGTGGCTCTGTCGATCGGTGTTGGCGTCACGGTCTGGCTGATCGCGGCGGCGCGCCTGACGTCCATTCTTGACAGTTTTGCGCAGGTCGGCTGGGGGATCGCCGCCGTGGTCGCGGTCCGCGCCGCCATGATCGCGATCAACGCCATGGCGTGGCGGCAATCGCTGGCAAAGCTGGTCGACCTGCCTTATGCCGTTTTCCCGCTGGTGCGATGGATCCGGGAGGCGATCGACGTGCTGCTGCCGGTGGCGAGCATCGGCGGCAGCCTGGCGAGCGCGCGCCTATTGACCTTCTGGCGGGTATCCGGCGCGATGGCGCTGGCCGGCGTGTTCGCCGATGTGTTTCTGCAAACCGTCGCGCAGGCGATGTTTGCCTTTGCGGGCGCGCTGCTTCTGGCGCGCATTGTCGGACTAGGCACGCTGTTGCCGCAGCTCTTGCTGGGCGTTGCAGCGGCGGTCATGGTGCTCGGCGGTTTCTATCTGGTGCAACGCTACGGCGCGGCGCGCTGGATCGATCGGGCGATGAGCGCGCTGACGGTGCGCACGGCCTGGCGCACGCAGACAGGCGAAATCGGCGTTCAGTCCGCGATGGATAAAATTTGGCGCGGCCGCAGGTTCTATCTCGGCACTGCCATTCTCATACACGCCCTTGCCTGGACGACCGGCACGCTCGAAGTCTGGCTGACGCTTTATTTCATGCACTGGCCGGTGCCGCTCGAACAGGCCATCGTGCTGGAAAGTCTCGGCGCCAGCATCAGCAGCGCAGCCTTTTTCATACCCGGCAGCTGGGGCGTGCAGGAAGGCGGCTATATCCTTATCGGTCAGATGCTGGGCGTGCCGGCCCATCTCGCGCTGTCGCTCTCGCTCGTCAAGCGCATTCCCGATCTGGCATTGGGCGCACCGGGCCTCGTGGCGTGGCGGATCATCGAAGCGCGCCAGTTGCTGGAATCGCAAGAGAGCCGTTCATAAAATATTGATATGATGGAGCAATATCGCTCCAACCCCGCTCGTTAGCTGGCCGCTCGCGCGCTTCGGTGATATATTTTGGTAATGAATAGCCTCGGCACATATGACATTCCTCGGGAGCTTGCGTCTGAACTGGAGCGGAAGTTTTTCTGGTGGGAGCCGGTGGGAACGCAGCCGCGATCGGACGCAAGAATCGTCGCGCAAGCGATGGATTTGGCTTTGTTTGAAGATGTCCGGTGGCTCGAAGACAGGATCGGCCCTTTCCGTTTGGCTGACGCCATGCTCGCCGCCGAACCGGGCTGGATCAGCGACCGGTCGTGGGAATTTTGGCGTGGCCGCCTAGCGTTTGCTACCTGCAGGGCGATACCGGAGACTCCTCCACGGAGAATGTTTGATGCCGGATTATCTTGATCCAAAACTCAATATTCTGCCTAAAGCTCAGCAAGAAATCTGGTCCTTCCTATCGCCCGCTCCCGAACTGTCCTTCGTCTTATATCGCGGAACGGCAGTCGCCCTTCATCTCGGACACCGCATATCTCTGGACTTCGATTTCTTTCGAACCGCCACCATAAAAGCGAGATGCAGAGTTTCTTTGCGTTCATGCACGAAGCGCGGATCATTCAAGAAGAGCGAAATACACTGGTCGTGATCGCAACGATGCCGTCCGGGCCCGTCAAGCTGTCTTTCTTCGGCGGCCTTGATATCGGGCGGATAAACGAGCCGCTTCTGACAAAAAACTCGACGCTGCTGGTCGCCTCGCTTGACGATCTGCTGGCTACGAAATTGCAGGCCATTCTCGATCGGGCCGAAGCCAAGGATTATCGCGATATCTCCGCGATGCTCGCGGCCGGCGTATCGTTAGAAAAAGCGCTGGGCGGATTCGGCAAAATGTATCGCAGGGATCCCGCACTTGCCTTGCGGGCATTGGGGTTTTTCAGAGACGGCGATTTGCCCACGCTACCTGAAAAAGACCAACAATTGCTTCGTGCAGCCAGAGACCGCGTCCGCGAGATTCCGGACGTTGCAGTGAAATATGGCTCGCTGGCAGTTCCCCTTCGCGCCGGCAAAACTTGATCGAGCCGCTCCGACTGGCGATCTGGCTTTCGCCATTACTCCCGCCCCGCCCCGCCGCGCCAGACCGAATGCTACTCCGCCGGCTGCTTCGGCTTCGGCTTGAAGAAGGTGCGCTTGAGGTTGTCGAACAGCTCGATCTTGGCGCCGTTCTTGTGCATGATCACGCTCTGCTGCAGCACCGAGAGCGAATTGTTCCAGGCCCAGTAGATCACCAGCCCGGCCGGGAAACTCCCCAGCATGAAGGTGAAGATCAGCGGCATCCAGTTGAACACCATCTGCTGGGTCGGATCGGGCGGCGGCGGGTTGAGCTTCATCTGCACCCACATGGTGATGCCCATGATCACCGGCCAAATGCCGAGATGCATGAAGCTGCCGACGAGCGGCAACACCGTGGGATCGAACGGGATCAGCCCGAACAGGGTGAAGATGTTGGTCGGATCCTGCGCGGACAGATCCTTGATCCAGCCGTAGAACGGCGCGTGGCGCATTTCGATGGTGATGAACAGCACCTTGTAGAGCGAGAAGAACACCGGAATCTGAATCGCGATCGGCAGGCAGCCGGCGATCGGATTGATCTTCTCCTTCTTGTACAGCTCCATCATCGCTTGCTGCTGCTTCATCTTGTCGTCGGCATAGCGCTCGCGGATCATGGTCATTTCCGGCTGCACCGCCTTCATCTTCGCCATCGAGGCGTAAGACTTGTTGGCGAGCGGGAAGAACAGGATCTTGACCAGCACCGTGACGATCAGGATGGCGATGCCGAAATTGCCGATCAGATGAAAGAAGAAGTCGAGCGCGAGAAACATCGGCTTGGTGAGGAAGTAGAACCAGCCCCAATCGATCAACAGATCGAAGTGGTTGAGGCCGAGCGCCTGGTTGTAGCCGCCGGCGTTGGCGAACGGAAAATTGATGCCCACCACCGACACTTCCTTGGCGCCGGCGAACAGCCGCGCATTGACCGAGGCGGTCGCGCCGGGCGCTATGGTCTTTGGCTCGAGCAGGTAATCGGTCTGGTAGGTCTTCTGGCCATCCGCTTCGCCGGCGGAAAACCGCGCATGCACCTTGGCGTCGGTATCGGGCAATAACGCCGCCGCCCAGTATTTGTCGGTGAAGCCGAGCCAGGCGTCGACGACGTCCCAGTGCAGCTCCTTTTTCTCTTGCATCTTCTTGTAGGTTTCCGACTGCTCACCTTGATCGCCCATCACGCCGACCAGGCCTTCATGGAGGATGTAATAGCCCTGCACCTTGGGCGTGCCGTGGCGCGAGATCAGCGCATAGGGAAACAGCGTGACCGGGGCGCTGCCCTTGTTCCGCACTTCGTCTTTCAGGATGAACAGGTAATGCTCGTCGACCGCGATGGTGCGGCGGAACAAAAGCCCGCCGCCGCTGTCGTAGGTGAGCGTGACCGGATGATCGACGGTGAGCGCACCGCTGCCTTCCTGGGTCCAGACCGTATCAGGTCCGGGCATTTTCTCGGTGACACCGGCCGCCGGCACGAAACCGAACTCGGCGTAATAGGCTTCCGGCGATCCTGACGGCGAGAACAGCACGATCGGCGGCGAATGAGGATCGACGGTTTCCCGATATTGCTCGAGCGAGAGATTGTCGATCCGCGCGCCTTTCAGATTGATGCTGCCGTTGAGCCGCGGCGTCTGGATCGGAACATGCGGGGCGGCCGCGATCACGGTTTCGCGGCCAGGCGCGGCCGGTTGAGCGGTGGTCACCGGACCGCCCGGCACAGCAGGCGCGCCGGTCTGCGGAGCGGGGGTGGCCGCTCCACCGCCCGGCTGCGCCTGCGGCTGGAGCTGCGTTTGCTCCTGCTGCTTGAGCTGCGCTTCGTGCTGCTGCCGTTCGATCTGCGGCTTGGCGATGAAGAAGTTCCAGCCGACCACCACGATGAGCGACAGCACGATGGCGAGGATTGTGTTCTTGTGCTCGATCATTCAGCGCTCTTGCGGCGGGAGTTCGGGCGAGTTTGCGATTTTCGGCGGCTGCGGCGCGCTCTCTGCGGGCGAGCCGGCGAACCCGCTTCATGTAGGGGGCCGCCATGGACCCCACCAGTTCCCTTGCTGCCGCCGGTGTGAAGGCGGCTCAGCGCCGTATCGAATTCCTGCATCATCTCGCCGAAGGGGGCGGCCAACGCGGCCCGCCGCCCGATCAGGACGTAATCGTGGCCGGCGCGCAATAGAGCCGTCCCGGCGGCGGCGGAAAGCCTGGCGATCTCGCGCAAGCGGCGGCGAACGCGGTTTCGCTCCACGGCATTGCCGACCTGACGCGACACGGTGAAACCGATGCGGATCGCGCCATCCTCCGCGCGCTGCCGGGCCTGAAGCACAAAGGCGCGGCCGGAGGCGCGCACGCCATCGGCCGCGGCCCGAAAATCGCTGCGGCGTTTCAGCCGCTCGACGACGGCAGAGCGGCGATCCTGCTCACGCACTGAGACGCTTGCGCCCGCGCGTGCGCCGCGCCGCAACGACCTTCTGGCCGCCGTTGGTCGCCATGCGAGCGCGAAAACCATGCCGGCGCTTGCGCACCAATTTGCTCGGCTGGTAGGTTCGTTTCACGGGACTTTCTCCGCTGCACGCAAGACCCGCGTCTTTTGCAGCTTGCCGGTCAGACACAATTTCAATGCGGGCGCGCGATTGGCGCGGCTTATACGGGACCCCTCCCGGCTCGTCAATGCGACGCTCTCAGTCTCGTTTTTCCGCATTGGGCGCGGCCTTCCGGCGTGTCCAAAAGCGAGATTCGGCATCGTCTGCCAAGTGGTCCCGACTACGAAACCACGTTGAAACCACGCGGAAACCACATGGCCCTGACTACGAAATATGTGTGACAGGACCGAGACCTCAGGTGGAAACTTGACGGCCGCGTGTTTGACGGCTGCTCCGCCGGGATTTTGCCGGACGGTGTCCGCTGACCGGTTGGCCGTTTCCCCGCCGAATTGATGCCCGCCGGACCCCGGCCGTCCGCCCGCAAGGCGTTCTGCTCAGCCGCATGCTGGTAAACAGACCGAAAACGCCTATTTCTCCCGAGGTTTGACGCAGGCTGAAGCGCGTCGCATCATAGGGTGGTTGCGTCAGTGGCAGTGACGCACAAGGTCTAGCCAATGAGCGATGATCATGCCGCGCGGCCGGAACCGGCCCGCGCGCCGCGCCTTGGGCTTTCCGGGAAGCTCCTCGTCTTCACGATCTTGTTCGTGATGATCGCGGAAGTGCTTATCTATGTGCCGTCGATCGCCATTTACCGCCTGATGTGGCTGAACGACCGGCTGGCCAGCGCCTACACCGCCGCACTCGTGCTCGATGCCGCGCCGAACGGGATGGTGCCCGACAGCCTGGCCAAGCAAATACTCGACAGCATCGGCGCGCGCGCGGTGGCCATGAAGATGGGCACCCAGCGGCGGCTGCTCGCGGTCGGCGACGCGCCGCCGCCGATTGCCGACGATTTCGACATGCGCAACGTCTATGCGTTCGATTCGATCGTCGACGCCTTCAAGATGATGCTCAACACCAAGAAGAATGTGATGCGCGTCGTCGGCCCGGCGCCCATGGGCGGCGACTATATCGAGATCATTCTTGACGAGCCGCCCTTGCGCAACGCCATGCTGCGCTATTCGGTGGACCTGTTGCTGATCTCGTTGCTGATCTCCGGCATCACGGCGGTTCTGGTCTATCTGACGCTGCATTATTTGTTCGTGCGTCCGATGCGCCGGGTCACCGCCAACATGACGGCGTTCCGCGCCGATCCGGAGGATGCCGACCGCATCATCGTGCCGTCGGGCCGGGTCGACGAGATCGGCACCGCCGAGCGCGAGCTTGCCGCCATGCAGACCGAGCTTGCCTCGATGCTGCAACAGAAAAGCCGGCTCGCCGCGCTCGGACTTGCGGTGTCGAAGATCAACCACGATCTGCGCAACCTGCTCGGTTCGGCGCAGCTCTTTTCCGACCGGTTGGTCACGCTGCCCGATCCGAATGTGCAGCGCTTCGCGCCCAAGCTCGTGCATGCGCTCGAGCGCGCCATCGCCTACTGCGAATCGACCTTGTCCTACGGCCGCCTGCAGGAGCCGCCGCCGGACCGAAAGCCTGTTCTGCTCGAGCCGCTGGTCGAAGAGGTGCACGAGACGCTTGGGCTTGGTGCGGATTGCCCGATCCGCTGGATCAGCGCGGTCGAGCGCGGCCTTGTGGTCGAGGCCGACTACGATCAGCTCTTTCGCATCCTGCTCAATCTGGCGCGCAATGCCGCGCAGGCGCTGGAAAGCCGCGCTTCCGGCGATCCGGGCCGCGACCAGATCCGCATCACCGGCCGCCGCGAAGGCGCGGTCGTCGTGATCGAAGTCTCCGACACGGGGCCGGGTTTTTCGGAGAAGGCGCAGGCGCATCTGTTCGAAGCTTTCCAAGGCTCGACCCGCGCCGGCGGCACCGGGCTCGGGCTCGCCATCGCCGCCGAATTGGTGCGCGCCCATGGCGGAGAAATCCGCCTTGTCGAAGGTACGATCGGCGCCACCTTGCGGCTGACCATCCCGGATCGCGCGGTGGAGTTGAGCGCCCACCGGGGCGCGCGCGCGCAGGCTTGACCGCAGCGCGTCATGGCGAGAGGCAGCGCGACGAAGCAATCCAGAATTGCGTCGGACAATCGGATTGCGTCATTGCGCTCGCAATGACACTCTCTCCACATCGGGGGAAAGCGATGGACGCCGCGGCGGACGACGCGCAAGCGATCGTCTATGACGACTTTGCCAGCCCGGGCGCCTGGCCCGGCGACAAGTGGTATCGCCACCTGCCCATCCCCGACCTTTGGGATCCGGCCGCCGTCGTCACCTGCGCCGGCAGCCCGGAAAGAACGCTCGCCATCGAGGCGCGGTGCTTTACGCTCGGCCGGCGCGACGGACACGACAACGTCAAGGCCCTGATCTACTCGACCGCGGAATTCTCTCCCGGCGAGCGAGGGCTCCTCACGATCGCGGCCCGGATGCGGGTCAACACCTTCGGCACCGAGCACAATCCCTATGGCGCGGATCCCGGCGATGTGCGGCTCGGCTGCGGCGCGCTCAACACGATCGATCTGAAGACCTGGATGGTCTTCGATTTTTTCGTCAGCGGCGGCCGGATCGTGCCGCTCTACGAAAGACTGCCGTTCGGCGCAGGCAAGGATAATCCATATCCCGCCTTCACCGAGCTCATCCCGATCGACGTCGCAACCAGTCAGGGCGAGTGGCATCACTATGCGATCCGATACGATCGCCTGCATGACCGTGTGGAATGGATGGTCGACGGCGAGACCGTGGCCGAGCGCAAGGCCGTCGGGGCGCCGCCGGGCGAGCGCGCGCCGATCGTAAAGGTCGACAGCATGAAAATCGGCGGCGGGCTGTTCACTATGTACGGCGACCTGTGCAACGATCGCGAGCGAACCGGGGACCGTCCAGGCATTCCGGGCCTCGATCCGCGTTACGAGCGAACGCTTTTTGGCCAGGGCGCCAGGGTTGAATTCAAACCGTTTGAGATCAAGCGCCAATAAGCGGCGACGGCGCATCGCCTCCAACTCAAGGAACAATCGTATGGTGCACGCTTCGAGAACCATCAAAGTCAACGAAGACCCGCGCGAACCGCGGCTCACCCGCAGCCTGGTCTGGCGCGGCTTGGTGATGAAAGCGGAGAATCCGCTGCCATTTGTGCCCGTCATCACCAGCTGCAAGGTGATCGAGCGGCGCGCCGACGAACTCATCCGCGAAATCGTCGACAAGGGCGATACCATCACCGAGGTCGTGACCTTCGATCCGGAACGCATGGTCAAATTCGAGCGCACGTCCGGTCGCGTCCTCGGCACCATCCTCAATGAGATTGTCGAGGATGCCGGCGATCTGGCGCTCAAATTCACCTTCACGCTCACGGTCGAAGGCTTCGCCCCCGGTAGCGCCGAGGAAAAGGATTTCGCCGCGCAGATGGAGGACGGCTATCTCATGGCGGTGCGTGCGACGCTCAAAGCCATGCGCCAACTCGCCGGCGAGAATGCGCTGTCCGCGGCATCGTAAGTAATCAGCGCAACCCGGCCTGCTGCACCAGCGGGAAAGTCTCGGCCTGGAACTGCCGCATGCCGTCGATGTAGCGCGGCCACGACAGTACAATGCCGTCGAAACCGGCGCGTTGCAGCAGCGACAACCCGTCGACCACCTGCTCCTTGGTGCCGACCAGCGGATAGCCGACCCAGCCGGCGATGAAGTGCTCCTTGAGATGCTGCAGCACCGGCGCCGGGATGGATTGCGAATTGAGCCCCATGACGCTGACCAAATTTTCCACGCCCGCCCAGTCGCCCTTCTTGAACACGGTTTCGTCATAGAAGGCGCGCGCCTCGGCTTCGGTATCGGCCTGGAAAATGTAAGCGTTGGTCCAGACCTGGATTTCCCGTTTGCATTCGTCCCACGCCGTCTTGCGCGACGCCTCGACGCGCCTCTTCACACCCTCGAACTCGTGCGTATCGAGATTGACGAAATTGACGTCGGCATAGCGGGCGGAAAACTCCCGACCCTTGGGCGAGGCGCCGGCGCACATGATCGCCGGATGCGGCTGCTGAATCGGCTTGGGCGCGATCAGCGCGCCTTTGACATTGTAGAATTTCCCTTCGAAATCGAATTCCTTGTCGCTGGTCCACAGCCTCTTGATGATCTCGATCCATTCGACCGCCATGTCGTAGCGCGTGTCATGCTCAAGCAGCGGCGCGCCGAACATCTCGATTTCCGGGCGATACCAGCCGGTCACCACATTGAGCGTGAAGCGGCCGCCGCCGATATGATCGATGGTGGCGGCCTGTTTGGCAGCCATCACCGGATGCATGGTCGGCACATGCGAGGTGGCGAAGACGCCGGAATACTTGGTCAGCGCGCTCATCGCCGCCGCGAAGGTGAAACATTCGAAACCTTCGCCGTTGAAGTTGGTGGCGCCGCCGAAGCCCTTCCAGCGCCCGACCGGAACGATGGCTTCGAATTCCATCTCGTCGGCCATCCGCGCCAGCGTCAGCGTGTCCGGCCATTTCGCCTGCAGGATGCCGTCGATCGACGACATGGTGGCGCCACCGCTCAAATTGCTGCAAAAAGTGCCGAGTTTCAGCTTGCGGTCATTGAAAAGCGGATTGCTCGCTTCCCGCAATTGATCGGCCCGGCTGCGCGCGTCCATCGTCTTCCTCCGCTGCATTCTCATCTTCTTTGTTCATTGCTACATTGGCCGCAATTGCACCGGTGCTCAAGCTGGGCAGCGTTCAGTCCTCGGCTTCTGCATAGCTGAGGCGCCGAATCATTCGGGATAGGAGAACGCCATGACGTCGCGCCTGGGCCTTCGCTATCGCGGCCGCAGCGCCGCCGGCAATTTACCCGGTTGTGCGTGTCATTCGCGGCGCAGTTTTCTTGCCGGCGTCGGCACTCTTTGCGCCGCGGCGGCCGTGCGCCCGCTCGCCGCCGGCGCGGAGGTTGCCAGCCCGGCGCCGCGCACCGTTGACGTGCATCACCACATCTATCCGCCGCATTACGTCAGCGACAACTTCGATCAAATCATCAAGACCAACGGAGCCTACGCAGCCCGCGTGCAGAATTGGTCGCCGCAGAGTGCCATCGAGAAGATGGATCAGGCCGGCGTCGCTACCGCCGTCAACTCGATGACCAGCCCCGGCGTATGGTTCGAAGACGGCGACGCGGCGCGCGCCCGCGCGCGCATGTGCAACGAATTCGGCGCCCAAATGATCCGCGACTTCCCGGGCCGGTTTGGCATGTTCGCCGCCATTCCGCTGCCCGACGCCGACGGCAGCCTGAAAGAGATCGAGTATGCGCTCGACGTGCTCAAGCTCGACGGCATCGGTCTGATGACCAGCTATGCCGGCAAGCTGCTCGGCGATCCTTCATTCGTGCCCGTATTCGAGGCGATCAATCGCCGCAAAGCCGTCGTCTTCGTCCATCCGACCATGTCCTGCTGCGGCAACCCGATTCCCGGCGCCAGCCCGCCGATCCTCGAATTTCCGATGGATACGACGCGGACGATCACCAGCTTGCTGCTGAGCGGCGGCTTCGCCCGCTATTCGGACATTCGCTTTATTTTCTGCCACGGCGGCGGAATGCTCGTGCCGATCGTGCAGCGGCTTTATGCGGCGGCCGGGCAGATGAAGCCGGATGAGCGCGCGATCAAGCTGCCGAAGGGCCCGGAATACGAGCTGACGCGGCAATATTACGATCTGGCCAGCATCGGGTTTAATCCGGCCGGCGTTGCCGGGCTGCGCAAGCTCGTGCCGAATTCCCAGATTCTCTACGGCTCGGACGAGCCATTCGTCTCGACAGTGCAGACGACAAGCGCGCTGCAAAAGCTCGACTTCTCGGCCGACGAAATGGCGGCGGTCCAACGCGGCAATGCGCTACGTTTGTTCCCGCGCCTGCAAAGCTAGAGCGCAATCGCTTCAGATTGAATCGATTGGCGCTCTACTTTTTGGTGGAGCATGATCTTTTCGGAAAACCGGTTTCCACCCCGGATCAAGTCCGGGGCAGGCTTTTTCCGGATCATGCTCTAGCGGCGGTGGCGGGCTAGTAGGTAATCGCGCCGCCGTCGACATTGATGGCCTGACCGGTAATGAAGGCGCTCGCATCGGAGGCCAGGAACACCGCGGCGCCGCAGAGATCTTCCGGCAGCATGTCGCGTTTGATCATGCGGGCGTTGAGCGTGTGCGGGCGGATCTTCTCCATCATCACCGGATGATTGAGGACGCTTTTGCTCGCCGTGAAGCCGGCGATGATCGAGTTCACCCGGATATTGTCTGCTGCAAGCTCGGTCGCCATGGAACGCGTCATGGCGAAGACTGCGCCCTTTGAGCCCACATAGTGCAGGAACATCGGCGCGCCGCGCAGCACCGTCCCCGAAGAGATGTTGATGATCGAGCCGCCACCGGCCCGTTTCATGCTCGGAATGACGGCCTTGGTCGCCTGGAAGACGCCGCGCGCATTCACGCGGAAAACAAGATCCCACTCGTCCTCACTGATCTGCGTCAATGGCTTGAGCTGCAGCGTGCCGAATACGCCCGCGTTATTGACCAGGATGTCGATCGGTCCGAGAGCCGTCTCGGCGGTGGCGACGAGCTCGATCAGAGATTTGTTGTCGGTAACATCGCCGGCGACGGCGATGGCTTCGCCGCCTTGATCGGCAATCTGCCGCACGGTTTCGGAGCAATCCTGAACGTCCGATACGACGACCTTGGCGCCTTCGGCCGCCAGCGCCAGCGCCAGCGCGGCGCCGATTCCTTGCGAGGATCCGGTCACCAGCGCCACTTTTCCGTCAAGGCTCGCCATAGTCGCCCCCCTTATGCCGCACCGTTCTCAGAATTTTGCGCACCAGCGCAGCACGCCCTCTTGGAAGCTGCGGCGCTCGCGGATCATATCCGCCCACGCGCTCACATGCGGGTAGCGATCGAACGGAAAGTCGACGCCGACGAGCGTGAAATGCAGCGGCACCCAGGAAATGTCGGCGAGCGAGAACTGATCGCCGACCAGCCATTCGTGCTGCGAAAGCTCGTCCTCCGCTTTGTCGAACAGGCGAAGCAGCGTTTCCTCGGCGTTATCGACCTGCTCCTTCGGCAAGCCGAGGCCGGTCGACGCGCGACTGTGAAAGGCGAGCAGCTCGGGATCGCGCTGCAGGGAACGATATGTTGCATCGTCCTGTTCGTTCTTGTGCAGCACTTTGCCGATTTTCCGCGTGTAGATAAGGGTCTTGACCGCCGGCACATGAATTTCGGTCGCCGTGCGCAGCCATTCCTGCATCTGTTCGCGTTCGGTCTCCGCTTCCGGCTGCAGCGGCGGATCGGGGAAGGCCCGGTCGAGATATTCGATGATCTCGTTCGACTCGATATGCACCACGCCGTCGTGCACCAGCGTCGGCACCAGACCCTTGGGGTGAATGCCGAAATATTCGGGCGTGACCGTCTCTTTCTTGCGCAGATCGAGGTGATGGCTGGTCCATTCCAGGTTCTTCTCCGCCAGCGCCATCCGCACCCGCATCGAGCAGTTTGAAATGTCCGCGTGAAACAGGTGCAGGCCCTTGAGCTCGGTCACGCTCTTGTTGGTCGGATTGACGATCATGCGTCAGCCCCTGTTGCCGAGGAGGCGGACAGGGCCAGTTCGCGCGCGCGGCGATGCCGCAAGCAGCACCAGAACATCCGATCCTCCCCAATATGCTTTTGCTTTCGGCTTGCTTCGTTGATATTAAATCAGGCTGATAATTTTGATAATCGGCCAATTTAGAAACTGATCGTTCTCAAATCGCGCACAATCGGATGGACGAGCTCGCCGGCATTCGCATGTTCGTTCGTGTTGTCGAGGGCGGCAGTTTTGTTGCCGCGGCCCGCGGGCTTGGCTTGTCCAAATCGGTCATCACCAAGCGCGTGAAAGAATTGGAAGACCGGCTCAAGGCGCAGCTTCTGGTCCGTTCCACGCGCCGGCTGACGCTGACGGATGCCGGCGCGAGCTATTTCGAACGATGCGTGCGGATCGTCGCGGAACTGGACGAAGCGCAATCGGCCGTACGCTCGCTGACGGTCGGACTGACCGGGACCTTGCGCATCAGCTGCATCGCGTCCTTCCTCGCCCATCAGCTCGCACGGGACGTTTGCCGGTTTCAGCAGCAACATCCCGATCTGCTCATCGAGTTGCATCACAACGACCGCATCTACGATCCAATCCAGGAGGGCTACGACGTCTGCATTCAGCCGGCCGATGTCGGCGGCGAGGGAATCGTACGGCAACAGATCGTGCCGCTGCGGCGGCTCTTGGTTGCGGCGCCGGATTATTTGGAGCGGTATGGCCGGCCGAACCATCCGAACGAACTGGTTGGGCATCGCTGCGCGCACAACAACTACATATTGCCGCTATCCGACATCACCTTCATCGGCGCGGACGGGCCGGTGAAAGTCCCGCCGATCCGGCCGATCGTGCTGTCCAACAGCATCTGGATGATCCGCGAAGCGGCGTTGAGCGGCGACTGCGTCGCCATCCTTCCGATCTATTCGATCGTCGATGAGCTGCGCAACGGCGCGCTCCTTCCGGTGTTCGAGGATTTCCGCGTCGGCGCGGCGATGCTGAACGCTTTTTACCGGCGTTCGCCGCGGCTGCCAGCCAAGGTACGCATGCTGCTCAAATATCTGTCGGAGCAATACGACGGCGAGCCGCCCTGGGAGCAGCGGCTGTTCCGCGACCGCCCGCAGCTGCGCCGCGTCGTGTACGGGCCGTCACCGGCAAACAAAGATTTGGGAGGAAGACCGCAATGATCACGCTATATCATCACGGATCGTCGGTTTGCGCGGCCAAGGTCCGGCTCGTGCTGGCGGAAAAATCGGTGCCTTGGGAGGGCGTCTATGTCGATATTCTGCGCGGCGATCAGTTCGATCCCGGCTATATGAAGCTCAATCCCAAGGCGGTCGTTCCGACGCTGGTGCACGACGGCCAAGTCATCATCGAGTCCGCCGTCATTTGCGAATATCTCGATGAGGTATTTCCAACCCCGCCGCTCAAGCCGGCCGAGCCGGCGAACCGCGCGGCAATGCGGCTGTGGACCAAAGCGGTCGACGAGCATCTGCATCCGGCTTGCGCCGAACTCACCTTCGCCTCCTGCCATCGCTACATCATCGGCCGGCTGCCGCCGGAAAAATTCAATGAATTCCTCGACAGCACACCGCCGATTTCGGTGACGGCGGACTGGCACACGCGCAAAAAGGAAATCGTACGCCAGGGCATGGCGGCGCCGCGCGTCGACCGGACTTTCCGTCTTTACGACAGTTATCTGCAGAAGATGGAAGACACGCTGGCAAACCAGCCCTGGCTTGCCGGCGAGACTTTATCGCTCGCCGACATCGCCATGGCGCCTTACGTCAATCGGCTCGACATGCTCGGCATGTCGGAGATGTGGGTCGGCAGCCGCCCGCGCCTCACCCGATGGTTCGAGCGGATGAAATCGCGGCCGAGTTTCAAGCCCTCGCTGCTCGATATGTGCCCGCCGGATCTCACAAGCGACCTCAAGACATTCGGCAGCCAGAGCTGGCCGGACGTGAAGCGAATGCTGGCGGCTTAGAGCGCAATCGCTTCAATCTGCGCTCTAATAGAACGCGAAACTTCGCGACCTTCGGCCCGCCTCTATCCGGCAGCGATCAGATAGGCCGCATCGCTCATTGCCGATCCGCCGCATGTCTTACGGCGAAAATCAAGCTGCAATAATTCTGTCGCGAAATTCGAAAGCTACCGCGGCGCCTGACCGGGCGGCTGCCAGAGCGGCGCCGTGAGGCGACGTTTGCCGTCGCTCGTGCGCCTTTCGTTTCCGCCGGAGGGGAGCTTGTCCCAGAGCTGACAGGTCACCGGCTTGTGCTTCTGGTCGAGCCCCTCGCAGTAATTGGTGTACTCGCACACCCGCACTTCGGCGCCGTATCCCAGCAGCGTCTTGCGAAACCAGTCCGGATCGGCGAGCGATTGGCGCGCCGCCCCGACAATATCGCAGATGCCGCGCGCCAAATAGGATTCCGCCATCTCGAAATTGTGGATGCCGCCGGTGCAGACGACCGGCACGGTGCTGCCGGCGTCTCGTACCGCCTTGCGGATCATCGCGGTCGGCTCGGCGTTGCGGCCAAACGGCCCGCGCTCATCGGAGATAAATTGCGGCATGCATTCATAACCGCTCGGCCCAGTGTAAGGATAAGCGGCGGCGCCGACCGGCGGCTGCTTGGCGTCGTCGAACTTGCCGCCGCGCGAGGTCGACAGGAAATCCATGCCGGCGCAAGCAAAGGCGGCGCCGAAGAACATCGCGTCGGTCACCTCACTGCCGCCGGCGATGCATTCGTCGGCGAGAAACCGGCAGCCAACCGCAAGCTGCTTGCCCACCCGGCGGCGAACGTCGGTAAACACTTCGAGCGGCAGCCGCAGCCTGTTCTCGCGCGCGCCGCCATAGCCATCATCGCGCGTGTTGGTGCGCGATAGAAACGACGCCATCGTATAAGCATGCGCGTAGTGCAGCTCGACGCCGTCGAAGCCGGCCTGCTCGGCCCGCACCGCCGCGTCAGCAAACAAACCAGGCAGGACCTGCGGCAGCTCGCGAATATGCGCATGTTGCGTATCGGTGACCCGCTCCCGATAACCGAATTGCAGTGCTTCCATCTCGGCGGCCGTGAGCGCGCCGGCAAGCTCGTCTTGCTCCATGGCGCTCAAGCGGGCGCGGATATCGGCGTCCGACAGGCCGGGCAGCGCGGCGCGATGCCGGTCGGTGATGGCCAAAAACCGCTCGAAGAACTTTTTCGGATCAGGCCGGCGGCGGATGGCGAGGAAATCGATGAGCTGGATGAAGAGCCGCGTGCGCCCCTCGCTAGCCTGCCGCACCGTCTCGACCAAGCGGGAAAGACCCGGCAGGAAGCGGTCGTGACCGATGCGCAGCAGGGGGCCGCTCGGCACGTCGCGGATACCGGTGGCTTCGACCACGATCGCGCCGGGCATTCCACGCGCAAAACGCTCGTACCAGCCGATCACCGCCTCGGTGACGTAGCCTTCCTCGGTCGCCCGCCATGGCACCATGGCGGGAACCCAGGTGCGCTGGTCGAGCGAGACCGGACCGACATCAATGGGCGAAAATAGCCGCGATGCGGCCGCTTCCGCCGCCGTTGGCACCCTGCCGGCCGAGGCCGCAAACCTGATCCGCTGCGGTGGTCGCCACACAATCTACTCCGCCATTTCCAGGCCGCCGAGAGCGCCTTGCATAGCATATAGCGACGAGCGGCGGGTTCGGCCGCGCCACCAGGCCCCGGCGCTTGCCATGAACACCCGAAATCTATAGCTAAGGCGCGCGCCGCTTGCCCGGTATATTGCCCGGATGACGCGCAAAGCGCCCGTAGCTCAGCTGGATAGAGCACCAGACTACGAATCTGGGGGTCAGGAGTTCGAAATCTCTTCGGGCGCGCCACTAAGGCAGCGAATTCAAGAACTTATTCGGATGTTGGCAACCTGCCGCTCGGGGTGCAAATTTGTGTCCGCACTATGTCCGAAAAATCGCCTCGTGCATCGCGGAGCCGAAAAGCGCACCGCAAAACCGGAAGACATTCCGCCTTTCAACACCTAGTTCCAAACGATGACACCTACTTTAGGTGTTACGCGAGGTCGTAGCCGCTGCGAAGCGTGAACGTCTTGCCCTTGATCCAGTGCCAGCGGGCCATTTCTGGATCGCGAGGGCTCAACTTGATTGCTCGGTCGATATTGGCAATCGCAAGCGGGTACTCCGCTGGAGTAGAGTTTTGGTCCTGTGCGAGTTGAGCATAGGCAGGAGCGTAGCTCGGGTTTAATCTTATCGCGGTTTGTGCAGCTTCAGCAGCTTCTCTATTTCGCTTGGTTGAGCGGTAGGTCATCCCCCGGACTACGTATGCTCGGGCATTCGAGGGATCAATCCTGATTGCCCTGGTGAGCATTTCGTCGATCTTGGCGATTTGCCCAGGCTTCTCATCCATTCCGCCGTATTGGAACTCGTCCCGTTCAGCCGCAGCAGCCCCTACCAGCGCGTCGACGTTGTTTGGGTCGAGTGCTAGTGCTTGCTCGAACAAACTCAAGGCTTTCGGGACACCACTTTTGTCGGTGATCAGTCGTGGCTCGTTGAGGATTGCCCAACCGCGCATGGTCAAATCGATGGCGTCCGGGTTTCCCGAGTGCGTACCCTTTTCCGCTTCCGCCTTGACCAATTCCGAACCCAACGTATTGGCCAACCGTGCAACGATTTGATCCTGAAGTCTGAACACGTCGACGAGGTCTTCCTCAAATCGGTTTGCCCAAAGATGGGCATCGGTATCGCCATCAATCAGTTGGGCGTTGTCGGCGTCATGCTGAGCGGCCTCGCCCGACTTCAATCACGGCCAGAGACGTTTCGTCCCCGCATACTTCCCGGTTTCAATATTGGTGATCGTGTTCCGGTGCAGCCGCGTCGCTTCCGCCAAGTCTCACTACTTTTGTAGCCGTCCCTGGTTCGCCCGGGCCCTCGAGGGCGCACACGCCGATAGGAGGCGCGCCGTGACTTAAGAGTTTGCAGCAGGAGATCGAAAAAATCTACGATATGAAACTTTCTGCTAAAGTAGCGGGAAAATAGCACGCTTTCTCGCTTCTCTAACAGTTGCATTTTTGTCAAATTCAACTAATGTCGGATCACGCCACGCACCAATTTCGAGGCTTCGCAGGCGGACCCCTGCGCTTCCTCCATTCTCGTCGACAGCAGTGGATTCGAAAGCTACCAATTCGTTTGCATGCACTGTGGAGCCTCGTTGGCTGGTGTCATCGACTACTATGTTTATCAAAGATCAATAGCTCCTGATCCACACGCACCGAAGCGCGGCGGATCGCGGTCAACTTCGCCAAGATGCTGAAGCGTTGAAACTGCGATCAGCGCCCGCGCAATCTGCTGGGTTAAAGACATGCTGTTGGTTTTGATCGCGATCCTGGTGATCGTCGTTTTTGGCGCAATCTTGTTTTATTTGATCGATAGGTTCGTCTGGAACCTACGTTTGGCCAACCTTCTGAAAATCCTCGTGGCGCTCATTTGCCTTGCCGCTATCCTGCAGCGGCTTTTTCCGGTACTGGGTGTCGTGTTTTAGAAGTCCGTAATGTACTACAAAGAAAAACCCCGACAGTCCGGTATCCTGAGTTCGCTTGTTGGCATTGGGTCCACCGCGAGAAGTCTGCTCGCCAAGGACGAGGCGGCGGCGCTTGGCGGCGAACTTCGCCAAGCTGCCGGGCTATGAAAGCGCGATTGATCAAGCCGTCTTGCTGGAGCCGGGCGTCTTCTTGTTATCGTCGTCGTATTTTTTGCGCTTGGCTTCTTCTTCGTCACGCAGCCCTTCGAGCTGCACGCGCTGCGCAGGATCGGTCGTGACTATGAGCATCGCCCGGTAGTGCTCGATGTTTTGCCGAATGACAAAACGCCTCATGAGCCTCTCCAAGGGCGCGACTGCCTTGCATTGGCCCTTGAGCTGGATCAATGCGGCCTTGAATAGCTTAGCTGATGCTTTTTACGTGGAAAAGACTGTTTCAAACTTGGATTGGAGGCCGATTGCCACGGCTCCGGCTGATGCCGATTTGGAGCTAAGTGTCTACGACAAAGGCGAATACCATGCGTTGGTGTTCCCATGCCGACGTGATGCATCGGGCTGGCGCGATGCGCGCGCTAATCGGCCCATGTCGCTTCAGCCGACCCATTGGCGGCGGTGGGATCGTAGGTAAAATCGCCATGTGCCGCTATCGAGTGATCTTTTTCAAAAGCCTGCTCGGCATCGACGGTCATTCAGACAAGTACCTCCAGCAAAGCATTGTGATCCGTCGCGCAAGGAGCGCCGAACGCGCCGTAGAGGCTGCAAAACGTCGGTACGAGCGCCGCTGCCGTGTGGCTGACTGGAGGCTTCACGCAGACGGCTTCGAAATGGAAATTGATCTGCTCACCAGAACGTACTGACTCCCGGACCTGCTGCGGCACGAAGCTCCCGAAAGCCAAATGCGGAACGAATATACATGGTTGGGCGTGTGGAACTTCGGGACGATTTCAAAGAACAGGCCGAATGGCGGCGCGAGAAAGCGAAACAGTATCCGGATGACAAGCGCCACCTCGGAGCAACTGCGATCTTTGATCGGCTCGCCGCAACGGTCGATGCAATTCCGCAAGACGTGTTCGTCGCCTTTTCCCAACCGGGACCAGGCGTAACTGACGGTCTTCTGGACGTGGAGCGGTGGACTGAGATGCTGCGCGAGGTCGGCTTTGGATCGTCGCCGGAAACCGCCGAGGACTTCGTCAAATCCTTTATTGTGGATCGAGCGGAGCGACGCGGATAATCTGCTCGACGCCGGAGCACCGACTTCGCCGACCAGTGCCCTGGGCATAATGTGCCCCATTTCTCGGTGCGGCCCAATTCATCGGCGCGGACAAATCGAAGCCGCCAATTCTATCGTCGCCGACTGCAAAGAAAACGAAGGGCTGCCAAATGTCAAAAGTTGTGAACCTGGCGCTGCAGGGTGGCGGCAGTCACGGCGCGTTCACTTGGGGCGTGCTCGACCGGCTCCTCGAAGAAGAAGCCCTACATTTCGAGGGCATTACTGGAACGAGTGCCGGCGCGGTCAACGCCGTCGTGCTCGCCGATGGTTTGGCGGCGGGCGGCCGCGAGGGAGCGCGGAACGCTTTGCGGGCCTATTGGCAAAAAGTGTCCGCCCTATTTGCACGCGGAATTTTCAGACCTTCCTTAATCGATAAAGGGAGCCCCGATTTCGGGCTCGAACATTCGCCCGGCTTCCGGTTCTTTGAGCCGATGATCTACTTCGCGTCGCCCTATCAGACGAATCCGTTCAACCACAATCCTTTCAGTGACCTGCTGGCGGAGGCCATTAACTTCGAGCGCGTGCGCCAGCAAACCGAAGTCAAGTTGTTTCTGAACGCCACCAATGTTCAAACGGCTAAAGTGAAAATATTCGCCGGTAAGGAGCTTCGCGTGGAGCACGTGCTCGCTTCGACCTGCCTGCCGCTCTTAATGCAGGCCGTCGAGGTTGACGGCGAGTATTATTGGGACGGTAGTTATGCGGGGAATCCCGCGATCTTTCCGCTAGTTTATGATTGCAATTCGCGTGACATCCTAATGGTTCACATTACCCCGGCTGAGCGCCCGGGGGGTTCCGACAACGTCGCCGGCAATCATAAATCGCATGCAAGAGATCAGCTTCAATACATCGCTCATTCGTGAGATGCGGACGATTTCATCTCTGAACAAGCTCGTCGAGCAGGGCAGGATGGGCGGGGGCAAGCTTATGCTCGTGCACGTGATCGAAGCGGAAGAATTCATCACAGCATTTTCGTGGTCGAGCAGATTGAACGCCGATTGGGATTTCCTGCTGCATCTTCACAACATGGGACGCGCCCGAGCCGACCAGTGGCTGGCGGCCAATTTCGATCAACTCGGTATCGAATCGACTGTGGATCTCGACACCAAATATTTTTGATCGTCTGATTAGGGAGTCGAGAAGCGTCAGGCGGATATCTTCACCCCTTCTTCGTCCGTGGGGTACCGCAACATATAACCGCGACCCCACACGGTTTCGATATAGTTTTTGCCGCCCGAAGCCTTGGCAAGCTTTTTGCGCAGCTTGCACATGAACACATCGATTATTTTGATTTCCGGTTCATCTATTCCACCGTAGAGGTGGTTCAAGAACATTTCCTTCCTTGGTGAGCGTCATTCCCTTGCGCAGCGAAAGGAGCTCCAGCATCTCGTACTCCTTGCCGGTAAGATGCACGCGCGCGCCATCGACCTCGGCGGTCTTGGTATCGAGGCTGACTACGAGGTCGTCGGTCTGGATGACTTGACCGGGC
>CAWHPH010000045.1:0-26180 GCA_963831135.1 uncultured Alphaproteobacteria bacterium
CGCCCGGGAGCGGAGTGCAAGTCCGCGCGCGGGCACCGCCCCTGCTCCGCTTTCGAAAGTGCCCTCGCGAAGGCGCCCTCTCATGAGCAGGGTGCGCGTTTCGTATCATAATCGGTGACGGCTGTCAAGCCGATTGTCGCAATATCAGTTACGTCGTCCAGCGTGCCTTAGCCGCCTTGCGCGCGATTTCGCCGGTTTCCAAATCCGCGCTAAGCTCGTCGCATGCTCGACTGGTATCGCGAACTCGGCGCGGCCGAGCGGCGCACATTCTGGGCCTGTTTCGGCGGCTGGGCACTCGATGCGCTGGACGTGCAAATCTACACCTTCACCATTCCCGCCCTGATCGCGGTCTGGCACATCACCAATGCGCAAGCCGGCTTGCTGGCGACCAGCGCGCTGGTGATTTCCGCCTTCGGCGGCTGGATCGCCGGCATGCTCGCCGACCGCGTCGGCCGCGCGCGGCTGTTGATGATCATGATCGCGTGGTTCGCGTTCTTCACCTTTCTGTCGGGCTTCACCAACAGTTTCGAGCAATTGCTCGTCGTGCGCGGTTGCCAAGGCTTTGGCTTCGGCGGCGAATGGGCCGCGGGCTCGGTGCTGATCGGCGAAGTCATCCGCAGCGCCGATCGCGGCAAGGCGGTCGGCACGGTGCAGAGCGCCTGGGCCTTCGGGTGGGGCGCGGCCGCCATCCTCGCCACGATCATCTTCCAGCTGTTGCCGCAGGAGATCGCCTGGCGCGCGCTGTTTTTTGTCGGCATCTTGCCGGCGCTGCTGGTGTTCTACATCCGCACCCGGGTTCCCGAACCGGCGATCTTCAAGGCTGCGGCGCAGTCGGCGGGGCGGCGCGGCATGTTCGACATTTTCAGGCGTGCGCTCCTGCCGACGACGGTGCTCGGCGCGGTGCTGACGACCGGCGCCCAGGGCGGCTATTACGCGATCACGACGTTTCTGCCGACCTTTCTACGCACGCAGCGCCATCTCACCGTGCTCGGCACCGGCGGCTATCTGGCGGTCATCATCGTCGGCTCGTGGTTCGGCTATATCGCCAGCGCCTATCTGAGCGACACCATCGGCCGGCGCAAAAACTTCTTCATCTTCGCCATCGGCTCGCTCCTGATCGCGATCGCCTATACGCAGACGGAGATTTCCGACCCGATCATGCTGGTGCTGGGATTTCCCTTGGGCTTCTTCGCGTCCGGGATCTTCAGCGGCATAGGGCCGGTGCTCACCGAACTGTTTCCGACCAGCGTGCGCGGCACCGGCCAGGGCTTTTGCTACAATTTCGGCCGCGGCATCGCTGCATTCTTTCCGACGCTGGTCGGCCTATTGTCGGCAAGGGTGGCGCTCGGCAGCGCCATCGGCGTTTTCGCTGCGATTTCGTACGCGGTGGTCATTCTCGCCGCGCTGGCTTTGCCGGAAACGCGCGGGCGGGAACTGGTGGCGGATTAAGGAAGACCGTAGCCCGGGTTGAGCGTGGCGAAACCCGGGACTGCCTGGCAGTCTTGTGCGCCGCTGCCGGATTTCGCGTTGCTCAATCCGGGCTAGATGTCGTCACTCCGGCTTGAAGTTCATCGCCACGCCGTTGATGCAGTAGCGCAGATGCGTCGGCGGCGGGCCGTCTTCGAAAACGTGTCCGAGATGGCTGCCGCAGCGGCTGCAATGCACCTCGGTGCGCAGCCATTCCGTAGCTGTTGTCGGTCGAGGTCTCGACCGCGTCCGGCTGCGGATCGTTGAAGCTCGGCCAGCCGGTGCCGCTCTCGAATTTCTTCTTCGAGGCGAAGAGCGGCTGACCGCAACCGGCGCAGGTGAAGGTGCCGGCGCGCTTCTCGTAATTGAGCGCGCAACTTCCCGCCGGCTCGGTGCCGTGGCCCCGCATGACCCGGAACTGCTCCGGGGTGAGGAGCTCGCGCCATTCCGCGTCGGTGTGGGTCACGGGATAGTGCTTGGTGTCCAGCTTGGTGTCCAGCTTGGTGTTCATGGCGTGCCGTCCATCGAACGATGACGATGCGAATGACACCAAGATAGTGGCAAACGCCCCGAATAAAAGGCAACGCGCAATCGCGTGATGGTGTTGGCCGCGGCGGGGAACCTAGAGCATGATCCGGAAAAGTGGAATCCGGTTTTCCGAAAAGATCGTGCTCCACCAAAATGTTAGAGCGCCAATCAATTCAATCTGAAGCGATTGCGCTCTAAGGCTAGACCCTGGCCCGACGCGGATTTGTCACGGCAGCTTGTCAAAGCCTTCGCCAAAACCCTTCAGGCTCATGGGAAAGCCGATACCCTCCTCGGGCGTCTGGAAGATGATGAAGGTCGAGGTCTGGCCGGTGCGCATCTGCTCGATCAGCTTGTCCTCCATGACGACTTCGGCGACGCAGCCATTGGGCAGGCAGCGCACGAAACCGGCCCGGCCGACATCATTATTGTCGATCTTCAAGCCCAGCCCCGAGGGCAGCAACACGCCGAGCGGGGCGACGACGCGCATCAGCCGGCTTTTCTGGTCGGCGGTTTTCAGGACGATGACGGTCAGGCCCACATTGGGCCGGTCTTCCGCGGTGACGCTCTGCATCAGCGCGCATTGCTCGCTCTGGGCGCCCGGCGGCGTGTCGCAGCGGATCTGCCAATCGCCATGGACCGAGCGCACCGCGCCTTGGGCGCGGGCGTGGCCGCCGAAGGTCGAAACGGCCAGCAGCAGAAGGGCGGCGGCGCCAAGCGCGGGAGCCATCGCCCGCAGCATCCGACCGGCATCAAAAAATCCCATGATCGTTCCCTCTGGCCGGCCTACCGGCGCCGGCCGGCAGATTTTACGGCGCGAATCGCCTTGGTGCAGGCCGATCATCGGGCGAGCCTGCCACCATGGCGAGCCCACCGTGTCAAGGCCGGATCACAACCCGCGCATTATGGCCATGCAATGGATACGAGACTACCCGCGCCGGGGGCTGAAACAGGTGTGCAAAACGTCGCGTTGATCAGGCGATGAGTGCATTGCGGTAGCGCCCGATTTGTGGTTTGAGGGGCTGGGATTCCCCCATCCCGTCAATGCCTGCCAAGGACCCGATCCGTGGCGCAAACCTCATCGGCAGCAGGTAGCGTCAGGCGGTCGCGCCAGTCTGGCACCGGAGAGCGGCAGTCGTGACAAAGACCAGACTTCGCGCATGTCCCGGAAAAGTGGGACCCGGTTTTCCGACAAGGACATGCGCAAAATCAAAGAATTTCTGGAGCGCATGCCCATGCGCTCCAGGGGAACAGGAGCAGTGATGCAGATGCCGGTGTTCTCACGCTTGAGCACATATGCGGTGACAATCGGGGCCTTGCTCGCAAGCGCCGGGACCGCTTTAGCCGCAACCGGGCAGCCGTCGCCCTGGGCCCTTGGCCTGCAAGAGGCCGGCTCGCCGGTCATGGCCGACATAACGTGGTTTCATAACTTCTTGCTGGTGATCATCACCGCGATCACGGTGTTCGTCCTGATCCTCCTCCTGACCGTGATGATCCGGTTCAACGCGCGGGCCAATCCGAACCCGTCGCGGACCACGCACAACGCCATGATCGAGGTGATGTGGACCATCGTTCCGGTCGTGATCCTCCTGGCAATCGCGGTCCCTTCCTTCCGCCTCCTGTTCCTCGAGGTCGATAGCCCGAAGCCGGACCTGACGGTGAAAGCCACCGGCAAGCAGTGGTATTGGAGCTACAACTATCCCGATAACGGCAATTTCGAATTCGACTCGCTGATCGTCGAAGACAAGGATCTCAAGCCCGGCCAGCCCCGGCTCCTGACCGTCGACAACGAGATGGTGGTGCCGGTGAACAAGGTGGTGCACGTGCTGGTCACCGGGGCCGACGTCATTCACTCCTTTGCCGTGCCGTCCTTCGGCATCAAGATCGACGCTGTTCCGGGCCGCCTCAACGACACCTGGTTCAAGGCGACCAGCGAAGGGCGTTTCCACGGCCAATGCTCGGAACTGTGCGGCAAGGATCACGCCTTCATGCCGATCACGGTGCGGGTGGTGAACGACGCCGAGTTCGCGGCCTGGGTGGAGACCGAGAAGAAGAATGCCGGGCTCGACCGCGCTTCGCCGACCACGCTCGCGGCGGCCGGCACGACAGCACGCTGACATGATAAGCCGGTATGAACTCCGCCGCTAAGAACACTCGCTAACGCAAGGACCTATAAAAGGACCGACAATGGACACGATGGTACACGCGGCACACGGCGACGATAACGGCCACGCCATACCGCACGGCTGGCGCCGCTTCGTTTATTCCACCAATCACAAGGACATCGGCACGATGTACCTGGTGTTTGCGCTGGTCGCCGGCGTCATCGGCGGTATTCTGTCGATCCTGATCCGGGCCGAGCTGATGTATCCCGGCCTGCAGTTTTTCCACGAGACCCACTATTTCGACGTGGTGGTCACCGCGCACGGACTGATCATGATCTTCTTCATGGTCATGCCGGCGATGATCGGCGGCTTCGGCAACTGGATGGTGCCGCTGATGATCGGAGCGCCGGACATGGCGTTCCCGCGCATGAACAACATCTCGTTCTGGCTGCTGCCGGCCTCGTTCGCACTGCTCATCGCCTCGATGTTCTTCGAGGGCGAGCCGGGCGCCAATGGCGCCGGAACGGGCTGGACCATCTATGCGCCGCTGTCGACCTACGGGCATCCCGGCCCGGCGATGGATTTCGTCATCCTGTCGCTGCATCTGGCCGGCGCGTCGTCGATCCTCGGCGCCATCAACTTCATCACCACCATCTTCAACATGCGTGCGCCCGGCATGACCATGCACAAGATGCCGCTGTTCGTATGGTCGCAGCTGGTGACGGTGTTTCTGCTGCTGCTGGCGCTGCCGGTTCTCGCCGGCGCCATCACCATGCTGCTCACCGATAGGAATTTCGGCACCACCTTCTTCGACCCGCATGGCGGCGGCGACCCGATCCTGTTCCAGCACCTGTTCTGGTTCTTCGGCCATCCGGAAGTCTACATCCTGATCCTGCCGGGCTTCGGCATGATCAGCCAGATCGTGGCGACCTTCTCGCGCAAGCCGGTCTTCGGCTATCTGGGCATGGCCTACGCCATGGTGGCGATCGGCGGCATCGGCTTCGTCGTGTGGGCCCACCACATGTACACGGTCGGCATGTCGGCGAGCGTGCAGGCTTATTTCATCGCCGCCACGATGGTGATCGCGGTGCCGACCGGCGTGAAGATCTTCTCCTGGATCGCCACGATGTGGGGCGGCTCGATCGAGTTCAAGACGCCGATGCTGTGGGCGATCGGCTTCATCTTCCTGTTCACGATCGGCGGCGTCACCGGCGTGGTGCTCGCCAATGCCGGCGTCGACCGCGTGCTGCAGGACACCTATTACGTGGTCGCCCACTTCCACTATGTGCTGTCGCTCGGCGCCGTGTTCGCCATCTTCGCCGGCTGGTATTACTGGTTCCCGAAGATCTCGGGCTACATGTACAACGAGACGGTCGGCAAGGTTCACTTCTGGCTCACCTTCATCGGCGTAAACCTGGTGTTCTTCCCGCAGCACTTCCTCGGCCTCAACGGCATGCCACGCCGCATCGCCGACTATCCCGACGCCTTCGCCGACTGGAATTTCGTCTCTTCGGTCGGCTCGTATATTTCCGGCTTCGCCGCGCTGGTCTTCCTGTTCGGGGTGGCGCAGGCCTTCGCCCGCAAGATCCCGGCGCCCGCCAATCCGTGGGGCCCCGGCGCCACCACGCTCGAATGGACGCTGCCTTCGCCCCCGCCCTTCCACCAGTTTGAGACCTTGCCGCTGATCCGATGAGCGTCACGCTGTCGCGCGCCGAGCCCAGCATCGCGGGCGTCGGCGATTACATCGCCCTGATGAAGCCACGAGTGATGTCGCTCGTGGTCTTCACCGCGTTTGTCGGGCTCGTGATCGCGCCCGGCCACGTGCATCCGGTGATCGGGCTGACCGCGCTGATCTGCATCGCGGTCGGCGCCGGCGCGGCCGGCGCTCTCAACATGTGGTACGACGCCGACATCGACGCGCGCATGACGCGCACGCAAGGCCGCCCGGTTCCGGCCGGCCGCGTGGCGCCGGGTGAAGCGCTCGCCTTCGGGCTGACGCTTGCCGGCTTTGCCGTCGTCGTGCTCGGCCTTCTGGTCAATGTCGTCGCCGGCGCGCTGCTGGCGGCAACGATCGCCTTCTATGTCCTGATCTACACGATGTGGCTGAAGCGGCGGACGCCGCAGAACATCGTGATCGGCGGCGCGGCCGGCGCGCTGCCGCCGATGATCGGCTGGGCCTCAGTCACCGGCGGCTTCGCCATCGAGCCGGCTTTGCTCTTCCTCATCATCTTCTTCTGGACGCCGCCGCATTTCTGGGCGCTCTCGCTCTATCGCGCGGAGGATTACGCGCGCGCGGGCATCCCGATGCTGCCGGTGGTTTCCGGCGAGGCGGAAACGCGCCGGCAGATCCTGCTCTATTCGCTGGCGCTCGCGCCGCTCGGCGCGTCGCCCTGGCTGCTCGGCTATGCCGGCCCGCTTTACGGGATTGTCGCGGTCGCCGCCGGCGCCGCCATCGTGGCGCTGGCGATGCGCATTCACCGCGACCGCGCGGCAGCAAGCGAAGAAGGCGCGCAAGCGGACGGTGAGCCGCCCCGCAGCCACGCCGCCAGCAAGCAGATGTTCGCCTTCTCGATCCTCTACCTGTTCCTGTTGTTTGCCATGCTGCTGGTCGACCGGCTCGCCGGTGGGTTGTTCGGCCATTTTGCCGCATGACAATGAGTGGTGGTCATGAACGAGGAGAAGCCGGAGCCCGGCATCAGGCTCACCGAGCGTCAGTTGCGCGCCCGCCGCGCGCGTTCGATCGCCATTGCCGTGTCGCTTGGCGTGCTGGTGATCCTGTTCTACATCGTGACGCTGGTGAAAGGGCCGGGCGTGCTGCATCGCCCGCTGTGAATGCTAAAAGCGCAAGCGCCAAAGCTCTGAACCGCCGAACTCTGAAACGCAAATGAGCACACCGAACCCAGCGACCCCGCCTGCCCCGCGCCGCGATCTTTTCATCGCGTTCCTCTGCGGCGGCCTGGTCGCGGGCATGGTCGGGCTGTCGTTTGCCGCGGTGCCGTTCTATTCCTGGTTTTGCCGCACCACCGGTTATGGCGGCACGACGCAGACCGCCAAGGCGGCGCCGACGCAGGTCTCCGACCGCAGCATCACGGTGCGCTTCGATTCGAATGTCGCCCCCGGACTGCCGTGGCGTTTCGAACCCGAACAGCGCACGATCGACGTGAAACTCGGCCAAGTGGTCACCGTCTATTATACCGTGACCAATGAAGCCGCCCGCGTCACCGCCGGTCAGGCCGGCTATAACGTGAGCCCCTCGACCACCGGCATCTATTTCACCAAGATCAACTGCTTCTGCTTCACCGAGCAGACGATGAAGCCCGGCGAAAAGCGCGAGATGGCGGTCGTGTTCTATGTCGATCCCAAGCTCGCCGAGGATTCCGAGCTGGGCAACGTCCGCCTGATTACGCTGTCCTACACATTCTATCCCGTGCGCGTTCCGGATCAGGCGGCGGCGGAGAGCCCGCCGGCGAAGTCCGGCCGCATCTGACTTGACGCACCGAAAGCCGGCGGCGGTTTTCGGTTCGAGCTATAGAGGCAACGAAAGGGGCGCGCCCGCAAACACGGTCGCGCCAAGCGGAGAAGACGATTATGGCCGACGCAGCGCACGCCAAACCGCACCACGACTATCACCTGGTCAATCCCAGCCCGTGGCCGGCCATAGGTGCAGTGTCGGCCTTCGTCACCGCTTTCGGGCTCATTCTGTGGATGCACCACATCGTGGCCTGGGCGCCGGTGATCTTCGGCCTCGGCGCCATCGGCATAGCCTACACGATGATCGGCTGGTGGCGCGACGTCATCTACGAAGCGGAAATCGAGCACGACCATACCCGCGTGGTGCAGCTCTCGCACCGTTACGGCATGATCCTGTTCATCGCCTCGGAAGTAATGTTCTTCGTGGCCTGGTTCTGGGCCTATTTCAACGTCGCGCTGTTTCCGGACGAGCTGAAGGACGTGGCGCGGACGGCGTTTATCGGCGGCGTCTGGCCGCCGAAGGACATCCACACCTTCGATCCCTGGCACCTGCCGCTGTTGAACACGCTGATCCTGCTCACCTCGGGAACCACGGTGACCTGGGCGCATCATTCGCTCCTGGAGAACGACCGCAAAGGCCTGGTCTGGGGACTGGTCCTGACCATCCTGCTCGGGATGACCTTCACCTGCGTGCAGGCTTATGAATACGCGCACGCGGCGTTCCATTATTCGGGCAACATCTACGGCGCCACTTTCTTCATGGCGACCGGATTTCACGGCGCCCATGTCATCATCGGCACGATCTTCCTGACCGTCTGCCTCGTCCGGGCGCTCGCCGGTCAATTCACGCCGACGCAGCATCTCGGCTTCGAGTTCGCCGCCTGGTACTGGCATTTCGTCGACGTGGTGTGGCTGTTCCTGTTCGCCTGCATTTATGTGTGGGGCTCGGGCGCTCCGGTTCCGGAATAGTCGACGGCATTTCCCGGACGCGGTGCAGCGCCATAGCGCGCGAAGGCGCGCATAACGCGCCCGTGGCACGGCGCTGCGCCGCGGTACATTTGCGACCGCGCGATAGAAAGAACTGGGTCGCCGCTTGCGCGGGGACGAGCGGATGACGACATCGCCGTCATGAACGACAAACCGATCGACACGCTTTCCGGAGCCGCCCTGGCCGGCCTTGCCTGCGCCTGCCCGCGTTGCGGCAAAGGCAAGCTGTTCCAGGGATTCCTGACGGTGCGGCCGCACTGCGACGTATGCGGGCTTGATTACGGCTTCGCCGATGCCGGTGACGGACCGGCTGTTTTCATCATGTTTATCGCCGGCTTCATCGTGGTCGGCGCGGCGCTGGTGACGGAGATCGTGTACCAGCCGCCCTATTGGGTGCATGCGGCGCTGTGGCTGCCGCTCATCCTGATCGTGACGCTCGGCCCGCTGCGGCCGATGAAGGGCCTGATGATCGCTCTGCAATATCACCACAAGGCCGCCGAAGGACGCCTGACCGGGCGCGAGCCTTGAGCGCGCCGCAGCCGGCGCAAACGCCCAACACGCCAAGCGCTCAATCGCCCAAGTCCGACGCGAAGCCTCCGGCGAGGTCTCGCAGCTGGATCGGCCTGCTCATCCCAGCGGTGTTGCTGTTGGGGGCGCTGATTGCGCTCGGCATCTGGCAGCTTCAGCGCAAAGCCTGGAAAGAGGAGCTGATCGCGACGCTGACCGAGCGGCTTGCCGCGCCGCCGTCGGCATTGCCCGCGCCAAGCACCTGGCCGCGCCTCGATCAGGTCGGCGATGAGTACCGGCGCGTCAAGTTCAGCGCGCAATTTGAAAGCGGCAAAGCGGCGCTCGTTTTGGCGACGTCATCGGCCTTCCGGCCGGACGTATCGGGCCTGGGCTTTTGGGTCTTCACGCCGGCGCGGCTTGCCGACGGCGGCCTCGTCGTCGTTAACCGGGGCTTCGTGCCGACGAAGCTGCAAGAGAAGCTGCAAGAGAACTTCGATCGCACAGTATGACGACCGGAGTGCAGGAATTGTCGAGATCACGGGCGTGATGCGCTGGCCGGACCGCCGGCAATGGTTCACGCCGCGAGACAACCCCGCCCAGAATGTCTGGTTCGTCCGCGACCCGGCGGCGATCGCCGCCGCGAAAGGCTGGGGTCCCGTTTCTCCCTTCTATGTCGAGCAGGAATCCCCGGTCCCGCCGGGCGGCTGGCCGCGGCCGGGCAAGCTGGTCGTCCAGCTGCGGAACGAGCACGCGCAATATGCAGTCACCTGGTTCGGCCTGGCGCTCGTTCTGGTTGTGGTCTTCGCCGTCTGGGTGCGTAAATCCGTGCGCGAGGCGCGCCGCGAGGATAGCGGCCAAGCGCAAGACGGGGCGTCGCATTCCTTGTGAAGAATGCCGCTTTTCTATAAGTGTGACGGTTAGTCCGGGACGGGCGGCTTTTCACTGCCCGAAGCGAACATCCTGGAAAATCAATAGCTTATATCGCCCGCGGGTTCGCGCCGGGTCAGGAAACTTGTGGTTTGCGTCACGTGTCCACACGGGGTGAAGCCCCCACGCTCGGCTTCGCCGAAGTCATGCTCGCGGGCCTCGCCCGCGACGGCGGACTTTATGTGCCGGACGCCTGGCCGCAGATCGATGCCGGCGCCATAGCCGGCTTCGCCGGCCGGCCCTATGCCGAGGTGGCGCTGGAGGTGATCCGGCTGTTCACCGGCGATTCGATCGGCGACGCCGATCTCGCCCGCATGGCACGCGAAGCCTACGGCACCTTCCGCCATCCGGCGGTGGTCCCGCTGACGCAGCTCGGGGTGAATACGTTTGCGCTCGAGCTCTTTCACGGGCCGACGCTGGCCTTCAAAGACGTGGCCATGCAGCTTCTGGCACGGCTGATGGACCATGCGCTGGCGGCGCGCGGCGAACGCCGCACCATCGTCGTCGCCACCTCGGGCGACACCGGCGGCGCCGCCGTCGAGGCCTTCCGCGGCCGCAACCAGGTCGATGTCATCGTGCTGTTCCCGAACGGCCGCGTCTCCGACGTGCAGCGGCGCATGATGACCACGGCGGATGCCGCCAACATCCATGCGCTCGCCATCGAAGGCACGTTCGACGATTGCCAGGCGATGCTGAAAGGCATGTTCAATCACGCGGCCTTTCGCGACCGGGTGCGCCTCTCCGGCGTCAACTCGATCAACTGGGCGCGGATCGTGGCGCAGACCGTGTACTACTTCACCGCCGCGGTGTCGCTCGGCGCGCCCCACCGCAAAGTGGCGTTCACCGTGCCGACCGGGAATTTCGGCGACATCTATGCCGGCTACGTGGCGCTGCGCTTAGGCCTGCCGATCGACCGGCTGGTGATCGCCACCAACGTCAACGACATCCTGGCGCGGACGCTCGCGACCGGAACCTACGAATTGCGCGATGTCGTGCCGACGACGTCGCCGTCGATGGACATCCAGGTCTCCTCGAATTTCGAGCGGCTGTTGTTCGACGCCTGCGATCGCGACGCCGGCGCCGTGCGCGCGCTCATGGGATCGCTGGCGCAATCGCGGCGCTTCACATTGTCGGCGCGCGCGCTGGCGCAAATCCGCGCCGTGTTCAGCGCCGACCGCGCCGACGAAGAGGAAGTGTCCGCCACCATGCGCGCCGTGCGGCGCGAGACCGGCCATTTCGTCGATCCGCACACCGCGGTCGGCCTCGCGGTGGCGGAGAAGGAGCAGCGCGATCCGGCACTGCCCATGGTGGTGTTGTCCACCGCGCATCCGGCCAAGTTTCCCGAGGCAGTCGAGGCGGCCACCGGCGCGCGCCCGCCACTGCCGGAGTGGCTTTCCGATCTCAATCAGCGGCCGGAGCGCGTGACCGCGCTGCCGGCCGATCAGTCAGCGGTCGAGCATTTCGTCTTGTCGACGAGCCGCGCCGCGCAAGAAGGAGCGGCAGCATGAGCGTAGCGGTGACCACCTTGAAATCCGGCATCCATGTCGTGACCGATACGATGCCGCATCTCGAGAGCGCTTCGCTCGGCGTGTGGGTCAATTCCGGCAGCCGCGACGAGCGCCGTGACGAGCACGGCGTCTCGCATTTCCTCGAGCATATGGCGTTCAAGGGCACGCGGCGAAGGAGCGCGCGGCAGATCGCCGAAGAAATCGAGGCGGTGGGCGGCGATCTCAATGCCGCCACCAGCGCCGAGAATACGGCCTATTATGCGCGCGTGCTCAAGGCCGACGTGCCGCTCGCGCTCGACGTGCTCGCCGATATCCTCTCGGAGCCGGCCTTCGAGCGCGACGAGCTGTTGCGCGAGCAAAACGTCATCATTCAGGAGATCGGCGCCGTGTCGGACACGCCCGATGATCTGATCTTCGAGCATTTGCAGTCGATCGCTTTCCCCGATCAGCCGCTCGGCCGCTCGATCCTCGGCACCTCCAAGACGGTGCGTTCGTTCGACGCGGCGAAATTGCGCGACTATCTCGGCCGCCACTATCGCGGCCCCGACATGGTGATCGCCGCCGCCGGCGCGGTCGACCACGCCGCCGTCGTCGCCGAAGTGGAGAAGCGCTTTGGCAGCTTCAACGGGCCGTCGAGCCCGACGCCGGAGCCGGCGCGGTTCGGCGGCGGCACCCATGTGGAGCGGCGCGAGCTCGAGCAGGTCCATATCGCGCTGGCGCTGCCCGGCGTTTCGCAAAACGATCCGTCGCTCTACAGCCTGCAGATGTTCAACAACGTGCTCGGCGGCGGGATGTCGTCGCGGCTGTTTCAGGAAGCGCGCGAGAAGCGCGGCCTGTGCTATTCGATCTATTCCTTCCATGCGGCCTATTCCGACATCGGCATGTTCGCCCTTTATGCCGGCACCGACGCCGCCGACACCTCGGAGCTGATGCGGCTCGTGGTGGAAGAGATCGCCAACACGGCGGAAACCGTCTCCGAGGCCGAGATCGCGCGCGCCAAGGCGCAGATGAAAGCCGGTCTGCTGATGGCGCTGGAAAGCTCGGGCGAGCGGATCGGACAATTGGCGCGGCACATGCTCGCCTGGGGACGGCCCATTCCGCTCGCCGAACTGGTCGAGAAGGTCGAGGCGGTGACGGTCGAGAGCGCGCGCGCCGCCGGCCGCGCCCTGATCCAGCGCGGCCGGCCGGCGATCGCCGTGCTCGGGCTCGGGTCTGGGCTTGAAAGCGCCGCCGCCATTGCCGAGACTTCTCAACCGCCAAGCCGCATGATAGAACCGGCATGAGCGGAGGGGATCTGCCGCTGGGCACATCTGATGGCGTTCTTCCGCACCATCAATTTCTCGGAGCCCTTGCCCTCGGTCGTTGGCGAGGGCGTCGTCCTGCGCACGCCGCAGGCGACCGATCATGTGGAATGGGCGGCCTTGCGCGAGCTGAGCCGCGAGTTTCTCATCCCCTGGGAGCCGACCTGGCCGGCCGATGACTTAAGCCGCAGCGCGTTCCGCCGCCGGGTGCGGCGCTATGCCGAAGACCTGCGCACCGACCAGAGCTATGCGTTTCTCATCTTCCGCAGCTACGACAACGCGCTGGTCGGCGGATTGACGCTTGCCAATATCCGGCGCGGGGTCGCGCAGGCCGGCAGCCTCGGCTATTGGATGGGGCTTCCCTATGTCCGGCAGGGCTACATGACGGCGGCGGTGCGCGCGGTCATCCCATTCGCCTTCGGCACATTGCGGCTGCACCGGCTGGAAGCGGCTTGCATCCCGACCAACAGCGCATCGATCCGGCTTCTGGAAAATACCGGCTTCGTGCGCGAGGGCTATGCGCGCGACTACCTCTGCATCAACGGCATGTGGCAGGATCATCTTTTGTACGGGCGATTGAAGGAGCCGAAGCCTTAGGCGAGGCTGGGGGACGCAATCGCATCGCGGCGAGGAGGGGTCGCAAGCCGATTTGTGAGCGTGTCTTGTTGACCCCACCCGACGGCCTGCGGCCGCCGACCTCCCGTTTCAAGGGGGAGGTAACAGCGATCACGGGCCTTAACCACGCCCGGCCTGACGCCTTGGGATGGCCACGGTTCGCTTGATATAACAAAGGCATCGGGGACATCAAGGATGAGCGGCGGGGCAAATGCCAGCCACCGGTGAGCGGATGAGGAAGTGCGGCTGCGCGCTGCTTGCAGGAGCGCTTTGCCTTGCGCTTTTTGCCGGCGGCTGCTCCGGCTTGGGAGCGCCCTCCGCGGCTACCCCGGACGCCCGGCAGGGCTCGAGTTCGCTGAGCAATTTCTTCTCGGGCTCCTCCTCGGCCAAGGGCACGCAAACCGTCGCCGGCGCGCAGCCTGACGTGAACTGCCCGGGTGTTGATATTCGCCGCGGCGCCTCGACCCTCACCATCGCTCCGCCCGGCGAAAAAACGGCGATGACCCTCAAGTATCAAGGCAGCTTCGTGCGCGCCGCGCGCGAATGCTCCGTGGTCGACGGCAACATGGTGATGAAAATCGGCGTCGAGGGCCGCGTCGTGGTCGGACCGGCGGGCGGGCCCGGCAAGGTCGATGTGCCCCTGCGCTTCGCCGTCGTTCAGGAGACGCCGTCGGGCATACGGCCGATCGCGACCAAATTCCTGGTCATCCCCGTCGTGGTCGATGCGACCGGCAACACGCCCTTCGTCCATGTGGAAGACATGATGTTCCCGATTCCGACACCGACCGCGCAGCTCGACGAATATGTGGTCTATGTCGGCTTCGATCCGGTTTCGGCCGAAGCTCAGGCCAAGCCGCCGAAGGTGCGGCCGAAGTCAAAATCCAAACCGGCGGCAGGCGCGAATTGATCGCGTGTCACTCCGGGCTCGGCCCGAAGCCTGTCATCGGGCCGGCCACCTTGGGCCGGCCCCGTTGGGGCCGCCCCGCAATGACGCGCTCAGTTGAATTTCTTCTTGATGTCTTCGATGCCCCGCGCGAGCAGATCCTCGGCGACCTTACCCTTGGCGGCCGCGGCGAGGATTTTCTCGGCGGCGGCGACCGCCGTGTCGGCGGCGGCGGAGCGGACATCGGCCAGCGCCTGCGCTTCCGCCTGCGCGATCTTGGCCTCCGCCATCTTGGTCCGGCGCACGACGAAATCTTCCATCTTGGCCTTGGCCTCGGCAGCAAGACGCTCGGCCTCGGCTTTCGCGCCGGCGATGATGGCGGCCGCCTCGCCTTCGGCTTCGCGCCCCTTGCGCTCGTATTCGGCGAGCAGCGCCTTCGCCTCGTCGCGCAGCCGCACCGCCTCGTCGAGCTCGGCCTTGATGCGCGCCTGGCGCGCGTCGATGCCGTCGATCACCTTTCGGTGCGCGCCCACATAGACAAGCAAGCCGAGAAAGAGGACGAAAGCGACGGCGACCCAGGCTTCGGCTTCGAGCATGCTCTATCTCTTCGAGACTTCGGCGACGGCGGCCGCAACGTCGCCTTGCGCCGGCACCGTACCGATCAAGCGTTCGACGATGGCCGCGGCGGTGTCCGACGCGATGCTGCCGACATTGCCCATGGCGGCGCTGCGGGTCGCTGCGATCGATTGCTCGGCCGCGGCAAGCTTCTCATGCAGCTGCGCCTCGAGCTTCTTGTTGGTCGCCGCCGCTTCCGCCGCCTGCTGCTCACGGGTGTCGTTGGCGATGCCTTGCGCGCGGGCGCGCGCATCGGCGAGCGACTTCTGATAGGTCGTGTTGGCCGCGTCCGACTGGTCCTTGAGGCGCTGCGCCGCCGCCAGATCGTCGGCGATGTGCTTGCTCCGCGCCGTCAAAATCCCGCCGATGCGCGGCAATGCGATCCGCGACATCAGCACGTAGAGCAGGATGAAGGTCAGCGCCAGCCAGAACAGCTGCGACGGAAAATGCTGCGACTCGAACGGCGGGAACGCGTGTTTCTCGCCGGGCGCTTCGGTATGGGCAGTCGTTTCGGCCATCCGGCGATCAGAGCCCGAACAGGAGCAGGAGCGCGATCAGAAGCGAGAAGATGCCCAGCGCCTCGGTGATGGCGAAGCCGAAAATCAGGTTGCCGAACTGGCCTTGCGCCGCCGACGGATTGCGCAGGGCCGCGGCCAGATAATTGCCGAAGATGATGCCCACGCCGACGCCGGCGCCGCCCATGCCGATACAGGCAATGCCGGCTCCAATATACTTTGCGGCGGTCGGATCCATGAAAAAAACTCCTTTTTCGAGGTTGTATTGTGGTGCCGTCAGTGGCCCGGGTGGATCGCATCGTTGAGATAGATGCAGGTGAGGATGGCGAAGACATAGGCCTGCAGGAAGGCCACCAGGAATTCAAGCGCGGTGAGCATGATCACCAGCAGCAACGGTATGGCGGCGCCGAACCAGCCGGCAATGCCGAAACCCGCCAGCATGATGATGAAGCCGGCGAAGACCTGCAGCGTGATGTGGCCGGCCAGCATGTTGGCGAAGAGACGGACGCTGTGCGAGATCGGCCGCGACACGAATGACAGCACCTCGATCACCACGATCGCCGGCAGAATGTAGATCGGCACGCCCTTGGGCACGAACAGCTTGAGGAAGCCCAAGCCGTTCCGCCAAAAGCCGTAGATCACGACAATGAAGAAGACCAAGAGCGCCAGCGTCGCCGTAATGATGAGCTGGCTCGTGACCGTGAACGAAAACGGGATCAGCCCGATCATGTTGGCGAACAGGACGAACATGAACAGCGTGAACACGAAGGGGAAGAACTTCATCCCTTCGGTGCCGGCCGAACTGCGGACGGTGTTGGCCACGAACTCGTAGCTCATTTCCGCGATCGATTGCAGCCGGCCGGGCACCAGCGCGCGCGGCGCCGTGGCGCCGATCAGGAGCGCCGACACCAACAGGACGATGATCAGCATGTACAGCGCAGAATTCGTAAAGGCGATCTCGTGGCCGTGAATCGTGAACAGCGGCGCCAGATTGTTGATCTTGAATTGGTGGATCGGATCGACCGTCATGGCTCCATCGCCGTCAGGCGCACAAGGCGCAGCCTCACTGTTTCCGGCTTCCCGACGCGCCGTCGCCCGGCGTCGGGCCGGAGACGACTCCCGCGGAGCGCATCACATTGAGCACGCCCGCGACGAAGCCGAGCAAAAGAAATACAATGAACCCCCAAGGCGAGATACCGAGCAACCGGTCGATGAGCCAGCCGAGGCCGGCGCCGACCAGCACGCCTCCAACGAGCTCGCTCGAGAGCCGGAAGCCCCTGGCGTAGCCCGATGCAGTCGTCGCCCGATCTCCACCAGGACCGTCGGAAGGCGGAGCCCCACGACCGCGTGCGGAGCCTAGACCTTCGCCGAGACGCTGGAGTCTCGCGGAGAGGGCGGCTTCGTCGGTGTGCGCCTTGTCGCGGTCGCCGTTCTCGCGCGTGCCGTCACTCATTTGTCCGACACTCGCGGCTTGCAGCAATCGAGACGGACCCGCCCCCAGAAGCCGCGCGGACCATACTGACTGGGTTTCACCAAGTCAAGAAACGCCACCCTGTGTTAATCCATTGAAATCACGAAGATTTTAGACCGCCTCAAGCGGCTTCTAGCAGAGATTGTGCGGCGCGAAGCAAAGATCGTTACAATGATGCCTTGATGCAGGCGTTGCATCCGCACCAAAGCCGCCGCCAAGAAGGGTGGAAGACCGGTGGAAGACCGGTTGAAGACCCTTCGCAGCGTGCCCGGCCGTGCCGCTGCCCATTCTCGCGCGGTGTGGAGAGGACCATGATCGTCAAGACGCTTGCCGTGACCATCGCCTGTTTCTGTTTGACCGCAGCGGCTCTGGCGGCACCCGCATCGGCCGCGGAGGAGACGCCGGACAGCGAGCATGGCCGCTATACTTTCGGCAAAGTCGCGGACGGCTTTTTGCGGCTCGATACGCAGACCGGCCAGGTGTCGGTGTGCAACCAGCGCGCGGTGGGCTGGGCCTGCCAGGCGGCGCCGGACGACCGCACCGTACTGGAGAACGAGATCGCGCGGCTGCGCGCTGAAAATGCCGCCTTGAAGAAAGAGATGCTCGCTCATGGCCTGGCCTTGCCCGGCACGACGGCGCCGGAAAGCCCCGGCGCGCACGACAATGACGTGACGATCCGCCTGCCGGACAATGCCGACATCGACCGCATGGTGGCGTACGCCGGCCATCTGTGGCATCGCTTTGTCGAGGCCATTGCACGGGCGCAAAAGCAAGTGCTGAACAACAAGAGCTAAAACATACGTGCGTCCCGATCTGACGGACATTCAGCGGACGCGCATCGAGACCGCCGCGACCGCCACGCTCGCGGTCGCCACTTCCGGCGAGGGCTTCGTCGACATTACCCGCGAAGCGGCGCGCTTTCTCGATCGCATCGCGGCGCGCGACGGCGCGCTTTTCCTTTTCATGCGCCACACCTCGGCTTCGCTCGTGATCCAGGAGAATGCCGACCCGGACGTGCGCAAGGACCTTGTCACCGCGCTCTCCCGCCTCGCGCCGGCCGACGCGGGATGGGTGCACGACATTGAGGGACCCGACGACATGCCGGCGCATGTCAAATCCATGCTCAATGGCGTGTCGCTGCACATTCCGGTAACGGCCGGGAAAATGGCGCTCGGCATCTGGCAGGGAATTTATGTCGCCGAGCACCGCGCACGGCCGCACCGTCGCGAGGTGGTGCTGCAATTTTTGGGGCGTTGCGCGGATGGGTGAATCATCCGCTCGTCCCCGCGCAGGCGGGGGGCGGGGACCCAGCTCTGGATTCCCGCTTTCGCGGGAATAAGCGGAAGAGTAGTCGCCGCAACTAAACGGCGATAACATCACGTGGCGAGGCTATTTTGAACGACGCGCCCTCCCATCATCTGTTGATCGCCGACGACCATCCGCTGTTCCGCGGCGCGCTGCGCGAAGCGGTCAACGGCCTGTTCAGCCGCGCCGAGGTTGCCGAAGCCGGCAGCTTCGAGGAGGTCAGCGATTTTCTTGAGCGCAACGGCGGCAGCGACATCGATCTGATCCTGCTCGATCTGTCGATGCCGGGGGTGCGCGGCTTTTCCGGCTTGATGTATTTGCGCGCGCAATATCCGAGCCTGCCGATCGTCGTGGTCTCGGCCAATGACGACCCCGCCGTGATCCGCCGCTGCATGGAATTCGGCGCGTCGGGCTTCATCCCGAAGACGCTCGGCATCGAGGCGCTGCGCGCGGCGGTAGCGCGCGTGCTGCAGGGCGAAGTCTGGACGCCGCCCGATGTCGATCTCGCCCGCCCCTCCGATGCCGAGACGACGGCCACCATCGCCAAGCTTGCGACACTCACGCCGCAGCAGGTGCGCGTGCTGATGATGCTCTCGGCGGGGCTGCTCAACAAACAGATCGCCTATGAGCTCGGCGTGTCGGAAGCGACCGTCAAGGCCCACGTCTCCGCCATTCTGCAAAAACTCGGCGTCGAGAGCCGCACGCAGGCGGTCATCGCCGCCAACAAGATCGAAGCCGGACACTGGCCGCAGGTGGCGGCACGGGAAGTCTAGTACCCTGCCACATTTCCCGGACGCGGTGCAGCGCGCAGCGGTGCGCCGCAGATCCGGGATCGTCTCAAACTCAGCGTCGTAACGGTCCCGGGTCTGCAGCGCACCACTTCGTGCTGCGCAGCGCCCGGGACACAGGGTGCCCTACTCCGCCGCGACGCGCTGCACGCGCCATTGCGTGATCAGCGCGCGCAACGAGGCCGGCTTGACCGGCTTGTTGAGGATGTGCGCGCCGGCGGCGCGCGCCTCTTCGCGTACATGCATCGAGCGGTCGGCGGTGACGAGGATCGCCGGCAGATCGCGGCCATGGCGGCGGCGCAACTCGGCGATGACGCCGACGCCGTTGGCGCCATCGAGATGATAATCGACCAGCAGCCCGTCCGGCTCGAGACCGCTGCCTTCCATCGCGGCCAGCGCCTCCGCGAGGTTCTCCGCTTTGAGGACCCGGCAGCCCCAGCCGCCCAGCAGCGTCTGCATGCCGTCGAGAATCGCGGGCTCGTTGTCGATGCAGAGAACAACCGTGCCGATGAGTTGCCCGGCCGCGGGCTTGCGCGCCGCTGGCGCCGGTGCGGCAACGGCAGCCGCGGTTGCGGCGCGCGGCACCTCGACCGAGAAGCGTGAGCCGCGGCCGAAGGCCGATTTCAGCGTCACCTCGGCATCGAGCACGCGGGCGATGCGTTCGACGATCGACAAGCCGAGACCAACGCCGCGGGCGACGCGCGCGCCCTGATCCAGGCGATGGAATTCCTTGAACACCGCGCGGCGCTTGGCATGCGGAATGCCGATGCCGGTGTCGTAGACATCGATGCGCAGCCGCGATCCGCGCCGGCGGCAGCCGATCAGCACGGTGCCTTTCGGCGTGTATTTGATCGCGTTCGAGACCAGGTTCTGCAGCAGCCGCCGCAGCAAACGCCGGTCGGATCGCACCGCAAGCGCGCACGGCATGAATTTAAGCGCGAGCCCCTTGGCGCGCGCCAGGGGCGCAAATTCCACCTCCAGCCGGGCCAGCAATTCGTCGATGCGGAAATCGGTCATCTCCGGCTGCATCGCGCCGGTGTCGAGGCGCGAGATGTCCAGGAGCGCGGCGAAGATTTCCTCGACCGCTTCGAGCGAGGCGTCGATATTCCGCACCAGGCCCGAATCCTCGCCGGCGCGCTGGCGCTCGATCAGGCTGGTGACGTAAAGCCGCGCGGCGTTGAGCGGCTGCAGAATGTCGTGGCTCGCGGCAGCGATGAAGCGGGTCTTGGAAACGTTGGCGTCGTCGGCCTCCGCCTTGGCGCGCTCGAGCTCGCTGTTGAGCCGCGTCAGTTCGTGGGTGCGCTCGCGCACGCGCCGCTCGAGCGTGGCATTCGCCCGCTCCAGCGCCTCGGCCGCCTTTACGCTTGGGGTAATGTCGGTGAAGGTCGTGACCAGCCCGCCGCCGGGCATGCGGTCGGCGCGCACTTCGATCACCAGGCCGCGTTCGCCGAAACGCTCCAGGAACGGCTCGGCCTCCGATGCGTATTTGCGGACGCGCTCGGCGATCTGCTCGTCGAAATCCTTGCTGTCGGGGTTGAAGCCCCGCCCGTCGCGCGCGCCGTTTCGCGCGATGTGGCGTAGAATTTCATCGAGCGGGGTGCCGACGCGCGTCAGCCCGTGCGGCAAGTCGAACAATTCGCCGAATTGCCGGTTCCAGCAGACGAGCGCCATGTCCTTGTCGAACACCGCGATGCCTTGGCGGACGTGATCGAGCGCGGTCTGCAGGACTTCGCGGTTGTAGTGGATGGCGGCATTGGCGTCGTCAAGGAGCTTGAGCGCCGCCTTGGTCGAGACATTGCGCTTGCGCAGAAGCAGCGACAGCACGAGGCGCGAAGAAGCGGCGCCGATCGCCGAAGCCAGCAGATATTCGCCATATTGCAGCAGCTGAAAATCGGCCTCGGCCTGCGGCTCCAGACTGATGCGCTTGGAAGCGGCGAAACTGGCGAAGGATTCGCGCGTGCGCTCCTCGCCGAGATAGCGGGCGATGGTCGCGATCAATTCCTCGACCGTCACCGAAGCGCGCCGCAGCCGAAAGCTCGGCGCCATCGGCGCGAGCGAGGTGGGCACGAACAGATCCGCCTGCACGCGCTCGATCGCGCTCGGCCGGCGGGCCAACGAGCAACCGATGAAGAGCGCGATGTTGCCCAGGAGACTGAGGACGACGCCATGCACGAGCGGCGGCAGGTCGAGGCCGAACAAAGCTTGCGGCTTGAGCCACGCCACGCCGAGCGGCCCGTCGCTGACGATATGCTCGCCGATCATGCCGGTGTCGGAAATGCTCGGAAGGAGCAGCGTATAGGCCCATACCAGGATGCCGGCGGTCATGCCGGCGATCGCGCCGTAAGCCGTGCCGCGCCGCCAGATCAATCCGCCGAAAAACACCGGCATCAATTGTGCGATGGCGGCAAACGACAACAGCCCGATCGAGGCGAGCTGCGCCGGGCCGGCGGAGCGGTAGTAGATGTAGGCAAGGAACAGGATCGCAAAGATCGCGACGCGGCGCACCAACAAGAGCTGCGCGCCGGCATCGTCCGGCCCATCGGCCGAGACCGCACGGCGGTTGAGGATGAGCGGCATGACGATGTCGTTCGAGACCATGATGGCGAGCGCGACCGATTCGACGATCACCATCGCGGTCGCCGCCGACAGGCCGCCGATGAAAGCCACAAGCGTGAACAATTCGGAATGCGCGCGCAGCGGCAGCGCCAGCACGAACATGTCGCCGTCGGTCAGGCCCAACGGAAATGTCAGCAGGCCAGCCAGCGCGATCGGCATCACGAACAGATTGATGAGCACGAGATAGGCGGGAAACAACAGGGCGGCGCGGCGAATTTCGGCCTCGCTGCGATTCTCGACCACGCCGACGTGAAATTGCCGGGGCAGCAGCACGATGGCGAAGAGCGACAACGCCGTGGTCGCAAAGAAGGTGGTCGCCGGCGGCAGGTGGGTGAGCACCGCCGCCGTCTGCGGCTCGTCGAGCGCGCGCGACAGCAAGGCGAGCGGCCCCGGAAACATCACGAAGGTGACGAAGATGCCGACCGCGAGGAAGGCGACGAGCTTGATGATCGATTCCGTCGCGATCGCGAGCATCAGGCCGTCCTGATGCTCGGTGGCGTCGACATGGCGGGTGCCGAACAGGACCGCGAAGGCCGCCATCAGCAAGGCCACGAACAGCGCGATATCGCCAAGCAGCGGCTGCGCCGCGGCGCCGCCCGCCGAGACCTCGGCGAGGATCGTGCCGACCGACGCCGACACCGCTTTGAGCTGCAGCGCGATATAAGGAATCATGCCGACGATCGCGATCAGCGCGACGGTGGCCGCCACCGCCTGGCTCTTGCCGTAGCGCGCCGCAATGAAGTCGGCGATCGAGGTGATGTTCTGGCCCTTGGCCAGCCGCACGATGCGGATGATGAGCGGATAAGCGAGCCCCACCATCAGCACCGGCCCGATATAGATGGTGAGGAAATCGAAGCCGGTTCGCGCCGCCACCCCGACCGAGCCGAAGAACGTCCACGACGTGCAATAGATGGCCAGCGACAGCGGATAGATCAAAAGCCGCGCGCGGCTGCCGCGCACGCGTTCACGGCTGCGGTCGCCGTAACTCGCTACCAGGAATAAGAACCCGATATAGGCGAGCGCGACGATGACAATGAACCAGCCCTGCAGCATGGCGTTTCCAGCGGTCTTTATACGGTCTTGGCGCGTTCTCGGCGCGTTCTTGGCGCGGTCTTAAGGGCCGCGACGGGGTAAGTTTACTAAAACGGGGCGCGCTTGGGCAGGCGTGTTTTTTGAACCGGGACGCCTATTTGCTCCCCCTCTCCGGCGGGGGAACTCGTCAGCACGGCGCCGCGCGACTGGCCGAGGCTGCGGTGAGCGTCCCAAGGCGCGCCGGCACGACTTTTCTCATCCTCCCCGCCGCGCCAGCGTGCCGCGCGCCCCGCCGCGGAAAGCGAAGCTTTGTTTTTTGCTTGCGGCCCAGTGTTACCTCAGTGCGCGATTGGGCGGTGTTATTTTGATCGGCGAATCGTTTCGCGTCTGGCCCATCCGGCACAGTTGGGGCGCTGATGAGCGAAATCTTCATCATCGACAATGATCCGCTCGTGGGCACCGCGTTGACGAGGGCGTTGAGCGGCGAAGGCTTTGAGGTCGTCACTTTCGTCGAAGGCGAATCCTTCCTCAACGTGGCACGGACGCGAACCCCGGAATGCATCGTTATCGACATTTGCTTATCCGGCTGCTCCGGCCTCGAAGTGTTGAGGAGGCTCGACGCGCAGCGGTATCCGGCGCCGATCCTGGTCATCTCCGACCGCAAGGACATTTCGACCGCCGTCGACGCGATCCGTAGCGGCGCGCAAGATTTCATCGAAAAGCCGTTCGATCCGGCCGCGGTTGCCGCCCGCATCCGCCATGCCATCGATGCCTGGCACCAGGACCATCGCGAGGGCAGTCTCCTGGCACGCGAATTTCCCGGCCACGAGCGGCTGACCGCGCGCGAGCGCGAAGTGCTGGAGCGGATCGCATGCGGCTCCTCCAACAAGGAGGCCGGCATCGAGCTCGGCATCTCGCCGCGCACCGTCGAAGTGCACCGCGCGCGCATCATGGAGAAGCTCGCCGCCAAAAACGCCGCCGACCTCATGCGCATCGTGCTGCGCGCGGGCCGCGGGCATTGAGCGTGATGAGCGATACCGGAAGCCGGCGATCGGAGCGATCATCGCCGATTTGACGAAGCGGCCCGCAGCAGGCATTCAGCGACCGCAATGCCGCCGGCCGCATCCCTGCTTCGCACCTTCGCCGAAACAGCCGAGACCCTGATCATCGCGCTTGCCGGCGGGGCGGCGTTCACGCTGCTGGGCTTTCCCGCCGGCCTGATTTCCGGATCGGTGCTGGCGGTCGCCGCCGCGGCCTTGCTTGGGCGCCCGGTCCGGGTGCCGGTCATGCTCGCGCGCGCCGGCTATGTGCTGATCGGCATCCTGCTCGGCGCCGTGGTGACGCCGCAGACGGTGAAAGGCTTCACCGCCTGGCCGGCAAGCATCGTGCTGGTGATGGTGGCGGCGATCGGCATGATGCTGGCGACCGCGACCTACCTGCGCATGGTGCATGGCTGGGACCGGCTGTCGGCCCTGATGGGAGCAAGCCCGGGCTCGATGACGCAGGTCATCGCGCTCTCGACGGAGCTCGGCGCCGACCTGCCGGCGATCGCTATCGTGCAGACGATGCGCGTGCTTTTGCTGACCACCGGAATACCGGCCGGGCTGGCGCTGTTCGGGCTTGTGGCGCCCGCCCTGCCCGTCGTGCGGGAACCGCCCGGCGGCTCGTCGCTTGCGGAGATCGCGCTGGTCATCGCGGTATCCTGCGCGACTGCCATCGTCTTTTGGCGCTTGCGATTCCCGGCCGGGCTTCTGTTCGGCGCGATGGTGGGATCGGGCGTGCTGCACGGTTTCGGCCTCGTGCAAGCCGTGCTGCCGTGGTGGATCGGAAGCGCTTCGGTGCTGGTGCTGGGCGCGCTCGTCGGCTCGCGCTTCGTCAATCAAACGTTCCGGCTGCTCGTCGGCTATCTCGGCGCCGCCTTCGGCTCATTCGCCGTGTCGCTCTCGGTCGCGACTTTCTTCGTGCTGATCGTGGCGCATTTCTTTCCCTTCCCGATCGCCAATATCGCGGTCGCGTTTTCGCCGGGAGCGCAGGACACGATGATGGTGCTGGCGCTCGCGCTGCATCTCGATCCGGTTTACGTGGCGGCGCACCACGTGGCGCGCTTCGTGGTGACGGCATTCTCCATCACTATCGCAGCACGCTGGATCGCGCGGAGCGGGAAGCGCGAATAGTCGTCATTCCGGGGCCGCAGCGCAGCGAGGAGCCCGGAATCCATGACCACAAATGATTTCAGAAGGCCGCTCAGCGAATGTTCTGCAGCGGCAGCAAGTACGCCACCTTCCGCACATTAGCCATCGAGGGCGTGACGCCCTGAATTTTGACGGAGCTTGAGAACAACTCGGTGGCCCTGGTCCGGCCACCTTCTCTCCAGCTCGGACGCAGCCATCGAAGCCGTCCGGCATGGTGACTCCGTAATGAGGCTCACTCCGCGGCCAGCGCGCGTTCCTTGAACGGCAATCCGAGCCGTTGCCAGACATCGACCAAAGCTTCGGCGAGCGCGTCAATCAGCCCGTCGTCGTGATAGGGGCTCGGCGTGATGCGCAGCCGCTCGGCGCCTTTCGGCACCGTCGGATAGTTGATCGGCTGGATGTAGATGCCGTGGTCGGACAGAAGCAGATCGCTCGCCTCTTTGCAGCGCTCGGGATCGCCGACGAAAACCGGAACGATATGGGTCGGGCTCGTCATCACCGGCAGCGCCGCGGAAGCGAGCACCGCCTTGGTGCGCGCGGCGCGGTCCTGATGGCGCTCGCGCTCCCATTGCGAGGTTTTCAGATGGCGGATCGCCGCGGTCGCCGCCGCGCAAACCGCCGGCGGCAGCGCCGTGGTGAAGATAAATCCGGGCGCATAGGAGCGTACCGCATCGATCAGCGCGCGGGAGCCGGCGATATAGCCGCCGAGACAGCCGAACGCCTTGGCGAGCGTGCCTTCAATGACATCGATGCGGGCGCTGGCGTCGTCGCGATCGCTGATGCCGCCGCCGCGCGGACCATACATGCCGACGGCATGCACTTCGTCGATGTAGGTCATGGCACCGTAGCGGTCGGCGAGATCGCAGATGCGGTGCACCGGCGCCACGTCGCCGTCCATCGAATAGAGGCTCTCGAACACGATCAGCTTGGGGCGGCTGCGATCGGCCGCCGCCAACAATTGCTCGAGATGCGCCATGTCGTTGTGGCGGAAGATCTGCTTTTCGCAGGTCGATTGCCGCACCCCTTCGATCATCGAATTATGATTGAGCGCGTCCGACAGGATCAGGCAGTTCGGCATCAGCTTCGCCATGGTGGCGATGCCGGTCTGATTGGAGACATAGCCGGAAGTGAAGACCAGCGCCGCCTCCTTGTGGTGCAGGTCGGCAAGCTCGCGCTCCAGCTCGACCAGCGGGGTGATCTGTTGCTGGTGATGTTGCGGGTGCCGCCGGCGCCGGTTCCCGATGCGCGCGGCGGTATCGACCATGGCGCCGATCACCTTCGGGTGCTGGCCCATGCCGAGATAGTCATTGGAGCACCAGATGACGACGTTCTTCGGCCCGTCCGGCGAAT
>CAWHPH010000046.1:0-49759 GCA_963831135.1 uncultured Alphaproteobacteria bacterium
CCAGGTCAGCTCCCGCCCGCCGGCCAGTCCGTTCGGGCGGAACAGAATGATCAGCAGCATGATCAGTGCGAGAATGACGTCGCCGACGCCGGGCGGCGCGCCGATGGTGGTTTTGCCGACGGTAACGCCAATCTCGATCTGACGCAGCAGCTCGGTCAAAACGGCGATCACAACCGCACCAGCGACGGCGCCGGTGAGACTGCCGCGGCCGCCGATGATCAGCATCGCCACGATCAGGAAGGTGAGATCGAGATAGAAGTTCTCGACCCGCACGATCCCAAGGAAATGCGCCAGCAGCACCCCGGCGATGCCGGACAGGAACGCGGAGATGACGAAAGCGATGAGGCGATGGCGCACGACGTTGACGCCGGAGGCTTGCGCCGCAGCTTCGTCCTCGCGCGACGCGCGCAGCTGCAGCGCCGAGCGCGTCTCCTGATAAGCGAAGGCGATGACGATCGCGGCAACCGCCCAGCCAAGCGCGGTCCAGAGATCGACGTAAGCTGGCAGACCCATCAGCGAGTTCTGTCCACCTGTGACGGCGGTCCAATTGCCGAGCACGATATAGACGACGACCAGCACGGCGAAGGTGGCGATGCTCGCCGAAACTCCGGAGAGCCGCATCAAGGGCCAGCCGGCGACAAGGGCGAGCAATGCCGCCGCGGCGCCGCCGGCGAGCGCGCCCGGGAGGCTCGACCATTCGGCGTGCGCGATCGCGGCGGGCAATTCGGGCAGGAAGACCGCCTTCGCCGTTGGCTTCATGGTCAGCAGCGCCGAGACGTAAGCGCCCACCGCCATGAAGGCGACATTGCCGAAGGACAATACGCCGGAATTTCCCACGAACACATAAAGTCCGACCACGGCGATGAGGTTGATCAGCCCCTGCGTCGTCCGCCGTTGCAGCACCACGGGAGCGAACGACGCACACAGAACGATGACGACGACGATCGCGACCAGCGCAACGAGCGGCCAAAGTCGCGGCAGCATACCGTCGTTGCGCGGGATCGACGCGTCCGGTGGCGGCACCATCAGATCCGCTCCTTCAGCCCGCGCGCCGGAATGAGCCCTTGCGGGCGGAACAGAAGCACGAGCGCCACCGCCACGAAAACAAAAGCTTCACGGAAAACCCGCAGATCGGGCGGCAGCAGCGCTTGCAGCAGGATCGAGGCAGCGCCAACCAGAAAGCCGCCGAGCGCGGCGCCGGTGAGGCTGCCAAGCCCGCCGATCACAGTGCCAACAAAGGCGATCACCACGAGCTGCAGCCCCATACGCGGCTGCACCACGCCGGTCTGCACGACGATCAGGCAGGAGACGGCGGCCGCCAGGATGCCGCTGAGCGCAAACGCCACGGCGATGACGCGGTTGGCGCGCACGCCCAGGACGCGCGCCATGCGGAAATCCTCGGCTGCCGCGCGCATCTGCAATCCGAGCCGCGTCGCCCGCAGAAACCAAGTCAGCGCAACGAGCAAAACCGCGCTGACCAGAATGGTCGCGATTTGCAGGAGCTGCAGCCGGACGCCAACGAGCTCGATTTGCCGCCCGAGCGCGGGGAGGAAGTCCATGCCTTTGAGACGCGATCCCACCACCAGAATCAGCAGCTTCTGCAGGAAGAAGCTCACCGCAAACGAGGAGATCAACAGCGTGGTCGGATCGGCGTTGCGCAGCGGGCGGAAGGCGGCGCGTTCGGTGATCAGCGCCAGCGCGACCGCGACGAGGATGGCGCCGAACAGCATCACGGGAACCGGCAAGCCGAACAGCGCCAGCAACGTGTAGGCGGCGAAAGTGATCAGTTCGCCATGGGCGAAATTGATCAGCCGCATCACGCCGAAAATCAGCCCGATACCGAGCGCGGTCAGTGCGTAGAGGCTACCGACGCTCACCGCATCGACCAGTGTCTGGACGAAATGCTCCATTACCGGTCGCTCGCCGTCCCAGGCACGTGGAAGCCGAAATAGGCGGCATCGAAACGCCGGTCGGCCCTGATCTCGGCAGCGCTGCCGCTCAGGCCGAATTCTCCGCCGCTCATCACATGGACCCGGTCGGAAATGCCGAACACGCGCTCGGCATTCTGCTCGATGAGAAGAATGGTCACGCCCTGATCGCGGACCGACCGCAGCAGCACATAGACCTGATCGACAATTGCCGGCGCCAGGCCGAGCGACGGTTCATCGAGCATGAGCAGCCGCGGGCGCGACAATAGCGCGCGCGCAATGGCGAGCTGCTGCTGTTCGCCGCCGGAGAGTTGCCCGGCCGGCTGCCGGCGCCGTTCGCCGAGGATCGGAAACACCGCAAAGGAGCGATCGATATCGGCACGCACGCCGCCGGCATCGCGCCGCACGGTCGCGCCCAGCAGCAGGTTTTCGGTCACGGTGAGGCTTGCGAAAATATGGCGGCCTTCCGGAACGAGCGCGATCCCCTGCGCCACCACATCCTCGAGCGCGATGCCGGCGAGCGGCATGCCGGCAAAGGCGATGCTGCCCGCAGCAGGCGGAACGATGCCTGCGATGGCGGAGACGAGCGAAGTCTTCCCCGCGCCATTCGGTCCGACGATGCTGACGATCTCGCCGTCGTCGACTGAAAGATCGACACCGCGCACCGCCGTCACCGCGCCGTAGCGCACGACCAGCCCGGACACCTTAAGCAACGGCACCCGGGCGCTCATTGCAACGTTTCGGGCCCGAGATAGGCGCGGCGCACGCCGGCGTCGGCGCGGATTTCGGCGGGCGTGCCGGCTGCGATGGTTTTGCCGCCGTCGAGCACTTGGATGCGCTCACAAAGGTTCATGACAAGCGCCATGTTGTGCTCGATCACAAGCACACCGCATTGGTGTTTCGAGCGGATGTCCAGGATGAGCTCGCGCAGCTCTTCGGCCTCGGCGGCGGCAAGCCCGGCGGCCGGTTCGTCGAGCAACAGGAAGCGCGGATTGACCGCGAGCGCCCGCGCAAGGCCGACGCGGCGTTCTTCCCCATAGCTGAGACCGGAAGCGGGCCGATGCGCTTTATCGGAAAGCCGCAACTCGCTGAGGATTTCGGCGGCGCGGCGGCGGGCTTCGGCGCGGCCGAGCCCCTGCCCCACATAGCCGATCTCGACATTCTCGCTCACGGTGAGCCCGCGGAAGAGCCGCACCGCCTGGAAGGTCCGCACCACGCCGGCGTGCGGGAAGCCATGACGGGGTAGCCGTGTGCAATCGCGTTCACCGACGACGATCGCGCCGCTCAGCGGCCGCTGGAATCCAGAGAGCACATTGACCAGCGTCGTCTTGCCGGCGCCGTTCGGACCGATCAGGCCGAGAATCTCGCCGCGCTGAAGAGTAATGCTGACCTGATCGACAGCCACGAGACCGCCGAACCGGACGCTCACCGCCTGCGCCGCTAGCTGCATGCCGAAGCGTCCGGTCGTCGTTGCTTCCTCACTGCAGCGGCGGGAACGACTCCACCGTGAAGCGCCCAACGCAGGCGAACTTGCCATTGGTCGCGGCCAGGATCGCCATCGGCCGGGTCGTCTGAATATGCAGCTTGCTGGTGTAGGTCGTCGGCCCGATGATCAGTGGCTTTTTATCGAAGGCGTCGAGCGCTGCCGCGACCTTGGAGCCTTCGAGCGAGCCCGCCTTGTTGGCGGCGGCCGCCCAGGCCTGCACCGCGGAATAGCCGCGCAGTCCGTAGGACACATCGGCCTTTTTGCCGTATTTGGCTTCGAACCGCTTGAAGAAGCCGTTCACCTCGGCGTCCGGATCGTCGCCGTATTTCGAGCCGTAGCTGATCACGTAGAAATTGCTGAGATCGGGGATCGAGCCGATCCAGTAATCGCCGTCGAGCGATTCACCGGTCACGATCGGCGCGTTGATGCCGGCGGCGCGCAGCTGGCGCATCGCACTCGGTCCGCCCGGCGCGTAGGAGCAGAAAAAGATCACATCGGGCTTCTTGCTCAGGCTCGTGATGCGGGTGATCTGCGCGGCAATCGAGGGATCGTTATTGAGAAAGGTGTCTTGGCCGAGCAGCCCGTCCTTGCCGGCAAGCTCGGTCCAGCGCGTGGCGAAGCTGCCGCACAGCGATTTGGTATAGGCGATGGTGTTGTCGAGCAGGACGTAAGCGGTCTTCCAGCCCTTCTGCTTGAAGCCCCACTCGGCCAAAAGCGCGCCCTGCGCCTGGCTCGCATTCGAGGTGGAATAAGCCAGCGGGCCGACACCTTGCACGCCGAACTTCGGATCGGACGCGCCGGAAAAAGCCACCACGTCTTTCTGTTGGGCAACATAGGCGCCGGGCGCGCCGAAGTCGAAATCGCTGGGAAAGAGGATCGCCTTGGCGCCCTTGCCGATCACGTCCACGGCGCCGTCGGCGCCTAGCGGCGGTTCGGATTTGTTGTCGAACTCGACCGTTTCGATCGGCTGACCGAGCACGCCCCCCGCAGCGTTGATCTCGGCGACCGCGAGCTTGGCGCCGGCGATGGTGTCCGCATCGATCGGCGCGAACCAGCCGCTGAACGACATCACTAGTCCGAATACCGGCTTATCGGCCGCCCAGCCCGTCGTCGCGGTGGCGAGCGCAGCAATCGCGGAAGCCGTCACCGCGGCCATTCCCAGTTTTCTGATCATCGAACCGACTCCCCGTCTTTCACCCCGACATACTGAAGCAGCATTCTACGGGAAAATATTTCAAGCTTAAAGGTTTTTCGCCGCGATTAGATGCCGAGATAGCGGTGCTGCACGTCCGGTGCCGCCGCCAAGGCTTGCGAGTTCCCCGACCAGACCACGCGGCCGCGTTCGATGATGTAGTGACGATCAGCAATGCGGGTCAGCGCGTCGACATTCTTGTCGATTACTAGGATCGACTGCCCGTTTTTGCGCAGAAGCTCCAAGCAGCGCCAAATCTCGTCGCGGATCAAGGGCGCGAGGCCTTCGGTCGCTTCGTCGAGTATGACCAGCCGCGGATTGGTCATCAGCGCGCGACCGATCGCCAGCATTTGCTGCTCGCCGCCGGAGAGAAGATTAGCCATCGCGCTTGCACGTTCGGCGAGCCGCGGAAAGAGCGCGAATACTTTTGCGAGCGTCCACGGGTCGGCCGCGCCGCTACGGTTGGCGGCGGTGGCGAGCAGATTTTCGCGCGTGGTCAAATTCGGAAAGACTTGGCGCCCTTCCGGCACCAAGCCCAGCCCGAGCTTGGCGATGCGATAAGCGGGAAGCCCGCGGATCTGCGCCCCGCCGAAGCGGATGGCGCCGGCGGCCGCCGGCGTCAGCCCCATGATCGAGCGAACGGTGGTGGTTTTCCCCATACCGTTCCTGCCCATCAGCGAAACCATTTCGCCCGGCGCGATGGCGAGCGAAATTCCGAACAGCACCCGGCTTTGGCCGTAGCTGGTTTCGATATCTGCAAGCTCGAGGAGCGGCGCTTCAGCCATCGCGCCCGCCCTGATTGCCGCTCTCCCTTTCGCCCAAATAGGCTTGCCGAACGACGGGATCGGCCCTGACCGCCTCAGGGGTACCGCTCGCGATGATGCGGCCGTAAACCAGCACACTCAGGTGATCGGCCAGCGCGAACACCGCTTCCATATCGTGTTCGATCAACAGGATCGTCACATTGCCCTTGAGCGCGCGGAGCATCTGCACCATGCGCGCCGACTCGTCCGGTCCCATGCCGGCCATCGGCTCATCGAGCAGCAGAAGCCGCGGCTCCGTCGCCAGCGCCATGGCTATTTCAAGCTGGCGATGTTCGCCATGGCTGAGCTTGTCGACGCGCACATTGGCGCGATCGCGCAGGCCGACGCGCTCGATCGCCGCCAGCGCGGGATTGCGCAACTCGTCTTCGCGCCGGGCATCGCGCCAGAAACGGAACGAATGGCCGCAACGCGCCTGCACGGCGAGCGCCACATTATCGAGCGCGGTCAAGTCGCGGAATAAAGATGTGATCTGGAACGACCGCGCCAGCCCAAGCCGGCTGCGGCGATAAACCGGCAGCCGGCTGATCTCCGTGCCGTCGAAATGGATGCTGCCCTCTTCCGGCGCGATTTCCCCGCTGAGCAAGCCGATGAGCGTGGTCTTGCCGGCACCGTTCGGACCGATGACGGCGTGCACTTCCTTCGGCGCGATGGCGAGATTGATGGCGTCCGCCGCCACCACGCCCCCGAAACGCCGCGTCAGGCGCTCGACTTGCAAGAGCGCGCTAGCCACGGTGCCGCCCTTCCAGCAGACCGCCGATGCCGCCATGCACATAAATCGCCACCAGCAGCAGGATCGGCCCCAGGATCAGATCGGGATACTCGGTGACCCGGGACAGGCCTTCCTGCAGCAGCAGAAAGATCACCGCGCCGATCACCGGCCCAAACAGCGAGCCCAGGCCGCCCAGCACCACCATCACGATCAGATCGCCCGAGCGGGTCCAGTGCATGATCGCCGGACTGATAAAGCTCGTATGGTTGGCAAGGAGCGCCCCGGCCAAGCCGCAGAGCGCGCCGGCGATCACAAAGGCCACAAGCTTGTAGCGAAACGTCGGGAAGCCGATGGCGCGCATGCGCCGTTCGTTCGAGCGGGTGCCGCGGATCGCCAGACCGAAGCGCGAATTGACCAGGCGCGCGATCAAATAAACGCTGGCGAGCAGTATCCCGAAACACAGATAGTAAAACACGATCTTGTTGTTGAGATCGATAAGGCCGCCGAAGTCGCTGCGCTTATAGATGGTTAGTCCGTCGTCACCGCCATAGCGATCAAGCCCGATGGCGACGTAGTAGATCATTTGCGCGAAGGCGAGCGTGATCATGATGAAATAGACGCCGCGCGTGCGCAGGCTGAGCGCGCCGACCACGAGCGCGTAAAGGGCGGAGACGGCGACCGCCACCGGCCACTGCACGAAGCCCGAACCGATGCCTTCCTTGGCCAAAATGCCGACCGCGTAGCCGCCGATGCCGAGATAGGCGGCGTGGCCGAAGCTCACCATACCGCCATAACCCATGATGAGATTGAGACTGACTGCGCCGAAGGCGAGGATGACAATGCGGGTGAACAGCGCCACGGCGAAAGTCTCGCCGGTCGCAAGCGCATAGACCGGGACGAGCGCGAGCACAGCCAGCAGACCGGCGGTGAAGATCGTGCGGGCGGTCAGGGCGGCCGCCGGTGCGGTATCGAACGGAGGATCGAGCGAGGCGGTCATCGGCTCGCCGCCGGAAACAGCCCTTCCGGCCGGAACACCAGGATCGCGGCCATCAGCATGTAGATGGACATCGACGACAGGGAGGGCCCGAGCGTCTGCGCGGCGCTGTTGCTTAGAACGAGATGCAGCATGTCGGGCAAAAAGGCACGCCCGACCGTATCGATCAGCCCGACGATGAGCGCGGCCACAAAGGCGCCGCGGATCGAGCCGATGCCGCCGATGATGATCACCACGAAGGCGAGAATGAGAATATTCTCGCCCATGCCGATCTGGACCGTCAGGATCGGCGCTTGCATCACGCCCGCAAAGCCGGCCAAGGCGGCGCCAAGCCCGAATACCAGCGTGTAGAGAAGCTTGATGTTGATCCCGAGCGCGCCGACCATCTCGCGGTTGGACGCGCCGGCGCGGACCAGCATGCCGAGGCGGGTGCGCATCACCAGCGCGTAAAGCAGCCCCGCAACGGCCAGCGTCGCAAGAATAATAACCAGGCGATAAATCGGGTAATGGACGCCGGGCAAGATCTGAACCGCCGTCAGCATCTCGGGCGGCAGCGAGAGCGTCCGGCCTTCAGGTCCCCAGACCAGCCGCACCAGCTCGTTGAACAACAAGATCAGCCCGAACGTGCCCAGCACCTGATCGAGATGGCCGCGTCCATATAAAGGCCGGATCGCAATCACTTCCAGCGCCATCCCGGCAATGAGCGAGGCGATCACAGCGAGGATGAGCGCCACCACGAAGCTTCCGGTCAGGGTGGCGAAGGTGGCGGCGAAATAGGCGCCAAGCATGTAGAGCGAGCCGTGCGCCAGATTGACCAGATCCATGATGCCGAAGACGAGCGTCAGCCCGGCCGCCAACAGGAACAGCAGCATGCCAAGCTGAATGCCGTTGAGGCATTGCTCGAAGAAATACAGCATTGGGGTACGCTATCCCCTTCCCGCCGCCTGTTGGTGGCAGGGAGGAAATAGACACGGCTCATGGACTGCGTGCAACGACTATTGCCCCAATTTCATGGGGCAACGGTCATGGAAGCGGTCCTGATAGTTCTCGACGATGGTCGCGACCTTCTTGAGCACGTAATTGTCGCCCTCTTTCACCACATCCTGGAGGTAGAAATTCTGAATCGGAACGTGGTTGTTGCCGAACTTGAAGTTGCCGCGCACCGATTTGAAATCGGCCTTTTCCATCGCCTTGCGCATGTCCTCCTTCTTGGAGAGATCACCATTGACCGCGGTGACGGCGCTATTGAGCAACATCGCCGCGTCATAGCTCTGCGCACCGTAGAACGAGGGCCGCGACTTGTACTTGGCGATAAAGTCGGCGACGAATTTCTTGTTGGTCTCGTTGGGCAGGTCGTTGACCCATTCCTGCGCGCCGGGGATGCCGACCGCCAGATCCTTCAGCCGCGGCAGTGATAACTCGTCGATCGAGAATACCTGATAGAGAGGAATCTGTCCCTTGAGACCGGCCTGTGCGTATTGCGTGATGAACTGAAGGCCGGCGGCGCCGGGATAGAAAATGAAGATGGCGTCGGGTTGCGCCGCGCGCGCTTTGGACAGCTCGGCGGAGAAATCGAGCTGATCGGGCCAGCGGGTCATCTCCTGTCCGATGACCTCGCCCTTATAGGTGTTGCGCATGCCCTGCAGCATGTCCTTGCCGGCGGCGTAATTGGGCCCGATCTGGAAGACCTTCTTGAGCGATTTTTGGTTCATATACATGCCCATCGCCTCGGGGGTCTGATCGTTGTTCCACGAGGTCGAGAACACGTAAGGCGAACAGAGCTCGCCGGCGATCTGCGAGGGCCCGGCATTGGCGATGACCGTAATGGTCTTGGAATCGACCAGTGGCTTGAGCGAGGCCAGCAGCACGTTCGACCAGATATAGCCGGCGATGAAATCGACGTGGTCGGACTCGATCAGCTTCTGCGTCTTCTGCACGCCGACATCGGGCTTTTGCGTGTCGTCCTCGTAGATGACCTCGACCGGCAGGCCGCCGAGCTTGCGGCCGAGATGATCGAGCGCAAGCTCGAAGGCATTGCGCATATCATTGCCGATCACGGCGGTCGGGCCGCTGAAGGTGCTAATATATCCGATCTTGACGGTCTTTTGCTGGGCCGATGCCGGCTGCACCATGCCCGGGACCGCCAACGCGAGCGCCGTCGCGGCTGCAACACCTATCCTGATCATCGCATGCATCCCTCTGGTTGCCGCACCGGTCGGCGCGGAGGCGTTTGTTTATTAAGGCTTATGACGTCACGAGTGTCGATTTGACCGCGCTCGCGGTCGCTAATCAAGCCGCACGTCGGATTTGGTGAATTGCACGATGCCGCAGGTAAAATCGAGCCTGTTTGCGCGCCGCTCTGGCCAAAAACCGGGCGCTTGGTCGCTGACCGGCGTTGCACGGATGATGTCCGAATCTTACCTGTTCATTCATTGCAGGCGCGCACTTCCCCTGCCCGACCGCCGGCGCCGCGGACTTAAGCTGACCAGAGACCCTATGCCACAGAATTTCGAGTTTGGACTGGATACCTTTGGCGACGTCACGATCGGCCCCAATGGCGAAGCGCGGTCGCACGCGCAGGTGATCCGCGATGTGATCGACGAGGGCGTGCTGGCCGACGGCGTCGGCGTCGATGCCTTCGGTGTCGGCGAGCACCATCGGCCCGATTTTTCGGTGTCGGCGCCGGAAGTGGTGCTGGCGGCGACCGCCGGGCGCACCAAGCGGATCAGGCTCGGCTCGGCGGTGACCGTGCTGTCGTCGGACGACCCCATCCGGGTGTTCGAGCGCTTCTCGACGCTGAATGCCGCATCGAATGGCCGCGCCGAGGTCACGTTGGGGCGTGGCTCCTTCATCGAGTCCTTTCCGCTGTTCGGCTACGACCTGTCGCAATACGAGGTCCTGTTCGAAGACAAGCTCGACCTGTTTGCCGCGCTCATCCGCTCGGACGCCGTGACCTGGGAGGGCCAGACCCGTCCGCCGCTGAAGAACCAGCGCGTGTTTCCACCAATCGAGGGTGAGAAGCTGCGGACTTGGATCGGCGTCGGCGGCAGCCCGGAATCCGTTGTGCGCGCGGCGCGCCACGAATTGCCCTTGGCGCTCGCCATTATCGGTGGCGATCCGGCGCGCTTCCGTCCCTATGTCGATCTTTACCACCGCGCGTTTGCGCAACTCGGCAGGCCCGTGCAGCCGATCGCCGTGCACTCGCCCGGCTACATCGCCGACACCGACGAAGAGGCGCGCGAGGAATACTGGCAGGGCTACAAGGTCATGCACGACCGGATCGGCGCCGAGCGCGGCTGGCCGCCGATGGAGCGCGCATCCTTCAACCAGGAGGTCGAGCGCGGTGCACTGCATGTCGGCGCGCCGGAGACGGTCGCACGCAAAATTACCAAGACCGCCAGGGCGCTCGGCATCGTGCGTTTCGATCTGAAATATTCAGCCGGCACGCTGGCGCACGACAAGCTCATGCATTGCATCGAGCTTTACGGCACCAAGGTCATCCCGCTGGTGCGGGAGATGCTGGCGCAGGAATTGTCGCCGGCCGTCTGAACATTTCCGCGAACAACTCACCTGATGACAAAAATATCGTACATCAGGTGAGCGCCTTCCCCGCGCTTGAGTTCGAGCATTTTGCCCACCGCCTGGACTCCGTTCAGCCAGCCGTATCGCTCCGATTTGGTCTCGAATGTCGGTGCAGTAATGAAATAACAATCGCCCGTTCGCAACATTTCTCCTCGCTCGAACCGAGCGCGCACTTCCTTTTGGCAATGGCTGATGCCGTTGTAGGAAACGTAAATGATTTGGTCGTCGTCGGTTTGAATGGTGAGCCGCACGTCGAGGCGATTGATGCCGTTGCCCATGTTTCTCAACGTGTCGCTGGACGGCGGAATTATCTTTCCCTTGATCTGCGGGCCTTCCACCCATCCGTCCGGATGGTTGATTACGCGCAGCGTGTCGTCTACCGCGTGCGCTTCAGCAATGGGCACGTAGAGAGTCATCAGGTATTCGCCCTGCACCGACGTTGTCGGACCAGCGGCACCGGCGGCAGCTACGTGCAGAAGGATCGCAGCAACGCTGACGATCGGCCAAAGCCTTGGCAGCACCAGAGAACTCATAAGTCCTCATCACTAAATTAGGCGCGCAGAATGAGGTGCTCTTGGCGATTTTGTCACATCCAGCTTGTGCCAGGCGGAAACGAGAATTTATGAATGCTCTTTTAAGTCCCCACCAGCCCCAATTGCGGGCTCGACGGCTCGGCGTGGGTGCGCTTGGCGATGCGTCCAGCGAGCCGCGACAGGCGGCCGGCCTCGACGGCGGCGCGCATGCTTTTCGCCATCAGGACCGGATCGCGCGCTTTCGATACCGCCGTATTGAGAAGGACGGCCGAGCAGCCAAGCTCCATCGCGAGCGCCGCGTCGGAGGCGGTGCCGACGCCGGCATCGAGCACCACCGGCACCGGCGAGCGCGCGCAGACCAGCTCGATGAGGTGCGGGTTGGAAATCCCGAGGCCCGAGCCGATCGGCGAGCCGAGCGGCATGACGGCCGCAGCGCCGGCGTCCGCAAGCTTGCGGCAGGTGACCGGATCTTCGGTGCAGTAGGGCAACACCACAAAGCCCTTGGCGACCAGCATTTCGGTCGCGCGCACCAGTTCCTCGACGTCGGGATAAAGAAGCTCGCGGTCGCCGATGACTTCGAGCTTCACCCAGTTGGTGTCGAGCGCTTCGCGCCCGAGCTCGGCGGTGAGCACGGCATCCTTCGCGGTCTGACAGCCGGCGGTGTTGGGCAGAAAACGCACGCGGTCGCCGAGCAAGTCGATCAGGCTTTCGTCCTCGCCGGCAAGACTGATGCGGCGGATCGAGGCCGTCACCATCGCGGTGCCGCTTGCCTCGATGGCATCGAGCATGATCTTGCGATTGGGATAGCCGGCAGTGCCGAGGAACAGCCGCGAGCCGAATTCCTGCCCGGCAATGATCAGCGGATCGGACATGAGTTGCTCCTAACTGGTGCTGACGGTTCTTCGATGCAGCAGACCCCCACCTATCCTCCCCCTTGCAGGGGGAGGAAGAGCGAGCCGCTGGTCTGAGTTTGTTGTCAAAGCACGAAGCCGCCATCGGTTTCCTCCCCCTGAAAGGGGGAGGATCAAGGAGGGGGTCGCGGGCCGCAATCGCGGTGCCGAGGGTATGGTGAATGCCGATCCGCTCATGTTGTGATTCCGGATGCTATCCGCCCTGCCTTGCGCGTACGATCTCGACCGTGTCGCCGGGCTTGAGCTGCGTCGCGGGCCACGCCGCGCGCGGCACGACGGCCCCGTTGAGCGCGACCGCGATGCCCTTTTGCTCGGTGTCGACGGCTTTCTCCGCCAGCAAAGCTGCGAGCGTCGCAGCCGCAAAAGGCTCGGTCTCGCCGTTCACCCGGATCGAGGCTTCGCTCATTATCATCATCATCAACGCTTCGCTCGTTATCATCGACGCTTCGCTTGTTGGCGTCTCCAAATCATTCGGCCGCGCGCGCCGGCAGAAAGCGCTCGAGGCCGAACGGCTTGATCGCCGGCTCGACAATATCGTCGAGGATCAGCCGCGCCATCGCCTCGGCCGTCAGCGGCGCCAGCAAAATGCCATTGCGATGATGGCCCGTGGCGTAGAACAAGCCGGCGAGCGGGCCAGGCCCGAGGATCGGCGCGTCATCACGGCTTCCAGGCCGATGCCCCACCCAAATTTCGTCGACCGGCAATTCTTCGACCGCGGGCACTGCGCGCCAGGCGGCTTCCAGCAAGGTCAGCAACCCGCCGGCGGTGATCGTCTCGTCGAATCCCTTTTCTTCGACGGTCGCGCCGACGATCAGCCGGCCGTCGCGCCGCGGTACCAGATAAACCCCCGGCGCCCACAGCACGTGCGACAGCAGCGGTGCTGCCGGATCCATGCGCAGCGCCAGCATCTGGCCCTTGATCGGGCGGACGGGCGGCCGCCGATCAGGCGGCAATCCGCCGATGCTGCGCGACCACGCGCCGGCGGCGAGCACGACGATATCCGCTCCGATGCTGGTGCCATCGTCGAGCACAACGCCGCGCGCCTGCCCGCCTTGCACGAGGATTTCCTTGACCGGCTGATGCTCGCGGATCTCGACTTCCGCCCGTTCGGCGGCGATGCGCAAAGCGAGCGCCAGCTTGCGGTTGTCGACCTGATGATCCTGCGGCGAAAACAGCGCGCCGGCGATTTTGCCCGCCAAGCGCGGCTCGCGCGCCCGCGTCGCCGCTGCCGACAGCCATTCGAGCGGCAAATTAAGCTGGCGCTGAAATTCCAAATGGTGGGCGATCGTCGCCTGATCGTCGGCGGTGAGCGCAAGCACCAATGTGCCTTCGCGCCGCAATTCGACGTCGATGCCGCTCATGCGCTCAAGCTCTTCGGCAAAGGCGGGCCAGCGCGCCTGGCTCTCGCGCCCGAGCGCGACCAACGCCTCTTCGCCCGGCTCGGCTTCGCAGCAGGCCGCCAGCATCCCGGCGGCGGCGTGGCTTGCGCCCGCACCGGCCTTGCCGCGGTCGAACACCGTCACCGTGGCGCGGCCGGCGAGCCGCCACGCGATGCCCAGTCCGATTACGCCCGCGCCGATGATGACAACGTGCGGCGTCTTTCCGATAGGTCTTATGGAGTGAATAGCGTCGCTCAACGCGGCTCCCTTCGCTGGTATGACCCAGACAGGTTCGACGGGTGTGATCTCAGCCGCGCTTTAGGCGCGGCACCCCTGGCCGATGTACCGATGATGGTGATTTTTGCTGCCGCCGACAAGAGGCGGCTTCCTCGGCGCGGGGGGCCGTGGCTTAGACCTTGGCCGCAGCCCTGATCTCGGCGGCTGCCGAAGCCCCGGTCGGCGACTTGGCCAGGGCGTCGAATTCCATCAAGCGCTCAAGAAGCGGCCCCATCTCCTTGAGCGGCATCATATTTGGCCCGTCGGACGGCGCGCGATCGGGGTCCTGATGCGTCTCGATGAAGACCCCCGCCACCCCGACAGCCACCGCCGCCCGCGCCAAAACCGGCACGAACTCCCGCTCGCCGCCGGAAGATGTGCCCTTCCCGCCCGGCTGCTGCACCGAATGAGTCGCGTCGAAAATCACCGGCGCGCCGGTCTTGGCGAGCACCGGGAGTGCGCGCATGTCGGACACGAGCGTGTTGTAGCCAAAGGAGACGCCCCGCTCGGTCACCAGCACGTTCGGATTGCCCGCGCTGGTGATCTTCTCCACCACATTGGCCATGTCCCAGGGCGCAAGGAATTGACCCTTCTTCACATTGACGACGCGGCCCGTCTTGGCGGCGGCAACCAACAGGTCCGTCTGCCGGCAGAGAAACGCCGGGATCTGCAAGATATCGACCACTTCGGCGATCGCGGCGCACTGATCCGGCTCATGCACGTCGGTGAGCACCGGCACGCCGAGCGTGTCGCGCAAGTCGGTGAAGACTTCGAGCGCCTTATCGAGGCCGAGACCGCGCGCGCTCTTGGCGCTGGTGCGGTTCGCCTTGTCGAACGAGGTTTTGTAGACGAAGCCGATGCCGCGCCGCGCCGCGATCTCCTTGAGCGCGCCGGCCATGTCGAAGGCGTGGGCGCGGCTTTCCAGCACGCACGGCCCGGCGATCAGCGTCAGCGGCAAAGTATTGCCGAACCGGGCCTTGCCGACGGCGACAATAGGGTTTGGCTTGCCGGTCATTAGCCGACCATGGACATCCGTAGCGGCAGGGTCAACGGCGCAGCTTCGTCATTCCGGGGCGCGCCGTAAGGCGCGAGCCCGGTATCCATAGCCACAGTCGGTGCAAAATCCTGCTCGGACAGTGGTTATGGATTCCGGACTTGGCGCATGCGCGCCAATCCGGAATGACACGCAACATCATTTCACCGCCGAGAACACGGTCGGCCGCAGGAACGAGCTCTTGATGTTGGCAATGATGGGCCCGTCTTTCTCAGTCTCCTCGCGCACCTTGATCCAGGCCGGATCGGCCAAGAACGTTCCCCATACCTTCTCGCGCTCGGCGAGCGATTCCCAGGCGAGCAGGTAATGCAGGTCGTTGTTGCCGTCGCCGACCAGCACGGTCCAGAAACCGGCTTGGCGAATGCCGTGCTTCTCCCAGATTTTCAACGTGTGATCCTCGAACCGTTTGAGCAAGGCCGGCAGCCGGCCGGGTATGCATTGGTAGATGCGCAATTCGTAGATCATGAGGCGTTTCTCCCTGTTCGTCATTCCGGTGCGGGCCACCGAACTCGGGAACACCCGAGTTCGGTGGCAATCCGCAATGACGAGAAAACTACACCAGCCGGCTCTGCTCCACCGCTGCGCCGATGAACGATGAGAACAGCGGGTGCGGCGCGAAGGGACGCGACTTCAGCTCGGGATGAAATTGCACGCCAATGAACCAGGGATGATCGTCATATTCGATGATCTCCGGCAGCAATCCGTCGGGCGACATGCCGGAGACGCGCATGCCGTGCTGCGCCAGGCGATCCTTATAGGCGGTGTTGACCTCGTAACGGTGCCGGTGGCGCTCGGAGATTTCGGTCGTGCCATAAATGCCGGCGATCTTGCTGCCGCGCGCCAGCAAGGCGGGATAGGCGCCAAGCCGCATCGTGCCGCCGAGATCGCCGCCCAAACCGCGCTTCTGCAGCTCGTTGCCCTTCATCCATTCGGTCATCAGACCGACCACCGGCTCGCTAGTGGAACCGAATTCGGTCGAGTTCGCCTCCTCGATGCCGCAGAGATTTCGCGCCGCTTCGATCACCGCCATCTGCATGCCGAAGCAGATGCCGAAATACGGCACTTGCCGTTCGCGCGCGAATTGCGCGGCACGGATTTTTCCTTCGGCGCCGCGCTGGCCGAAGCCGCCGGGCACGAGGATGCCGTCGACGTGTTCGAGGAACGGCGCCGGGTCTTCGTTCTCGAACACCTCGCTCTCGATCCAGTCGAGATTGACCTTGACCTTGTTGGCGACGCCGCCATGCGAAAGCGCCTCGATCAGCGACTTATAGGCGTCCTTCATGCCGGTATATTTGCCGACGATGGCGATGGTCACGTCGCCTTCCGGATTGCGGACGCGCTCGTTGATCCATCGCCAAGTGGCGAGGTCGGGCTCGGGCGGATTCTCGATGCCGAAGGCGGCGAGCACTTCGCCGTCGAGCCCGCCGGCATGATAGGCCTCCGGCACCGCGTAAATATTGTCGACGTCGAGCGCCTCGATCACCGCGCTTTCGCGCACGTTGCAGAACAGCGCGAGCTTCTTCCGCTCGCTTTCCGGGATCGGCCGGTCGCTGCGGCAAAGCAGGATGTCGGGCTGAATGCCGATGGCGCGCAATTCGCGCACCGAATGCTGCGTCGGCTTGGTCTTGAGCTCGCCGGCGCTCGGAATGAACGGCATCAGCGTGAGATGGATATAGACCGCGTGATGCCGCGGCAGATCGTTGCCGAGTTGCCGGATCGCCTCGAAGAACGGCAGGCCCTCGATGTCGCCGACCGTGCCGCCGATCTCGCACAGCACGAAGTCGTAGCCCTCGTTGCCGTCGCGGATGAAATCCTTGATCGCGTTGGTGACATGCGGGATCACCTGGATGGTGGCGCCGAGATAGTCACCGCGCCGCTCCTTGGCGAGGATCTCCTGGTAAATGCGGCCAGTGGTAATGTTGTCGGTGCGGGTCGCCGGCCGCCCGGTGAAGCGCTCGTAATGGCCGAGATCAAGATCGGTCTCGGCGCCGTCGTCGGTGACGAAGACTTCGCCGTGCTGATAGGGCGACATCGTGCCCGGATCGACGTTGAGATAAGGGTCGAGCTTGCGCAGCCGGACCTTGTAGCCGCGCGCCTGCAACAGTGCGCCAAGCGCCGCCGACGCAAGACCCTTGCCCAATGAGGAAACCACGCCGCCGGTGATGAAGATGTACCGCGCCATGGGATTTAAGCTTTAGCCTGGAACAGCCGATTCGACGAGCGATATTCCCGAATAGCAGCCGCGCGAGGTAGCCGGCCACCGGCAAAAACGCCGTCTTGCCAAATACCTTGACCGGAATCCTCAGGTCGAGCGGGAGCGGCCCCCGCTCGCTTTGTCATCAGCGCGGGGGAGATTATTTCAGCCATCGCTCGCTGTCCTATTTTGACTGTGGCACTTGCGGCCCGCTCGGCGCCGGCGGAGCCGCCGGTTCCGGCGCTTTGCCGCCGAGCTGGTTCAACACGCCGCCGCCCTGGCTGAGCGGAGCCAACGGAGCTCCTCCGGCAGGCTGCTGGGACGTCGGCGCGCCCCCCGTATTGATGATCGTGGCCGGGTGCCGGCCGAGACCGGCGAACCACGACAAAGCCAGGCTGGTCAGGAAGAAGCCCACCGCCAGCAACGCCGTCGTGCGGGTCAAGACGTTGGCGGTGCCGCGCCCGGTCATAAAGCCGCTGGTGGAACTGACCAGCCCGCCGCCCTCGGATTTCTGCAGCAGAACGACTGCGATCAGCCCGAGGACGAGCATCAGATGAATGGCGATAATGACGGTCAGCATCGATTAGTCCCAGCATATGTCCGCGCGGGCCGGCTCAGCAGAGCCAATAGCGGCCCGCGACCCCGATATAGGGAGCCGGCCGCGTCTCTACATGATCCCACAAGGATTTTCCATGGCGCGGTTCCTTGAGGATTTGCTGTGGCGGCCGCCGTGGCCGTAATAGCGGGGTCAGCGATAAACGCCGGCAATGGCTAGAAAATCCTCGGCCTTGAGGCTCGCACCCCCGACCAGGGCGCCGTCGACATTCTCGACCGCCAAGAGTTCCGCGGCGTTCTTCGGATTAACCGAGCCGCCATAAAGGATGCGGGTCCCCTGCCCGCCCTCTCGGTATCGGGACACAAGATGATCGTGGATCGAGCGATGCATCTCGCCGACATCGGTGGTGGTCGGCGTCAGCCCGGTGCCGATCGCCCAAACCGGTTCGTAGGCGACAACGAAATCGGGCGCGCCGTCGGGCAGTGAGCCCTGCAGCTGGGCTGCAACCACCTTCAAAGCGTGACCGGCCTCGCGTTCCGTGCGCGTTTCCCCGACGCAAACGATCGGCGTTAAGCCGGCGCGCCGCGCCGCGAGTGCCTTGGCGCGCACATCTGCATCGGTTTCCGCATGATATTGGCGGCGTTCCGAGTGGCCGACGATGACGGCCGACGCGCCGGCGTCCTTCAGCATTTCCGCGGAAATATCGCCGGTATAGGCGCCCGAGGCCAAAGCGTGGCAATCCTGGCCGCCGATCGCGACGCGCGATCCGTGCGCCACCGCCGCAAAGCTCGCGATCAGCGTCGCCGGCGGACACACCATCAGCTCCACATTGGCTAAGTCCTTCGCCCCTGCGATGACGGCCTTGAGCTGACCGATCGAGGCGGCGAGCCCATTCATCTTCCAATTGCCAGCAACCAGCGGATGGCGCGCCATCATCAGTGCCTCAACCTTGAGTCTTAAATCCGCGGCCGAAAGCCTGCGGCAAAGAGGCGTTAGCAGACGCCTTGCACACGGAAAAGGGTCGTTTTAGCTGGAAATCCCGTTCGGTTGCGGGTCCGCGTGCTGGTCCCTATGATGCGCCGCTCTCGCCGGGCACCCCATCGGCACAACCAACGTTGGACACCATGCTACGAGGTATCCGCACCGCCTCCACGAATTGGCTCGGCCGCACCATCATGGGCGCGGTCATGGGCTTGTTGGCCGCGAGCTTCGCGATCTGGGGGATCAACGATATCTTCAAGGGCTTCGGGCGCTCGACGGTTGCCAAAGTCGGCGGCACCGAAATTCCGATCGAACAATTCCGCCGGACCTACAATGACCGGCTGCAGCAACTCAGCCGCCAGATCGGCCGGCCCATTGCGCCGGAACAGGCGAAGGCCCTCGGTATCGACCGGTCCGTCCTTTTGGGAATGATCGCCGATGCCGGGCTCGATCAGCGTGCGCGGCAGATGCGGCTCGCACTCCCTGACGACGAAATCGTTCGCCGCATCACGGAAGATCCGGCCTTCCGCAGCGCGACCGGCAAGTTCGACCGCGGACGGTTCGAGCAATTCCTGCGCGGCGTCGGCTTGAGCGAGCAGCGCGTGATCGCCGAGCAGCGGCAGCTGATGTTGCGCCGGCAGATCGTCGAGTCGATTGACGGCAACGTTCCCGTGCCGAAGGCTTGGCTCGAAGTCGTCAACGAGTTTCAGAACCAAGAGCGCAGCATCGAATATGTGACCTTCGGCGCGGCTCAAGCCGGCGATATTCCGGCCCCGACAGCCGAAGAGCTGAGCAAATATTTTGAGGCGCGGAAAATCCTGTTCCGCGCGCCCGAATACCGCAAGATCGAAGTTGTTGCGGTGACGCCCGAAGAACTTGGCCGCTGGATGGAAATCTCCGAAGCCGACATCAAGACCGCCTTTGACGAGCACCGCAGCCACTACGTCACGCCCGAGCGGCGGCACGTCGAGCAGATCGTCTTCCCGACCATGCCGGACGCCGAGGCCGCCGAAGCGCGGATCAAAGACGGTCTGAGTTTTGCCGCGCTCGCCGCCGAACGCGGCCTGAAGGATACCGACATCGACCTCGGAACGGTAACGAAAGCCGAGATCATCGACCCGGCAGTCGCCAATGCCGCCTTCGCGCTCAAAGACGGCGAAGTCAGCGCACCGATCCAAGGGCGTTTCGGTGCGGTCCTCGCCACCGTTCTCAAGATCGAGCCGGAGGAAGCAAAAACCCTCGCCGAGGTGACGCCGCAAATTCGCAAGGACATTGTCACCGAGCGCGCCAAGGCCGAGGTGCGGAGCCTCCATGAGAAGATCGAAGACGAGCGCGCCGGCGGCGCCACCTTGGCGCAAGCGGCGGAGAAGCTGAAGCTTCCGGTGCTTACCTTCGACGTGGATCGCTCGGGCCGGGATCCGGGCGGCAAGGTCGTCAACTTCCCCCATGCCGGCTCTGTTGTTCCCGCGGCCTTCAACTCCGATGTCGGGGTCGATAACGATCCGCTCGAGGCTGATGGCGGTTACGTCTGGTACAACGTCGCCGGCATTACACCGTCGCGCGATCGCACCCTGGACGAAGTGAAAGATCAGGTCGAGGCGCGCTGGCGCACGGACGAGATCGCCTCGCGGCTGAAGACGAAGTCGGCCGACCTGCTCGACAAGCTTAAGGCCGGCACGCCGTTTGACAGCGTTGCCAGCGCGGTCGGGCTCAAAGTCCAGACCGCCGACAAGCTCAAGCGCGGCAAGCCGGGCGGCGGCGTATCGCCCGCCGTCGTCACCGCGGTGTTTCGCACCGCGAAGGACGCTTTCGGCAGCGCCGAAGGCGATCAGCCGACCGATTGGATCGTGTTCCGCGTCACCGATATCACGACACCGAAATTCGATGCCGCCTCGGCTGACGCAAAGCGCATCGAGGACGTGTTGAAGAGGCAGGAGAGCGAGGAAATTTTCGAGCAATACATGACTTGGCTCCGAAACGATCTCGGCACCAGCGTCAATCAGGCGGCGCTGACGCAAGCTCTCGGCAACGGCGCGCCGGACACCAACTAAATATGCGGATCGAGCCTTCGGCTGCGGCGTTTGCCGCACGCTACGCGGCCGGTGAGGCGCAGGTCGTGTGGACTACCTTGGTCGCCGATCTGGAAACACCCGTTTCGGCCTTTCTGAAAATCGCCAGTGGCCGGCCGATGAGCTTTCTGCTTGAATCGGTCGAGGGCGGCGAGGTGCGCGGGCGCTATTCGATCATCGGGCTCGAGCCCGATGTCATCTTCCGCTGCCATGGTGCGGCGGCGGAAATCAACCGCGCGCCGCTGAACAATCCGGAAGCGTTTGCGCCGGCCGGAGCGCCGCCGCTGCAGGCCTTGCGCGCTCTCATCGCCGAAAGCCGCATCGCGCTGCCGGACACGCTGCCGCCGATGGCGGCGGGCGTGTTCGGTTATCTCGGCTACGACATGGTGCGATTGATGGAGGATTCGCTTGCCGCGCCTCCGCCCGATCCAATCGGCATTCCGGACGCCATCCTCATTCGTCCGACCTTGGTGATCGCCTTCGATGCCGTGAAGGACGCCATCACCGTCGTGACGCCGGTGCGGCCGCGGGCCGGCGTCGCCGCCGACGTAGCGCTCGCGCGCGCCGCCGAGCGCTTGTCGGCCATCATTGACGCGCTCGACCGGCCGCTCGACAAGTCGACCAAAGAGATTGATGCCGGACCGCTCGACGTCGTGCCGCTTTCGAATACCGCCCCGGAAGACTTCAAGTGCATGGTGCTGCGGGCCAAGGAGTACATCGCGGCCGGCGACGTCTTCCAGGTGGTACTGTCGCAGCGTTTCGAGGCGCCGTTTGCGCTCGCCCCTTTTGCGCTTTATCGCGCTTTGCGCCGCGTGAACCCGTCACCCTATCTGTTCTTTCTCGATTGCGGCACTTTCGCAGTCGCCGGTTCAAGTCCGGAAATCCTGGTGAAAACGGCCGGCGGCACGGTCACCATCCGCCCGGTCGCCGGCACGCGGCGGCGCGGCGCCACCCCGCACGAAGACAAGGCGCTCGAGCAGGAGCTCCTCGCCGATCCGAAGGAGCGCGCCGAGCATCTGATGCTGCTCGATCTCGGCCGCAACGATGTCGGCCGGGTGGCGGAGATTGGCAGTGTCCAGGTCACCGACCAGTTCTTTATCGAGCGCTTCAGCCAGGTGATGCACATCGTCTCGAATGTACAAGGCAGGCTGCGAAGCGATTGCGATCCGCTCGACGCGCTCGCCGCCGGCTTTCCCGCCGGCACCGTCTCGGGCGCCCCGAAGGTGCGCGCCATGCAGATCATCGATGAGCTGGAGCGCGAAAAGCGCGGGCTTTACGCCGGCTGCGTCGGTTATTTCTCCGCCGGCGCGGACATGGATACCTGCATCGTGCTGCGGACCGCGCTGATCAAGGACGGCGTCATGTATGTACAGGCCGGCGCCGGCATCGTCGCCGATTCAGACCCGGCATTCGAACAGCAGGAATGCATCAACAAGGCGAAGGCGCTGTTCCGCGCCGCAGAGGAAGCCAAGCGCTTTGCCAGAGCATGATGCCGAAAAGTGGAAACCGGTTTTCGGAAATGATCATGCTCCAATGCAAACATCTAGACCACGATCCGATCCCATTTGATCGGATCGGATCGTGGCCTGGCGCGGCCGGCGGCGGAGCGTAGATTATTTAATCCGGGTCATATTCTGGCCGCCGCAGATGCCGATGGCGCAGCCTTCGACGCGGATCGTCCTGGGGCCAAGCTCGAGGAGATGTCCCGCATAACTGTTGCCGTTGTCGACGTTGTAGAGGCGGCCCGACCATTTCCCAGGGCCGTCCGGGATCAGACCGCTCAACACCGCCACACCGACCAGCGGCCGGCCCCGCCGCGCCGGGTCGGGATTGTTCTTGTCGGTCCAAGGCCGGCCGGTCTCCGGGTCAACGGCAGATTTGGGCGTGGCGATGGTCGCGCACAATGCGCCGCCGCACGAGCCCACCCGCACGCGCGCACCATCTTGCGCCAGCCAAAGGCCTTTCGGATCGGCGAACGCCGTTCCGGCATAGACGAGTACGCAAAAGGCAGCAGCAGACGCGCCCCAGAGCCTGTAAGACCTCATGGGTCGCGATTTTGGCAGCATACGGCGTGCGGGCAAAGCCTAAATGTTCGGCGGCTGACGGTCATCCGCGACCGCGATCAGTTGCTGCCGGCCTCGCTTCCATCCGGTCAGCCTCTCAACGCCCTGGCAAGATTGTTCAGCGACATCTCCTTCTGTCCGGACAAAGGTTCGCGGCGCCGGAACAGGCTAAATGCGACGTCACGTTCTGGCGCCAATCGCATCGCCTTGAGGAAACGGCCGGATATCTCTTGTTCCGCGCAAGCGCGCGGAATGATGGCGACGCCCGCTCCGGATCCGACGATGACCTTTATCGTTTCGATGTTGTCCGCGACCGCCAAAATCTTGGGGCGCATGCCGATATCGGCGAATAACGAGAGAACGATTTGTCCGTAGCCCACTTCCAGTTCGTTCATGACAATGGGCTCGGTCGCCAGCGTCGATATATTGACGGGTTGTTTGACGTTCGCCAATCGATGTCGCGGATGAAGCACCAGCGCCATTTCCACCGTGGCGAGCCGGTCGATCTCCAACCCCACCGGCACACGGCCGGCGTCCGGCTCGATGGCAATCCCGGCGTCGAGGCGTTCCTCCTGCAGATCGTTGAAAATACTTCTCGTCGGCTCGACCACGAGTCTGAGCTGAACGTCGCGGATTGTTTGCGAAAAATTGCCAAATAGCCGAGGCACGAAGATCGGTGCCGCGCCAGAAACCATACCGAGATTGAGAGTTTCGACGCTGCCGCGCAACCGCCGCGCTGTCGCCGTGAGGTTGAGCAGCTCGCCGGTGATGCGTTCAGCGTCGTGAAGAAAGGTTCGTCCTGGCTCCGTGACCTCGACCCCGCGTGTGCCGCGGCGAAACAGCGGAAAGCCGATTTCATCCTCCAGCATCTTGATCTGCGCACTGACCGCGGATTGCGAAACGTTGAGGCGGGACGCCGCCCGGGTGAAGCTGCGTTCTTTGGCAACCGACAAGGCGTACCTAATTTGCCGGAGCTCCACAGGGTTCACATGGTTTGACACATGCATCCGCCGCACCGGCTCGATGCCGAGCGGCGCATCCATGTGGCGAGGTGAAACGGCAGATTATCGCACGGACGCGCGTCTGGCGCACTCTCCTCGCCGACCAGCAGGCGCGATGACCGAGCGCCGGTTGCTCACTTGGCTTCCACCACCAGCGAATAACGCTCGTCGGCCGCCAAGCACTGCGCCTCCGGAAGACCGAGCTCCTTGCGCACCATATTGGTGCCGAGCACCATCGAGACCATCTTGTACAAGGCGTGGCGGCGGCTCATGCCTTCGCGTCCCATGCCGCAATCGGACGTGAGCACCAGCCGCTCGGGCGGGATGTGTTTGAGCGCGGCGCGGATGTGGTCCGCTATCTGGTCAGGGGTCTCCACCTGCAGCGTGTGATGGTCGAGCACGCCGATCGCTATCTTCTTGTCGGTGATGATCTTGCCAATGGCTTCGAGATCGATGCCTCCGGAACTCGCAGACTCGAAAGTGATGACGTCGGTATCCACCGTATTGTAGGTCTCTAAAGCCGATTGGTAGCTTTGCACCTCGGTGAACATCCGCTGCTGCGATGGATTGCCCCAGCAGGAATGGGCCCACACCTCGGTCTTCTCCCGCAATCCCTTCACGGTGCGATTGAATACTTCGACCATGAATTCCGGCGTCAATACCGGGTCGCGAACCCGCTGCACCGCGAAGAAATGGATTAGCGGCTCCTCGATTTGAATGATCGGACAGCCGGCATCGGCAAGCTCGTGGTATTCTTCATTGAAAGCGTCGGCGATCGCTAAGGTGCGCTCCGGCAGGCTTTTGTAATAGTCGTCCTGCACGCCGCGCCCGACGATCTCCGCCGATACTGCGCCGAACTTCACCGGCCGCGTGGTGAAACGCTGCGCCGCCTTCCACAACGCCGCGTATTGCAAGTCGCCGCGCCCCACCGGGCCGACGATGCCCGGCATCACGCGCGTTTCCATATATTCGTGCAGGATGTTGCCGCGGGGAAAATAGGCACCATAAAGTCCGCCGCGCTTGACCGGCGTCGGGCGCGACTTGTTGCGCTCAAATCCGCTCATATGACGGGTCGGGTAGTTCGACCAACTCTGGCCGCAAACGTCGTCATCGAAACGGCAATCGCCGTCGGTGCAGATGTCGAGCCCCGCCAGTTCCTGATCGCGCAGATAACAGGTCAGTGCGTCCTCGTATTGTTCGCGAAAACGACGGCTGACCATCGCATCGAGGAAGGTACGCGTGCCCAGATTCTCCGTGTACCAGCTCGGCCGGGGCAGCGAGCCGGTGATCGTCGTCGGCAACATGACATCCTTGGTGCCTCGATACATCTTACACCTCCGCTCCGAACCCAAAATTTACAGAGACTTGATCGCCGTATCGGCGCCCGGACATCACGGCCCGCAGCGCCAGCACGAATTCTGAGTGCGCGGTCATTCGAGTCAAACAGGGATTGCCCATCATTGCATCGGCAAAACAGATGACACTATTGCGTGCAGGAAATTGCCCACAATTGCATCAGAAAGACGGATGATAAGCCCGAGGTTTCAACGACAGAACTCTTTGGCGGCGCCTTGCCAAGCGCGTGCTGAACGCGAGCGCGCCACAAAAAAAGCCCGGGACTTGCGTCCCGGGCTTGGCTCCTCAGCCCCTCGATCGATTAGTAGCGGCCCCACCAATTGAAGCGCCAGACCAGCTCGGTCGAGATCATCTGCGTGGCCTTCTGCGAGTTGAGCGCGATGCCAGTAGCTGGAAAGCCCGCAACAGCGCCGGATATCGGCACGCTCACGCCGTTGTTGCCGCCGTACTGCGAGTAGCGATATTCCGTCTTGAAGAACAGGCCAGGAAACGGCAGCCAATCGAACGCGTATTCGAAGCCGCTGCCGAGGAACCAGCCGTTATAGGTCTGCGCAGCCAAGCTCAGGCCGGTCGGCCCGCCACCGGCGATCGCGAAATTATAGTTCACGCCACCGAAGCGGGCCTGCGTGAAGCCGCCGTCGAAATAGGTGAGAAAGCGCGGCGTGACCAGCACACCGGCGCGGCCACCGACCGCCCAGGTTGAGGATTCTTTCTCACTTCCGGTGACGCCCGGGAAGCTGTTGCTGCCATTGATGCTGCCGCCTTCGAAATCGCTAAAGGCGCCGATAACGGTTTGCACGCCGAAATAGGGCGCCGTGAATTGATAGTCGCAGCCGACCTGGCCCTGACCGAACCAGCCGTTGCCACCGTTTGACTGCGACGCGGTAACGGGCGTGCCGTTGAACGTGACGAAGCTGTTCTGGGTCCACATCCCGTAACCGCCGCCGCCGCCGACGTAACAGCCGGTCCAGTTGTAGACGGGGATCGGGGGCGGAACCCTGTAGGCCGGCGCAGGCATCGGCAAGTCGGCTGCGCTGGCGGAGCCTAGCGCGGCCACCGTAAACAGCGCCACGGCCGCCAGAATTCGTGTTTTCATCATCAGCCCCCGGATGTGACTCGCCTGAGCGGGCTTTTTAGCAGATTAAATGAGCGACTTCTGTGCCTTTTGGGCAACAAGGCGGCACATAATGGAACACCGCGCGAGTCCGGTTCTAAACACAGCGAGCGGGTTGCGCCGCTCGCAGCGCAACAAGTCTCGCAAACAATCGCCCGACTAGTCCGCGCCTTCTTCGCTTTCCTCGGAAAGCCGCTCGACCGAAGCCACGCGCTCACCTTCGGCGGTCGAGAAAACGATGACTCCCTGGGTCGAGCGGCCGGCGATGCGGATGCCGTCCACCGGACATCGGATCAATTGCCCCCCATCGGTGACCAGCATGATCTGGTCGCTGTCTTCCACCGGGAAGGACGCCACCAGGCGCCCATTCTTCTCCGTGATCGCCATGGCGACGATGCCTTTGCCGCCGCGGCCGGTCGTCCGGTATTCGTAAGACGACGTGCGTTTGCCGAAGCCTTTTTCCGAGATGGTGAGGACGAACTGTTCGGCGGCAGAAAGCTCCACATAGCGCGTCTGGCCGAGCTCGATCGCGCCCTCGCTTTCCTCGTTTTCCACACCGTTTTCCTCGGCCTCGCCGTTGCTTCCCCGCCGCACCGCGTTCGCCCGCTTGAGATAGGCCACGCGCTCGTCGGCAGTGGCCTCGACGTGCCGCAAGATCGACAGCGAGATCACTTTGTCGCCTTCGGTGAGCGCGATGCCGCGCACGCCCATCGAGGTGCGGCCCTGGAAGACCCGCACATCGTTGACCGCGAAGCGGATGCACTGGCCGGCGGCCGACGTCAGCAGCACGTCGTCGTTTTCGGTGCAGATCTGCACGTCGACGATGCTGTCGCCCTCGTCGAGCTTCATGGCGATGATGCCCGAGCGGCGGACGTCGGCGAAGTCCGAAAGCTTGTTGCGCCGCACGGTGCCGCGCGTGGTGGCGAACATGACGTCGAGCTTGTTCCAGCTCGATTCGTCCTCGGGCAGCGGCATGATCGTCGTGATGCTCTCGCCCTGCTCGAGCGGCAGAATATTGATCATGGCCTTGCCGCGCGCCTGCGGCGCCGCCTGCGGCAGCCGCCAGACCTTTTCCTTGTAGACCTGGCCGCGCGAGGAGAAGAACAGCACCGGCGTGTGCGTCGAGGCGACGAACAGCCGGGTGACGAAATCCTCCTCCCGGGTCTGCATGCCGGCGCGGCCTTTGCCGCCGCGCTTCTGCGCCCGGTAGGTGGAGAGCGGCACCCGCTTGACGTAACCGGCATGCGAAACCGTGACGACCATGTCCTCGCGCTGGATCAGGTCTTCGTCCTCCATCTCGCCTTCTTGGTCGATGATGACCGTGCGGCGGGGCGTGGCGAACTCGTTCCTGATCGCGACAAGCTCGTCCTTGACGATCGTCTGGATGCGCGCGCGCGAGCGTAGGATGTCGAGATAGTCGGCGATCTCGTCGGCAAGCTTGTCCAGCTCGGCTTTGATCTCGTCGCGCCCGAGCGCGGTGAGCCGCTGCAGCCGCAGATCGAGGATCGCCTTGGCCTGCTCGGCGGACAGTTTGGTCGTACCCTCCGGCGACACGCTGTGGCGCGGATCGTCGATCAGGGTGACCATGGCGGCGACGTCGCGCGCCGGCCAGTCGCGCTTCATCAATTCGTCGCGCGCTTCGTTGGCGTCCTTGGCGGCGCGGATGAGCCTGATCACCTCGTCGATATTGGCCACCGCGATGGCGAGCCCGACCAGGATATGCGCACGGTCGCGCGCCTTGCCGAGCAGGTGCTTGGTGCGGCGATAGATCACCTGCTCGCGGAAGCCGATGAAGCAGGCGATCAGGTCCTTCAGGTTCATTACCTGCGGCCGGCCGGCATCGAGCGCCACCATGTTGGCGCCGAACGAGGATTGCAGCGCGGTGAAGCGGTAGAGCTGGTTGAGCACGACGTCGGGCATCGCGTCGCGGCGCAATTCGACCACCACGCGGTAGCCGTCGCGGTCGGATTCGTCGCGCAACGCGGCGATGCCTTCGATCTTCTTTTCGCGCACCAGTTCGCCGATGCGCTCGACCATGTGCGCCTTGTTCACCTGATAGGGGATTTCCGAAACGACGATGGCTTCGCGTTCGCCGCGCAGCGTCTCGAACTCGACCTTGCCGCGCATGACGATGGAGCCGCGGCCGAGATGATAAGCGGCGCGGATGCCTTGCCGGCCCAGAATGATGCCGCCGGTCGGGAAATCGGGACCCGGCACGATGGCGATCAGATCCTCAATCGACAGGCCGGGATTGTCGATCAGCGCCACGCAGGCGTCGATGACCTCGCCGAGATTGTGCGGCGGGATGTTGGTTGCCATGCCGACGGCGATACCGCCGGCGCCGTTCACCAGGAGGTTCGGAAACTTGGCCGGCAGCACCGCCGGCTCGCGCTCTGAATTGTCGTAATTGGGCTGGAAGTCGACGGTATCCTTGTCGAGATCGTCGACGAGAGACCCGGCCACCCGTTGGAGCCGCACTTCGGTGTAGCGCATGGCCGCCGGGGCATCGCCGTCGACCGAGCCAAAATTTCCCTGCCCGTCGATCAGCGGCAGGCGCATGGAGAAATCCTGCGCCATGCGCACCAGCGCGTCGTAAACGGCCTGATCGCCGTGCGGATGGTATTTGCCGATCACGTCGCCCACGACGCGGGCTGACTTGCGGTACGGCTTGTTCCACTCATAGCCGTTCTCGTGCATCGAGAACAGGATGCGCCGATGCACCGGCTTGAGCCCGTCGCGCGCATCCGGCAGCGCGCGCGCCACGATCACGCTCATGGCGTAATCGAGGTAGCTTTTCTTCATCTCCTCGGTGATGGAAATGGGCCGAATATCGGAGGGACCGCCATCGGCCGGCGGGAGTTCGTTATCGTCTGCCAAGCTGTAAGAATCCTGCGCGAATCTGCGTTTCGTTTCATAGCCGATCGGGCGTTGCTCCGCCACTTCAATCGGCTCGCCCTATGTATGGTTTTCCGCTGAATTTTCAATGTTCTAAGGACGATCCACAGGTTCCCTCCCACAGCCCGCGATCGGCGGACCGAAGGACCGCGGAATGCGCGTTGAAAAAAAGCGTATCCAAGCGACCGCTGCGAACGCGTCCGCCGGCGCCCTGCTTTCAAGAGACGGAAAAGTCGGCACAATCAATTCGGCCATTTGAGAGAACCGTATGCCGCTCGACTTCGCCATATCGGCGCTGGTGACATTGTTCGTGGTGGTCGATCCGGTCGGGCTCGCGCCGACCTTCCTCGCCGTGACCGAGGGCCTGCCGCGCCGCGCGCGCCGCGATGTCGCCTTGCGGGCGAGCATCATCGCCGGCGCCATCCTCATCGGCACCGCGCTGCTCGGCGATCTGTTGCTTCGCGCGCTCGGGATTTCGTTGTCGGCGTTCCGTATCGCTGGCGGCCTGTTGCTGTTTGCGATCGCCTTCGAGATGGTGCTGGGCGTGCGCATGCGACGCGAAGGGCAAGTCGCCGAGCAGGCGGTCGAAGAGCATGTGCGCAATATCGCCGCCTTTCCGCTTGCGATCCCGCTGATGGCCGGGCCCGGAGCGATCACCGCGACCGTGCTGCTCGCCGGACGCGCAAACGGAAACCTGCTGCTCGAGGGCCTGCTGCTCGCCGTCGTCGTGTTGGTGGCGGCGGCCTGCTTGGCCGTCTTCATTCTTGCCGGCAGGATCAGCCGCCTGCTCGGGCTTACCGGCAACATCGTGTTGTCGCGGCTGCTTGGCGTGCTGCTGGCGGCGCTAGCCGTGCAATATGTGGTCGACGGCATCCGCGCGGTGTGGGCGGGATGAAAGAGCAAATTAGCACTGAGGCACCCTTGCACGCCGCTCCGCAAGAGCGCGCGTTACCGTGCTCAGAATTCGTTAACCATACGTATTTACCCTGATCCATGCGCGGCGGAATCGCCCGCATGGAGATCGGACCATGTCGATGAACGGCGTTTCCGCCGCGAGTGCGTTAAGCGCAGGCCAATCGCCGCTTCTCTCGGCCGGCCAATCGAAGCATCATCGCAAGCATCCGTCGATGAGCAACGTCGAGACGCAGAACGCGAGCGCGCCGAGCCCGCCCGCCGCCAGCAGTCAGCCCGGCAGCAAAGTCAACATCACCGCGTGATGCAACAGCAAGCGAGCGCTTCGCTCACCTTTCGCGTGCGCGCAGCGCGGCCGACCGATGTGCCGGCGCTCATGCGTTTCAAAAGGTTGCTGGCGGAGAGTGAAAACGGCCTGCATACGGTGCGGGCGACCGCCGCCGATTGGCTGCGGGACGCTTTCGGCGCACAGCCCGGTTTCACGGCCCTGGTCGTCGAGGCCGAATACAGTCGCGGCCTCGTCGGCATGGCGACGTTCAGCCAGCGGATCATCACCGGCTGGAGCGGGCCGGTAATCTTCCTGCAAGACCTTTTCGTCGAGCCGGCCTATCGCCGCAACGGAATTGCGCGAGCGCTGCTCGCGCGGGTGGCCGCCCATGCGCATGACATCGGCAGCCCGATGGTCGAGCTTTCGGTGCGCGCCGACAATCCCGCGCAGCTTCTTTACCAGCAAAGCGGATTTCTGGTGCTGCCGCCCTGCCCCACTTACGTGCTGGCGGGGCCGGCGCTCGCCGCACTCGCGGCCGGCGACGAGGACGCTCTCCCGCTCGCCGGCTAGCGCATGATCCTTTCGAATAGATGGATGGGGCATTCAATGAACAGACACGTATTATCGCGACAGCGCTCGCGCTCGCTGGCAATGCGGCTGGCCGCGGCCGCCGCTTTCGCCGGGCTCGCTGTCGGCGCCGTCACGTCACCCGCACAGGCACAGCAGCTCGTCTACAAGTCACCGTCCGATCCAACTGCACCGGCAGCAGGTTTCTTTGTAGGCCTTGGCGGCAGCTATAATTCAGTGAACTTCAGCAACCAAAACATCTTCGCCCAAGGAGTTTCGAATGTTTATCAGGGTGGAACGGTGGTTGCTTCCGGAGCGGCTGGAGGTCCTACCGATCCTTATTCTAGCATTCAATCCACATTCGCCCCCACGGCACAAATGGGCTACTTCCAGCATTTTCCAAGCAGCGACTGGCTGTGGGGCGCAAAATTTTCATATAGCTATTTGGGGACAACCGCTACCAACCAGAATGTTTCTGTTCCTCAAGCAGGATCATTCAATGGCGCCGCCTTTACGGGACATGTCATCGCCAGGTCTTATCAAACCAACATCAGCCATCAGATGGCCTTCATCCCTTTCGTTGGACATTCGTTTGAGCGGAGCTTTATCTACTTTGGTGCCGGTCCTTCTTTGTCGCAAACACAATCCAGCCTTAACGGCGTCATCGGTTTTGCCGACCTCAACGGCGTTCATACCGATATCACGGGCACGGCCGACAGTTTTGCCAGTTCTTCCTGGGTGTTTGGCGGCGCCGCGGTCGTCGGCGCAACATATTTCTTCGACCGTTTCTGGTTCCTGGATTTCAGTTACACCTACGCCGCGACGTTGGTTCAAACGACCGGCTTTTCCGCGCCATTTTCCAGCTCCAGCTTCGGCTATACGGACACCGGCATATTAAGCGGCACCTATTCCGGGAGAGCGATTACACAATCGGTAGCGCTCTCGATTAATAGAGTATTTTGAACGTATGCGGGCGGCACCTAAGCCATCCATGACGCATCCGTTCCTGAAAACGGTGGAACTCACCACCAGCGCGGCTGCCAGGTCATGAGCGCGAAAATGCCGATGACGCCGGCAAAAGCCGGCCAGCCGAGCGCAAACCAGATGCGGAACAGCCGCCGGTATTGGTCCGGCAAGGGCTTGCCGTTGACCGCCGCCTCGTTGGCCAGATTGCGCATGCGGATCTGAATGAAAACGACCGGCAGCCAGCAAAGGCCGACCAGAACGTAAAGCAGGATTGACAGGACGATCCACGGATTCCTCGAGGGGCGACAGTCCGATCGACCATGCCAGCGCGACCCCGCTGACCGGCTGCACCACGACCGCCGTGGCGGTGAAAATCAGATCGGCGATCACCACAAAACGCGCGGTCACCGCGATCACGCCGGCATGGCCGGTGCGATGCGCCATCAGCATGAAAAAGGCGATGCCGACGCCGGTGCCGAACAGAACGGAGGCGCCCAGCAGATGGATAAATTTGAGAAGGAAGATGGATTCCATCAGCGGTCGTCCAAGATCGCCAGACTAAAAAGGATCGCAAGCACCATCGGAAGCTTGAACGCAACGGCATCGAGCGGCGCAACCAAATAGATCCATGGCCTGACCCAATGGTCCACGATTTGCAGCAGCGTCACCGCCAATAGCACGATCAGACCGAAGCGGGCCGCCGGACGGAAAAGAAGGCTCAGTCCCGCCAGGAGTGCAATTGCGCTCGACGCCGCACCGGGCAGCATAGGGCGGGGAATCGAGAGCCACCACAACACGCCATCATGGCTGGGCCGAAAACCCAGCAAGGTCGCAAGCTGCTCGGCGTTGGGCACCACCGCCGCGACCGCCAGCCCCGCAACCGCCAGCGGCTTGAGCAGATAAAGCCGCGCGAACCAGCGGTCCTGCACACTCGCCGGCCGGGCCGCGAGTATCTGATCGAGGCTCTTGGGCACGATGCCGGTCGCGGCCATCCAGGCCGCGGGATCGCCGACCACGCCCGCCGTGAGCTGCGCCAGCGCGGTGGTGCGCGCCGGGCTGCGCCAGCCGAGAAAGCCCAAAGCATCGGCGACGCCGGCGACGATCTTGCCGACCGCACGCGGCAGCGGCAGCAAGAGGCCCGGGGCAAAACCGAGCCAGCCGCGGATCGCGGTCACGATCTCGGCGAGGCTATGCACCTGCGGATGCGCAACCTCCCACACCACCCGGCCAGGCGCATTTGGCGCCAGCGCGCGCTCGACCGTTTCGGCAAGATCATCCAAGCCGACGATCTGGAGGCGGGCGTCCGCCTGGATGATGGGAACGATGCCCGGAAAGGCGGCGATCGCGCGCAGCATCGCCGTGCCGCCATAGACGGCGGAGCCGAGCACCAGCGCGGGACGCAAGATCACCCAATCGAGCGGAAGCTTTGTCAGATAAGCCTCGGCGGCCGCCTTGCTGCGCGAAAACGCCGAAGGCCCGTCGGCCTCCGCGCCGATCGCCGAAACGTGGACGAGGCGTTTGACGCCGGCGCGCACGCAACCGTCGAACAGCGCTTTGGTGCCTTCAAGCTGCACCTGTTGCACGTCATCGCGCAGGCCGTCTTGCAGCACGCCGACGCAGTTCACCACCGCGTCGACGCCTTGCAGCAGCGGCTCCCATGCCGCGCCCGTGCCCAGCCGGCCGAAATCCGCGGCGATCCATTGCGCGTAGGAGAACCGGCGGCGCGCGCTGCGGAGACTTCGTCCGGCGGCAACAACCTCATGACCGGCGGCATGCAGGCGCGCAAGGCATGCCGCGCCGATCAATCCGTAGGCGCCGGTGACGAGCACGCGCATCGCGTGCTCAAGGATGACGGATGCCGGCCTGCGCGATGCGTGGCGCCGGTCGCTTCATCAGGTCAGAAACTCGACGCGGCCGTCATCAAGATCGTAGCGCGCCGCCAGCACTTTGACTTTTTTGTCCTTGATGAAATGCCCGACGATTTCGCTTTTGGTCGCGATCTTCGCCGTAGTGCGCTTCGCACTTTCGCGAACGGTGTTGTCCACGAAGTCGCCCGGCTTGCCGAACATCGCCTTTGCCGCCGGCACGATCGCATCGACCATCGGACCGATCGAGCCGGGAAACTTGGTATGCTTCTCGACCACCTCGCAGGCGGCAGCGACCGCTCCGCATCGCTCGTGGCCGAGCACGACGACCAGCGGGACGCCGAGATGCTCGACCCCGTATTCGATCGTCCCCATGGTCGCGGTGTCGGCCATGTTGCCGGCGTTACGCGCGACGAAGAGCTCGCCCAGCCCGAGCCCGCCAAAGAGCAGTTCGGGCGGCACGCGGCTGTCGGCGCAAGTCAAGATCGCCGCCCAAGGCGTCTGCCCCTTCGCCACTTCTTCGCGGTGCTTGAGAAGATCGACGGCACAGACCTGCGGAGCGCTGACGTATTTGTCGTTGCCGGATTTCAGCCGCGCCAGCGCTTCGTCGGGCGTGACACTGGTGGTAGCGCCGGCGGCAAATGCGGCGCGCGCGCCGAACGCATGGGCCGCAGCGACGCCTGCGGCGGCCAACGACAGAAATCTGCGGCGGTTGGGCAATGATGACGAGCATGCAATGCACATGGGTTTAGTCCTGGTTTAGGTCCTGTTCGAATCGAAATCGTCGATCACGCTAAGCGATGTTCTTAAGCAATGTTCTAATGCCCTACGATGACGGCATGCATGATGCGGCCCGGTACGAATGTGAACAGCCCGGCGATCACCAGCGCGCCGCCGAAGATCGAGATCATCGCCAAGCGATGTCGCGCAACCTGATGCCGCCGCGCGTGCAGCACCGCGATCGGCAGCATGATCAAGGTAAAGATCGCCAAAAGATGAATCGGGCTCCACGGCCCCCAGAGGCGCAGCTCGTGAATCCAGAAGGCGCTGATGCTGATCACGAGCATCAGCAACACCCATAACCAGCCGATCGCGCGATGGGTGCGCGTGCCCTTCGGCGCGCTCAATTGCACGACGCCGATGGCGAAAGCCGCCATCGCCGCGAAAGCGTGCAGCTTGATCGCGGGACTGGCCGCCAGCAGCGGAGCTAGGGTCATAGAGGGCATCCGTCATTCCGGGGCGGCCGAAGGCCGAGCCCGAATCCATAGCGCCACAGTTCAAGCAAAACCAGCGCGGAGCGCTACCTGCACTACCGTGGTTATCGATTCCGAGCTCCTCGCTGCGCTCGGCGTCGGAACGACAAACTAAAACGGAATCTCGTCATCCATGTCGGTGCGCGCGCCTCGCCCGCCGGCGCCGGCCGCCGCGACCTTCCGCGTCGGGCCGGGCGAGCCGAATTCGCCGCCCGCGTCATCGGCAGCGAGATCGCCGCCGCCTCCGCCGCCGGCGCGATCAAGCAGCGTGAGCTCGCCGCGGAAGCCTTGCAGCACCACTTCGGTTGAATAGCGATCCTGGCCGGCCTGGTCCTGCCATTTGCGCGTTTGTAATTGCCCCTCGATGAAAACCTTCGATCCTTTTTTCAGATATTGCTCGGCGATCCGGCACAGATTCTCGTTGAAGATCACGACCCGGTGCCACTCGGTCTTTTCCTTGCGTTCGCCGGTCGCCTTGTCGCGCCAGGATTCGGAGGTCGCCACACGCAGATTGGCGACCGGCCGTCCATCCTGGGTGCGGCGGATTTCGGGGTCGGCACCGAGATTGCCGATCAGGATCACCTTGTTGACGCTGCCTGCCATCACACGCTCCCATTCGTTTCCGTATCAACCCAAACTCTTCCGTATCGACCAACGCGCCTCGATGGTCTTACATCCCGCAGCAGCCCCGAGAGAACTCAATTGCGGAGCCGCCGGCGTTATCCACACGCATACCGGCGCGCCAGGGCACGATCCGCCCATGTTCTTATTTTGTTCTTCCACGAAAATGCAAGTGTTGGCGGCCACATCCGGGCTCCGGCCACCTCTCCTCAGCCGCCACATATGAGCGGCGCGCGCCGCCACCAGGACGGGCGATTCGTATACGAGTGGCTAACCAAGTCCGTACAATCCAAAGCGTGTCGGCACCCGGCGTCGCCGCGGCAGTTAGGCGGCTGCCTTAAAGTGTTAACCAGGCTAGCTACGGAAGTTGCAGCAAGATTTCGCTCGGCATCAATCCGGCCCGCCTCGATTGAGACATTTTCTCGACAAATTATGCGGCCCGATTGTCGCCCGCTGTTGCCTTTCGGTTACATCTTTCGTGAGCGCGATCAGGTACTTGTTGCGCGAGTTGGGGGATGCAAGGGGATTCACGCTGACCGTCGTTTCGAGTGACGTCGCGTGTGCACGCAGTAGGAGGATTGGCATGAAGCGTATCTTGATGGCGAGCACGTTGGCGCTCGCAGCTGGGGGACAAGCACTCGCGGCCGATCTCCCGCCGCCTATGGCCCCGCCCCCGCGGGCTCCGGCGATGTATATCCCGGTGATACCGCCCTACAACTGGTCCGGCTTCTATGTCGGCGGCAATCTCGGCGCCGGCTGGAACAGCACGCGGCAGCATTACGGACACGTTTGGCAGCACCTTTGGGACCACGACCAGACACCTCGTTCCTTGGCGGCGGCCAGGTCGGCGTCAATTATCAGTTCTATGGCGGCGTCGTGATCGGCGCGGAGGCGATGTTCGATTGGCTTCCCAATACCTCAAACACAATCAACGCGACTGGTGCCGGGAATGCCACCGGTTCTGTACCGCCTCGGCGACGTTCAACAATCGATGGCTGACGACCGCGACCGGCAAGCTCGGCTATGCCTGGGACCGCGTGCTGCTCTACGGCAAGGGCGGCGGCGCCTGGGTCGGGACAAGCAATCCTGGGATTACGGTCAGTATGGCCGGCCAAACGCTCTCCAGCAGCACCAGCCAACAATTTTGGCTGGACCGCCGGTCTCGGCGTCGAGTGGGCGTTTACGGGCAATTGGTCGGCGCGCGCCGAGTGGGACTACATCGGGCTGCAGAACCAGAGCTTTACGGTGGCTGACGGCGCCGGTCCCTTCGCGTGGCGACACGATCAGCATCAACAATCGCAGCATCAATATGTTCACTGCCGGCGTGAACTACAAATTCGGTGGGGGCTGGTGGTAACTGCCGACGCCGATCAGCGGCGACGGCTTAAAGCCCCGGGTTCGCCCGGGGCTTTTTTTATCTGGCACCTTCATTTGGAACCGGTATGAACGCTTGTCGTTGGAACCGGCGTGACGCGTCACTGCCTTTCGACTGCCATGCTGGTGCCATCCTCCACGGTTATTGAGCGGTGTGGATCAAGGGGAATCGGCATTGGCGGAGGACCGGTGCCGGTGATTCTTTCCATTCGCGGGGGCGCGACCACCACGATTGCGAATCAGTCACGGCGCAATCAGTCACGACATGATCAGTCACGGCATTGATCAGTCACGGCTTGACCCGTCACGATTTGCAGTCGCTGGTAAACACGCGGGGTAAAATCGCATGAAGCGTATAATGATGGCTGCGGCGTTCGCCCTCGCCGCGGGCGGACAGGCATTTGCAGCCGATTTTCCGGCACCGGGACCGTTGCCGCCGCCGCCGGCCTACATTCCGATCGCACCGATCTACAGCTGGACCGGCTTTTACATCGGTCTCAACGGCGGCGGCGCCTTCGGCAACAGCAACTGGCTCGATCCTGTCCTTGGCAATTCGGGAAATTTCAACGCCAGCGGATTCCTGATCGGCGGCACGGTCGGCGCCAACTATCAAATCGGTCAGTTTGTGCTCGGCGTCGAAGGCGACGGCGACTGGACGAACCTGGACGGTACGACGGCCAATGGCTCGTGCGGCGGCGTGGGCTGCGAAACCCAGAGCAATTGGCTCGCCACCATCCGCGGTCGCGCCGGCTATGCCTGGGATCGCGTTCTCTTCTACGGCACCGGCGGCGGCGCCTTCGCCAACGTGCAGGCCGGCGCAGGCGCGTTGCCGTTCTCGAGCTCGACGCAAGCCGGCTGGACCGCCGGCGTGGGCGTCGAATATGCCTTCGCGCCGAGTTGGACCGCCAAGGTCGAATATCTCTTCGTCGATCTCGCCAACGCCCCCTGCGGCGTCGGCAATTGCGGCAGCAGCACCACCACCGTCTCGCTCAACGAGAACATCATCCGCGGTGGCATCAACTTCAAATTCGGCGGCTTCGGCGGTTTCGGCGGCTGGTAGCGCCGACCGCCCCTACCCGCCAATCAAGACAAGCCCCGGGTCTTTACCCGGGGCTTTTGTTTGCGGATAAGAAGCCGGGGACGTTGCCGCCGTTACCGTGGCGCATGTCACCTGTCGCCAACCGTCATCCGCTACCACCGATGCCGCTTCCATGACCGCGCTTGCCGATAATTTGCGCATGAGGGCGCAGCGCATGATCGCGGCCTGGAATATGCTGGCCACGCGTTACAATCCGTATGCGGCGATTGTGATCGCCTGCGCGGTCCTCACCGGTCCGCTGATCTTCTTCCGCGGCTACAATTCCGACGAAGGTCTCGCCGTCTCGATTGCGCGCACCGCGGTCGAGGATGGCGAGTGGCTCGTCCCGCATGTGTTCAATCTGCGCTGGATCGAGCGCCCTACGCTGCTCTCCTGGATCATCGCCGCGATCAGCGCGCCGTTCGGCCATGTGAGCCAGGTCACGGCCCGCTTGCCGGTCGCGCTGTTCGTGCTGTTCGGCTGCGTGCTGATCTATCTCCTGCTGCGCAGAGTGGCGGCGAGCGTTCCCGCGGCGCTGTTCGGCGTCGCCTTGTTCCTCGCCTGCCCGCTGGTGATCCGCTCCTCGGTCTTGGTCACCGCCGACTTGCCGCTTGCCGTGACGTTGTTCTTCGCTTTCTATCTGTGGTGGGGCGGCAACGAAGCCGGCGCATTCGGGCTCGGCCGCTGGCTCGCGATCGGCATCGTGCTGGCGCTGGCCGGCTTGTTCAAAGGCCCGCAGCCGATCGCCTATTTCGCGCTCGGTGTCGGCGCCTACAGTCTCGGATCGCGATCGTGGCGGCAAATTCCGGGGCTGATCCTGGCCGGACTGATCTGCGTCATTCCGCTCGCGCTCTGGTATGTGGCGATCTACACGCCCGGCGACGAAGGAAATTGGGCGGCGTTCATGCGGGTGCGGCCGATCACGCTGCTGCCCGGCCCGGTCGTTGCGAGCTTGCGGACTCTGGCCGAAATCCTGCCGGCGGCGCTCGCTGCCGCGGCCTTTCTCATCGCGCTTTCTTTCCGCGGCCGCAGCCTTGCCCGGCCCGGCTTCGTCGCCGCGCTTTCGTGCTACGCCTTCATCGCCGCCATCGTCGTGCTGTTCTGGCCCGGCGGCTCGCTGCCGCGCTATTACCTGCCGATGGTGCTGCCGCTCTGCGTGTTCGGCGGCCTCGGCTACGATTTGCTCAGCGAGAAGCGGCCGCAGATCGTGGCGCCGATCATGGTGTTGACCGCTGCGCTTCTGGTTTATGCGGTGGTCTATGCATTGGCCTCGCCCTTCCTGCCGACACGCTACCGGCAGGCGTGGCTCGACGCGGAGCGAATCACGGCGGCCATGCAAGCCGCGCCCGGCCCGCTCTACCGGACCGGCGACACCGGCCTCAATGTCTTGCCCTACGTGCCCGGGAAGATCCTGATCGCGACGCCGGACGATTTAGCGACCATCCCGGGTCCGGCCTGGATGCTGTTGCCTAATGATCAAGCAAACGCCCTGCTGGCGCGGCGGGCGAACGCGCTCCATATCGCCATACCTGTCGGCGACGTCGAGCAGTGGCGCTTGCTGCGGCTCGATCCGTGATTCGGCGCCGCGCACGGCGTGCACTTTGATGAACGTTGCGGCTGCTGGGCGGATTTTGGTCAGTCCCGCTACAGCGCCATAAGCTGATACCGCGAAGATTCGGGCTCGGATCGGCATTGACGCAACACTCTGCGGAAATCGTGCTTGCGGGCATTGACTCCGCAACCGGCAAGAAGTGTGCTGGAGGTCTCGGGGGCGAGGTTCTTTTATGCGGACAGTTTCGTTTTGGCGATCCGTCAGGATCGCCGCAGCTAACCTATATGTCAGCGCGTCTGCCGCCCACCGGATCGGGGCGGCAAATGAGTCTTGAAATCAAAGAGATCATCGCTGAGCGAGAGACCGAGCGCTACCAGCTGCACTCGAGCCATCTCAATGAACAGATGGTCCATGTGCTCAAGACTATTGGCTTCGACAAGCGATACCAGCGCGGTGTAGGGCAATACTTGTACGACGAGCACGATGCGAAGTATCTCGACCTTCTCAGTGGCTGGGGCGTGTTCGGTATCGGACGTAATCACCCGACGGTGCGCGAAGCCCTCAAAGCCGTGCTCGACAGTGAATTACCCAACCTTGTGCAGATGGGGGTGTCTGTACTTTCTGGCGTTCTAGCCGAACGCTTGTTGCAGTTTGTGCCTCATCTCGACAAAGTATTTTTTTCCAATTCTGGGACCGAGGCTGTCGAGGCGGCCATCAAATTCGCCCGTGCCGCGACCCGTCGTCCGGGGATCGTTTATTGCAGTCACGCCTTTCACGGCCTGAGCTATGGCTCGCTGTCGTTGAACGGCGACCCGAATTTCCGGGAGGGATTCGGTCCTCTTCTTCCCGAGTGCATCGAGATCCCGTTCAATGATCTCGCTGCATTGGAAAAAGCCTTAGCTTCGCGCACAAGCGCGGCATTCATCGTCGAGCCTGTTCAGGGAAAAGGCGTGATCATTCCAGACGATGGATATCTCCGCGGCGCGTTTGAACTCTGCCGAAAATATGGAACCTTGTTCGTCGCCGACGAAATCCAGACCGGGCTTGGCCGGACCGGTCGGTTTCTTGCGAGCGAGCACTGGGGCATCGAACCCGACATGGTGTTGCTGGCCAAATCGTTGTCCGGCGGCCAAGTACCGGTCGGTGCGGTCCTGACCCACAAATGGGTTTTCGACAAAGTCTTCAACAACATGACCCGCGCGGTCGTGCATGGCTCGACGTTTTCAAAGAACGATCTCGCCATGGCGGCCGGACTTGCAACGTTGCAGGTGATCGAATCCGAGCGATTGATCGACAGATCGGCGCAGCTCGGCAAACGATTGCTGCTCGCATTTGAGGAAATGTCACGTCGCCACGAACTGATCAAATCGGTTCGCGGCAAGGGACTGATGATCGGGGTCGAATTTGGATCGCCGCGCTCTCCCAGGCTCAGGGCATCTTGGAATCTGCTCGAAACCGCGCGCAGCGGACTGTTTTGCCAACTGATCGTGATCCCGTTGTTTAATGACCACAAACTGCTCACGCAGGTTGCGGGACACGGGGACCATACGATCAAGCTTTTGCCCTCACTCACGATCTCGGATGAGGATTGCGGTTGGATCGAGCAGTCGTTCGAGGCCGTCATCGCCGGCGCACATCGGACGACGGGTGCGGTATGGAAACTTGGAAAAACTCTCGTCGGCAACGCCGTCCGAGCCAGATCCACGGCCCCGCTGCGCGCACGAGGCGGTCTTGCGCTTGCGGACGGGCCGGCCGAGTAGCGGCGCCCTGATCCAAGCGCGTTGAGCCTGAGCGGCAGCTCGACCATGCGGGCCAAGCCGCGCTCCGCCACGCGCTTGTCGCCATCGCGGCTTGCCGCCTTTTTCAGCACGCCGGCGCGGTACGGCGATACCTGCACTTATTAGTCACACGCCGCGTACCGGATGAATGGTCTGGAACGGGGCGGTTGCCGCGGCTTCATCCGTCAAGCCTGCGTCACGGGACCATGCACTAAGCACTCACCGGGCCAGGAGGTCTTTTGCTCTACGCGAAAGAAGGCCACGCGTTGCTCGCACGGAGGATAATGCCACATCGGCCGATTTTGCTTGAGGCACGTTGCGGCTGCTCGTCGGATGTCGGCCGGGTGTCCGCTAAAGCCAGCAACCGACTTTCGGGCTCGTTAGGAAGCATCGTCCGACCTATGCCCAAGGGCCTGCAGGTGGTAGTGATAGATAGCGCAATTCGCACGCTAAGTGCCGCGGGACGGCGTCCAGTGATCGGGAGAAAGCGTTGCCAACGCGTGCCAAGATGAAACGCGTTTCGCGCGCCAGAAGCGTGCCGACACCGAGTCACGCTTCTGGCGCTTCACTCGAAGAACTTCTGGCATTTGAACGTTTGCTTTCCGATCTTTCCGTCCGCTTTGCGAACGTCGCGGATGACCAAGTCATCGCCGAAATCGAAAGTGCGCTAAAGCGCCTGCTAAACTTTCTCGGCTTTGACCGCAGCGCCTTCTGGGAATTCGTCGACGAGGAGAAGCAATATTTTCTCTGTTCGGCGGCGGTGGAAGGCGTGCAGCCGCCTTTGCGTGGTCCAATACCGGCTGACTTGAGTTGGTTTGCCAGCGAGCTTCGCGCGGGACGTAAAATCGTTATTCGATCAGACAGAGACATCCCGCCCGAAGCTGCCGCCGCAGCGGAATACAATCGCCGCGCCGGTATTCGCTCCGTGCTTGTCATTCCGCTGCCCGTCGGCGGCCGCGTCGTCGCCGCGATCGGCTTTGGCGCGTTCCGCTCTACGAGGGAATGGCCAGCCGAGTTTGTCGCGCGGATAACCGTCATCGGCGAGGTGATGGCCCAAGCACTCGTGCGCAAGCGCTCCGAGGCAGCGCTTCGAGCGAGCGAAGCGCGATGGAAATCGATATTTGAGACATCAAGCATCGGTATTTCGACGTTTGATCAAGACCTGCATTACTTAGCAACCAATCCGGCGTTTCAGGCCATCCTTGGCTACACGGACAAGGAACTACGGCAACTTTCACCTCTGGACATCACCCTTGAGGAAGAGCGCAAAGAGGCTCAGGCCCGACTCGGTGAGCTCCGGCAGGGAAAGATCGATCATTACGTGGTTGTGAAACAATACCGTCGCAAGGACGGCACGGTGATATGGGGCCACAGTTCCGTTGCGCGGGCGCCGGAGTCCAGGCCGGAAGTGTTTATCGGAACGATGGTCGATATTACCGAGAGCAAACGTGCGCAGGATAAGTTGCGGGCGACGCAAACCGAGCTTGCGCGGGTTACCAGTTTGACCGCCGTGGGACAGATGGCCGCCTCGATGGCCCATGAAATCAACCAACCGCTCGCATCGATCGCTTTAGGTTGCAGCGCAAGCTTGCGCTGGCTTGCAAAGAAGCCACCCAATCTCAAGGAAGTGCAAGCGGCCCTCAATCGGATGTCAGACGCCACTCATCGGGCCGGCCAAGTGATCGACGGCATTCGGACGATGTTCAAGAACGATAGCCGAGAAAAGACGTTGCTGGACGTCAACCAAGTGATCCGCGACGTTCTTGCGCTGCTGCACTTCGAACTGCAAAATCATCAAATTTCGACGCAGACCGAACTGAGTCCGAAACTGCCGCCGGTTTTGGCGGATGGGGTTCAATTGCAGCAGGTCATCGTCAATCTTATTACCAATGCGATTGAAGCCATGGATGCCGTCACCGATCGCACACGGACGCTAGGGGTGAAATCGGCGATCCGCGACCCTGACGGCGTGTCGATCACGGTGGAAAACTCCGGGCCCGGCATTGAGTCGGAAAACGTCGACCGCATCTTCCATCCGTTCTTTACGACGAAATCGCAGGGCATGGGGATGGGCCTGTCGATTTGCCGATCCATTGTTGAAGCGCACAATGGGCGTCTCTCGGCACGCGCCGCTAACGATCGAGGCTCGGTCTTTCAGATTGAATTGCCGGCCGGAGATGTTGTGGCGCCGGATGATGAACCGGGTGGGTCGGATTGATCGGGGAGCTCGACTTCATTGAACGATCCGCCGCGGTGGATAGGCGGCCGCCGGGCTCCGACATCAGGTCTCGTCGAGACCGTGCAGCCGCCACTGCACGAGCAGCGACAACAGCCGGCGGATATTGCTGCCGACGCCCATCTTGGTCGCCGTCGGTTTCTGATCGTAGCGCAGCTGCAGCGGAATTTCGGCGAAGCGGATATCAAGCGCGTTGAGCTTGAGCAGAAGCTCGACCATGCAGGCAAAGCCGCGCTCCGCCACGAGCCTGTCGCCATAATGGCGCGCCGCCTTTTTCAGAACGCCGACGCGGTAGGCGCGATAGCCGCAGGTATAGTCCCACACGCCGCGCACTGGATGAATGGACTTGAACAGGGCCGCGGCGCCAAGCGCGGTGACGCGCCGGAGCGGCGGCACGCCCTGCACCAGCGCGCCGCTCACATAGCGCGAGCCGATCACCACATCGGCGCCGTCGGTCATGCGCGCCAGCATCTGCCGGATCTGCTGCGGATCGTGGGTATCGTCGCAATCCATGATGACCAGCACGTCGTCATCGCCGGCATTGACCGCCGCATAGTCGACCAGCGCGCGCAGACCGGCGCCCAAGCCCTTGTTCACGACACCGTCAAGGATCACGAGCGGCAGCTTTTGCTGCCAGTCGCGGGCGATCGCGGCCGTCGCATCCGTGCTGCCGTCGTCGTAGAGGACGACGGTGATCGGCTCGGGCGAGGTCGTGCTGAAGCTTTCGATGCGCGCGAGCAGCCGCGGCAGCGCGATCTCCTCGTTGTAGGCGGGCAGACCGATCAAAATGCGGCGTGGTTCTGGCATCGGCGCGGCTTCGGCTTCCGGGGTGCGGCGGCTTAGTCGATCAGCCCGCCGCCGGCGCGGTGCAATGCCGGCCGCGCCTGCCCGCCCAGCATCAGCATGACGATGCCGCCCGGCAGCGAGGCGAGCAGAAGCCCGATGCCGAGCGCTAAGCCCAGCAACGCTGCATCGTCGGGCCGCAGCCCAAACAAGACCAGACCGTAGGACAGGCTCGCCTCGCGCACGCCCCAGCCGCCGATCGAAATCGGCAAAGACGAAAACAGGATCGCGATCGGCACCACCAGATAAGCCACCGACGGCGCCAGCGCGACGCCGAAGCCATGGGCGAACAGAATGACCGCGTTCACCGTCAGGGCGACCACGATGCCGCTCAGCAGGAGGCCGGCGGCGCCCGCGCGCGAAAGCGCCGTGAAACGGAAGATCGCCACGAGCTCGTGCACTTTGCGCAGTCGCACCCAACGTTCGGCAAGGCGATCGGTCAGCGCGGGCATCAGCCACAGTGCAAAAGCGGCGCCCGCCGCCAGCGCCGCGGCAAGGATCGCGATCTGCACCCCCATGCTCCGGCCGGCGGCGTCGAATTGCCAATACCAGACGGCGAGCGAAACCCCGACCAGGCCGAGCAAGGCGAGCAGCCGGTCGGTCACCAGCGACATGATGATCGTGCGCAACGCGACGCCGCGCCCGTAACAGAGCCAGCCGCGTACGGCGTCGGCGCCGATCGCTCCGGGCGTCGCCTGGCCGACGAAGACGGAGGCGTAGGTGCCGGCCATCGCATAGCCGAGCGACAGCGCCTCGACCCCGAGCCTTCGCAGCAACAGCCACCAGCGCGCGGCGACGACGAGCACATTGATCGCCAGCAACAGCGTCCCGAAGAACAGATAAACCGCGCCGCCGCCGTCGAGATGGCGCGCGAGCACGGAAAAGTCGATCTTCATGAAGATGACCACGATCAGCGATATCGTGATCGCGGCCTTGACCAGGAAAAAGAGCAGCGCCGATCCCGACTTTGTCATCGCGCGGCGCCCGCTGCTGCGCCCGCCGCACGCTGGCCGAAGCCGAACACGGCGCTGATGCGCTCGGCCGCGTAGCCGTCGCCATAGGGCGAACCGCCCGCGGCCATCGTCGCATAAGCTTCCGCATCCGTGAGAAGCTCGCGCACCGCGCCGACGATCGACGAAGTTTCCGCGCCGACGAGCCGCGCCACGCCAAGCTCGACCGCTTCCGGCCGCTCGGTGACGTCGCGCATCACCAGCACCGGCTTGTTGAGAAACGGCGCCTCCTCCTGGATGCCGCCGGAATCCGTGACGATCAGATGCGCCCGCGCCATCTCGGCGACGAGCCGCGGATAGCTCAAGGGCGGCATCAGCTGCACGCGCTCATGCGCGACGCGCAGCCGCTCGAATGTGGCGCGTACCTCGGGATTGGGATGTACCGGAATGGCGAATTCGATGTCGTCGAACTGTTCCACCAGCGCGACGATGGCGCGGCAGATCGCCTCCATGCGCTTGCCCTGGTTCTCGCGCCGGTGCGCGGTGAGCAGGATGCGGCGCCGGCCGCGTCCGGTCGCGGGCGCCGGGGGAAGCCGCGCGAGCGCAAGCCGCAGCGCATCGATCCCGGTATTGCCGGTGACGGTGATGCGTGCCGGATCGATCCCCTCGGCGCGGAGATTGGCGGCCGCGCCGCGCGTCGGGCAAAAATGCCAGCGCGCCAGCCGGTCCGCGGCGACGCGATTGAACTCTTCCGGAAACGGCGCGCGCAGGTTGCGGGTGCGCAATCCGGCCTCCACGTGCGCAAACGGAATGTCGGTGTAGAAGGCGGTCAGCGCCGCGACCAGCACGGTCGTGGTATCGCCCTGCGCCACCACCACGTCCGGCCGATGCTTGGCGATCATCCGCTCCATGGCCGGCAGGAGCGCCGCGGTCAGCGTCGCCAAGGTCCGCGACTTCGCCACCTTGATCGTGTCGTCGGGCGTGATGCCGAACCACGCAAGCGGTTCCTCGGCGAGCTTGGTGTGCTGCCCGGAACACAAGGTCGTCACGTGGGCATGCGTCGCCAGCTCAAGAATGACCGGCGCCATCTTGATCGCTTCGGGCCGCGTTCCGACCACGCACAAAAATCGCTTCATCCCGCCGCCACTCACCCCGAAACTCGGGCCACTTATACAGGGCGGGGCAGCGAAGGCGAAGCGGCGGCCCCACCCGCCATGGGCTTAAGTTCCGCGCGGGTTTTCGCGATCTTTTGGCGGGGGATAGCGCTGAGCGCGCACTGGCAAAGCGGCCACGTTCTCACTATGTTCGACAAACACAGCGTGCCCATTTCACATGAACGACCTGTTCGATAGCGCGGACAAGACCGCGGGCCGCCAAGACGGTCGCGCGAAAGACGTGCGCGACGGCCGCATGATTTCCATTCGCGGCGCCCGCGAACACAATCTTAAAGATGTCGATCTCGACATCCCGCGCGACAAGCTCGTGGTGTTCACCGGGCTGTCCGGCTCGGGCAAATCCTCGCTCGCCTTCGACACCATCTATGCCGAGGGCCAGCGCCGCTATGTCGAAAGCCTTTCGGCCTACGCGCGGCAATTCCTGGAGATGATGCAGAAGCCGGACGTCGATCAGATCGACGGCCTGTCGCCGGCCATCTCCATCGAGCAGAAGACCACCTCGCGCAATCCGCGCTCGACCGTCGGCACGGTCACCGAGATCCACGATTACATGCGGCTACTGTGGGCGCGCGTCGGCGTGCCCTATTCGCCGGCGACCGGGCTGCCGATCGAGAGCCAGACCGTCTCGCAGATGGTCGACCGCGTCATGGCGCTGCCCGAAGGCACGCGGCTTTATCTGCTGGCGCCGGTGGTGCGCGGGCGCAAGGGCGAGTACCGCAAGGAGCTCGCCGACTTTATGAAGAAGGGCTATCAGCGCGTCAAAGTCGACGGCACCTTCTACGAGATCGGCGACGTGCCGGCGCTCGACAAGAAATTCACCCACGACATCGACGTGGTGGTCGATCGCCTGGTGGTGCGGCCGGACATCGCGACGCGGCTGGCGGATTCGTTCGAGCAGGCGCTCAAGCTCGCCGAGGGGCTCGCGGTGGCGGAGCTTGCGGATGCCGCCGCTTCCCCTCCTCCCCCTGAAAGGGGGAGGTCGAACGCGAAGCGTTCGGGTGGGGGTCAGAGCGATGACCCCTCCGCGGCCCTGCGGGCCGACCCTCCCCTTTCAGGGGAGGGAAAGAAAGAAACCAAGCTCGCCGCCGCTGCCGCCTCCGATGCGCGCCGTATCGTCTTCTCGGAGAAATTCGCCTGCCCGGTGTCCGGCTTCACCATTCCCGAGATCGAGCCGCGGCTGTTCTCGTTCAACAATCCGTTCGGCGCCTGCCCGAAATGCGGCGGGCTCGGCGTCGAGCAGCACATCGATCCGGACCTCGTCATCCCCGACAAGGAGCGCACCCTGCGCAAGGGCGCCATCGCGCCCTGGGCGAAATCATCGTCGCCCTATTACGTGCAGACGCTGTCGGCGCTCGGCAAGCATTACAAATTCACCCTCGACACCAAATGGAAGGACCTGCCGAAGAAGACGCAGGATGCGATCCTCTACGGCTCCGGCGAGACCGAGATCCGCTTTTCCTATGACGACGGCATGCGCGCCTACGAGACCAAGCGGCCGTTCGAGGGCGTGATCACCAATCTCGAGCGCCGCTACAAGGAAACCGACAGCGACTGGGCGCGCGAGGAGATCGCGCGCTATTTCACCGACGTGCCCTGCGAGGCCTGCCACGGCTACCGCCTCAAGCCGGAAGCGCTGTGCGTCAAGATCGCCGACCGGCACATCGGCGAAATCTCCGACCTCTCGGTCAAAGCCGCAGCGGCCTGGTTCGGCGAACTGCCGGACAAGCTCAGCGCCAAGCAGAACGAGATCGCCGGCCGCATCCTCAAGGAAATCCGCGCGCGGCTGAAATTTCTGGTCGATGTCGGCCTCGATTATCTCACGCTTGCACGCGCGTCGGGCACGCTGTCCGGCGGCGAGAGCCAGCGCATCCGGCTCGCCTCGCAGATCGGCTCAGGCCTGACCGGCGTGCTCTATGTACTCGACGAGCCCTCGATCGGGCTGCATCAGCGCGACAATGCCCGCCTCCTCGACACGCTCAAACGGCTGCGCGACCTCGGCAACACCGTGATCGTGGTCGAGCACGACGAGGACGCCATCCGCATCGCCGACTATGTGGTCGATGTCGGCCCCGGCGCCGGCGTGCATGGCGGCCAGATCGTCGCCGAAGGCACGCCGATGGACATCATGTCCAATCCGCGCTCGCTCACCGGCCAGTATCTCACCGGCGCGCGCGAGATCGCGGTGCCGGAGCGGCGGCCGATCAACCCGCACCGCACGCTCAAGCTCATCGGCGCGCGCGGCAACAACCTGAAGAACGTCACCGCCGAAATTCCCTTCGGCCTCTTCACCTGCATCACCGGCGTGTCCGGCGGCGGCAAGTCGACGCTGCTCGTCGACACGCTCTACAAGGCGCTGGCGCGGCGATTGAATGGCGCGAGCGAAGCCCCCGCCCCGTTCGACCGCATCGAAGGCATCGAGCATCTCGACAAGGTCATCGACATCGACCAGTCGCCGATCGGAAGAACGCCGCGCTCCAACCCCGCCACCTATACCGGCGCCTTCACGCCGATCCGCGAATGGTTCGCGGGCCTGCCCGAGGCCAAGGCGCGCGGCTACGAGCCCGGCCGCTTCTCGTTCAACGTCAAGGGCGGGCGCTGCGAGGCCTGCCAGGGCGACGGCGTGATCAAGATCGAGATGCACTTTTTGCCGGACGTCTACGTCACCTGCGATGTTTGCAAAGGAAAACGCTACAACCGCGAAACGCTCGACGTGCTGTTCAAGGGCAAATCCATCGCCGACGTGCTCGACATGACGGTCGAGGAGGCGCTGGAATTCTTCAAGGTGGTGCCGCGGGTGCGCGACGTGCTCACGCTCTTGCACCGCGTCGGCCTCGATTACATCCATGTCGGCCAGCAGGCGACGACGCTTTCGGGCGGCGAAGCCCAGCGCGTCAAACTCGCCAAGGAATTATCCAAGCGCGCCACCGGCCGCACGCTCTACATTTTGGACGAGCCCACCACCGGCCTGCATTTCCACGACGTGGCAAAGCTCCTCGAAGTGCTGCACGAGCTGGTCGCGACCGGCAACACCGTCGTCGTCATCGAGCACAATCTCGAAGTGCTCAAAACCGCCGACTGGATCATCGACCTCGGCCCCGAAGGCGGCGACGGCGGCGGCGAGATCGTCGCCGCCGGCACGCCGGAAGACATCGTGCGCGAGAAGCGCAGCTATACCGGGGCGTTTCTCAAGCCGGTGCTGGCGCGCGGCGGCTGAGAGCGCGGGC
>CAWHPH010000047.1:0-25088 GCA_963831135.1 uncultured Alphaproteobacteria bacterium
CCGTCGGCATAAAGGATGTGGCCGGTATAGAAGTCGGACGCTTTCGAGGCGAGAAACAGAAGCGGGCCCGCGAGATCGGACGGCTCGCCCAGCCGGCCCTTCGGCACGCGCGTGAGAAAGCCCTTGCGCACCGTGTTGGCGCGCTCGTTGTCCTCGAACATCCATTGCGTCAGCGGCGAGCGGAAAACCGTCGGACCCAGCGCGTTCACGGTAATGCCGGTCTCGCCCCATTCGCAGCCGAGCGCTTTGGTGATGCCGTCGACCGCGGATTTGGAAGCGCAATAGGCGGTGTAGCCGGCCGGATGGCCGAGCAAGCCGCGCGCCGACGACATCAAGATCACCTTGCCGCCGTCGCCTTGCTTGATCATCTGCCGGCCGGCGGCGCGCGCCATCAGCCAGGACTGCGTGACGTTGGCGTCGATGATTTCGAGAAAGTCGGCGGCCGGCTGATCGACGATCTTGGAAACCTTGTTGAGGCCGGAGGCGACGACGAGGATATCGACGCGGCCGAAGCGGTCGACCGCCGCTTTGACGATGGCGTCGCAGTTGGCTTCCGAGCTCGGCCTTTTGGCGACGACCTCGGCCTTGCCGCCAAGCGCAATGCAGGCATCGGCGACCTTTTTCAGCTCGGCGGCGTTGCTGGCCGCGAGCACGAGATTGGCGCCGGCGCCGGCCAGCACCTTGGCGGCGAGCGCGCCAAAGGCGCCGGACGCGCCGGTCACGATCGCGGTCTTGCCGCGCACATCGAACAGCGAGAGGGGATTTTTCAGAAAGTCATCGGACATGGGTCTTACCCGGCTTTCACACCGTCATCCTGAGGCGGCCGCGAAGCGGCCCTCGAAGGATGCACGGCCGAGGCCGTCGCCCTTCGAGGCTCGCTGCGCTCGCACCTCAGGGTGACGGAAAGTTTCACTTTGGCGCCGGCGCGATCGCGACCAGGATCGAGCACACTTCGTTGCCGCGATTGATGATCTCGCGGCTTTCGTTGGGGCCGATGAAGCACGAATCGTGCTTGTTCAGGACCGTCTCCTTGCCGCCGACGATCACCGTCAATTCGCCTTCGAGCACGAAATAGACCTTCTCGGGCGGTGAAGCGTCCGGCCCGGCGCCGCCGCCCGGCAGGAAGTGCGACACGCCGACAATCAGGCTCTGCGTGCCGCCCGCTTCCGCGCCGAACACGCGCAAGGTCGAGCAGGCGCGGTGATTGGCCGCGTCGTAGCCCTTGATCTCGGAGAAACGCTTGACCTGCATCAGAACTTCTCCCCCTTCTCGATCCGGTAGGCTTGCTTCGGATCGGCAATGGCGACCAAGCGGATGATGCAGCCGTCGCCGCGATCCCAGTTCCACGGGAAGAACGCAAACGTGCAGCGCCGGCCGGTGACTTTGTCGATATCGCCGCCGACATTCTCGATGCCCAAGATGCCGTTCTTGAACAGGATGCGGTGCACCGGCTCCCATTCGGGGAAGTCGTCTTTCCAGTCGCGGCCGCCCGACCATTTTTTGTATTCCTCGGCGAGGTGCGGATGCAGCGGCCCATTGCGCTGCGGGCCGATGGCGGTGGCGAGCGGATGGTCGTTGGCCTGGGTATCGTGGCCGACGACCTTGACCTTTTTCTCGACGAACCATTCGCCGGCCGAGGGTACGAAGCCCGGCGCGTAGCAGAAATAGTCCTCGCTGTCCTCGTACTTCTTGTGCCAGCCGGTATTGACGATCACGACATCGCGGGGCCGCACCACCTTGCCGGCGGCCTTTTCCAGATCGTCGTAAGTGATCGGCTCCCATTTCTTCTTCGGGATCGACACGACGATGCCGGAGCCGAAAAAGTGCGGCAGCGGCACCTCGTCGATGAACGGCGTGCCTTGCACGACATGCGCCGGCGCGTCGATATGCGTGGTGTTGTGCATGCTGGTCGTGATGCGCTGCGACAGCACGCCCGACTTCGCCATGTAGTGGATGCGCTCGATCTTGACGTCTTCGAAATACGGCCAGTTCGGCGACTGGTACCCGAAGCGATGAGACAGATTGTAGAACGAAAGTCCCATCGCGTTGTTCTCGTTTTCCTCAAACAAGACACCGCGAATTTTCTTCGCCACGCTAACCCTCCGCGTTTCCTCCGGTCCCGCCGGCTCAAGCGGCGCTTGGACCATGATCAAACCATGTACCAGGATATGGTACATCTGTATCGAATTCCGGTTGGCAGGACAAGCCGCCCGGACGCGTGGTCAGGCGGCTTCCGCCAGCAAATGGCGCTCCAGCGCCTCCTTGGTGGCCAGCAACCGCGCCACGATCGTGCGCTGGTGCTTGTAGAAACGCTGCGCCGGTACCGGCACCGAGATGGCGACGATATTGCCGGCCGGGTCGCGGGTGACGATGCCTGCGGCGCAAATGCCGAGCGCATGCTCTTCACGGTCGATGGCGACGCCGCTCCTGCGCACCGACTTTAAGTCGCGCAGCAGATCGTCAAGGCGCGTGAGCGTCCGCGGCGTGCGCGGTTCAAAGCTGGTGCCGAGAAGCTCGGCGATCGCCGCGTTGTCGAGAGTTGCCAGATAGGCCTTGCCGTTCGCGGTGCAGTGCAGCGGAAAGGTCTCGCCGACCGCGGAAACGGTACGCAGCCGTTGCGAGCCGATCACCTGATCGATGAAGACCAGATGATCCTTCTTCACCACCGAGAGGTCGACCGTCTCCTTGAGCTCGCTGGAAAGCTGGGTCAGGTATGGCCGCGCCACGGCCACGAAGTCGGTGCGGGCGGAAGCGGCCAGCCGCAGAATGGTCGGTCCAAGGCGCACCCGGCCGTTCGGCGAAGCGGCAATCAAAAATTTCTCCGCCTCGAGCGCGGCGACGATGCGCTGCACCGTCGAGCGCGCCAGGTTCACGCGCTGGGCGATCTGGCCGAGGCTCAAGCCCGCCGCTTCATCTTCCAGCGCGCGCAGGATGGCCGCCGCGCGCGCAATCACCTGTACCTGGCTATGCGGTTGAGTTTGCGGTTGGGATTTCGCTACGCCCTTGTCGCTCGTTCGCCCGCCGACCGCTTTCATTCCCGTCCCCGCCGATATCCCCATTTTGGCGCATATTCTTGCTGCCTGATCCCCGCTTTGATACAGGATCGCCGGCATGCGGTACAGCAGTTGCCGTAAAGTTGAGGGGACGCCGGGAACAACATGGTCCACAAAATCGCGCTTGAGGAACATTTCCTAAATCCCGGCCTCGAAGAATACTGGTTGCCCACAATTGCCAATGTCGATCCGAAAGTGGCGAGCGGGTTGCTCGCGCGCCTGAAGGATTTCGGCGATATGCGGCTGCAGGCGATGGATAGCGCCGGCATTGCCCGTTCGGTGCTCGCCATCGCCGGACCGGGCGTGCAAAACGAACGCGACGCCGCGGTCGCGCGGCGCCGGGCCGCCGAATCCAATGATTTTCTGGCGCGTGAAGTGGCCAAGCGGCCGGACCGCTATTCCGGCTTTGGGCATCTGCCCATGCAGGATCCCAAAGCAGCGGCCGACGAGCTGGAACGCTGCATGGCTGAGTTGAAATTCTGCGGCGCCATGATCAACGGCCACACCAACGGCCAGTATCTCGATCATCCCTCGCTGCATCCGTTCTGGGAGCGGGCCGAGGCGCTGCAAGCCACGATCTATATCCATCCGACCGATCCGATCGCGCCGTCGCCCGCGCTTGCCGGCGTCGAGGGCCTGCGCCGCGCCACCTGGGAGTGGGGCTTTGAAACCGGCTCGCACGCGCTGCGGCTGGTGTTCTCAGGATTGTTCGACCGTTTCCCGCGTGCGCGGGTGGCGCTCGGCCATTTGGGCGAGACGCTGCCGTTCCTGCTCTGGCGCTTCGACAGCCGCGCCAAGCTTTACGGCGTGAAACTCGCAAAAAAGCCGTCCGACTACATCAAGCAGAACATTGTCGTAACCACGTCCGGCATGTGCGCGGCGGAGCCGCTCGATTGTACGCTCGCCGCGCTCGGCAAGGATCGCGTGATGTTTGCCGCCGATTATCCGTTCGAGCACGCTGCCGAGGCGGGCGAGTTTTTGGATAAGACGCCGCTGGCCGAGCCGATGCGCGAGGCTATCGCGTTCAAGAACGCCGTGCGCGAGTTGAAGCTGCCGACGCCCTAGCGGAGCGTCGCAAGAAACCGGGCCGGCGAAGCGTCCATCAGGCCAAAGGATCGGCCGGCAATCCCAGGCGGAATTTGCCGTGGTTCTCGTAGGCCGTGTCGCTCATCACCTGATGGATGCCGGCGACGTTAAGATCGCGCAGCACCCGGCCGAGGACGTGCGGGTGGTGCAGGCCGGTCGCGCCGGAAAAATGAAAGGCCATGGTGGCGGCCGCAATCGCCGTGTCGGTGGCGTACACGGCGATGGCGCGTACATCGGCGATGTCGGCGCCGTCCGGCAGCCCGCCCGCATTCACCTTCTCCCATAATTGTCCGTAGCGCTCGTGCATGAGCGCGCGCGCGGCGCGAAGCTTCAAGTCGGCCTCGGCAATCTGACGATGCACCACCTGGCGTTCGTCGAGCTTCGATGAGCGAAACGTGCCGCGTGTGGTCGTTGCGATCCTGATCAATTCGTCGAGCGCCCGGCGCGCCGCGCCGATGGCGACGCTGCCGTGCTCCTTCGCCACATAGCTGAATGGCGGCAGCAGATACGAAGCACCGCCGCGCCGCGGTTTCGGTGCGAGCAAATCCCACACGAAGGTGAAATGTTCAGGCAGAAAATAGTTCTCGACCGAGCAGTCGCAGCTGCCGGTGCCGCGCAGCCCGGTGACGCCGCCCCAATTGTCGTAGAGCGTTACGTCTTTTGCTGGCAGCGCCGAGAACATGACGATCGGACGGCCGCCGTTTTCCGCCTCGGTGCCCTCCACCACCGTGCCGCCCACGAACCATTCGGAATGGTGGATGCCGCTGTTGAAGCGCCAGCGGCCGTTGAGCCGGAACCCGCCCGGCTCGCGCACGGCACGGCCGGCCGGAAAAAAGGAAATCGACGCGGTCGGGATGTGGCCGCCGGCGAAGACCGCATCGAGGCCGGCCTGCGGCAAGAAAGCGCCGAGCGAAGCGATCCCGGTCGCGCCGACCATGGTGCACCACCCACTGGTGAGGTCGTGATAGGCAAGCGCTTCGAGCACCATCATCTCGGTGACAGGGTCGGCCTCGGCGCCGCCGACGGGTGCCGGCAACTTGAGCCGGAACATGCCGGCGTCGCGCAAGGCGGCAACCGCTTCCAGCGCAAGCGTGCCAAGCTCTTCGCTGTTGGCGCCGGAGGCCCGCAATGTGGCGCCAATGCGTTCGACTTGCTCGAGCAAAAACGTCCGCTTGGCGTCGCGGTCCTTTGGAAACTCCTTGACCATCGATCCCCCCTTTTGCCTCGGCTAAGCCGAGTGCGCGTCGTTATGACTGTTACCCAATAGTGGACAATACTCATTTATGAATGATAGTCAATTCCGGGTGACATGATTCGATTCGACCCTGAATAGGGGCTTGGCGCAGCGTGGAATTGGCCGGCGTCGTGAGCGAATCCACTTGCATTCCAATATGCTTCGGCTACGACCGCGATAATTCATGAGTGCGATTCAGAGATGAATGGAGGCCAAATGCCGGTCATGCAGGCGGCGGAGACGCGGACCGATCGGCGCAAGCGGCGTAATCGCCAAGCCCTCATCGAGGCTGGCTACGCGGTCATGGCGCAGAAGGGGATCGACGCGGCCACCATGTCGGAAATCGCCGACCTCGCCGATGTCGGCGCCGGTACGGTCTACAACTACTTCGCCTCGAAAGACGAACTGGCGATGTCGGTGATGGAACAGGTGATGGACCGCCTGGCGCAACGCATCGAGGCCGTGACCAACAGCTTTTCCGACCCGGCTCAGGTTTATGCCTTCGGCATACGGATCGTTATGGAAGCGGCGACCACGGATCTGCGGTGGCGCTCGCTGCTGCGGCGTTCGGAAGTCATTGCCGATGCGATGTATCGAGTCATGGGGCCGTATGCGATCCGGGACATCCGCAACGCGGTCGCCGCCGGGCGCTATCGTGTCGAAGATGCCGAGCTCGCTTGGCGACAGGCAACCCATGCCATCGTCGGCTTTAGCCTTGCGGTGTGCGACAAAAATATTCCGCCCGGAAAGATCGACGAGGCGGTTGTGAATCTGCTTGGTATGGTCGGCCTGAACCGGGGCGAAGCTTGGGAGATTGCCAAGCGGCCGTGTCCCGATCTTCCCGGCGAGTAAGCTTTCAAGCTGCATCACCGTCGCCTATGGTGCCGAACGTCCAACAAAAAAGTCCGAAGTCGCACCAAAAATCCATGACCAAAATTCTTGTTCTCGATCCGCACGCCGAAATCTACCGCGATCGGCTGCAAGCGGAATTTCCGACGCTGCAATTTGTGCTCGCGCACAAGGCCAGTGAATTGCCGGCCGATATCGCGGATATCGACGTGCTGATTTCGTTCGGCATTGAGCTGAAGGACGAATTTTACCGGCGCGCGGCGCGGCTCAAATGGGTACAGTGCCTGGCGACCGGCGTCGACCACGTTCTGCGCTGTCCGTCGCTGGAGCCGGAAACGCTGTTGACCAGCGGGCGCGGCATTCACGGCGTGCCGATGCGCGAGACCATCGTCTTTCTGATGATGGGCGTCGCGCGCGACGTACGACGGCTGGCGGAAGCGCAAAAGGCCCACGTCTGGGAGCGGCGTTACTGGAGCTTGTTTTGCGGCAAAACCGCCGTGATCGTCGGCGTCGGCGTCATCGGCATCGCAACGGCGAAGCTGCTCAAGGCGTTCGAGATGAAGGTCGTCGGCGTCACCCGCACGCCGCGCGCGATCGAAGGTTTGGACGAAATCATGCCGACGGACAAACTCAAGGAAGCCGCTGCCCGCGCAGATTATCTCATCAACATCCTGCCGGCCACGAACGATAATCTGTTGTTGTTCGATGGCGCGGTATTTGCCGCGATGAAGCCATCCGCCTATTACATCAGCGCCGGCCGCGGCCAGACCGTCGACGAGCCGGCGCTGATCGAGGCGCTGCGCGGGCGCCGCATCGCCGGCGCCGGCCTCGACGTTTTTCAAACCGAGCCGCTGCCGGCCGACAGTCCGTTCTGGGACTTGCCGAATGCTTTCGTGCTCCCGCATCTCGGCGGTTACACCAGCGAATATGAGGATTTGATCATGCCGCTGATCATCGAGAATATGCGGCACTTCCTCGCCGGCCGGCAGAGCGAGATGCAGAATATCGTCGCACGCTGAGGCGGGTTGCGCGTTCAGGCGGCCGGTTTCATGCGCGGATGCGCCTCGCATTCACCGGCAACGGCGCTGCCTTACACCGGCGGCGTGCCGTTGGCGTCCAGCACTTCGCCGGCAAGATAAAGCGAGCCGGTGATGAGGACGCGCGGCGCCGGCGCAAGCTCGAGCTTGCCGGCGGCGGCGAGCGCGCTCTCGACATCCTCGCGCGCCAGCGCCGGAATTCCGATACCGCGCGCGACATCGGCGAGCGTCGCCGCGGGGATCGCCTTGTCTTGATGGATGGGCACCGCGATGACGCGGCGGGCGAGCCCGGTGAAATTGCGCAAGAAGCCTTCCGCATCCTTGGTCGAGAGCATGCCGACGATCAGGATGAGCGGCCGCGAAACGCGTTCCTCAAGGTCCGCGAGCGCGGCCGCGATCGCCCGGCCGCCATCGGCATTGTGGCCGCCATCGAGCCAGAGCTCGCTTTCCGGCGGCAGCAACGTGGCGAGCCGCCCTTGCGAAAGCCGCTGCATGCGCGCCGGCCAGTCCACGCGGAGCATGCCGGGATCGAAGGCGGAGGCCGGCAGCTTCAGGCCGCTGACGCGGAGCGCCGCGATGGCGGTGCCGGCATTCTCGAATTGATGCCGTCCGTAGAGCTTTGGCGCCGGCAGATCGAGCAAGCCGTCGTCGTCCTGATAGACCAGCCGGCCGCGTTCTTCCGTGGCCGTCCAGTTCTCGCCGGCGACGGAAAGCGGCGCCTTCAAGCGTGCGGCTTGCCGTTCGATGACAGAGAGCGCGTCGCGCGTCTGGCCTGCAATCACCGCCGGTACGGCGGATTTGAGGATGCCGGCTTTCTCCGCCGCGATCGCCTCGATGGTATCGCCGAGGAAGTCGCGATGGTCGAGCGAGACGCGCGTGATCACGCTGGCGATCGGCCTCTCGACGACATTGGTGGCATCGAGACGGCCGCCGAGGCCGACTTCGAGGAGGAGAGTGTCGGCTGGATGCCGCGCAAAGAGGAGAAACGCCGCCGCAGTCTCGATCTCGAACACCGTGATCGGTTGGTCGCCGTTGTTGGCCTCGCACTCCGACAGCACGTCGCCAAGCTCATCGTCCTCGACGAACTTGCCGCCGCCGGCACGGGCAATGCGGAAGCGCTCATTGAGCCGGACCAGGTTGGGCGACGTGTAGACATGCACGCGCTTGCCGGCCGCTTCGAGGATCGCGCGGGCGAATGCGATGGTCGAGCCCTTGCCATTGGTCCCGGATACATGGATCACCGGCGGCAAATGCCGCTCCGGATGACCGAGTGCGGCAAGCAAGCGCTCGATGCGCACGAGCGACAGATCGATGCGTTTGGGATGCAGCGCCAGCAATCGCGCGTGAATGGCGCTGATCGAAGAACCGCCGGGATGCGGTGCGTTCACGCAGGAGCCGGCAAGCTGACGCGCGGCTTCGTCGCTTCGGCCGGCGCTTTCAGCAGGAGCCGGCAGAGCCGGGCGATGGTGGTGCGCAAGTCGCGGCGATGCACGACCATATCGACTATGCCGTGGTCGCGCAGATACTCCGCGCGCTGGAAGCCTTCCGGCAATTTCTCGCGGATCGTCTGCTCGATGACGCGCGGACCGGCGAAGCCGATCAGCGCCCCGGGCTCGGCGATGTGCACGTCGCCGAGCATGGCATAAGATGCCGTCACGCCGCCGGTGGTCGGATTGGTGAGCACGACGATGTAAGGCTTGCGCGCTTCCTGCAGCCGTTGCACGGCAATCGTGGTGCGCGGCATCTGCATCAGCGAGAGAATGCCTTCCTGCATACGCGCGCCGCCGGACGCCGCGAACAACACGAATGGGCAGTCCTTTTCCAGCGCGGTATTGAGGCCTTTGATCATCGCCTCGCCCGCCGCCATGCCGAGCGAGCCGCCCATGAAATCGAAATCCTGCACGCCCACCACGACGCCAAGCCCGTCGAGCTTGCCGTAGCCAAGCTTGATCGCGTCGTTGAGGCCGGTCTTGCTGCGCGCGTCCTTGAGCCGATCGATGTAACGGCGCTCGTCACGGAATTTCAGCGGATCGACCGGCACCTCGGGTAGCGCGATATCGAACCAGGTCTCATTGTCGAACATCGACTTGAGCCGGGCCGCGGCGCTCATGCGCATGTGGTAGTTGGAGCCCGGGATGACGAACAGATTCGCTTCCACATCCTTGTAGAAGACGAGCTGGCCGGTCTCCGGACATTTGATCCAGAGATTCTCCGGCACCTCGCGCCGGAGCATGCCGCGGATCTTGGGACGTACGACGTTCGAGATCCAATTCATCGCGTTACTTCAACATCTCAATCGGCAGCGCCCGCCCGCGGCCTTCTTTGGCGTTCCTATATCGCACTTCCCCGCGCTCCGGCTACCGTGCGCGTCATCGTTCGGCGACCGCCATGGACATACGGTAGAGTTCGGTATCCTATTGGGCATACTTTGTTGCATTGATGTGGGGCGCCGATACGGCGGCTCCAAGCCGCGGATTGGAAAAAGTGCATAACCGGCGATTGATTATCTTGGCGCTGTTAACACTTGGACTTGCAACGCTGGGTCTTGGTGGATGCGGCCAGGGCCCGAAGGGCGATCCCGGCCCGGCCGGTCAGCCCGGTCCGAATGGCGATCCCGGCGTCGCCGGTCCGCCCGGTCCCGTCGGGCCCGCCGGACCACCGGGACCGCAAGGCGAACAAGGAGCACCCAGCCCCACCTTGCGTATCATACGCAACAACTGCATCAGTGGCGGCTGCACCGCCTCCTGCCGCGGCGACGAAGTGCTGGTGAGCGCCTATTGCGGGCCGTCGCGAACTCAACCGACAGTCCTCGACGAGCGGCAGGTCTCGTGCGGCGTAGAGGCGACAAGCGCCAACGCGCCGCTGGTTGCCGTCTGCGCGCAGGCGCCGCGATAGCGCGTGTCCCGGAAAAGTGGAAACCGGTTTTCCGAAAAGGACATGCGACCAGGCAAGAATCGAGAGCGCATTCGTTATCCAAATCGGGATGTGCGTCGCGAAGTTCACAAGTGCTTTCGGCGCGTCGTTAGGCGAATGTCGATTGCCAGGAACGCGGGCGACTTGTCGTTTCCGCTACGGTGAATTTATAGCGCGTTTGGCAGCTTGCTGCGCAATTGCAGGAACCTTAAATCCAGCGTATGAGCGCACAGCGGATGAGGATTTCCCATGGCGGAGCACGTCCTACCCGATCTTTCCATCTCGGATGAGAAGCTTTGCTTCATCATCGCCAAGGCGCGCGAGTTCGATGTCAAGGACGTCGTGACCGATCCTGACGATGCATCGAATCCGACCGACGATGCGATGCTCGCGGTGCTCGAAGACCACAAGGACGATCCGGTCGTGCAGGAGCTCGTCGCCCTGATCAACTCGATGAGCGTGGACGAGCAGGTCGATCTGGTTGCCCTCACCTGGCTCGGCCGCGGCGACGGCGGCATCGAAGACTGGAGCGAATTGCACGCGGAAGCGGCGCGCGCACACAACCGCCGCACCGCCGCCTATCTGCTCGGCATTCCCCTGCTGGCCGACTATCTCGGCGAGGCGATCGATCAGTTCGGCATCGAATGCGAAGGCGAGGAATAGGGCAGGCGCCTATCACCGCGTCACTAACGCGACGCCGAGTGCGACGAGCATGGCTGCCGCGCCTTTCTGCAATAGATCGCGCAGCGACAAGGTCTCACGCCCCAGCCGCGGGAAGAGAAGGCTGAGCACGACGCCGAAGGCGAACACGAACAGCGCGGTGGTCGAGCTGATTGCCTGCACGATGGACAACGGCGCGAACATCAGCGCATACCGGTTGCCGAGCCCGCCGCCGAGATTGATGAGCTCGTTCGATCCGTTGATGGTCAGCAGTGCGGCTGCGTTCGTCCGCAACAATTCGGCGAGCTGTCGCCGGTAGCTGCCGACCGACAACAAGGCAGCGCCAAAAATCGCCTCGCCGACGAACATCCAGAAGGTGGTCGTCCAGAACTCGGCTTCAATGGCGAACATCTTGAAGATCAGGCCGGAAACGGCGGCGGCCAATCCGCAGCCAAGCATGAGCAGGGCGAGCCGCAGTTTGAATCTGCGGACATTGTGCCCGAAGCGTATCGACACGATCAGCGTGCCGGCGATGATCAAAACGCCGCCGGTCATCTGTGGAACCGACAGCCGTTCGCCGAGAACGAAATAGGCGAGCACATAACCGAACAGCGGCACCGCCTGAAAGAACGGCGCGACCACCGAGGCTTCCTCGGACTGCAAGGCGTGCAAATACAACAGCATCGCGCCCATATAGAGAATGCCTGAAAGGACGATCAGCGCGATGCTGCCGGCTCCCGGCTTCATGATCGCGGGTTCGAAGAAGGCAATGAACGGCAGGCTCAGCAGCCCGATGAAGGCGGTGAACAAAAGGAACACCGCGACATCGCTGTGCTTGAAATATCTCTCCACCAGATATTTGTCGAAATGCGTGGAGACGGCCCACAGGACGGGGCCGGAAAAGGCGAAAAGGAGCCAAGTCATCGGCCGCGACTCTGCCAATGGAGGCGGACAACCGCAAACGGAGAAGGCGGGTGCCAACGAGAAGAAGGCGGGGCAGCGGCAGATGTTAACTTTTAGGCCTCTGCGGGCCGTGCGCGGCGCCTATAACCGGCCGTTCGTGGGACGCAATTTTGCCTCTGTCGCCCCTAGAGTACGCTCCGCTGCCGGCGAACTGGGCCGGTCTTCCTGCGCGTAGTAAGCCAAGCGTAAGGAAACTATGTGTATGAATGCTTGAACGGGTTGTGCAGGCGTCGAACGGGCGAACTGGAAGCTGCGGATGAAGAGGGTATTAGCGGCGAGCATCGGCTTGGCTGCGCTGGTGACAGCGCAGGGCGCCGGCGCGGCCGATCTCTCGCTGGCGCCGCTCTACAAGGCGCCGCCGCCGCAGGTGGCGCTGCCGTATGACTGGAGCGGCTTCTATCTCGGCATTAATGGCGGTGGCGGCTGGGGCCACTCGAATTGGAGCGCCAATGCGACCGGGTTTGGCGTCAGCGGCGGCCAGGCCGGCGGGACGGTCGGTTACAACCGGCAGCTCGGCAACGTGGTATTCGGCCTCGAGGGTGACATCGACTGGTCGGGCTTGAACGGCACCGGCACCGCCGCTGGATGTCCGGGCGGCTGCTCCACGAGCGAAACTTGGCTCTCCACCGTGCGCGGGCGCATCGGCTATTCATTTGACCGGGTGATGCCTTATGTCACCGGCGGTCTTGCCGTCGGCGATATTCGCGCCGCTACGCCCGGCTTCGCCGGCGGCACGTCGACTAATGCCGGCTGGACGCTCGGCGGCGGCGTCGAAGTTGCGCTGCCTGGCAACTGGAGCGCGAAAGCGGAGTATCTTCGCGTCGATCTCGGCAGCTTCAATTGCACCGGCTGCACCGCCACGCCGCCCAACAATGTCTCGCTGCAGGAAAACGTATTTCGTGCCGGCGTGAACTATCGCTTCGGCTGGGGGAAATAACCGGTCGCGTTTTGGTCCTCGGCGCTCCGCCTAACGCAATGCATCAAACGAAATACCGCAAACGAAATACTTGCAATTTTAGGCGAACTGGCAATTCGACCGCAGGAGTAAGCTGGTAATAACGCGTACGGCGCCCGCGGACGGGTGTGATGGGGACATAATGCCGACGGTTATCGCTTCTCACGTCGTCCTCGATGTGCCGACGCTGTTCGCGGTGACACTTTTTATCACCGTTATCGGCGGCCTGTTGCTGCTGTTTGCCTTTCTACAGAACCGCAACACGCCGGCGCTTGCGCTGTGGGGCATCGGCTATCTGGTCGGTGCGGCCGGGGCGGCGCTGCTCGCCGGGCAGGCGGCTGTCCCCAATTCCTGGTCGGTTTGCGGCGCCAACGCTTTGCTGTGTGCCGCCTATGGCTTCATGTGGAGCGGCGCCAGAAGCTTCGAAGGCCGGCGCGTCAGCGTCGCCTTGCTGGCAGCGGGCCCGGCGCTCTGGATCGGCGCCTTCCAATTCGAAAGCTTCGCGCAATCGATGCAGGCGCGCATCAGTCTGGTCGCGGCGATCAGCGCCTGCTACGCGGTGCTCGCAGCGCGCGAGCTCTGGTACGCGCGCGACCGCGATCTGATCTCGCGCTGGCCGACATTGGTGCTGGTCGTCGGGCATGCGGGTTTTCTTCTGGCGCGCATCCCCTATGCGGAGGCATTGGCATCCTCGGTCACCAGCGGCCACGCCCACGGTGCGGTGGTGACCGTCATGGCGTTCGAGGCGCTGTTCGTCGCCTTCTGCCTGCCGTTTCTGCGTGTCGCCATGTCGAAAGAGCGCACCGAGCTTGAGCAGCGACAAGCGGCGGAGACTGATCCGCTGACCGGCATTCCCAATCGCCGCGCGTTTTTCGACCGCGGCAATCCATTGATCGAACGGTTTATCGCCGAACGGCAGCCGGCTGCGCTGTTGCTGTTTGATCTCGACCGCTTCAAGGACGTCAACGACACCGCCGGCCACCAGGCGGGCGATCGGGTGCTGCAGGCCTTCTGCGATCTGGTCGGAGCGTCGATTCGGCCCGGCGACCTGTTCGGCCGGCTGGGTGGCGAGGAATTCGCCTATCTGATGGCGAACGCAACCATGACGCAAGCCTTGCAGAACGCCGAGCGGCTGCGCGGCGAATTTGCAGCGGTGAATTTCGCCGAGCTCACGATCAGGCCCACGGTGAGCGTCGGCGTCGCGATGGCGAGCGAAGCCGGCCGGAATTTGTCGGCGCTGCTGGCGCTCGCCGACCGGGCGCTCTACCGGGCCAAGGCCGAAGGGCGCAATCGTGTCACGCCGGCGCCCTTCATCCTGCTCGAAGCGAAGGGTGGCGAAGCCGTTCGCCGCGTCGTCTAGGGCCTGTTGAGATTCATCGGGAATTTATCACGGCTGCAGCGAGAAGGATATTTGCGGCGAAGCTTTGATCGGTTTTGTCTGCGCGCATGGCGATGCGTTTGAATTCCTTGAGCTTGCAGAAGAAGTTTTCGATCAGGTGGCGCCACTTGTAGATTTCCGCGTCGATCGGGAGAGCCGAGGCGCGCCGTGGGTGCTGTGAGATGACGATCTTGGCGCCGCGCTCGTTGAGGTCGGCGATGATGGAATTGCTGTCGAAGGCCTTGTCGGCGATGAAGCCCTCAAAAGCGAGACCGTCGATGAGCGGAGCGACGCCCACTGTATCGAAACGATGGCCGGGCAGGAGAATGAAGCGGACGAGATTGCCGAGCGCGTCGGTCAGCGCCAGAATTTTGGTCGTCATGCCGCCTTTGGAACGGCCGATGGCCTGGCTCTTAGTCCCCCTTTTGCGCCCTGTCCGTGGCGATGGACCTTGACGATGGTGGCGTCGACCATGGCGTATTCCATGTCGGGTGCGTCCGAGCAGGCCTCGAAAAGCCTGGTGAAAACGTCCGCTTTGACCCAGTCGCGGTAGCGCTTGAAAACAGTGTTCCACTTGCCGAAGAACGGTGGAAGATCACGCCACGGGCTTCCCGTCCGCACGATCCAAAGTACCGCTTCGACGAAGCGGCGGTTGTCGCTTCCGCTGCGTCCGGGGTCCGTCGGCTTACCCAGACAATGCGGCTCCATCTTCGCCCATTGGGCGTCTGTCAGTACGAATCGTTCCATCCAAAGCTTAAATCACAACCATGCTTCAGATGGAATCCTGATTCTCAACAGGCCCTAGGCGATGATATCCGGCGTCAGCTGGTCTTCGATAAAGGTGATGCGGTCGCGCAATTGCAGCTTGCGCTTTTTCAGCCGCTGAACCTGGATGATATCCGCACCCGGCGATGCCTGCAGCGCGGCGATCGCGGCGTCGAGGTCGCGATGCTCCTGCTGCAGGCGCGCGAGTTGAGCCCGAAGCTCGCCTTCTTCCTCTTGCGTCATTGCCGCCTTGGTCGCGCCGCGGCCCGGTTGGGTGTGTCCCAAAGCGTTCCTGGGCGTCACCGAGGAACCGCCTTCGGGCCTCGTGCCGCCGATTTGAAGTTCCTGCAGCGGTCGCCGCTTGCGCGTTCAGAACTTCAAATCGAAAAGCGGCACTAAAATCATATATTTGCTGGTGCCCCTTTGCTTCCGAAGTTCGTGTCGGAGCATGCGGCTATGTATCGCGTAGTTCGGAAGCGGGGTACTAGTCGTTGACCATAAGTTACTACGGATTATTACGTTTTATCGAAACGTCCAACAAGGCCGACGCGAAACAGTGCACAACGGGGATTTTCTCCGCGCGGTAAAGGGAGTATCTTTGTCGTTGGTCACATTAGTGTAGCATCGCACGCACGGGGTCCGACGGCATCAGACGCAAGGAGGTAGCCACATGGCGATTGAATCGCATCTTGCGGAACTTCAGAAAAGGCACCAGGCGTTAGAGCAGGAAATCAACGAAGCATTGACCCACCCGTCGACCGACGATTTGAAGGTCGTAGAACTCAAGCGGCGCAAATTGTACGTCAAGGACGAGATTGCGCGATTGAGACACGAAGTCAGCGTACATTAGCTAGCCCATCAAGTAGCGATTCGTTGTCGGCGCGCCTCGCGCAAGCGGGGCGGGCGTTGGATTGGCTTTTTGTTGTGTCCGCCTTGCGCGGGCCCTGATTCACCGTTCAGCGCGACTTGAGGCGCACTTCGCTGTGGCGCCACATGGAAAGATTGCCCGCTTCCTCGATCTTTCCTGTCTCCACCAGCGCCGGAACACGAGCCACTATCACCTCGCCACTTACGGGAATGGAGCGAGCTTCACAGGACTGCATGGTGTAATCGACAATCCGCGCCACTTTGCGCCAGTTTTGGGCGAGCTGCGAATAGATCAACGCGTCCAAATCGGCTTCCGTGACGGATCGAGGCAGCGACGCGTCGCTCCAGCGCAGCGCGCTGCAGATACGGTCTTGCGGATCTTCCTCATCTTCCGACACCGCGATCACACACTCTTCGCCACATCCCGCAGCTTGAATTTTTGCAGCTTGCCGGTTGAGGTCTTCGGAATCTCCGCGAACACGACATGGCGCGGGCATTTGTAGGCGGCGAGGTGCGAGCGGCACCAGGCGATCAGTTCTTCAGCCGTGGCGCTGGCGCCGGATTTCAGCTCAACAAAGGCGCACGGCGTCTCGCCCCACTTGTCGTCGGGCTTGGCGACCACGGCGACGGCGGAAACCGCCGGATGCTTGTACAGCGCGTCCTCGACCTCGATCGAGGAAATGTTCTCGCCGCCGGAAATGATGATGTCCTTGGAGCGGTCCTTGAGCTGGATATAGCCGTCAGGATGCACGACGCCGAGATCGCCGGAATGAAACCAGCCGCCGGCGAACGCCGCCTCGGTCGAGGATTTGTTCTTCAGATAGCCCTTCATCACTACATTGCCGCGGAACATGACTTCGCCGAGCGTCTCGCCATCGTGCGGCACCGGCTTCATGGTTTCCGGATCGAGCACGTCTAATCCCTCGAGCACCGGATAGCGCACGCCCTGGCGCGCCTTCTTCGCCGCCTGCTCGTCGGAGGGCAATACCTCCCAGTCGCCGTGCCAATCGTTGATGCTGGCGGGACCGTAGGTTTCGGTGAGCCCATAGAGATGGGTAACGTTGAAGCCGGCGGCCTTCATCGCCGCCAGCACCGCCTCCGGCGGCGGCGCCGCCGCGGTCGCGAACTGGACGAGATGCGGCAACGGCTTCTTTTCCTGCGCCGGCGCGTTGAGCAGCGTCGACATCACGATCGGCGCACCGCACAGATGCGTGACCTTGTGGGTGGCGATGGCGTCGAAGATCGGCGCAGCGCGCACGGCGCGCAGGCAGACATGGGTGCCGGCGATGATCGACAACGTCCAGGGGAAGCACCAGCCGTTGCAGTGAAACATCGGCAGCGTCCACAGATAGACCGGGTGTTTGCCCATGCCGCAGGTGATGACGTTGCCGAGCGCGAGCAGATAGGCGCCGCGGTGGTGATAGACCACGCCTTTGGGATCGCCCGTCGTGCCGGACGTATAGTTGAGCGAAATCGCCTCCCATTCGTCGTGCGGCATCCGCCAGGCAAAATCGGCATCGCCTTCGCGCAGAAACTCCTCGTATTCGAGGCTGCCGATGCGCTCACCGGCGCCGCCGAATTCCGGATCGTCGTAATCGATGACAAAAGGCTTCACCTTGGCGCGCGCCAGCGCATCCTTCATGACCTTGGAATATTCGCGATCGACGATCAGCACCTTGGTCTCGGCATGATCGAGCGTGAAACCGAGGATGGCGGCGTCGAGCCGGGTGTTGAGCGTATTGAGAACTGCGCCGGTCATTGGCACGCCGTAATGCGCTTCGACCATCGCCGGCGTATTGGCGAGCATGACCGACACCGTATCGCCGCGCTTTATGCCGCGGCGCGATAGCGCCGACGCCAGACGTTTCGCGCGCGTGTAGAAATCGCGATAATTCCGGGACAGGCCGCCGTGGATGATGGCCGTCGTCTCCGGATAAACCTCGGCCGCGCGCGCCAGAAAGGACAGCGGGGTCAGCGGCTGGAAATTCGCCGCGTTGCGGTCGAGGTCGGTATCGTATGGCGTGCGCATGCGCGTCGCCTCCCTAGGCGCTTAGAGCGCAATCGCTTCAGACTGAATCGATTGGCGCTCTAACTTTATGGTGGAGCATGATCTTTTCGGAAAACCGGTTTCCACTTTTCCGGATCATGCTCCAGCCTAGCCAAAATGGCGAATAGGGAAATAGCGAATAGCGAAATAGTGAAAAACGCGCCGCTGTTCGCTGCGCGTTAATTTCCTTGGAAAAATCCTCTCGCCCCCTGCCAGAGCAAGGCGATGGCGATCAGCAGCATCAAAATATAGGCGATCCGGTAGAACCGGTCGGTCGGGGTGATGCGCACCAGCCAGATGCCGAGAAAGTTGGTGGCAACGGCAAGCGGCAGCAAAAGCGCGGACGTCGCAAGGTTGCGCGCGGAAAACTGGCCAAGGGCAAAATAAGGAACAACTTTCATCCAATTCAGAATGGTGAAAAAGATAACCGTGGTGCCGACCAGGGTGAACTTCTCCAGCCGCTGCGGCAGCATGTGGATCTGAAATGGCGGGCCGCCGACCTGGATCAGCGTCGAGGTGAAGCCGGACAGCGCGCCCCAGAGGACGCCCATGGCCGGATGCGGCCGCTGCGGCTTGAGCGGCGGCCGCCCCAGATAGGCGCGCAGCCGCGCACCGAGCCACACGTACAGCACGAAAACGAGCGCGATCGCGCCCACTGTCAGTTCGATTGCGGCATTGGAGAAATAGCGTGCGAACAACCATCCCGCGCCGACGCCGAACACCGAACCGGGCAACAGCACTTTCAGGTTCCAGGCGCTCCACGCCCGGTGATAGGTCCACACCGAGATCGCATCCTGGCAGATCAGGATCGGCAACAGGAGCGCCGCGGCTTCGAGCGGCGGCACGACCAGCGCAAGCAGCGGCGTCGCCAGCATGCCGAGCCCGGCAAAGCCGCCCTTGCTCAGCCCGAGAAACGTTACGGCGGGAATGGCCAGAAGATAGAAGAGCGGATCGGTGATCACGAATGAGCTTGAGTTGCCGGCGAAAGGTTTCGTGACATAGATCAAAGCGCAGCGGCTGGCGCCAGCTTTGTGATGCATGGCGGGACTGCGGCCGCGGCGCAGCTTGCAAAGAGGGCCACCCGGGACCGAGAATAAGCTAAGAAGACCAAAGGAAAGGGAGCGCCATGGACGCCCGTTCGAGCCGCTATCATGAGGTCTATGCGCGCTGGCAACGCGACCCGGAAGGCTTTTGGGCCGAGGCGGCCGCCGACCTCGACTGGTTCGAAAAGCCAGTGGCGACATTCGACCCCAATGCCGGCATCTACGGCCGCTGGTTTCCCGGCGGGGTCAGCAACACCTGTTTCAACGCCGTCGACCGCCAGGTGGACGCCGGACGCGGCGATCAGGCGGCCATCATCTACGATTCACCGCTCGCCGGCGCCAAGCGCACCATCACCTATCACCGGCTGCTGACTGAAACGCAGGTGCTCGCCGCCATGCTGCGCGATCTCGGCGTCGAGAAGGGCGACCGGGTGATCCTCTATATGCCGATGGTGCCGGAGGCGGTGATCGCCATGCTCGCCTGCGCCCGCATCGGCGCGGTTCATTCCGTGGTGTTCGGCGGCTTTGCGGCGCGCGAACTGGCCACCCGCATCGACGACGCCAAGCCGAAAGTGATTCTCTCCGCGAGCTGCGGCATCGAGCCCGGCCGCATCGTGCATTACAAGCCGCTGCTCGACGAAGCGATCGCGCTGTCGCAGCACAAACCCGGCGCCTGCCTGATCCTGCAGCGGCCGCAGGCTGAAGCGGCGATGATCGCCGGACGCGATCACGATTGGGCCGCGATGCGCGATCATGCGCTCATTCACGCCCGCTCGGTCTATGACTGCGTGCCGGTCGCCGCCACGGACCCGCTCTACATCCTCTACACCTCGGGCACGACCGGCCGGCCGAAGGGCGTCGTGCGCGACAATGGCGGCCACATGGTCGCACTCAAATGGTCGATGAAGAATCTCTACGGCCTCGAGCCGGGCGAGGTGTGGTGGACCGCCTCCGACATCGGCTGGGTGGTGGGCCACAGTTACATCGTTTACGGACCGCTCCTGCATGGCTGCACCTCGGTGCTTTACGAGGGCAAGCCGGTCGGCACGCCGGACGCCGGTGCCTTTTGGCGCGTCATCTCCGAGCATGGCGCCGCGGCGTTGTTCACCGCGCCGACCGCGTTTCGCGCCATCAAGAAAGAAGACCCGCACGGCAAGCTCTTGGCGCAGCACGATCTGTCGAAATTCCGCACGCTGTTTCTCGCCGGCGAGCGCGCCGATCCGGCGACGCTCGAATGGGCGGAGAAAATGCTGGGCGTGCCGGTGATCGATCACTGGTGGCAGACCGAGACCGGCTGGGCGATCGCCGGCAACCCGGTGGGGCTGGGCATGCTGCCGGTCAAGCACGGCTCGCCGACGGTGGCGATGCCGGGCTACGACGTGCGCGTGGTCGACGAAGCGTGTCACGAGGTGGCGGCCAACAAGATGGGCTCGATCGTGATCAAGCTGCCGCTGCCGCCCGGCTGCCTGCCGACCTTGTGGCAAGCCGACCAGCGTTTTGCGGAAAGCTACCTCGCGGAATTTCCCGGCTATTACAAAACCGCCGACGCCGGCTTCAAGGACGAGGACGGCTACGTCTTCGTCATGGGGCGCACCGACGACATCATCAATGTCGCCGGTCACCGGCTCTCGACTGGCGGCATGGAGGAAGTGCTGGCCGCCCATCCCGACGTCGCCGAATGCGCCGTGCTCGGCATCAAGGACGAGCTCAAGGGCGAAGTGCCGTGCGGCTTCATCGTGCTGAAATCCGGCGTCAACCGGCCGCCGACCGAGATCGAAAAGGAATGCGTCGCGCTGATCCGCGACAAGATCGGCCCGGTAGCGGCGTTCAAGCTCGCGATCACCGTCGGCCGGCTGCCGAAGACACGCTCGGGAAAAATCCTCCGCGGCACCATGAAGAAAATCGCCGATGGCGACAGCTGGACCATGCCGGCGACCATCGAGGATCCGAGGGTTCTCGATGAGATCGGCGTGGCGCTGCAGGGGAAGGGGATCGGCGGTTAGGCTATTTTGTTTTTTGCCATTTTTCGTTCGCCGACGGCTGCTACTCTCATCCCGATCACCACGCTGGCGGCCATGCGGATATTGGTTCCGCCGGGAGGTCGGGAGCGAATGCTGCGGATGTGTTTGCTGACAAGCGTCGTTCTTGCCGCGTCGCCGGCGCTCGCCTTCGACACGAACAAGCTCGGCCAAGGCGGCTCCCTTCCGCTCAGCGACCTCGATGCGCTGATCGGCCAGTCGGCCCCATTGAAACAGGAGGTCACCGCCGCGCTGGCCGCGGCCAAGAAGAAGCCCGGCGACGTTATTTGCTCCGGCAACCGCTTCCCCAATCAGTGGGTCAATCTCGGCGGCCTGCGGGCGGCCCCCTATACCTGCGATTTTTCGGGCAAATGGCTGATCATCGAAGCCGCCACGCGGGTCACCGACAAGACCGGTCACGCCTATGACACGATCACGTCCGCGGCGATGAAGAAGGCGGTCAAGGTGACGGAAACGAATCCGACCTGGAAATGGACGACAGAAGACCCATTCAAGGACGAAAAGTAACCGTCATGCCGTCGTATTAGATAGACGGCGAAACTCACACCGGCGGAATGCGATGGCGCGACGTCTGCGTGAAGCGGCCCGGCAGTGGCAAAATTTTAACTTTGTCGCAATCGGAGCGCTGACGAGGCACCGGCAGGAAGTTTAAGCGTTAAGTCCGCATGACCCGAATGGCCGGACCGTTATTGATCGGCGCGCTCATGGGCTGGAGCGCGGCAGCGCACGCGCAGGCGGGCGCAGCTCCGCCGTCCGTGCAGCCCGCGGCAACCGAGCCGACCTTTGCCGCCCGCCCGGTCCGCCCGCCGGAACCGCCGCTGGCGAGCCAGCCGCCGACGCCCGACGACATCTGCCGCGCCATCGAGCAATCGGCGGCGGAGAACGCGTTGCCGGTCGAATTCTTCGCGCGGGTGATCTGGCAGGAGAGCCGTTTCAATGCGCTCGCGGTGAGCAACAAGGGAGCCGAAGGCATCGCGCAATTCATGCCGCAAACCGCGGGCTCGCGCGGCCTTGCCAACCCGTTCGATCCGATCGAAGCGCTGCACCATGCGGCAGGCTATCTGCACGATCTGATGGCGCAGTTCGGCAATCTCGGGCTCGCGGCCGCCGGCTATAATGCCGGGCCCGGCCGGGTGAGCGCATGGCTTGCCGGCAAGCGCGGGCTGCCGGCCGAGACCCGCAATTACGTCGCCGTCATCACCGGCTGGACCGCCGACGAATGGGCGTCGCCCGCGCCGCCGCAGAACGCCGAGACCACCATCCCGCAAGGCGTGCCCTGCACCCGGCTGGCGAATCTGATCCTGGCGCCGAGGGACAAAGCGCAGCGCATCGCCGCCTACGTGCCGCGCTGGGGCGCGCAGCTCACCTCCAACTGGTCCGAGAGCCGCGCCTGGGAGACGTATCGCACGCTGCAAAGGCAATATGCCGCCTTGATCGGCGACCGCGAGCCGATCGTGCTGCACGGCCGGCTGCCGGGACTGGGAGCGGCGACCCGCACCATCATCCGCATCGGCGACGACAACCGCGCGCCGCTCGACACGTTGTGCAACAAGCTGATCGCCGCCGGCGGCGCCTGCGTGGTGCTGCGCAATGGGCGCTTGAGGGGCTAGAGCATGATCCGGAAAAGTGGAAACCGGTTTTCCGAAAAGATCATGCTCGAGCAAAAAATTAGCGCGCCAATCGCGATGCAATCTGAAGCGATTGCGCTCTAGACGAGCTAGCGTTTCGCCGATCCGCGGCGGCGCGCCGCCTTCGCACGGCATGCCGCGCAACGGCAGCCGGCCTTCTTGAAGAAGAGCTCGACATACTCTTCGCCGTAATCGAACGTGATTTCCTCGCCCGGCATGATCGCGCGCAGCGCCACCAATGACACGCGGCCCTTGCGCGCGACCGGCTCCGCATTCGGCCGGCAGCTGTGGTTGGCATAACGGCCGAGATTCCAGCGCGGCGAGCCGTCGATGGTCCAGGTGCGGTTGAGCTCGAACATGTATTTGGCGCCGTAGCGGCGCTCGCGCTCGTGCGCTTGCGCGGTCGGAATGCGCTTGCCGCGATAGGCGACGATGACGGCTTTGCGCGCGATCGCTTTGGCGGCGAACAGGCCAAGCCCGGTCGCCGAGCGGCCGACGCGAACGGGGCGTGCGGGCATGGCCGTGGATTTAGATCACGATTGGGCCAAAGGAAAGCACAAGGGAAAGCGACAAGGGCAAGCTTCAAAGGAAGCGCGCAGCCCGCGTGATCCCGGCTAAGTACGCTCGACCAACGCAACTTGCGAGACAAGCCAGCGCGTGAACCAGCGCACGGTCCATGGAATGGGAATGAGAAAGATGGCGGTGAAGGCCACCACCAGCGCGCGCCACAGATAGCTCCAGCCGCCGGCGGTGAAAACAAGCTGCCGCGACGAGCCCTCGACGTGCCTGCACATCCAGCGCGCCCAGGCGGTGGCGACCCAGGCCCAGCCGATGATGGTGATGACGGACAATGGCAGCAGCACGCTCCATCCGAGCAGCGGCCAATACCCGCCGGTGAATTGCAGCGGCTCGCTTTGCCCCTCCCAGGTGAGATTGGCGAAAAACCATCGCGTGATCCGCAAGACCAGATAAGCCGAGAGCGGAATGACCACGATCTGCGCGAGGCTGTAAACCGCGCCCACCACGGCGCCCAACGCGTAGAGAATGAACACCCACCAGATATCCTCGGCCTTGCCGACAAATCTGACGCTCCGCTCCCCGGGCACCACGATCCGCTCGACGAACCAGCGCATGAAAATCGGCGCCACCCATGGCAGCGGGATCACTGCCAGCTCCGACAAGGCGAACACCAGCCCGCGCCAGAACAGCGGCCATACCCGGACGTCCAGCGAAAAGGGACCGGCGCCCGCAGATCCGGCAACGGCGCCCGGCGCGGCCGATGGGGCGCGCTGCGCCGCCGACATCAAGCCCGGAATTTCCGCCGCCTTGGCCCAGGTGGTCATGCCCGCCGACCAGACCAGCGTCTCGGCCGTGACGGTGCCGCCGGCGATCATCTCGCGCAGCCGCGCATCCGAAAACGGACCTTCCTGTTTGCCGTTGCGGCCGGTGTACCATTGCCGGTCAGCCATGTAGTTGCCCCCGTGGTCAGAGTTTGCCCGCCGCGTCGACCCGTGCGGAGTGTCCGCCACCCGCAAAGCCGCCGCGCCCGCGCAATGCTATCATTGCACGATAACTATACGGCGATGAGACGCGGGATCGAGCCGGACGGTTCAGAATATGCTGACCTGAAAACGCGACAAGCGCCCGATCTAATGTGTATATACCCGCACGAAACCTAAAGCCGAGTTCACCATGAACGCACCTCTCACCGCCCATCCGCTGCCGCCCTATAAGCACACGCCGCTGTTTCCGCTCGGCAAGGATTTGACGCCCTACCGCAAGATCGCGGCCGAGGGGCTGCGCGTCGAGCGCGTCCTCGGCGAGGACGTGCTGGTGGTGCCGCGCGAGGCGTTACGCGCGCTCGCGGAAGCCGCCTTCACCGATATCAATCATCTGCTGCGCCCCGCGCATCTGGCGTCGCTCAAGCACATCGTCGAGGACCCGGAGGCGTCGGACAACGACAAGTTCGTGGCTTTCGACTTTCTCAAGAACGCCAACATCGCCGCCGGCGGCGTGCTGCCGATGTGCCAGGACACCGGCACCGCCATCATCATGGGCAAGAAGGGCCGGCTCGTCTGGACCGACGGCGGCGACGAAGGCGCGCTCGCCGAGGGCGCGCGCGATGCTTACCTCAAGCGCAATCTGCGCTATTCGCAGCTCGCGCCGCTCTCCATGTTCGAGGAGAAGAACACGCGCTCCAACATGCCGGCGCAGGTGGAGATCTACGCCGAGGGCGCGGGCGACGCCGACCTGGCCTACAAGTTTCTGTTCATCGCCAAGGGCGGCGGCTCGGCCAACAAGGCGTTCCTGTTCCAGGCGACGCCGTCGATCCTCTCCCGCGAGCGGATGCTGGCGTTCCTGAAAGAGAAAGTGCTGACGCTCGGCACCGCCGCCTGCCCGCCCTACCATCTCGCCATCGTCATCGGCGGCACATCCGCCGAAATGACGATGAAGACGGTGAAGCTCGCCTCCTGCAAATATTACGACACGCTGCCGGAGCACGGCTCCGAGGACGGCCACGCGTTTCGCGACAAAGAGATGGAGCAGGAGATTCGAAAATGACGCAGTCGC
>CAWHPH010000048.1:0-32363 GCA_963831135.1 uncultured Alphaproteobacteria bacterium
CCCGGGAGCGGAGCGCATATCCTCCGCCCGCGGGCACCGCACTCGCTCCGTCCTTCGAAAGTGCCCTCGCGAAAGGCGTCCCTCGATGAGCGAGATTCTTTTGTTTCGTATCCGAAAAGGGGACGATTGTCAAGCGTAATGTCGCCGTAGAGGTGACAGTCCATTTCCGACGCGAGGCGGACACAGTGAGAAACTAGTCTACCGGCACGGCCGGGAAATATCGGAAGGGACCATTCCTCTAACTGGCGAGGAGACTCGATGTCGACCTGGCACAAGGTATTCACGGCAGACATCGCCGGCCCGCCGGAGCTCATTTTTGACCTGGTCGCCGATAATGTGCGCATCCTCGCGGAGCTCAAGCGCTACGTTGAAGCGCGCAGCGCCTGACGCGACAAGCGACGCTTAATCCTTGCCCAGCACCGAGATGTCCGACGGGTCGGTATAGGCCGGGTGTTTCCAGCCGTTCTCGTCGTAATCGGCCATGCATTGCTCGGCGAGCTCTTCCATCGCCTTGAGCGCGCCGTTGCCCTGGGCCTGCTGCAGCTGGAACACGCGAATGAGCTCGTGGCTGCCGGAATAGTTCATTTCATAGAGCTCGTGGCGCGCGCCGAACTCGCTGCCGACCGCGTCCCACAAAAGCTTCATGATCTTGATGCGCTCCTTGTAGTCGATGCCGTTCGAGCCGCGCACATAACGCTGCAGATATTTGTCGATCTCGGGATTCTTGAAGTCGAGCGCGTTGGACGGCAGATAGATCAGGCCGGACGCCACCACCTTCTCGATGATGTTGCGCACCGCCGGATAGGCCTCGGTCATGAACAGGCGATAGCTCGCAGAGCCTTGCGGGTTGGGCAGCACCGCGCCGTTGACCCACGGCACCGGATTGCAGGCCATGGCGTCGGTGAGCGACCAGAACAGATTGCGCCAGCCGATCACCTCGCCGATCTGCGCCTGCACGCCGCGAAATGCCTCGACGCCGGTGGCGCGCGCGGCCTTGTAAAGGAGGCCGGCGATGAAATCGAGCTTCACTGAAAGCCGCGTGCAGCCCTGCATGGTGAAGCCCTGATAGAAGCCCGACTTCGGATAGAAGTCCTTGAGCTTCTGCACGTCGCGATGGATCAGCACGTTCTCCCAGGGAATGAACGCATTGTCGAAAATGAAAATGCTGTCGTTCTCGTCGAAGCGCGACGTCAGCGGATAGTCCCAGGGCGAGCCGGTGGCGGCGGCGGCCATTTCGTAGGACGGCCGGCAGATGAGCTTGATGCCGGGCGTGTTCATCGGCGCGATGAACATCACCACCATGCTCGGATCGATGATCTCCTGGCTCATGTTCTGGCCGAGGAAATTGTAATGCGTGAGCGCCGAGTTGGTGGCGACCACCTTGGCGCCGGAGACGTAGATGCCGGCGTCGGTCTCCTTCTGGATGGTGATGTAGACGTCCTTGACCTGCTCGACCGGCTTGTTGCGGTCGATCGGCGGATTGATCAAAGCGTGGTTGAGAAACAGCACCGATTCCTGGCCGCGCTTGTACCAGGCGCGCGCATTGTCGGCGAACTTGCCGTAGAACTCGGCATTGGCGCCCAGCGTATTGAGGAAGGCGGCCTTGTAGTCGGGGCTGCGGCCGAGCCAGCCATAGGTGATGCGCGCCCAGGCGGCGATGGCGTCGCGCTGGGCGATCACCTCCTCGCGGCCGTGCGCGACCTTGAAGAATTTATGGGTGTAGCCGCCGGAGCCGGTATCGGTCGGCCCGGTCAACGTGTCCTTGGTCTCCTTGGCGTGCAAGGCGTCATAGAGCAGCGCCACCGAAGCCGCCGAATTGCGGAAGGCCGGATGGGTGGTGACGTCCTTCACCCGCTCGCCGTAGATGTAAACGTCGCGGCCGTCGCGCAGCGACTCCAGGAATTCCGCTCCGGTAAAGGGGCGATTCTTTCCGGCGATGATCGCTTCGGGATGCTCCGGCATTGCACGAACTCCATGATCAGTTGGGTAACGCATCAATCGGGTAATGCATCAATTGGGTAATGCGTCCGGACGAAGCCAGCACGGCCGGCATCGGCCGGTCTCATCGCGGGCGCCTCCGGGGCGGTCGACAGCCTACTCCGAATCCGGGCCCGCCGCGGTCGCGCCAGGCCCGGTTTTCGCCCGGCAGGTCCGCAGCGGCTTGCCGGAACATCTGTCAGCATACTGAAGATTATGGTCAGTGTACAGACAGTCTTGTCGCTTTTGGCGCGCCGATGTGGTACCGAGTGGCTGCAGCGAGGCTGCAGGCTGAGGCTTCACATGGCGAAAGCTCGCCGTCCCGACCGTGGATTTGACGGCGTTGACGAGAGGCCGGGCCATCTCATCCGCCGGCTGCAGCAGATCTCGTTCGCCATTTTCATCGACCAGGCGCGGGAATTCGACGTCACGCCGGTGCAGTATTCGGCCATCTTCGCCATCAACAATCATCCGGGCATCGATCAGACGGCTTTGTGCAATATCATCGCGTTCGACCGCTCCACCATTGGCGACGTGGTCACCCGGCTGGAGAAGAAGAAGCTCATCAAGCGGCAGAACGGACCGCTCGACCGGCGCACCAAATCGCTTTACATCACGCCGCTCGGCCGCCGCTTGCTGCGCGAGATCGAGCCCGCCGTGGCCACGACCCAGCGGCTGATCCTGGCGCCGCTCAAGGCAGGCGAACGCAACGCCTTCATGCGCATGCTCAAGGAGCTTGTCCTTCGCAATAATGAGCGCAGCCGCGCGCCGTTGCGGCCGAAAGAGGCGCGGCAGCGGAGAGCGCCGAGTGTTGCGCGGCGCGTTCGCGCCGGCCGGAAGTCGCGGCCGCTGCGGCATGAACGGCCGGCGGAGAACGTGGCCGCCGATTGAACGCTTGCGCTCACACCATGCGCTCGCGCCGGATCGCCCATAAGGTCAGCGCGCCGACCAGCAGGACTGCGAGCGGAATGCCCGGCAAACCGGCGCTGGCGAACGCCGCTGCGCCGCCAACGGCGCCAAGAATAAAGCCGATCGTGATCGACAGCACGACCAGAAGGCGCGCCCGCACCGCGAGAAGGTTGCTGGCGCCGGCAGCGTCGCCGGGCTCGCGTGCGTAGCGCCGCCAGGCCCGGATCAGCTCGGTCGTCTCGATGCCGAGCTGGGTCATGTTGCCGGTCATCACGTTGGTCTGCGGAATGCCGCGCATCAACAGGCGCACGACCACGCTCTGGGCGCCCATCGCCATCGCGGCGAACACGCCGGCGAGAATGCCGTGCCAGTCGCCCGGCCCGGTCGGCGGCGGGCCGGCGAGCATGAGAAAGCAGAAGACCGCAAGCAGCAGCGTCTCCAGCGCCAGCATCCAGGGCAACGCATCGCGGCCATGGTCGCGGGCAAGGCCGATCAATGCGGCGGTCAATGCCGCGGCGACGAGAAACGCCAGGATGGCGATGAGCTTGCCGGCGAAGCCGGTGTCATAGACGACGAATTGCGCGCCGGCGGTGACGAAGCTTCCGGTCACCTGGGCGACGAACAGCCCGAACAGCGCGAGAAAGGTGTAGCTGTCCACATAGCCGGCGGCGAAGCTCAACAGCGCCGGAACCCATCGCGGCGGAACTTCGTGCACCGGCGCGATTTCCGTCATGTGCCCCTCCACGCGCCATCAGCTTGCGAGTGTGCGGCCTGATCGTTGCGACTTCAACTCCACCGCCCGGGAAACCCGCGACCGGCGCGCGAGAACGCCATCGCTTCAGATTGAAGCGATTGGCGCTCCAACATTTTGGTGGAGCATGATCCCCCGGGCCAAGCCCGAGGGCATGCTTTTCGGAAAAGCGGTTTCCACTTTTCCGGATCATGCTCTAACCTGCCGCGCCGGACTTTGGAGCGGCCCCATGCATCTCAGTCAATTCCATTACCTGCCGCTGACGCCGGGCTTTTTCTCGATTCTGATCGGGCTGTTTGTCGGCTTGCTCGTGATCCTGGTCGTGCTTGGTGCGCTGCGCCACGCCTATGTGAGCCTCGGCGTGAGCCCGGGAACGGCGCTGCTGCTGTTGTTCGGCTCGCTGATCGGCAGCTATTTCAACATCCCGATCGCCGTGCTTCCGCCGGAGCAGGTCCAATCCGACAAGGTGATCGAATTCTTCGGCATGGAATACACGGTGCCGTTGGTCGAGAACCTGCCGGGTACGGTGATCGCCATCAATGTCGGCGGCGCGATCATTCCGACCATCATGTCGATTTATCTGCTCGCCGCCCGGGGACTCTGGGCGTTGGGCGCCATCGCCACCGCCATTGTCGCCGTCGTGCTGCACTGGCTCGCCAACCCGGTGCCCGGCGTCGGCATCGCCGTGCCGGTGTTCATTCCGGCCATCGTGACCGCAGTGGTTGCGCTGCTGCTGTCGCGCAGGGACGCGGCGCCGCTCGCCTATATCTCCGGCAGCATGGGCACGCTGATCGGCGCCGATCTCACCAACCTGGATAAGGTGGCTGGGCTCGGCGCGCCGATCGCGTCGATCGGCGGTGCCGGCACGTTCGACGGGATTTTCCTCACCGGCATTCTCGCCGTGCTGCTGGCGGGGCTCTATCGGCCCGCTCCGCCGGTGGTGCAGCCTTGGGCATGAGCTTGGGCATGAGCCTGGGCATGAGCCTGAGCCGCCAAGGCGAGCGCCGGTTGCCGACGAGTTGATGCCGCGCGCGGCGAAGATTTGTTAGGCTCGCCCCCTGAGGCAACAAGGGACCGTATTATGCCATGGTACGATTATCTCGCGCACTTTTTTGCCGGCGCCTTTTTGGCCAACGGCGTTCCGCATTTCGTGCAGGGAGTTTGCGGCAATAAGTTTCAGACGCCCTTCGCCCGTCCGCGGCGCGTCGGTGAATCCTCGGCGCTGGTCAACGTGATCTGGGGCTGGTTGAACTTCATGGCCGGCGGCGCGCTGCTACGCATTTTCTTCCCGCCGCTGCCGCCGCCGCCGGCGGTATCGCTCGCCACCATGCTGGGCGTGCTGGCCATGGGGCTGTTTTTGTCGCTTTACTTCGCCCGGGTGCGCAACAGCGCCCCGCACCCATGAGGGCGGGCATGCTGGTCCGCCACGCGCGTCTCTTTGCTTTTCTGATCTTCGGCCTCTCCGGCGGCGCCGACGCCGGACAGGAGGGCAGGGACATGAAGCTCGAGGACGTGGGCTTCGTGATGCGGCCGGCGGAAACGCCGGCGCAGATCGAGCGCCTGCGATTGTTGCCGCCGCGCACCTTCGTTGCGCGCGCCAAAAACGGCCGCCGCTACTATCTCTACGCCGATCCCGATTATTGCAAATGCGTGTTCGTCGGTGGCGAGCTCGCCATGAAGAACTATCAGGATATGGTGTCGCCGCCGCCGCAAGCGCCGATGGCGATCGGCCCCGGCAGGCCTTCCGTCGCCAGCGAAATGATCCAGGAGATGGATCCCAGCCTCGGCATGACGATCGTCGACGGCGACATTCTCGATAACAGCTTTTGAGCGGCCATATGGCGGAGAGCGGGAACGAGACAGCGGACGCGGGCGATCCCACCTCGATCGCCGAATATCACGCGCATGTCTACTACGACCCGCAGACAACACGCGGTCGCGCCGAGCGTCTGCGCACGCGCGTCGCCGCGGCGTTTCCGCGCGCCCGGCTCGGACGCTGGCATGACGAACTGGTCGGCCCGCATACGCAATCGATGTATCAGATCGCCTTTCCGAGCAGCATGCTGGCGTCGTTTCTGCCGTGGCTCATGCTCAACCGCGATGGCCTGACGATCCTGCTGCATCCCGAGACCGGCAACGATTACCGCGATCACAGCGCGCACGCCGCCTGGCTCGGCGCCACCTTGCCGCTGCGGCTCGATGTGTTTGCCGAGCAACACCCGCAGGATTAATGCGCTTCTCATCGCGAAACGGTGGAACCGAAACCAAACCGTCCGGTTCTTCCGTTGGGGCAGCGTAGGAGGAATCCATGCAAAAAATGTTGTTGGCACTGAGCCTCGCCGGCGGTCTCGGACTTGCTTGCATGCCGAGCGCGGGCGCCGTTCCAGCCGATGCGGTTGCGGTGAAGGAGGCCGCAACGGTCGCTTCGCCGCTGCAGCAAGCACAATATGCCGAGCGCAGGGCGCGGCGCGGCGGCATCGTAAAATGCTTCCGCATCTTCGTGGTCGGCCCGTACCGCTGCCACTGGTACCCGCTCTGAGGTATCCGCTCTGACGGTTCTGTCTCGATCGACGCGGCGCGCCGGCAAAATCCGCCCCGGATTTGATCAGGGGCGGAAACCGATTTGCTGGAACGTGGTCCTCGGACAAACCTGCTAGGCCGTGTCCTCGACGTCGGTTTCGGGCCGGTCGTTGCCGCGCGCGAGCTCGCGATGCCACTTCCCGCTCGGGTCCTCGTATTCGATATCTTCAGTCTGCCCAGGCTGGCGCTGCTCGGCGGCCGCCCGCCGCGCCGCATCGAGCGCTTCTTCGTGCGTCGCGAAGCTCTCGGAAAAAGCGCCGTTCACCGTATAAGCCCAGCCGTCTTCGTGGCGGACGACTTTGTATGTGACGTGTGCCATGTACTCCCCTGCACCAGGTGCTCACCTGCTCTCTCGCCGATAGTATATTGAATTCGGAGCGGTTGAGCGAGGTTCCTGCTTCCCTCTCCCCGGTGGGGGCGAGAGGTGTTGCGAGCCGCGTTGTGCAAACGCTGGCTGGTTAGAGCATGATCGGAAAAGTGGAAACCGGTTTTCCGAAAAGCATGCCCTCGGGCTTGGCCCGGGGGATCATGCTCCACCAAAACCTTAGAGCGCCAATCGATTCAATCTGAAGCGATTGCGCTCTAATTAGGCGCTGATGGCGTCGACTGTTTCCTCGGCCCCGCAACTGGCGAGCAATTCCATCGCTTGCGGCCCGTTCAGGTCTTTGATCCGCAATTGCTCTTTGAGACGGACGAAGCCTTTGAGAATATCGGCGGCACCGGTGAAGTCGGCGAAACCCATGGACCAGTCACCGAAAACGCGTTGTTCGGGGCCCGGCCCGCGGTGCAAGACAAAGATGTCGCGATGACGCTTGTCGGCCAGGATGCTGGCGAAGATCTCGTTGACCGCCCGCTTTTCGCCTTCGAGCGCTTGCAGGAAAGTGCCGTCGTGGAAGACCAGCATGCCGCTGACGCCGAGCCCTTTGTTGCGCATGCGCGCACCGAGCAAGAGCTTTTTCAGGTCTGCGTCGGAAAAGTCCTCAACGGCAGTGCTGGCATAAACGATCTGATGCATGCGAACCTCTTGAATTCCCGGCGCCAAAGCGTGACCAGCACGCATTAACGAATTCTCAATACGGACGGCGCGTTTGCCGGCGATTTTTGCCTATTTTTTCAAGGCGATAGGCGTAATCCAGCGGGATGGAGCGATTGCGCGATGGAGCGATTCCGGGACCCGGTATTTGCGGGACGCATGACACCGAGCGCCCGCGGGTTGATATCGATCAATGCGCAGCCTTGCGCCGCGATCCAAAAAGGATTTGCCCATCCGGTAATCCGGGGAGTGATCTTGGGAGTGACCTTGCATGTCGATCAGCACCGCGCTCAGGCTCTTTGTTTTGGCGTTGATCGTTTTTGCCATCGCCTTCGGCCTGCGGCACACCTTCTTCTGGGATGTGACGCCGGTGTCCTGGGATCAGGAGCCGCAATCGCTGTGGGCTTTGGGCGCGGCATTTCTGCTGCGCTCGCTTGAGAATATCGCCGCCGTCGTGGCCGGGCTCGCCCTCATCGTCGCGTTCACCCTTCGGGTGATCCGCCGGCGCGCCGCTTAGCGCATGCCCCGGAAAAAGCCCGCCCCGGACTTGATCCGGGGTGGAAACCGGTTTTCCGAAAAGGACATGCGACCGCGCAAGAATCCAGTCGCTCCGAGCGCCGAGACCGCGTCGCCGTTTCCCTCTCCGAAGGAGAGGGATATTCACGCGGCAAACACGCAGCGTCACGCGCGGTCGACCCGGGCAGCGTAACAGCCGGGCGAGGCAAAATGAACGTGCAGATAAGCCGCGCGCGGATCCGCGAATAACCGCGCGATCGCGCTTTCGACGTCTTTGCCCTCGATCAGTTCATGAGCGATCATCATGGCGCCCGCATCGAAGGCGCGGACGGCGAGCGTGCGCGTCCGCAGTTGTTGCGGCACCGTGTCGAGAGCATCGAACGTCTCGTCGCCTTCGCGCACGAAAATTGCGAAGCGCATGCGATACGGCAAATCCGCGGCGTGGTGCTCGTAGTTGACCAGAATGAATTCGTCGCCCGGTCTTAAATCGGTGAGGCTGACGCGGCAGGGATAGCCGGGCTCGCGCGCATCGGCGATCCGCCGCACCGCGCCTTGGCGGGCGAGTTCCTGGTCAGAAAGGGAAAACAGCGGCGCAAATTGTTCGGCCGGCAAACCTCGGATGCGGAAGTGCATAATGGTCCTCCTGTTGACGGAGGATATATGAGCGGGGCGACGCGCCGATCCCACCCGCTTTCTGCTTTCGCGCTTCTGTGCTGGCCTTCCGCGCCGCGCGCAGCGATCAAGCGCGTCATCCGCGGCCGCCGAAACGGACTGCGGATGACGTTTTCACCAGTGCTGGGGTGCCGTCAGCTTGCCGCCGGCCGGTGGTGGACGTGATGATAGGTGTGGCGCACCCAATGGTGGTGGGGATATGCGCGCGGCGCGTCTTCCGGATAAGCGGCGTAAGTCGGCCCGAGCCCAAACAAGCCTTCGACGCCGCCGACAACACCGCCTACCGCGCCGCCGACAACCGCGCCGATCGGGCCGGCAGTGTTCATGCCGACGGCGCCGCCATGCGCGATCCCGTCGGGAATGCCCTGGGCTTGCGCAGCCAGCGGCAAAGCAAGCGTTGCGGCGACAGCGGTTGCAAACAAAATGTGGAACTTCACGCTACGACCTCTTCCTCGATTGGAGACGGCCGCGAAGTGCTGGCCAATCGGGGCGATTGCGCGGCGCTGGCGTGGCAGCGCGCGGCGCATGCGGCGATCCGGCGACAGTGAGGCAAAAGCGTCACACTGCACGCCCGCGGGCGACGCGATTTTGCTGAATTTTTTCGCTCGCCGCCGCGTGCGGTCGTTCACGAGGATCGACGGGGGTGCGATTGGCGTCGCGCGCGTCGATCTCGATTCTTGCCCGGTCGCATGTCCTTTCCGGAAAACCGGTTTCCACCCCCGGACCAAGTCCGGGGGCAGGCTTTTTCCGGGACATGCTCAGCCTGCCCGGCGCGTTCGTCCAACCGCAATCTGCCAATGTCTGGTCAGCCGTGACAGCACCGGCCAACGCGGCTGACCGTTGGCGCGCTTTGCATTCGCCATCGCGGCAATTTCGGGCGACTCCGCCGGAGCGGGTGTCATTCCTTCACCGTCCATGTCCGGCGACATGTCAGGCGCGGGCGAGATCGTCTCCCCCAGCGGCGCTTTACGCCGCGCTTTCTTCTGTGTTCGCTTGAGCGCTTTCTTGCCCACGTTGCGCAGAAACAATTGCTCGTGCGGCAGGCTCAAGCGCTCGATGGCGGCGGACAATGGCAGCCATTCCACGGCCTTGATGTCGTCCAACGGCTTGTCGGATGTATTGCCCACCACCTGCATGCGCCAGAAATGCGCGATCTTCGGACCGCTGCCGCCGATATAGGAAATCACGCCAAGAAATTCGTGCACGCGGACCTCGACTCCGGTCTCCTCCATGGCTTCGCGCCTGGCGGCGGCAATCGGCTTTTCGTTTGCCTTGAGCTTGCCCTTCGGCAGCACCCAAGCGTTGTCGCGGCGGCGCTGCACCACGGCGACCACCGGCTTCCCGCCATGGCGAACAACAATTCCGCCGGCGGCCAGGATAGGCGTGCGTGTCGACTTTCCCATGGTGCTTTCATAACCGATTCGGTGGCACTCGCGGCAATCTCTGCTATAAACGTGCCATGGCACGGCGACCGACAGATGCGCGCAGCGCGGCCGAGCAGGCGTTCAAGGCGGCAACGGCCAAACCCCCGCCCGCGTTGCCGCCCAAGCCGCCGCCGGCGCTGCCCGGCGTGAAGGAATTGGTGTCGCTGCGCATCGACCGCGACGTGCTCGATTTCTTTCAGGAGGATGGCCCTGGCTGGCAGGACCGCATCAACGCGGCGCTGCGCAAGGCGGCCGGCAAATAGCGCGCCGGCGCTTCGCCCGCCCGCCCGCCCAGAGATGAAAGTGCGATCCAAACGATAGTCCACGCGTCCGCCGCCGCGCCGGCCCCGATTTCGCTTAGAGCGCAATCGCTTCAGATTGAATCGATTGGCACGCTAAGTTTTTGGTGGAGCATGATCTTTTTCGGAAAACCGGTTTCCACTTTTCCGGATCATGCTCTAAGCCGCGCGGGTCTCCACCGTGCTTCCAACCGAGGAAAACGCCAGCGATGCCCAACGCCACACCCGACTACACATGGGACCATATCCATCTGCGCAGCCCCGATCCGGAGGCGACCGCCGCCTGGTTTGAGCGCATGCTGGGCGCGCAGGTGATCCGCTCGACCGTGGAGGGCAAGCCGCGCATCGATCTGAAACTCGGCGGCGCCGATGTGTTCATCATGCCGGTCGCGCCGGGCGACAAGGTCAATCCGCCGCCGGTGACGCCCTATCAGGGGCTCGATCATTTCGGGCTTGCGGTCAGCGGTATCGACGCGGTGGCGGCAGGGCTCAAAGCCAAGGGCGCGGAATTCACCATGGAGCCGCGCACCATCCGCCGCGGCCTGCGCATCTGCTTCCTGCGCGGCCCGCAGGGCATCTCGATCGAGCTTCTTGATCGGGATGAGAAATATGTGTGAGGGATTCTCGGGCCGGGTCGCGGGACTGGCCGCCGGCGCTACGGCTTCACCGGAATGACGTCCGCCGGCGCGCCATCCGCGCCGATGAAAACCGTGAGAATGCGCACCGGCTGCGGGCCCGCGTCGGCGCCGAAATGCGGCACGTCCATGGCTTCCATCAGCGCTTCACCTTGGTGGTAGGTGCGCTTGCCGCGGTCGCCGTAATCGACCGTGATCTCGCCTTCGAGGATATAGGCAAACATCGGGACGCCGTGCCGATGCAGGACCGTCCGCGCGCCCGGCGCCAGCGTTACGATTGCGGCGGTCACATGCGCGGGACCGTTCACCGGGTAATGCAGCGTTTCGCCGAGGATGGTGGTGCCGGTCGACAGAAGCGGCGCCGCCGGCAGGCTGCTTTCCTCGGCGCCGAGGCGGCCGGCCGGGGCGACAACGATGAAGAGCAGAACAGCGATGGTGGAAATCCGATGAGGCATGGCTAGCTCCTGATGCTTGAGCACGCCGCCGTAGGATGGGCCGGGCGGACGCGAAACCCATCGGAGGGCAGTGAAGAAACTGATGGGTTTCGCAAGGGCTCGACCTATCCTACAGGTTCCGAAAACAATCCCCAAGAATCACTTAACAAGAATCACCAAACAACAATCACTAAACAAGGATCACGAAAAAAGACCGTGGGCGTGGTCACTCGGCGCGGTCACTCGACGGCAATCACCTTCTCGCGTACGTCTGCCTCCGCGCGGCGGCCGGCGCGGGTCATCACGAACGTGCCGAGGACGTGGCGGTCGATCGTCCAGGTGCCGGCGATCTCGGTCGCGTCGCCGTTCAATTCCCCGGAATAGCACACCGTATTGTAGCCGAAGCCGGGCGGATCATAAGATTTCAGGAACGAGACCGCGCGGCCATTGCGATGCCCAGATAAAGTCGCCAAGTGCGTTTTGCGCGGACACGTAAAACTGACGCACTCCTCGTGGGTCGAGCCGGTGATGTGCTGTCCCGATTCGATCAGCGTGGCCGTGAAAGCGACGGAACCGACCAGCACCTGTCGGAACATGCCATTCCAGACGCCGGTCAGATTGTCGGCCGCGTTCTCGGATTTGCTCATGGCGTCATCAGCTCCGTGCTCGTCCCCCACATATCGACGAGCGCCGGGTGCAGGGGAAAATGGGCTATGAGTTGCATACTACGCGCCGCCTGAGGCGGCGGGAGAGCGGACAGCATGAACGACGCGCAATTTGCCGAGCTTGCGGCATGGATCGCCGCGGTCGGATTGGCCGGCGAAAGCGAGCCGGAGATGGTCGCCGGGTTTTGCACGCGCGCGGTGCTGCTCGGTTTGCCGCTGGCGCGCGGCTCGGTGCTGATCGATACCCTGCATCCGCACTATGAGGGGCATGCTGTCAACTGGCAGGCGGCGGACGGCAAGACGACGCTGCGCGAATACGGCTTCTCGAGCCAGGGCGAAGCGGCGGAGCGGTGGCAAAGGAGCCCGTTCTATCGCATGGTGCAGACCGGCGAGCCGCTGCTGCGGCGCCGCGTCAATGCCGAAAGTCAGGCGGAATTTCCGGTCATCGCCGATCTCGCCGCCGGCATGACCGATTTCGTCGCGATGGTTCACCGCTTCGCCGCGCAGGGCATCTTCGGCGAAATGGATTCTATCTATTCATCGTGGGCGACGGACCTTCCGGACGGCTTTCGCGATGCCGACATCGCCGATCTTGAACGGCTGGTGCCGCTCCTGGCGCTGGCGGTGAAATCGGCTTCGCTGACGCGGATTGCCCGCACCCTGGTCGAAACCTATCTCGGACGCGATCCCGGCCGGCGCGTGCTCGCGGGCGGCATCGTCCGCGGCGTGGCCGACCGGATCGAGTTGGTGCTGTGGTTCAGCGACCTGCGCGGCTACACCCGCATCACCGATACCTCGCCGCCGGAGCAGGTGATCCCACTGCTCAACGATTATGCCGACGCCATCATTTCGGCCATCCACGCGCATGGCGGCGACGTGCTCAAGCTGATCGGCGACGGCACGCTCGCCATTTTCACGTCGGCGGATCGCGAGCAGGCTTGCCGCGAAGCGCTCGCCGCGGCGCGCGAGGCACGCCGCAGCCTCACCGAACTGAACCGGCGGCGCGGCGCCGACGGCCTGCCGACCACCGACATGTATCTCGCGCTGCATTTCGGCACGGTGTTCTACGGCAATATCGGCAGCAAGGAGCGTCTCGACTTCACGGTAATCGGGCCGGCGGTGAACGAAGTCAGCCGCATCGCCACGCTCTGCCGTTCCATCGAGCAGCCCATTCTTCTCTCCGCCACCTTCGCCGCCGCGGCCGGCAAGGCGAAAGACCGGCTGGTGTCGGTCGGGCGCTATGCGCTCCGCGGCGTCAGTCATCCGCAGGAATTGTTCACCCTCGATCCGACGTCGCGCGAATAATCCGAACGATGCAGGGGAAGCCAGCGCGCGCACTCATGAAGGCGTGCGCATAAACGCGCGACATGCAATGCCGGCTCTTGGGGCAACAACAGACATCGCCCGGACACGTCCGCATGTCGCTGAACGATCCATCGCAAACATGGCGGCGCTCAACGAACTACTGCGTTACCTCACACTAGGCCGTTCCGGATGCTATCCCGCGCGAATCTGGTAAGGCTGCGAGCCTAACCGGAGGAAGACATGGATATGCAGCGTCGTCTTGGGGCCGAGTTCTTCGGCACATTTTGGCTGACATTTGCCGGTTGCGGCAGTGCGGTGCTGGCCGCAGGCTTTCCGTCGCTGGGCATCGGTTTCTTGGGGGTGAGCTTCGCCTTCGGATTGACCGTGCTGACCATGGCATATGCGGTCGGCCACATTTCCGGTGGTCATTTTAATTGCGCCGTCACCGTCGGGCTCTGGGCCGGCGGCCGCTTCAAGGGCGCTGACGTTATTCCTTACATCGTCGCCCAGGTCGTAGGCGCCATTGCGGCGGCTGCGGTTCTCTACCTGGTCGCTTCGGGCAAACCGGATTGGGTTCCCGGCGGCTTTGCGTCCAACGGCTTTGGCGATCTCAGCCCCGGCAAGTACAGTCTGACATCCTGCTTCGTGATCGAAGTCCTCGCGACCTTCTTTTTCTTATACGTCATCATTGGCACCACTTCGAAAGGCGCGGCGGTCGGATTTGCCGGCATACCCATCGGGCTTTGCCTGACGCTCATTCACCTCTTTCTGATCCCGGTCACCAACGCTTCGGTCAACCCGGCGCGAAGCACCGGTCCGGCGCTGTTTGCTGGCGGAGCCTACATCGCGCAGCTCTGGCTGTTCTGGCTTGCGCCCATCCTCGGCGCGGCGATTGCCGGCCTGATCAGCCGCTGGCAGCATGAAGCGCCAGACATGTCGGCATGAGCGAAGACGATGCCGTCCTGCTGCCGGTACTTAAGAAACCGCGAGCATCTCGGCATATAATTTCCGGATGAGCGCATGAGTCCGTAAGTCGCCCAAAGCCGACATGTGATAGCCGACGAGCGATGTCCGCTTCTGCGGGAGGGAGAAGCGGAAATCGCGCAGCCTCTGGCATCATTTGCAGGTTTGAAAGCACCTGGTTAACATATCAAGAGACGTCATGCGGCACTTGATGCGGTACTTGATGCGGTACTTGGCTACGATCCTACTGGCGCTGATTTCTTCCCCCACATGGGCGAACGAACTCGATTCACTTTTGCATCAGGCCCAGGTTCTCGGCGCTCCCATGGCCGCGGTTCAGCGCGCTATTGAGATCTCGCGCCAGCCGGTTTTTTCCAACAAAGACGCGCTCGCGGTTTTTGACATTTCACAGCCGTCGGCGAAGAAAAGATTCTATGTTTTGGATTTCAAATCAGGTCAGGTCACCGCCCACTACGCGGCCCATGGAAGACACAACGGACCTAACGCAAGAGCCAGCAAATTCAAAGGCTTTCAGACCGACATGGACATGGTGCCGCTGGGCCCGCTCAAGACCGCTCATTCCGAAGTGATGGATCACTACAAGACGATTGTGGACCGGTACGACGGAACCGTTTATCGAAATATGATCGTCGTCGTACTCGAGGGCGTCACCTCCTACAACAGTTACATCAACCACACTCCCCCGTTCAAATGGATCATCCACCCGAACTGGTACGCCACCGCTGCTTTTCGCGCCAAAAATAACGGCGTGCTGGGGAGAAGCAACGGTTGCATCACCGTCGATCCGGTCGAAAACAACCAGCTCGTCACGCTGCTTCAGGATGGAGCTCTGGTTTACGTGACGGTCGGAGATGCCCCGATCGAACAATACTTGTAATTCCAGCCGAAGCCTCTGATGTCCTCACTTCCGCCTGCGGCTGGTTCACGCCAGGCGTAGCGTAAATCCTTGATCGCGGTCGAAGCTTCCGGCTGCACGTGCTCTCCCGACGCGGGACAGCGCGGCCTTGTTGGCCTATCCGGGCATCATTTGCGGGAATCCCGGCATTAGTTGCCTTACGAACGCCACCTGCTACAGGTAATGAGATGTCGGAAAAGGTCCCACGATTCGGGGATATAGCATTGATCCGCGCCACGCTGTTTCGCGCGTTTGTGCTATTGGCGGCTCTCGCCGGTGCTTTGACGCCAGTGCGGTGCCTTGGCGAAGAGGGCAGTCCGTTGCCGGAAAAGGCAACGCGGGAGCTGTCGCCCGAGCTGCTCTCGCTGCTCCACCAAAAGAAAATGCCGAAACATTCACCGATCATTCTGCGCGTTTTCAAGGAAGAAGCGGAACTCGAAGTCTGGAAGCAGGACACCACCGGCCACTTCCAGATTCTCAAGACCTATCCGATCTGTCGGTGGTCGGGCGATCTTGGGCCGAAAATGCATGAGGGCGACCGTCAGACTCCGGAGGGGTTCTATGCAATCACGCCCGAGCTGATGAATCCGAATTCCAACTACTATCTTGCGATCAACACCGGCTTTCCCAACAGCTTCGACAAGGCGAACGACCGCGACGGCACCTTTCTCATGATCCACGGCGACTGCTCGTCGAGCGGCTGCTATGCCATGACCGACGAGCAGATCGGCGAGGTCTATTCGCTGGCGCGCGACACATTCCTTGGCGGCCAGCCGTCATTCCAGGTCCAGGCCTATCCGTTCCGCATGACAGCTGCGAATCTGGCGCGGCATCGCACCAGTCCGCACATGGCCTTCTGGAAGATGCTCAAGATAGGGAACGATCATTTCGAGGCGACGCATCTCCAGCCCAGGGTGGAGGTATGCAATCGCCGCTATGTGTTCGATGCGCAACAGCCCCCGAATTCGCCGAACCCGCTTGTGTTCGATCCGAAGGGTCAATGCCCCGCCTTTGTCGTCAATCCGAAAATCGCTCGGGCGGCGCTGGCGAAACAACGCGCCGACGAGGTCGAATACGCGCAATTGGTCAAAGACAACGTGTCAGTAGCCCCAGTCTACAGCGGACTCGACGGCGGAATGAACACGGTTTTTCACGCCCGGTTCCCGGGCAAGATAATACCGCTTGCGCTCGTCCTGCCGGCCGGATCTGGAATTCAACTGCCGCAACTGCCGCCCGTCCCCTGGGCCGACAACGATGGTTCATTGGCGAATAAATTTTTTGGCGCCTTGTTCGGAGCGAAGCCCGGCTCACAGACGCACGTCGCCTCGACCGATTCAACAATGCACGCACGAGGCGCGGATTTGGCGGCAACCGCCTCGACTGTCACGCCGACAGCGCCGGCGACAAAGCTCGCGCCCGCACATTGACACCGTCGCCGCTGCGAAGCCGAAGTCCAGTGAGCCGTGAGGCGGTCTTGACCGCCGCTGGAGGAGCCCGGGGTTAACGACGAACTGATAGCTGCCGCTCACGTTGGTCGGCGAGCAAATAGCCTGCTATGAAAGGCCTCGATGATTTGCTCGAGGCCATGACCCGGCGCGTTCCTGATGGCGTGCCCGTGCGTCCATTATTTCTGTTCAGAAGCCAAAGAACTTTTCGCGCAACGCGTCTTCGTATTTCTTCTTGGCAGCCTTCACTTTACGACGAATTTCGTCCTCCTTAAAATGCGCCCCTTCCCATTTGTCCACCTCGGCGACTGTGTGGTTCACCGATGCCAGGTCCTCTTCTTCTTTGATCGCGGCCATCCATTCCTCAACCGCCGCCTTGTACGCGGCCTGCATTTGATCGAGCTCCGAATTATCCATTGGCATTTCCCACCCCTGTGCTGTCCGTAAAAATCAATGAAAATTAACATTCGCTGGGATCGATGAAAGAATTGCGACAAACTCAGGCGGCCGATCAATACCCAACGACGGGACTAAAGCGTTTGTCAAAGATTGAGGCTGTCATGCCCGGATTTGATCGCAGCCCCTCCAGCGCGATCCGACGCCACAGGATTATGGGAGCAAAACGGCGGCGGCAGAAAAAGTTGGCGCCTCGATTGCATGGCGGGAGCTGTCACTATTTGCCGCCTTGCACATCGCGTCCGACGGCAACGTGATCGCGAAAGAAACGGAGCATTTCCCTAGCCGCGTCCGGCCCTCGCGGATCGGTATAGGATCCGGCGGGACTGCCACCCGACCAAGCGTGGCCAGCTCCATGGATGCACCATTGCTCTAACATTGCCCGCCCGCCGGCATCGGTGTGGATCGTTCGGGTATAGGCATGGCCATCGGGTACGCACCCGCGATCCACCTTCTTTTGCCACTTCGAGGCTCTCAGAGAACAGGAGATGACGTGATCGGCGTTTCGGGGATGCACTATGTTATCACGATCGCCGTGAAAAACGATGGTCGGGACAAACGGCTTCTGGTCTTCGAGAATGTCGGTCGCCTCGCCGGACGCGGAAGAATATCGTGAATTGCCTTGCCGCATGGCGGCGAATGCAGAAATAAGATCGTCGGCTGCCCCACAGGCCAGACCTGAATGCACGCCGATTGCGGCATATAGATCCGGGTAGGTTGCCCCCATTACGGCGGCCGCAGCGGCGCCGGCTGACAATCCACCAACATAGACACGCTGCGGATCAACGGAATAGTCGTGCATGACTTGGCGGGTGATGCCGGCGATAAGGGAAGGTTCACCTCGACCCCGGCGCTGGTCGTTGGCGCGATACCAGTTCCAACACTTCGCTGGGTTCGCGTGGCTAGGCTGGGTGGGATAGAGCACGAGACAGGTCTGTTCCTCAGCAATCAAATTCATGCGCGTCCCAGCGGCGAAATCGTCAGGCGTTTGGGTGCCTCCGTGCAGCATGACGATCAGAGGAAGCGCCTGGCCTTGATAGCGGCTCGGGATGTAGAGCTTGTAAGCGCGGCTTCCCGCTGCGTTGGTATAGACCGCTTCAATGAACTTTCCGCCCTCCGGTACAATGTCCGGCGTGGACACTGGGGCACGCTGCATCCATCCCTGTAGTCCGGGTCGTGAATGGCGCTTGACGCGATATGGCCAATCGTGCAGCGCACGGAAACTGCGCGGATGAGCGAATGTAGCCGCGCTCAAGTGCGGATAATCAGTTTCTTCATTGTTCTCGGTCTTCGCGTCAATGATGGACGGCTTATTTCTGGTGGCAGCGATGTCATCGGTTGGACCGATTGTCATACTCGGATCGGTCTCGCCTCGAAGCATGCGCTGAAGGAGCGCCGTGGCTTCGGAAAGTCGGTTTGCACGCGTGAGGAGTGTTGCTTGGAGCATCATGTCATTCATATCGAAGCTGCCTTTTGCTTGGAAACATCACGTGGCCACCGCTAACGACCCAATCCGCCTCCGCGGCGCATGTCGTTGAACTTTCAATGTCCCCGCGTCACCGCATTCTGTCGGCTAGAACGGCCTTGACCTCCGGACTGGCGTGCAACGCTCCCAGCACGACGACCGAAGCGATAGTGGCGCGCGCGAGCTCGGGGGTGACATCCAGTGCGATAGTGGCGAGGCCCAATACATTGATCTCCAGCATCTCTCCGGCGCGCCGCGCCGCTTCGAGATCTTGGCGGCTATAGTTCCGCAGACCGAGATCCAGGCTCTTTCGGGCCGTGGACTGTTTGACGACCTCAGCATGGCGTTCGAGTTGGTTGCGGATTGCGGTTCGAATGAAGTCGGTTCGGTTCGAGTAAAAGCCCTCCTGAACCATCAGATCGATATGGCCGAGGTCGACGAACCCGAGATTGATCGTGATCTTTTCACTGTCACTGAGCTTGGGTCGCAGTTGATGCACATTATCGGCCATGTGTATTACCATCCACTAGACATCCAGATGGATGGTATACGGATGGCAATGGCGATAGTCAAGGGGCGGCGGGCGGCTCGTCGGGGGCACTGAACTCAAGACGACATCGCTAAACCTCGACCCGGGTTGAGTAGGGCCTCTGCAAGGTCGCGGCCGAGCCAAGCGGCGCCACCGCTGCTACCAACCGGGCAAAAAGAGGAACGACGCCGGGGCGAAGCCGTGGCGCGACAGGGTGTGCGGCAAAAAAGCGGGAAGCGCGTTTTGCAGAGGCTTCACCTATCGGCCGACATGGGAGGACAAGCCGAAGGACTTGCCGGTGTCGCAGCCAACAAAGTTGGAGCTCGTGATTAATCTGAAAGCCGCTAAGAGCCTTGGACTCGATCTTGGACTCGATCTTGGACTCGATGTCTCGCCGACGCTCCTTGCTACCCGCCGACGAGGTTATCGAATGATAGGCCAATGTCTGTTTTTCGCCCTGAGCGTCACATAATACGACGCAGCAACGGCAACTCAGACTGCGGCCGGTGCGGACTGTCTGCTGCGATGCAACGTTGCCGAAATTTAACCGCACCCGCAGTACGCCTTGCTTACCGGCGCCTTGATCCGGCGCTAATTCGTTAGGGTGTGATCAGAACTTGAGGGAGTATGCCCAATGTCCGGCAAACCATCGCTCAAAATATCACGTGCTTTCTGTGCAGGTTTTTTACTCGCGGCGGTCGCTGTTTCGCTCAACGCGCAATCGGCTGCGGCGGCGAGCCACAAGCATGCTGGGCCTGTCGTGCATCGCGTTCACCACGCTTACGCGACCTATCGCGGGCCTCAGTTCGCACACCCCGCAACACTTCCTTATGGTCCGGAGTACGGTTTCCTCGCCCACGTACCGCCGAACGCGATCAGGATGCCGGGATATACATTCGTGCCGGGCGTCGGGATTCTCGGCGCGTCCTGCGACCTGCCGACGAGCGCGTGCCCAAACGAGTACCGAGAGACCAAGTAGTGGTCGATTTCGGATTCTCTGGCCGACGTGCCGTGGCTGGAGAGGTCAGCTCCTGGTCCCTTATCGGACAGGGCGCGATGTCCGATTTTGAGTCCGCAATGCGCTGCGAACCAGATATCAGCTGGAGTAGGCCGTCCCGGCCGGCGCTTACTCATCCGGCTTCAGGCGATGCGGCCCGATAGTTTTTCGGCCGCGCAGCCATCGGCCTTGAAGCGTACAATTTTAGACAATTGTGCCGCGACTTCTAACTTGCAACTTAGCGTCACTGCAATTTGAAGTAGATTACTATTAGCGGCAGCTAGGGTCCATGGGCCCGTCCGACGAAGATCGGAATTGCCATAGGGGGACCCGCCATCGGAGCCGTGTGCCATGTCGCTGCGAACATACGAGGAAAAACGTCTGACACAGCGCCACCGCCTTGGGCGGTTGGCGAGCATGATACCGGCCGACGGCGGTCCGCCGCGTTTTTGCCTCGTCACCGACTTCTCGGACGGTGGCGTGCGGGTCAACGCCAACGGGCTCAAAATTCCGGATGAATTTGTCCTGCAATTCTCAGGCGATGGCCAGTTCAAGGACGGCACTTATAAGGTGGTCTGGCGCAACGATCCGATCGTGGGCGCCAAGTTCATCAAGCGCCTCTCGCCAGGGGCCTAAAGCACAACCAGAACAAGCTTGGGCCCACGGCGGCGGAACGCAGTGCCGCGCGGGCGAGGGTCAACAATTGCAATTGGAGTGAGTGGAAATGAACCAACTTGCTGCAATATGCAACTCGCCGGAAAATGCGCAACGCGTGCACGGGCAGCTCAAGGGACTCTTCGATATTCAATGCGTGTCGCCGGACCGCCTCGATGAAGCGCAGCCGCCGGGTCGTTATACGGTCGTCGTCGCCAATCTCAACGATCTCGATCGGGTCCGTGGCCTGCGGCATTGGCTGACACAGAAGCCGAAGGACGGGAAGGTCATTTTTGTAACGGATAAAGGCTCTCGGCTCGACCGGGTCCGGGCTTGGGCCATCGGGGCAACCGACTTTCTTCATCCGCCCGTCGACACCACCGCGCTTTTGACCAAGCTGTACGGCGACTTCCAGCCGCTGGTGCGTGGCCGGCCGGAGTTTTGCGATGCCGCGTCGCCTGCAATCGTTGCCGCTCTCGAATCCGTGCAGGCGGCATTCGCGCTGGCCTGGCTCGGGGCGCCGTTCGATCAGACGGTGATCGACCACGCGACCGAGGCCATCATCGACCAGGTGCAAGAGGAAGGCTTGGCTTCGTGGATCGAAACGGTTCGCAAGCATCACAGCCACACCTACCAGCATTCGCTGCTTGTGACCGGATTGGCCGTCGGCTTCGGCCTGCAGCTCGGCTTTTCGCGCGCCGATACCAAGAGGCTGTCATTTGCCGGCATCATGCACGATATCGGCAAAGCCCGAGTTCCGGTTTCAATCTTGGAAAAACCCGGCCCTCTCGACGAAAAGGAAATGGACGTGATCAGACAACATCCGTTGTTTGGATGGGAGGCGCTCCAGAGCGTTTCCGGGATTCCCGCCGAGATCATGGATGCCGTGCTGCACCACCACGAATATCTGGATGGCACGGGCTATCCGCACGGGCTCACGGCAGCGGAAATATCCGACTTTGTGCGAATTCTGACCATCGTCGATATCTTCGGAGCCCTTATCGAGCGCCGATGCTACAAGCCCGCGTCGACCTGCGAAGCCGCATACCAGATTCTGCTGAATATGGGCCCGAGGCTGGACAAGGATCTCGTCCGTGAATTTCGCGCCGTGTTGCCGGCGTGGGCCGGGAGGATGTGATCGCGCGCACCCGGTGCGCTATTTCTTTTGCAGCGCGTCGCGTTGCTGGATCAGCCTTTGAAGCTCTTCGGTCTGGTGCGCGATGCGGTCGGCGTTGCGGTCCTCGTCCTCCGCGCCCGAGAACGCGGCGGCCTGCTCGATCAATTGCCGGATGTTGTCGCGCGCAATCGCGATGCGCCGGTCGAGCTCCTCAAGCGAAAGGCCGTTGCTCATGATGATCCCTCGAAGCGTTGCGGGCGGATTATAGCCGGGAGCGTAGGCCGAAGCGATATGTCCGCTGCAAGCTGCGCACAAGCGGATCGCTACCACAGCGTCCCGAACATGATCGCCGCGGCTGGAAATATGCCGTGCGCGAAGTTTCGCCGCCGCATGCCGGCTTTTGCGCGGCTCGTTGATTAAAGCGGTTTTCACTGTAAATCGGTCGGCCAAATAAACTATCGATTTAGCGTACATGATGAATCGCCGATCCGGCGGGGCGAGGCGCGAGGTCCGCCGGTTGGAGTTATGGTAGTCTGGAAAGGAAGAGATTTTTTGCGATCGACGGAAATGCTGGACCAGAGAAGGTACCATCGCGTTCGGCCTAGCGGACTGATCGCCAAGACGGGCACGATCTATATCGATCTGAAAAAGCCTGCGATCGGCTGCAACATCGTGGATATCAGTGCCGGCGGCGCCTGCATCGAAGTGCACGGCAGCGAGCCAATTCCGAAGAAGTTCATATTCAATCACGGCGGGGTGCAGAAATCCTGCCGGCTTGTTTGGCAGAAGGGACGGCGCGTCGGCGTGTCCTTCTGAGAGCGGCGCTTGGCGGAGTCCGGACCCGTCAGCTCACAATGACGAGCGTCGCGCGAGCCGCATTGAATTTTCGCCGCGGGCAGGTGAAGCTTGCGGCTCGAGGCTGCTCACGGGGGATTTTGCCATGCGCTCGCTTCATCGCTTCCTGCTGCCCGCGGCGGCTTTTGTTGGCTGCCTGGTGCCGCCGGCGGGTTGGGCCGGCTGCAATAGCCCGATCGTCGTCCCGATCCGTTTCCAGCAGGGCGCCGTGTGCTGGCAGCATGTCGGCGCCGGCACGACCTTCACCGGCCAATTCGGCGCGCGCCAGCATGTGACCGCCGCCGCCATCGGTCTGTTTGACAATGCCGACGGCAAGCGGACCTGGGTGACGGCCGGCCATTGGCAAATCTCGGTCAGCGGCCCCGGCGGCTTCTTCGCCAACGGCGAGAACGGCGAACTCGACGCGATTCTGCCGCGGGCCGGCGAATACTCCTTCGAGATCGGCCCCTGCGCGGTGTGGGGCAATCAGGGCATGATCGAAATCTGCGCGCAGTAGCCGCCGGAGCTTGGGTTAAAGCTGTGGCGCCGGCGCCTGCCGCATCACGACATCGTGGATTTCGCTGCAATGGCGCACAAGGTTCGGCTTTGACGCGACGAACCGCTTGAGCGGCGTGTCGATCTCGTAAAAGAGGATATTGGCGATGAAGCCGTAGATGCCGGCGTCGACGCTGGTCGGCGCCGGGCCATGCACATAGCCGCGCGCCGGAACGAGGCGGCTCAGCACCGCAAGATCGGCGAGACCGCGCGCGTAGGCGGCGTCGGGCGCGTAGCGGCCGATGCCCTGGAAATGATAGCGCTGGAAATTGAACTCGCGCGCTTTTTGCAAACCGTCCACGGCGAGGCTCGGATGCTCGCGCATCAGCGCATCGTGGAATAACGGCCAGTAGCGCTCGTCCTTCCAGCGCGAATACGACATCACCCAGTAGAGATCGTCGAGCATGCGGGTGATCAGCAGGCTCAGGTCGCGCTCGCGCGGGCCGAGCGCGGAGTCGATGGTCAGCGCGTATTTGCCGATGAGATGGGCGATGATGGTTTCGCTGTCGCCGATCGTCTCGCCGTCATCGACCAGATAAGGAAGCTGCCCGCGCGGCGCCGCCGACGCATCGAAAATATGCTCGTGCACGAACGGCACTTTCGTCAGCCGCAGGAAGGCGAATACTTTGAGCCCGTAGCCGTTGTTGTCGGCGACGCCGAATAGCGAAGGGTAGGAGTAGAGTGTGATCATCGCGGCGCCATGCTTCCTCTAGCTGTCCCTCTCTCGCCGGGTGTGAGCTGATCGATCGCTTGCGGCCATGACCGCCGCGACACGCAGCGTCATGTGCCTCTTTGTAGCACGCTCTGCCAGGCCCGCTTTGGCCGATTGCCTCGCCAGCCGGCACCGCTGCTGCTATGCCAATGGGCATGCTGGAACGATTCACCGAAAAGGATGACGGGATGGCGGAGAAATCCGAAAAGTATGCCGCGAATGCTCAGTTCGCGAAAATGCTGCGGGCGGACGATGCCAAAAAGGCGACGTCGGAATACGAAGCCACGGCCGCAGCTTTGCGCGCCAAGACCGAACGGCTCAAGACGCTGCGATTGGCCAGAGACGCCGCCGATCCGGCCGGTGCCGCCCCGACACGCAAGGTCAAGCTCAAGAGCAAAGGAAGCCTGTCGGATTGGCTGGACGGACAAGCCAAGGACGGCCGCAACGGCTGAGGGCTCGCGTTCGCTTCATCGCTCCTGCTCGCGGTGCAGCTCGTAGGGTGGGCTTAAGTCAAACGGAGCCCACACGGAGCGAGCCGTTCGCGAACAAGCATGAATGTAGCGAAGGCAGACGTGGGCACGGCGTGTTGCAGCTCAGCCCAGCCTACGCGTGCTTTATGTCTGCAGGAAAATCCGCAACGCCCGGCGCCGGCGATATATTTGACTTTGTCAACTATCCGGCCGATCATGCCGCATGCGCGCGTCGGAACAAGCTCAACGCCGTCTCACCGTCGCGGTGGTCGGTCTCGGCGGCATCGGCGGCGGCGCCGCCGGAAGCCTCGCGGCCGCTGGCCGGCACGATGTCGTCGCCTGCATACGCCGGCCTGTCGGCGGGCTCACGCTCGAGCGGCCGGGCGGCGTGGTCGACGTGCCGCTCACAGCGCTCACCGATCCGGGGCAAGCCACGCCGGCCGACTGGGTGCTGCTGTGCACCAAGGCGCACCAGACGGAAGCGGCGGCGCCCTGGCTGCAACGCCTGTGCGCGCCGGCGACGCGCGTCGCCGTCCTGCAGAACGGCATCGACCATGTCGGGCGTGTCGCGCCGCTCGCCGGCGGCGCCGCAGTGGTGCCGGTGCTCGTTTATTACAACGGCGAGCGGCTCGCGCCCGATCGCGTGCGGCTGCGCCATACCGGCGCCCACGATCTGGTGGCGGCCGACGACGAGGCCGGGCGGGCCTTCGCGCAACTGCTCGACGGCACGCAGTTGCGTGTGCTGCTGAGCGCGGAGTTCGCGACGCTGGCGTGGCGTAAGCTGTTGATCAATGCCGTGGCCAACCCGATCACCGCGCTGACGTTGCAGCGGCAGGCGGTGTTGCGGCGTCCGGATGTGGAGGAGCTTTGCCGCGCGATCCTCGGCGAAGCGGTGGCGGCTGCGCGGGCCGACGGCGTGCGGCTGGCCGACGACGAGGCCGCGCGCACGCTCGCGACGCTGCACACTTTCTCGGGCGAGCTCGGCACCTCGATGTATTTCGACCGGCTTGCCGGCCGTTCGCTCGAAGTCGAGGCGCTGACCGGCGCCATCGTCGCCGTGGCCGAGCGGCGCGGTGTGGCCGCACCGCTCAACCGCGCGCTGCTCACGCTGCTGCGCGCGATCAATGCCGCGGCGGCCGACGGTGCGTAGCAGCTAGTCTAGCCCGCATGTTCTTCGAACGCTGCCGCGCAAGCCGGTTTTTTCTTCCGATATGGCCGGTGGCTCCTGCGGCTTGGACGCTCTCGATATAAGCCTGAGCAAGTTGTGCGACACTCAGCTTTGCGAGTTCGGATCCCGTTCGCCCTTCACCAACAGCCCCCTTGCAACCTGCCGTTGACTTTCCTGCTTGTTCCTGTTTTGTTCTGAGACGCAAGTACCGGGCGGGAAACATCGGATGGGTTACGACCTGCATATTACGCGGAAGAAGAATTGGGATGGCTTCGAAGACGAACACGGCCCGGAGATTTCGTTGGACGAATGGATTGCCATGGTGCGCGCGGACGCTGAGATGCGTCTCGATGGCTTTTGTGAGGTGCGCCTGCCCTACGGGAAGGTGTTTCGGCTCGACCGTCCAAGCCTCGCAGTGTGGACCGCCTGGTCGCATCACGGCGAGGCCGGCGACATGGCCTGGTTCGACCTCCACAACGGCAACGTCGTGGTGAAGAATCCCGACCGCGAAATCCGCCGCAAAATGTGGCGCCTCGCCGAACGTTTGCAGGCCAAGGTGCAAGGCGACGACGGCGAGTACTATGACCGGTTCGGCAATCCCACGGACGATGAATGGAAGGCCCAGGCTTTCTTGTCGGCTCTGGTTGGCCACCTTAGCGCTCACGCTCGTCTGGGATCGGACGGGCGGGGATATCCCGCCCGCGCCGTTCGCGCGATTTCCGGTTTTCGATTCGTTCGTCCCAGGGCCGTCGAACGCGCCTTCTCAAGGCGCCGTAGCCCGCGTGCTCAGGATCTCCATTCCCAGAGGCGGCGGCACGCCGGAGCAAATAGCCGCCCTCGAAGCCGCGCGCGAATATGCCAAGGCTCGCGGCGTCAAACTCATCATCACCGAGGAATAGCGATGCTGGCGCGTTTATCGATGATTGCGGCAATACTTCTCGGACCGGCAACGGTCCTTGCCGAAGACGCGGCGACGAGCTTTCACGATCTGCTGGTTGAGTATCGCTGCCCAGTCGTCGATCGGCTGGAGCAAATTTACGAGGCTGCCGATACTGCCAGTCCACAGAACCTGTTTCTGATCATCGATTTTGCCGCGCGCCCACAGGACTATGTGCAGTGTGTCTTCGATACCCGGACGCGAATGCTCTGCGAAGCTTCCTCCGGCTTTTACTACAACAAGCCAACCGAGCCGCGTTCATACCGGTTACCCGCGAGCGCCATCGCTGCGCTCGGCCGCCTCGGATTCTCAACCGACGATTCGGCGGGAAACTTTCAAATCTGGCTCGACGTGACCGATCCGCCGGACTTCAACCGGATCGCCGACTTCATGTTGAAAGCGCTGCACGATGGCTACGGCGCCCGGGCCGGCGTGACGCTGGAATTCAACGCCCCGCTGGCGCCGCGCGCTTCGTCTCAGTGCACCCCGGTGAGCTAGAATGTTGTCGTTCGAGTTGGCAGCGGTTGGCCGACGGGCAGACACTCTTGCCGGTCATCGCGCCCCGCCATCGTTGAATTGGCGCTCGAGGATTTCGCCGAGCGTCGCGTAGAAAAAGCCGTTGAGGCGCCCGACCGGATCGAGCTTGCGCATGTCGATATAGCCGCCGGTCATGACCGCCGGATCGACGTGGATATGGACCACCTCGCCGATCACCAGCGCCTGGCGCTTGGGGCCGAGCTCCAGCACCTGGTGGAGCTTGCACTCGAAATGGATCGGCACCTCTTTGACGCGCGGCGGCTTGACCTTCACGCTCGGGATCGGCGTCAGCCCGGTCTCGGCGAATTCGGAATCGTCTTCGGGAAAGCCGTTGGCTGAATCCACCATCTGCTGCCACACCGGCCGCGTCACCACGTTGAAGCAGAACTCGCCGTTCGCCCGCACGTTCTTGAGCGTGTGCTTCTCGCTGCCGTCGGGCTTGCGCATGATGGTCAGCGACACCATCGGCGGGGCGACGCACACCACCGTGAAGAACGAGAACGGCGCCAGATTAGCCACGCCGCCGGCGCTCACGGTCGAGGCCCAGCCGATCGGCCGCGGCACTACGGAGCCGATGAGCAGGCGATAGACCGCGCGCGGGTCGGTCGCGGCGGGATCGATTTCGAGCGTGTCTGGCGTGGTATCGGGCATGCGGTGCGGGCCTTTATTGGGGGCGGGATCCTCGGCAGGGGCGGGAGCGTCGTTTGTGTTTTTAGGATGGGTTGAGCGGCAGCGAAACCCATCACCGGGCGGCGACGATGGACGATGGGTTTCGCAAGTTCGGTAGGGTGGGCTGAGCCAACGGTCCGGCCCAAAGTGGCCGGCCCGATGACAGGCTCCGCGAAGCCCGGTCGGACCTTATCTCGCAATCAAGACGTGGGCACGGCGCTTCGCGCCTTAGCCCACCCTACGCTTGCTACTTTTTCCGGATCATGCTCGGGGCGGAAAGCGGGTCACGATCTCGTCGAGCGGCGGCCGTGGGCGATCTTCGGGCGGGCCGGGCGGCCGGCCGACGTGAACAAAGCCGGCGATGCGCTCGTGTGGCTTTAGCCCAAGCGCATCGAGCACGGCCCGGTCGTAGGCATACCATTCCGTGATCCAATTGGCGCCGTAACCGAGCGCGTGCGCCGCGGTGACGAGGTTCATGGCCGCGGCGCCTGAGGACAGCACCTGCTCCCATTCGGGAATCTTGAAGTGCGGCGCCGCGCGGCTGACCACGGCGATCACGAGCGGCGCGCGCGCAAGCCGTCCGCGCTCGGCGTCGACCTGCTCCGGCTTGGCGTCCGGATATCTGCTGCGGAACGCGGCGGCGATCGCTTCGCCCGCCGCGCTGCCGCGCCTCGCCCTCGAACACGATAAAGCGCCACGGCGCGAGCTTGCCGTGATCCGGCACCCGCGCGGCGACGGTGAGCAGCGTGTCGATCTCGGCAGCCGACGGGCCGGGACCGCAAAGCTCGACCGCCTTGAACGAGCGCCGGGTTTTGAGAAGTTCGAGGGCGTCAGGCATGAAGAGGGGCTCCCAGAGCGTGCGCCTAGCACGACGGGGTAGGGAGCACAAATCAGGAGCTGCGAGCTTCCGATTGCGTTTTCATTCAATCAACGCGCGGCTACAATCCGCGCGGGCCGGCGGATCAGATAAAGGCGGCGCTCAAGTGAACTGGCCTTCGAACTCGCAGCTTTCGTAGTTGTGCGCGCGCAAATCCTGCTCAGAGAGGACATAATAGAGCGATCCGCCGGGGCCCCATCCCTGAGTGTCTTCGCCGTTGCAATACGAATCGACCTGAAGCAAGAGACGGGCGTCGTCGCTCGTGTCAAAGCGCCAAAGATCGCTCTGCACCAGATCTGGCCAACCCAATAGCTTGCTAAAGCCGGCATAGCCGACGCAGGCGTCGGGAATACCGTGATTGCATATGTCCAGCCACGCCTCGTGATAGGATTTTTCCTCGTTGCTGGCCAGCGCAAGTTCGCGAACCGCACGGCTGAACGGATGAGGCAAGTCGAGGATTGCGTGCGGTACGAGCGCGCACGAGAGAAACACCTCGCTTGGCTCGATCAACGCCTGGGTGGGCGCGAGACGATCGACGTCTGCCCAATGATAAATGCCGCCGTCGGCGAACGGGAAGCAACCCGTGACCCCATCGTGATCCCCGAAAAAGGCAAGCAGACCGGAAGGCGGCAATAGCTCGGCGCCCGGCAAGCCGAACAATTCGGCGCAATTCACTTGGCCAATAAAAAGTAGTGGCTCCGCTTCGTAGGTTGGCCATTGCCAACTGCGCGGCGCCAGCGGTGTTCCGCCAAAACGCGTCGTGGTGGCTGGTATGTCGGCGCGGCGTTGCGGCCACAGGCGGATGGCCGGCAAGGCCATCTCCATGAGGCGATCGCATGCGACCGGCACGCTGTGACGAAGACGCGCCGCAATCTCGTCACGCGTCATTGCCAATGGCGGCGGATGATCGCATTGCCACAGCATCTCAGCTCGCAAAGAGGGCGTCCGGATCGGCACCGATTCGCTCGCTGGCCTATCCAGCCAGGTCAGATGGGCCGACGCCGCGGCTCGCACTTGCGGATCGGAATGCTCGGTCAGCCGCCGGAAAAAAGGGCGCTCTATCCCGCGCGCCTTCAACTCCTGAACGATTGCCGACCGAACACCTGCGAACCGGTTCTTGCGTCCGATATGATCGGTCGTTTCAGCAGCCTCGATACTCTCTAGATATGTCCGCTCAAGTTCGGTTTCGCCAAAGGCTTTGATCTCATCCGCGCTCGGGATCCGATAAGAGCGCGCCGCCGGATCTTCCGCGCTTCGTTTTGGCTCCGGCCACGATCCGAATCGCGCGGTGAATTCGGCGGCGATTTCGACACGGCGGTCGAACCAACGCTGCTGCTCCGCGCCCGTTGTCGTCAGGTAGCGCGCCTCGGCTTCCAGATGGGCCTGCATGAGTTCTTGCGAACTCATGCCCGAAAGTTCGCTCGTTTGCCTGTTTCCCCCACCATTACTGCCGGTCATCACCGCCCCATCACGCGACTTCCAAGTCATTAGTACTATATGTTCTTGGTTTGTTCCGTCAAGCGCCTTTATTGCCTTGGGCGGTATCGCGAGCTTATCCCGGACGCGGGGCAGCATGTGAGTGCAGCGCTGCTGCAGACCCTGGATCGTACAAGGTCCGAACGGGTCGGCCTGGTTGTTTTCGGTGACCATTGGATCAGCGTGTGACCGGACTTGGCGGCAGCCAAATTCGGGACCCCACCGCGAGGCCGCCCCGGGTTTCGCTTCGCTCAACCCGGGCCACGTTCGCCGCTCAATCGAGCTTCTGATAGGTGTCGTCGAGATCGTCCTGGATGACGGTCGCGCGGCCCTGCGCGCCGATGATGAGATCGGTCGCTGGCGTCATGGTCTCGTAGCGCCAGCCGGCGGGCAGCTTGAGCCGGCCGCCGAGTGCCGGCAGGTCGGCATAGGATAGCGATTTGTCTATCATCTGCGCATAGGACTGCATGGCGTAGCGGCGTCCGTCCGGCCGCACCAACAGGAAGACCGGTTTCCCGGCCTTGAAGACATAGCGGGTCTCGCGGTCGATCGTGCGTTCGCGATACGGCTTTGAGCGCAGACCGAGCAGACTGAGTTCGATCGTTGCGCGCGCGGTGAGCGAAAGCCCGCCGGCCTCGACGGTTTGGCCCGCAGCGGTGTCGCCGGCGGCCGCGATCTCATCCATCAGGAAATGGCGCGGGCCGTTGAGCGCGACGCGGGGCGCGCGAAAGCGCTTCTTCATGGCGGCTTCGGTGATCTTGTCCCAGATCGCGGGCGGACAATCGTTGAGGCCGAGCGTGTTGTAGACGGTGGCGCGGAGGTGAATGCCGCGGCGGACCACGGGGATGATCTCGCAATAGCGCGCGTCGCGCACGCCTTCGATCATGTGCTTTTCCTTGTCGGCCGTCTGCGCGCCGGCCGAGGCAATGGCGGCAGCCGCAAAAGCCATTATCACGAGGCTGCGCAGCATCAGGCGAACGGCCGCGCGCTCACCGGCGACGGCGGGATCGAAAGCGAGCATGTCGGGCATGTTCAGTGGTCTTTTTGGGGTGCGGGCCGTTGGTGGGGGGCGGAAAGCGTCGTTTGTAGGATGGGTTGAGCGAACGCGAAACCCATCATGTGGTTGCGAGGATGGACGATGGGTTTCGCACAAGTGCTCAACCCATCCTACGGCTGTTACGGCTTCAACAGTTCGGTGTGGAAGCGGGGCGCGAGCGCCGCGGCCTTCTGGGCGAACGCCCGCATCTCTTCCTCGCTGGGCTTTGGCGCAGGCGTCGTGCGACTGGCCACGCGCGCGCCGAGCGCCGCGAAGAACTCCTCCTGTCCGGCCGGCGTGCACATGCAGAGCAGGCGTGCCGTCTTCACGGCGGTGTTCTTGAAGAAGTGCGGTGCGTTGGCGGGGATGTTCACGGTCATTCCGGTCTTGACCACGGATGTCTTGCCGCGAAAGGTGAACTCGACCTCGCCATCGAGCAGCGTGAACATCTCCTCGAAATCGTGCCGGTGCGGTCCGGGCCCGGCGCCCTGCGGCACCAGCATATCGATCAGGCAATAGCGCCCGGCGGTATCGCCTCCGCTGAGCAGGATCGTGTAGGTGCCGCCGACGACGGCAACGTGGCGCAGCGCCGGATCGTCTGGTTGGACGACGGACAGTTTCCGGTTCGGATCGTCGGGCGGAATTGCCCCGCTGGGCGCAACGGTGTCGCTCATGAAACATCTCCCTCGTTGCTGGTCTTGGCGGCGGTGAAACGATACGGAAGTGTGTAGGGAAGTGTGTAGGATGGGTTGAGCGAACGCGAAACCCATCGCGGACGGCCAGGATAGACGACGGGTTATTTCACCCCGAGGGTTACGCTTGCTCGGTCAGCCAATTCTTATTTTTTACGTCTGCTGATTTCTATTTTTTTGTCTGTCGCCAAATTGATGCCATAGGTCGGCAAGTCATCCGCTTCATCGTCGGGATCCGGATATTGCGCGGGAGCCTCGCCGCTTGTCGCTACAACCCGAGGGTAGCGGACTTTCGCGATCTTCTTCCCACTCCCTTTCAGCGTCACCCGAAAGCGCCATTCGTCGCCATAATCGAATAAGAACAACATGGTATGTCCAATTGCCGGAAAAGCCTGCGCAATGTTCGTCCTCTTTACGCCGAGCACGCCAGGATCGGCCTCGCCCATGTCGGCGAACAGTTCATAGATCGGCCGCGCCTTCCGCATCGTCGCTTCGGTGAGCCCGCTATAGAAGCCGAAGGCGTGATCGAAATCGAAGTCGAACGCGAAATTGATCGCTTCGGCAAGCCGGTAAAGCGACTTCGACGCCTCTATTTCAATGTCTCGGTAGATCGGGGGCTTGCCTGCCAACGCCGCCCGCACGATCAGCGTGTCGTTCT